>JBDROF010000124.1:0-54949 GCA_043810345.1 Bacteroidota bacterium | reverse complement strand
TTTAACTAAGAAAAACAGATCAGAATTAACTAAAGATTTGGACCATAGTACATTCCCATTAATATCAGTTTTTATCAGCCATGTAAGATATTCATTATAGGAATTCATAGTTGAAGCCAATCCTAAAATAAAACCATGGTCATATGTTGATTTCGCAGAGTAGATATTATCAAATCTATCAGGTATCCCATAGGTTCTCTGCCAGATCTCATTCTTTTGAGCGAAACAGGTAATCTTAGTTGTTCCTGTAATCGCAAATACTACCAGAGCAATTATCTCTATTTTTAGTGACAAACCGTTCATCGGGTAATGATAAATTCAGCAGTTGCTATAATTTTTCCACAATGAACTTCGCACTCCCCACCACCTCGTTCATAAATACCATCCTCGCCACATACATCCCTCCCGGCCAGGTGGAAATATCAAGTTCGACGGGTTTCTCTTGCTGCGGTATCATTTCACAGTACATTAACCGGCCGAACAGGTCAAATACCTCCAAACGCACCTCTTTCCATTGGTGGTAAATCGTCGTTGCCGAAATTCCTAATCCATTTGTCCGCCCGTCCGCTTGTCCGCCTGTCCGCCTGACCAGGTACTTCGGTATCTCAATAGTAATCCGCTCTGTCGACGGATTAGGAAACACATGCAACTTCGCTGTCTCCGGATTCTGAAGCGCTTCATCAATTCCCACAATCACCTCTTCGCAATCATCAAGTGAAATAGTATCTGAAATGATTGGATGGGGACATAAGCTGTCATAGGTAAATGGAGTTGTGTAGATACTGTCAAATTCCAAATCGGATGTAAGTTTTAACGCACAACCATAGAGATACCCCGAACTATATCCTGAACCACCAAGGATGAGTCTGTTATTAAAGGTTATATCTGAACCATAGATACCATAGTTATCGGGAAATACAATTCTCTTTACTTCATTACCAAGAGAATCTGTTTTTATTGCTCCTGTTGTATCAATTCCCGAACTTTCTTTCCATTGAGCACAGAATACCAATGATGAGTCCTGAAACCAATTGATGGTAGTCGCAATCCCAGCAATGGTGGTTGATTTTAAATCTTTATAAAAAACAGGCTCTCCTGTTACTGACGTTTTGAACAAACAGGGTGAATCTCCGTAAGGGGCTGATGTTCTCGCCCTTCTGCCGGCAGTGTAAATATTGTTTTTCACATCAATTACCGAAAGCCTTCCATCACTGTAAATACCGTTGTTTGTACCCCAGGGAACCTCAAAAATGGCCTCGCCGTTCAGATTCACTTTGATCAGGATTATTTTAATGATCCATTTATTCGGATAGGTCGAATCAGGGTAATAAGCTTCTCCAGTTATTACAAAACAAGAATCCGTCGTTTTTAGTAATGAATGTGACCACTCTGATTCAAACGAAGGATCAGTTGCGTATACTTGGGCCCAAATAACCTCTCCCAAACTATCTAGTCTGAATAGCCAAATTGTTTCCTCTTCACCTGATTTCAAATGGTCCATTAATGCAATATAACCTCCATCATCAAGAAGACAGATGTCGTAACAAGTGCTATAACAATAAGGAGCATAATATATTTTACACCATTCTTTTTCCCCACACGAATTAAGTTTTATAATCATTGGATCGCAACATCCCGGGGAAGATGCTTTGAATAATCCTACTTCAATAACCCCTCCGTCAATCGTTGATTTTGCGCTAAACAAACGGGTTATAGTTGAAAGATTCCCCAGGGATTTTGACCAAAGATCTTCCCCATTAATATCCGTTTTAAGAATCCAACCATATACTGTAAATCCAGGATTATATCTTTCTCCAGAGAAAATATATCCTTTATCATAGTGTTCAAAAACAGTATTGATAACTGTATTTACAGAATCTCCATATATCCTTATCCACTGCTGACCCTGAATTTCTACAAATAAAAGCAAAGAGAATACCTCTATAATAAGAAGTTTCAATTTCATAACGAGCCTCTCTTACCGGATAATAACTACTTTTCGGGATTCTGTTGGTAATCCATTAACGCGTAACTGAATCAAATATATCCCCGATGGCAAACCATTAGTTGGAATTAATTGTTGACTTTCCGCCTTTTGCAACGCATAGGATCGTATTTTGATCCCTTTTGCATCCAAAACTACTATCTGAACCTGGTCAAGAACATTGTTCTTTTTATACTCTGCAATCACAAAATCTTTGGCAGGATTGGGAAAAACTTTCAGATCAGCGGCGATAGGACGGGAGTGAGTCCATGTAAACCGGTCTCTCCGTGATGATTTCAGTGTGGTTTCGCTGACAAGTGGTTCCTGATAATCCAGTAATCCTGCTGAAACAAGGATATTTCTTGCCCAGGCTCCGGGGAGTTCATAACCGGCATCAGCCAGTTGTTCCAATATGGGCGCTTGAATGCTGTCCGGAACCAGGTACCCAAGTGTATCATTGAATAACTGAGGAAACAAATCAACCAGTGAAAGAATCTTTTGATAGGTGGCCGATTGCCGTTCGCTTAAGGAAAACTCTGAAGGGATATTCTGAAGTACGTAACTGGCTTCTGAGAAATTGAAACGGTCCAGATAATACTGAGTCAGCAAATAACGGGATGATACCCGGTCATCTGATTCAAACAAGTTGATCAGGCTGTCCGGAGCCCAGGAATGTATGGTATCATTCCGGTACAATCCGATCAAATGATTAACGCAAATGTCTCTTCTCTGGATCCATGAACTTAATTGATTTTCAAGAATCTCTTTTCCTCCCAGTGAGTCTGCCGCATCAATGATATCAAACCACAACGAGTCAGGCATGGGATTCAACCGGTTGTCCAGAGCTGTCAGCAAATTATCGCTTTTCCCTGTATGTGGATTGGCAACCATAATATCCCGGATCATAACATTTGGAAGCACATCTTCTTTTTCAATGGAAACTTTCAATACTGTATCTGATAAATATGGTGAGGATCCCATTAGGTCTTGATACACATCATAGGATTGAGTGGAAGAACTGTTTTCCACAAAGTCACCAACCTCAGGTCTTGGATCATAGTTAACTTTATCCTGATTTGAAACATCGTTTGGTTCTAATCTCAAATCTGGAGGAATTGATGAAGTATGATGTGAATAAAGAATACTCCCAACTTCGGTGCTTATATTAATATCATAAAACTCATCGGTCAGACTTCCATGGCTTTGTGTGAAGGTATTTCCTGCCGGTTCCTGTGTAGGGTTAGAAGCATTGGATGCATTTCGCTGGTAATAAGCAATTCCTGGTTGGGTTGGAGGATATTCCATGTCTTCATTGATCAAAAAATCATTGGGACATCCTGCATCATGGAATTTGTTGCAGATAAACCGCAACCCCGTCGGAACAAATACAGGAACCTCACCCTCAATGATCCATTTACTGTTCCGGTTGATGTTCAATCCCTGAAGTCCATAGGTCAAATGCTCAAAATAATTATCATAAATGTAATTGTTGTCACTGCCTGCGTTGTTTACAACTACCCCAAAAGTATTCGATAACAATGAAGATGCAGAAAAATGATTTTGCCGCACATCGAAACCTGTGCAGTTATTCAGATAGATTCCATAAAATTCTGATGCTCCGAAAGTCTGATCCATATTTACATTACAATCAGTTATGGTTATCGGAGCCACCTGCGTGAATCCACTGGCATAGATACCAAATTGATTTCCATTGAGTTCGCATTCATCGAGCGTTAACGAAGCGCTTCCCAAACCACTGTAAAGGCTGTAAATACCGTATTTCATCTTTTCAAATGTACAGGTTATCCCTGATAAATTGGTTTTCTCAAACCTTACCTGTGAATGGTAACAGTACACGCCAATCCCTCTATCGGAAAACAACACCGATCCGTCCCTTGAATTCGTAAAGGTACAGCCTTTAAAAACAACTTCATTCACTCCGTCAAGCCTGACATGGTAATCCGGTTTAGTATTATTCAATAACTCCTTGGTTGTTTCAAAAGTGCAGTTTTGAAAAACACTGACATTCGGTTTTGGATTCACGAAACCATCATAATCCCTGTATGGATAAAACCTGACATCGGTCTTGTTGTTTCTAAAGATGGCAGATGCGGCGAGAATGATCCCGCCGGACGGATATACCGGATATGGTGTCCACTGGCCTCCACTCTCCGGGGTGTAATCCGGATTTCCCGTCATGATCCCTATCAAAGAATTGTTGCTGTGGCGGATTTGATGTATTGACAGAAATACCCCCAGTGATTTTAACAGGTGTTGCTATATCTACTGGATTATTAGGATTCCATGCAAAACTAATATAGGGGGACGAATTCTGCCCATAACTATTCTTAAATACAAGATATACTTGCCCAATTAATGATGAATTTACGTCTAGAATAATCGGGTTCTCATTTGGATCTTCAGGTTCATATACAATATCTCCAATTTTTCCTGTGTTGAATCCTATGAGTACCATGGCATGGTCAAGTTCCTCAATCCCAGAAGCTAGTGTGCCTGCTGTAATAATGGCTGTTTTTAGAATATCCAAATTTGTCCATCCTTGAACAATATTCCAGCCATCAATTCCAATCATTTCTGATCCAGAACAAACAGGAGGAGGTCCATTACAAGAATAGATAAATGGAGGTTCATAATTTTGACAATTATTTTCGAAATGAATATTTTCATCATCTATCCAGTCTATCGCACATTGAAAATTACCATTGCCACAGTCCCCACAAGGTTGAATTGGAGTTTGATTTAATGTTTTACTACAGCTTAAAAGCTCCGTTTCAGATTAATCAAAATCTAAATGATCACTAAAAAACAAGTTACAATAATCGGCTATCGTATGACTTGATGTAAAAGCCCAGCATGAACCACATACTGATTGATCTTCAAGTGGTGTTAACCAACCTGTTTCGTTTGGATCGCCATCATAATAAGGTGATTCAGGGTTGGTTGCTCCATGCCTGAACCTCCAGTCAAACGAACCTACAACATTTGTTATAGGATTACCTGAAACACGTTTATGAATGAATTCATAGATGCCACCGATGTAATAATCAAATCCAACCCAATTATATTTATCACCAAGCAATCTGTATTTCTCTTCAAAAGACATAGAAGTGATAGAGGTCCTCCCCGCACGCCAATACATATGCTCCTCCACAATCCGTTGGTTCATGATAGCAATCTTAATGGAATCATGATCCCATTTTGCCTGAGCCTGCATTTCAGGCGCATTGGAGATATAGGCTGTGTCCAGTTTCAGACTGTCCAGATTCAGAAAGGCGCTGATAATATCGATCCGGAGTGAGTCGCATATTACTCCATCCAGAAAGGTGGTTTCATCGGAGGCATGAAGGGTATCATAGGCATTCTCATGAGTGATCAACGGATAGGATTCAAAAATCATGTAGTGATTCCCATACGTGTCGATCAGTACCACCCTTACCAGGCTGGAGTCGCTGAGTAAGTTTACTCCGCCTGAAATATTTACTGAATAGACGGGTGTGGATCCTGAAAAGGGTGTGAGTATGGTATCAGAAGAGAAGGTTTGGTTGATCGGGATCACTTGTGCGTGAAGGGGTATGGCGCTGAAAAGAAGCGCGATCAGTAGGATGGAGATTGCTTCATCCCGCAATTTCGGGATGCGCAATGAATGAATGCTGCTTCGCTGCGCTCGCAGTGACAGGAATGAATGCTTTCATGGCCGGTGGATTTTGGATTTGATAAATATACATCAGATCCATGAATTTTCAGAGAAAAAAGGGAAATAGTTATTGACATAACAAGCGGACGAGCGGACAAGCGGACAGGTGGACAAGCAGGCACGAAATCTTACGTCATTCCTAATTCGAAAATATGAAAGCCCCATCCTTCCAGGTCGACATAGAGGCCATTTGCGTCAAGGTCAGCACCCTCCCGCTGATATAATTCATCTTTGACCGGATCATGCAATTGCCAGTTATGATCAGCTATTCCTTCAAAGGGCAGGAACAACCGGCATTGACCCTGGTTCGGGGCATAATTAACCACAAGCAGCAGGCGGGAATCTTCGTCGCACCACGAGAAGGCAATGAAGTTCCGGGAGGTGGAGTTGCCGTTCCAGGCCGATACCGGCTCCAGCAACTGCCAATCTCCGGTGTGGAACAGGGGTCGCTTCAAAAGGGTAAGGAGCTGAACATAAAAGGCTTCGGTCAGCACATCCGGCTGCTCTTCCGGCGCCCTGCCGAGGTGCGGTGACACCTTCACTTTCCGGCCCTGGCATTCGCCCTGGTGGAAAAATTTCAATCCGGGCGTGAGAAAAGTGAGGATAGCTGCGGCCTGGTGCTGATCCCAGGGAAAAACGGAAGCGGCGCGTGGTTCATCATGATTTTCCAGGAACCGGGTCAGCTTTTCCTGGTAATCCAGACCGGCTTTCAGATGGTCCCGTACGGGTATTGCCTCTGCGGCCCGAAGCCGGTCGTAAAGTCGTTTATCATAGGTAAAATCAAACCCCTGCTGCTGCATGACATACTCCATGTCCCAGTATACCTCTCCCATCAGGATAAAATCCGGATGTGTCTCTTTTACACGATGGATCGCATCCGGCCAGAAGGATTCTATGCCGATCCCCCAGGTCCGGCTGAATACCTCCGGCAGTAGCAGCATAGCCATGTCGCACCGTGCCCCGTCGCACCGGGAAGCAATCTTCAGCAGTTGCTCTTTCATCGCTTCCTGCAGATGCGGGTTTCCATAATTCAGTTGAACGGTGTCGGGCCAGCCGGAGAAGTATGGATCGCGTCCATAGGCGAGAATCCGTTCATCGTGTTTGCGTCGCACCCAGGTGTAGTTTTCCGGAGCACGGGCAAGATCCGTTTCTGTCCCTGTGATGAAGTAATCGGGATGCTCCTGCACCCAGGGGTGGTCGGGGGCCAAGTGGTTGGGCACAAAATCCAACATCAACTTCATTCCGTATCCGGAAATCCGCTGTTTGAACCGCTTCAGCGCCTCCGGTCCACCCAGTGAATCGGCTACCTCGTATCCCTTTATCGCAAAACCCGAACCGACGATGTCCTGCTCTTGCAGGTCGTCCAGGGTCTCTTCAAATTCTCTTCTCCATAGGGGATTGGTGCGGGAGATCTGCCTGCCCGCTTCGCCTGTTTGCCAGACACTGAGCAGGTAGATCCAATTGAAACCAGCCTCCGACCAATTTTCGATCTCTTCTTCGGCGATATCGTCGAGCGTAGCTTTTCGGTTCAACTTCCGGGAGATCTCTGTGAGGAGAACGCGGGTGTTAATCTGGAAGAGAACTGGGTTTTTGCAGTACATTTGATAGAGTTCGAGATTAGGAAATTAGGAAATTAGGAAATTCGTAATGCTTCATTCGTAATTCGTAATTACAAAAGCATCTCCTTCGCCTTTATCACAGCTTCAACCAGCCTGTCAATCTCCTCTTTCGTGTTGTAAAACGCAAACGAAGCCCTGATGGTACCGGGGATCTTCAGATACTCCATCAGCGGCATCGCACAGTGGTGACCGATGCGTACCGCCACACCCATTTTGTCGATGATCGTTCCGGCATCGTAGGGATGGATGTTATGCAGGAGAAATGAGATGAGGCTGGCTTTGCGCGGGGCGGTTCCATATATCTTAAGGCCATCAATGCCCAGGAGTTTTAGGGTGGCATAGTCGAGAAGCTCTTTTTCATAGGCTTCGATCCTGTCCATCCCGATCTCACGGAGATAGGTTATCGCGGCAAGAAGGCCCATGACTCCCTCCACATTGGGCGTGCCCGCTTCAAATTTAAAGGGGAGTTCGTTAAAGGTGGTATGAGTAAAGAAAACATCCTTGATCATCTCTCCTCCCATCTGGTATGGGGGCAGCTCTTCCAGCCATTTCTCTTTTCCATACAGCACGCCGATACCCATCGGAGCATACATTTTATGTCCGCTGAAACAATAAAAATCAGCATCCAGCTCCTGCACATCCACGGTCATGTGTGCGACGCCCTGTGCCCCGTCGATCAGGACTGGGATGTTGCTCTGATGGGCCAGGGCAATGATCTCTTTCACCGGGTTGATCGTTCCCAACACGTTAGAAATATGCGTCAGTGCCACCAGTCGGGTTTTGTCCGTGATCAACTCCCGGAAAGCAGGGATATCCAGGGTGCCGTCCTCCACCAAGGGGATGAATTTAAGTGAAGCCTTTCTCTCCAGGCATAGTTGCTGCCAGGGGACAAAATTGGAGTGGTGCTCCATCACAGAGATGATCACCTCATCCCCTTCCGAAAGAAACTTCTTTCCGAACGAATCGGCGACCAGGTTGATGGCTTCGGTGGTCCCACGTGTAAAGATGACTTCGTGGGTATGCTTTGCCCCAATAAAATCACGGATCACGGATCGGGCATGCTCGTAAGCTTCCGTTCCTTTCACACTCAGAAAATGAACCCCCCTGTGGATGTTGCAGTTTTCTTTTTCATAATACTCGGTGATGGCCCGGATGACCTGCTTCGGCTTCTGGGTGGAAGCGGCATTGTCGAAATAGACAAGCGGCTTGTTGTAGACCTTTGTCGACAGGATCGGAAAATCAGAGCGGATTTTTTCTATTGAAAACACGGAAAAGGATTTACGATTTACGAAGTACGATTTTAGAATTACGATTGAATTGAAGATTTACGAAGTACGATTTACAATTTTACTATTTCAATTTTACTATTTCGCTATTTCACTATTTCACTATTTCACTATTTCACTATTTAAATTTTACTTACGTCTATCTTAAATTCTACCGGATGCTCCGGCGTGCTGCAGTGAAGCACACATTGCTCACAGATCTGCAGTTCGCCCTGGAGGCGTTTTTTCACCATGTCTTCAATCCGGTAACGTAGTGGTTCAATGGCAATCTTGCTTACCACTTCATCCGCAAAGGCAAACATCAGCAACATCCGGGCATTATCCTCTTCTATCCCACGCTGGCGAAGGTAAAACATGGCATCCTGATCCAGTTGTCCCGTAGTGGAACCATGTGAACATTTGACATCGTCATTGTAGATCTCCAGGAAGGGTTTGGAGTTGATCTTTGCTGCATCGGTGAGCAGGAGGTTCCGGTTGTTCTGGTAAGCGTTTGTCCGCTGCGCATCCCGTTGCACCAGCACATGTCCGTTGAACACCCCTGTGGCTTGTTCATCCAGGATCCCTTTGAAGAGTTCGTTGCTCCTGCAATCGGGGGAGGCATGGTCGACCGCTACGAAGTTATCAATATGCTGTTTACGGTCCATCAGGTAGAGCCCGTAGATATTGGCATTCCCGTATGGTCCATTGAATCTGACGAAGGTATTGTTCCTGAGAAGACCTCCATTCAGTGACAGGTAATGGGACTCCAGTTTTCCTTCCTGTTCCAGGTGAAACCAGGTGGAGCTCACCAGCGTGGAGTTGTTGTTCAGGTTCTGTAGTTTGTAGTGATCGAGAAATGCACCTTCGCCTACGACAATCTCGGTTACAATGTTGGCGAAGGCGGGCCGAAGATCGTAGGAGTCATCGCAGTGCACTACGGTCAGTTGCGCCTCTTTGCCAAGGATGATCAGGTTCCTCGACTGGATGAAAATATTTTCCTGGTGCTGGATCACATTGACCAGCTGAACCGCTTTCTCACTCTTCACACCATCCGGAATATAGACAAAGGTGCCATCGGTGGCAAAGGCGGTGTTGAGGGCAGCAAAGCTGTTGGTATCCACATCTGCATACCGTCCCAGGTGGGACTCAATCAGATGGGGATATTTTTTCATGGCTTCGGCCAGGCTCCCGATGATGATCCCATTGCCCAACTCCATCAGGGGAACATCTTTGGATACAAACCAGCCGTTTAACTGCCCGATTACGGCAGTATCCAGATGCGGAATATTACACCGGAAAACCTTTTGAAGATCATCCTCCTGTGAGGGTTGCAGCGGATAATCATAGGATAGTCCAAGGCTTTCAGAAAGATCTGTGTTCCGCCACTCCTCCATTTTTTTATCCGGGAAGCCAAGCTTCCGGAAGGATGCCAGAGCCTTTTCGCGGTTGGCACGAACCGCCGAAGGATCACGGGCAATCAGCTGCTGGTGGTTCTTCTCGTAAAGATCCAGCATCCGTTCTCTCGTTATAGTATTCAATCCCGGGGATTCCATCACTGTGGCTCTTTGATCCAGTCGTATCCCTTCTCCTCCAGCTCAAGTGCCAGTTCTTTTCCACCCGATTTGACGATCCGCCCTTCATAGAGCACATGTACAAAATCAGGAATAATATAGTCGAGAAGGCGCTGGTAATGGGTGATCACGATAAATGCATTCTCCGGGGTCCTGAGCTTGTTTACCCCATTGGCAACTACTCGTAAAGCATCTATATCCAGGCCCGAATCTGTTTCGTCGAGGATGGCTAAGGTGGGTTCCAGCATGGCCATCTGGAAGATTTCGTTGCGTTTCTTCTCGCCGCCTGAGAATCCTTCGTTCACACTCCGGTTGGTGAGGTTGGAGGTGATCTCCACCAGCTTCTTCTTCTCTTCCATCATTTTCAGGAATCCGCCTGCAGGTAACGGATCCAATCCCCGGTATTTGCGGATCTCGTTTACCGCGGTCCGCATGAAGTTGGTGATACTCACTCCCGGAATCTCCACCGGGTACTGAAAGCCCAGGAAGATCCCCTCGCGTGCACGCTCTTCGACAGATAGTTTGAACAGATCTTTGCCTTTGTACAGAATCTCCCCCTTCGTTACATCAAAAACATCCCGTCCTGCAACGACCGAAGCCAGGGTGGATTTGCCCGTCCCGTTTGGTCCCATGATGGCGTGTATCTCTCCCTGATTGACCTCCAGGTTGATCCCCTTCAGGATCTCTTTCCCATGGATGGAGGCGTGCAGGTTGGTTATTTTCAAGAGCATTGTTCGTTTGGGTTAAATGAGACGCCGCATGCGGCGTCTTTTACGATCTTTTATGACCTCTCCCCCCAACCCCCTCTCTTTGAGGAGAGGGGGAGAAGGGGGCGAGGCTATCCCACGCTCCCCTCCAGGCTGATGGAGAGCAGCTTTTGTGCTTCCACGGCAAACTCCATGGGAAGCTGTTTGAGTACCTCTTTGGCATAGCCGTTGACGATGAGGCCGACGGCACTTTCTGTGTCGATTCCCCTTTGCTGGCAATAGAAAAGCTGATCTTCCGAAATCTTGGAAGTGGTAGCTTCATGCTCCACAATGGAGGATTTATTTTCCGTCTGGATATAGGGGAAGGTATGTGCCCCGCATTTATCGCCCAGCAGTAACGAGTCGCACTGACTGTAATTTCTTGAATTAACCGCATTTTTAGAGATCCTGACCAATCCACGGTAGGAGTTGTTGCTCTTTCCGGCAGAGATCCCTTTGGAGATGATGGTACTTTTCGTATTCCGCCCAAGGTGCAGCATCTTGGTGCCGGTATCGGCCTGCTGGAAATTGTTGGTCACCGCCACCGAATAGAACTCTCCCACCGAGTTATCTCCCAGCAGGATGCAACTCGGGTACTTCCAGGTGATCGCAGAACCGGTTTCCACTTGTGTCCAGGAGATCTTGGCGCTGTTTCCCTTACAGATCCCGCGCTTGGTGACGAAGTTATAGATCCCTCCCTTACCGGTTTTATCCCCGGGGTACCAGTTCTGGACAGTAGAGTATTTTACCTCGGCATCTTTCATCGCGACAATTTCTACTACAGCAGCGTGCAATTGGTTCTCATCCCGCTGAGGAGCTGTACAACCTTCCATGTAACTGACATAGGCCTCTTCCTCGGCAACGATCAGTGTCCGCTCAAACTGGCCGGTATTGGCCGCGTTAATCCGGAAATAGGTAGAAAGTTCAACCGGACACCGAACTCCTTTAGGGATGTAACAGAAAGAGCCATCACTAAAGACTGCTGAATTGAGAGCCGCATAGAAGTTATCTGTATAGGGAACAACCGATCCCATATATTTCTTCACCAGGGCCGGATGATGTCGAACGGCCTCACTGAAGGAACAGAAAATGATTCCATATTTGGATAGGGTCTCGGAGAAAGTTGTCTTCACCGAAACACTGTCCATCACAGCATCCACCGCCACGCCAGACAGTTTTTTTTGCTCTTCAAGAGAGATTCCCAATTTGTTAAAGGTATCCAGCAGTTCCGGGTCCACCTCATCCAGACTGCTCAGCTCTTTCTTTTTTTTCGGAGCCGCATAATAGATGATATCCTGGAAGTCGATATAGGGAATCTCCAGGTGCGGCCAGGTAGGCATCTTCATCGTCAGCCAGTGGCGGAATGCCTTGAGCCGGTATTCCAGCATAAACCCGGGTTCATTCTTCTTTCCGGAGATGTACCTTATCGTATCCTCATTCAGCCCTTTCGGGGCATATTCAGTATCGATATCGGTGTGGAACCCGTATTTGTAATCGCCTGAAGTATAGGTATCAAGTATGTGGTTGTTTTCGGATGCCATCATTCGGCAATTTATAGCAAATCTAGGTAATTTTCATGGCAAAAATACTATTATTTAGGTAATCAGTAGGGGCGGGTTCATAACCCGCCCCTACTATTACCAATGAACCCGCCCCTACTACCAATGCCCCTACTATTACCAATGCACCCGCCCCTACTACCAATGCCCCTACTATTACCAATGAACCCGCCCCTACTACCAATGCCCCTACTATTACCAATGCACCCGCCCCTACAACTGAACCGCCCACTAATACTTATTATACGACCTCATCTCCTCCACCGGCTTCCGGATCTTCTTGCGTAGCTTATCATCCAACGGGTAGCCAAGTGAGATGATCAGCTCGGCGCGCTTTTTCATTGGAATACCCAGCAGTTCTTTCACCTTGTTTTCGTCGAACCACCCCATCATACAGCTTCCTAATCCTTCAGAAGTGGCTTGCAGGCAGAAATGTTCAGCAGCAATCCCCACATCCATGATTGTGTATGGTTTGTCCTTTAGCAAAGTGCCAATTTTGGATGTCAGGTTCGGCGCTTCCCGGACTACCACAACCAGGATCGGTGAATCCTTAGCAAAATGGTTAAATCCGAGTAACCTGGAATCGGCAGCAGCTGCAATTTTATTTTTCAATTCAGGATCGTCTACGATGACGAGTTTCCAGGGTTGGGAATTGCAAGCTGATGGAGCTAACCGAACGGTTTCGATGCAGCGGTCGAGTTTCTCTTTCTCTACCGGACGGGTTGGATCGTAGGCCCGGCAGCTCTGGCGTTTTTGAACGAGTTCGAGGAAATTCATTTAAAATTCATTTTTGATAATCTGTTTGACAAGCCGTTTCAGAACAGGAATATGCGTTAAGCGTTCGTAACTTTCTTCGTGACTATTTCTCATAGATAACCTTTAAATCAGATTTAACATGGTCGAAAACATAAGGTTTAAAAGAATCAATAAATCCAACATCAATTTTCCTATCAACGATTGACTCAAGCTGATGCTGAACCTCTGCCAGATCAAAGTAAGTGAAATCTTCTGACGTTTTTATGGCAATATCGATATCACTTTTAGGGCCGTCATCTCCTTTTGCAAATGAGCCATAAATCCAGGCTTTCTCAATAGCAGGAAATTTCCTGATCTCTTCCTTTATCAGGTTTATCAACTTTTGCCGGTCAACCTTCTTAAATTCTTTGTAAGCGATCACCTCTTCGGCAAGTTCCAACGCCTTCAAGGCAAGATCTTCATCTTGCAATTCGTAAACCAGGTTATCAGAAAGCCATGTGACAAGTAGGTCGGTGGAATCTATCTCGAAAAATTCTGCGAGTTTCAGAACCTGGTTACGGGCAGCTCGTCTCGTTCCCGTTTCGATCTTACTGAGAATGGCCTGGTCAATATCCAGAAAGGCTGCAACGGCGCGAAGTGGCAATTTCTGTTCGGTTCTGTACCTTCTGAGCTGTTCCCCAAATGTTTCCATTTTTGACAAAATCTGTTTTGACAAAATTAGTCAAAAATATCTCACTGACAAATTTTTCCGACCTTTGTAGAAAATCCAGACTAATGTACGAGAAAAAAGGAAAGAAGCCGGAAGAGCCGAAGCAGAAACTGATTTCACTGGAAGAATTGGGAGAGTTCGGGCTGATTGACAGGTTGACAAACCGGTTCAAAACGGAGAATCCATCTACGATCAAGGGGGTGGGCGATGATGCGGCTGTGATCGATTTCGGGATGGAGAGCGCCACCGGTACGGACGGGACATGCCCCGATCCCACCCGTAGAGACGAGGCATGCCTCGTCTCTACGGATTTAATGGTGGAGGGAATCCATTTCGATATGACCTACACACCCCTTAAACACCTGGGGTACAAAGCTGTGGTGGTGAATGTTTCTGATATTGCCGCCATGAATGCAATTCCTCGTCAGATCACGGTTTCCATAGCCGTTTCCAGCCGTTTTACGGTGGAAGCGCTGGATGAAATTTATGCCGGCATCCGTCTCGCCTGCGAAAAATACCAGATCGATCTGGTAGGCGGCGATACCAGCTCTAATGTTACCGGACTGGTCATTTCGGTCACGGTGATCGGTATGGCTCCGAAGGAGGATATCATTTACCGGAGCGGAGCCAAACCCGGCGACCTGATTTGTGTAACGGGAGACCTCGGATCAGCCTATATCGGCCTGCTGTTGCTGGAAAGGGAGAAGAAGGTCTTCGAGGCCAATCCCGGGATGCAGCCGGAACTATCAGGATTGGATTACCAGATCGGCCGGTTCCTGAAACCGGAAGCCCGGACCGATATCCGGTCGCTGCTCCAGGGCATCGGAGTGAAACCTGCCTCCATGATCGATATCTCAGATGGTTTGGCTTCCGAGATATTACATCTGTGTAGACAATCAGATGTAGGATGTAAGATATATGAAGAGAAGATCCCTATGAATCCGCAGACACGGGAAATTGCGATGGAGTTCAAGATCATCCCCTCTGTGGCGGCACTGAGTGGAGGGGAGGACTATGAACTGCTGTTCACCATTCCGCAAAGTGATTACGAAAAGATCAAGGATGTATCTGGGATCACAGTTATCGGCCATATGACCAACCCGGCCGAAGGGAAACAGATGATCTCTCCCGACGGGAAGGAGGTGGAGATCACGGCACAGGGTTGGGAGGCGCTCAGGGAAGGAAGTGAGACGAAGGACGAAGGACGTGGGACGTGAGACGTGGGACGTGAGACGTGGGACGTGAGACGTGGGACGTGAGACGTGAGACGCGGGACGTGGGACGTGAGACGTGGGACGTGAGACGTGGGACGTGAAAAAGAGGTAAGAGGTAAGAGGGAATTGTGAAATTGAAGATAGAAGATAGAAATCGTAAATCTGGAAATCGTAAATCGAAGGATGGCCTCTAGCCTCTCAACATATTTCTCCCACCTCGATAGCATCGTCAAAGGGCTGCCTCAAAAACCCGGGGTTTACCAGTTTCTTGACGAGAAAAACAGGATCATCTATGTGGGGAAAGCCAAAGATCTGAGGAAGCGGGTAAGTTCCTACTTTGCCAAGATCAATTCTATCAGCGGGAAGGTGCAGATGCTGGTCCGGAAGATCGCCGATATCAAGTACATCGTGGTGAACACCGAGCAGGATGCCCTGTTGCTTGAGAACAACCTGATCAAGAAATACCGGCCCCGGTACAACGTGGCGCTCAAGGACGACAAAACCTTCCCCTGGATCCGCATTAAAAACGAACCCTTTCCCCGGCTGTTTCCAACCAGAAACCTCATCAGGGATGGCTCCCAGTATTTCGGCCCTTATGCCAACGTACGACTGATGCACACCCTCCTGGAGCTGATCCGCCAGCTTTACCCCTTGCGAAACTGCAACCTGAATCTGACTGATAAAAACATCCGTTCAGGAAAATTCAAGGTGTGCCTCGAGTACCACCTGGGGAACTGCAAAGGCCCCTGCGTTGGTCTGCAGGAGCAGGAGGATTATGACCTTGCTATTCAAAGCATCCGGGATATCATCAAAGGGAATGTGCATAGCGTAGCTCGCCAGCTGAAAGAACTGATGATGAGTTATGCTGAAAAACAGGAATTTGAGAAGGCCCATCTGGTGAAAGAGAAATACCTGGCCCTTGAGAAATACCAGAGCAAATCCACCGTAGTCAATCCCAATATCAATGATGTAGATGTTTTCTCGATCATTTCGGATGTAACCACTGCCTACGTAAACTTCATGAAGGTGATGAATGGAGCCATCATCCAGGTACATACCATAGAGATCCAGAAAAAGCTCGATGAGCCGGATGAAGAGTTGCTTCCCATTGCCATCACAAATATCAGGGAACGGTTTGAAAGCGGTTCGCCGGAGATCATCGTGCCGTTTGCTCCGGGTTATGAGCTGTCGCAAGCCACCTTTATTGTGCCCAGGATCGGCGACATGAAAAAGCTGCTTGAGTTATCTCAGCGCAACGTCCGCTATTATCAGCTGGAGAAAGAGAAGCAAAAGGAGCTGGTAGATCCGGAACACAAGAGCCGGCGGATCCTGGAGACCATGATGAAGGACCTTAGGATGACGGAGCTCCCTGAACATATTGAGTGCTTTGACAATTCCAACACACAGGGAGATTATCCGGTGGCTGCTATGGTATGTTTCAAAAAAGCGAAACCCGACAAAAGCGAGTACCGCCATTTCAATATCCGAACCGTAGAAGGCCCTGACGATTTTGCCTCCATGGAAGAGATCATCTACCGTCGGTACAAACGGCTTTCGGAGGAGAATAAACCTCTTCCTCAGTTAATCATTGTGGATGGTGGGAAGGGGCAACTTTCTGCTGCATTGAACAGTCTGAAAAAGCTGAAACTCACAGGAAAAATGACTGTGATAGGCATTGCTAAAAAGTTGGAAGAGATCTACTATCCCAACGACCCGTTGCCGCTGTACCTGGATAAAAAATCGGAGACTCTACGCCTGATCCAGCAGATGCGCGACGAAGCACACCGGTTCGGGATCACGCATCACCGGAAGCGGCGGGAGAAGGGAACGGTGAAATCGGTACTGACCGACATTCCGGGAATCGGCTATTCCACAGCCCGGCAGTTACTCTGGAAACTCAAGTCGGTGAAGCGTATCCGCGAAGCCTCTTTGGAGGAGCTGCAGGCGGTCATCGGCAAAGCAAAAGGAAGAATTGTTTATAATCATTTTCATACCAGGCAGGAAGAATAAGCGGAATATACACTTCCGTCTTATGTAAATAGGGTTTGCTGAAAAAAGATTTAAACCTCTGATTTGTTGATAACTAGTTGATAAAAACGGCATATAATATGTTGGGAAGTGCAGATGTTTTTATACATTAGATGAAAAGACGGTGCACTATGATAACGTATAACAGTCCTTCCCAACTTTCGATTGAAGAGTTCAAAACTCCATTTGAGTTGAAGCTAAAATCCACGAACAGGTGGGTAAAATTTAGCAGTTTATTGCCCTGGGACAAATTAGCCAATGTCTATCTGTGTTGCCTGGATAACAAGATGGGACGCCCTTCAATTGATGCCCGGATAGTAATCGGTTCGCTGGTCATTAAACACAAACTGAAACTATCTGATAGAGAAACGATAGATATGATATCTGAGAATCCATACATGCAGTACTTTCTGGGACTTAACGAGTTTCAGCCCGAACCTTTATTCGATCCCAGCCTGTTTGTAGAACTCCGCAAACGCATGGGAAACTTAGAGTTCGACAAACTCAATAAGATCATCATTGAAGAATCTTTGGGAGAAGAAACTCCAGTAAAAAAATCAACCCGGGAAAAGCACGAAAACGATCCACCGATACAGTCATCAGAAGCTTCTCATACAGAGGGCAATGAAAAATCAAATAAAGGAAGTTTGAAAATCGATGCCACGGTTGCCGACCAATATATCAAATATCCGCCCGATCTTGATTTACTGAACGATAGCAGAGAATGGTGTGAAAAGATCATAGATATATTGTATGGAAAGTCTGATTTGCCTAAGAAACCCCGCACCTATTGTTGGGGAGCAAGAAAAGATTATTTGTCCATAGCAAAGAAAAAACACAGAACCGAAAAAGAAATCCGTAAGGGGATCAAATTCCAGTTGGGATATCTGAGAAGGGACTTCAAATATATTGATAACATGCTGGACATGTTTGAAGACAAGGAATTTCCCCTATCCCGCAGAGAGCAGCGTTACCTGTTTGTGATCAGAACGGTTTTTGAACAACAGAAGTACATGTATGAAAACAAAACACATGTGTGCCCTCACCGGATCGTAAGCCTTCATCAACCTCATGTACGACCAATTGTCAGAGGCAAACAAAAGGCGCCTGTTGAATTTGGTGCAAAACTCGGATTAAGTTTAGACAATAGAAGCCTATAAAACAATCCATGGTCATTATCCCGAATTGGTCCAAGCCGATAAAATATATGCCACCCGCGAAAATAGAAAATATCTTAATGAGCGAGGTATACGTTTGACCGCCAAACCTTTAGGAAGGCCTCCTGTGGAAGAAGAAACCTATTATCAGAAACGAAAAAAGAAGAAGGAGTACAACGAACGAAATTAAATCGAAGGTAAGTTTGGACAGGGAAAGAATGGATATCGCATGAATCAGATCAGAGCACGGTTGATGTCTACATCGGAAAGTTGGATTGCCTGCATCATATTTGTGATGAATCTGATAAAGTTCGAGAAGGACTTTATTTTTGTCTTTTTTAAAAACCTCCTCTCAGGTCATTTTTTTTACTTTTATCAATCAGAACCCTGTGTATCTTTAAAATTTATTGTCTGACTTTTTCAGCAAACCCTATTTAATAACATGAGACTCGTGCATACCCCAGTTAATTGAATATTACGTTACTCCAGGATTTCTCTGAAGTAACAATGGATTGGGATTGACCCATGACCGCAATAGCGATAAAAAGAAAAAGTCCTGTATGCGCTTTCATTGTATTTTTTGTGTTTAGTGAACAATCAATTTCTCCAATCTTTACCAACCATTAAATGGTCATTTGTATGCTTTTTGTAACACCGGAAAATCATATCCAATTGTAGCAGCAAAAACATACTGGTAATATTTACTACCTAAATATGGATCCTTGGCAGATGGCTGTAACATATGATCAAATTTCATATTGAAATCAAGCTGACCTTTCCAGAGTTTCAACAAATAACCGCATCCAACTGTCATACCCCAATCCAATCGTTGTAGATTATTTTCCCCTGCCCATGTACCTGCTGTCTTATCGTAGAATTTAATGTCCGTTGTTGTTAAGTAAGGATATGATGTAATGCAAACACTCTTGGTGATCAGATAGCACGCAAAGTATGGTCCTGCCTCGACATATAGAGAATTTCTCCCATTTTGATCTAGTGGTATTAAATATCGAATTGTTTGAGGGAAATGTAAATAAAATAAATGGTTTCGGATTACTTGATCGTATGGCATCGACCCATTATTTAAAATATTTCCAGTCAAAGTATCGGAATGATTCTCCATTCTACCCCCTTTATCTTCAAACAATATTTCAGAATGAAAAAACCATCTCTCTTTTATTTTCAAATTTAGGGTGATTCCCCCGTTAAAATTAGCAAGTAATCCTTTAAGCATAGGATCAGAAGCTAGTTTTCCGTTCAAGTAATAATCACCACTTGAGATACCTACACCAGCCTTTACTCCCAGCATAATAAATTGAGGAAAACAGGTGGAAGGAAAAATAGTGAAAGAGGCTAGCAGAAGCAGTAAATATCCTACTCGTTTATCCATTTATGCCAAATAAATAGATGCTAATTATTAACAAGTTTAATGATTTCAGAAATACCTATATCGGTAAGTTTTACAAAATAAATACCTTTAGGTTTAGCACTTAAATCGATTTTGATAGAATTTCCTCCCGATTGAATTGAATTTAGGAATGCTCCATTTATTGAATATATGCAAACGATACGATCATTTGAAATATTATCAAATAAAATTTCGAAGGCTCCATTACTAAGATTTTTTATTTTATAATGTTCAGACACAGCATGTTCCAGGGGATCTGAAATTATTGAAGTTGTATCACCTCCTACAACGGGTTTCATCATACAATTTGAAAGTGGAGGGAAGTAGGTGTATTGATACTTAGTGGAGGATGAACCACATCCATTTCTTGCTCTTACATAGACAGGAACAGATGTGCTTTCAAGCAGATCCGGACAATTAACACCTATAGTTTGAGTAGTACTGTTAGTTGTAATCCATGAATTCGAAAAACTACTATTGCATGACCATTCATAGGATGTGGCACTTGAGTATGTATTTGTCGTAAGGTAATAATAACAGGTGGAACCCAGACGATATTTATTTATAAAAGTTGGCGTGGGAGGTGCCGTAGGATTACAGCGAATAGGAGTTGAAACCGTATTACAAAGCCAGGATCCAGTGATTGATAATGTGGCAGTACTTGCTTGATTTGGAGTTGTAATAGTGACATTAAGCGAGGAAGTAGAAACCGGAGGCGACTGGCCATTAATTAACCAACCGGATTGGTTGATATTCCACTGCCAAGATCCGCCTCCTGAATAAGGTGGAAGAGCTAATGAAAATGACCTATTTTGATTCAGACCGCAAATATCTGTATTTCCGGAAATGGAACCATTTACCACTAAAGCGTTTCCTGAATTGTCGGTGATTTGTCGATCTTGGTTGTCATAAAATTCAACTCGAAACGTGCCGGTCATAGCACAAGACACAGAAGTTGGAACTGTATAATGAACTTTAAATGAATATGTTGTATTCTCCAAGTATACAATATTATTATTATTATACATAACTCCACCAATTATTACATAATAATTTTGAACTTCAAAATCTCCTGATTTTGTTAATATAATTCTGTAATATCCAGTTGCAAATCCAGATAAACTCCCAGAACTTGATAGGAAATCACCACCTTTGGCAATTGAAGTTGTTGTTCCACTACCTTGAAAAGTAACAGATGCAGGAAAAGTAATAGAAGTACACAGCATAAAAGATGCTGAGATCAAACATTTAAAAAAGAACATCTTTTTTATAACTTTAGGATTTAGGAATTAAAGGAAGATTTTTCTCATTGTTATTTATGGTTATTATGCAAAAAACGTGCCAGATATTTAACATATTCGCAATCAATATATTATTTTTTCCTTACTATGGAACACATGTAAAATGGGTCAAAAATATTGACAGTCAGTGTAAAAGAATTGGACAATACAAGTTTAGGGAAGAGGGAAGAGGTGATTGGTAGGTGACAGGTTAGACCAGCGGACAAGCGGACAAGCGGACTGGTTGGACGGGTTAGACGAGTTAGACAAGTTGGACGTCTCACGTCTCACGTCTCACGTCCTTCGTCCCTCGTCCATACTCTCATTATTCCCCACCCCGCCAGGCATCCTGCTAGGTTGGCGATGAAATCCCAGATGGAGGCAACCCGCAAAGGGATTACAAACTCCTGAAGCAACTCCGTGGCGCCAGCGAGGAACATGCTGATCAGAAATGCAAAAAACACCTGATTCCGGGTCACCTGAGAAGGTGTTCCCGGATTACGAAAGCTTCTGATAAGCAGGATAAAAAAGACAGCAAACACAAACAGATGTGCCAGCTTATCAGGTTGAAACAGATCGATGTATGAGGGAAGTTTCGGCAGAACGGATCCAGGGATGCCGGTGAGAAGAAAAATAAAGATTCCCCACAAAATGGCCCACCGGGTATTTCGGAAAAATTGTCGCACGCCTTTGGTGATGGTTCCAGCTTAAGGCTGGATGAGCTCTTTGTATTGAGCAGCGTCAAGGAGCTCCTCCATCTCGGCGGGATCCGAAACCTTGATCCGCACAATCCATCCCTGATCATAGGGATCCTGATTGATGATCTCTGGTTTGGATGAAAGTTCCTCATTGAATTCAAGCACCTCTCCACCTACCGGCATCAAGATGTCGGAGACTGTTTTTACCGCTTCGATGGTTCCAAAAGCCTCTTCCCTATCCAGGGTCTCTCCCACAGTTTCAACTTCAATAAATACGATATCGCCCAGTTCATGCTGTGCATAATCAGTGATCCCTATAAAGGCAAATTCGCCGTCGGTCTTCAGCCACTCATGGTCTTTTGTGTACTTCAGGTTGTCAGGAACGTTCATGGATTTTACAGTTTATTATTTCGGTAAAAATAACCTTTTTTTCATTATTGAGAAAGGGTAAAACGGAGGGCTAAACCACCCTGAGTATTCGAGGTCCTGTACTGATTTGAGACATACGGCGACATGATATCCTTGTCGAAATAGAACCGTATATTGAACCGTGCACTCAGGTTGTAATCTGCCGAAAAATTAATGGCGATCCGCTGTTGTCCGCTCGATACCTGGTTGATCTCTTCATCCACCCGGCGGAGAACGGTTTTGTTTTGTCGCAGGGAAAAATCCAGTTTGAGGTTCAGGTCGCTGGTAGTGCGGGCTTTGCTCCCTCCTCCTAAAAGTCCGGAGAAGTTCAACCTGATATTTTTAAATCGGTAGCCGACACCCACTATGTACTCGGTGCTCTTGATTTCCGTCAATTGATTATTTACAAAGCTGAAACTCAGGTTTCTTGATTTCCGGATCTCGAAGGTCGTGAGCAGGCTGTTGATCCATCCCATATCAAACCGGATCAGGGGGCTGAACTGCTCCGTCATGGTGACCACGTTCAATTCCCGCTTCGGGATGAAGTTTCCTGCTACGTTGACAGCATATGGGAATCCATTGCGTTCTTCGAATTGAATGTTCGACACAAATCCTCCGACCGAATAGGTTGCTATGTAGGAGTGAGACAGGGTCAGGTTCCTCAGGACCCGGCGGAAAATTTTCATTTTGGATAATCCGTCATAGGTAATTCTCCAGTTCGGAAGTGGGATCTTAGGGAAGGCTGTCAGACCGATCTTCGACGGATCTTTGCCTTTGTAGGCTGCCAAAAATGCAACGGCCAGCACTTCCTGGTTGGTAGCTCCGTAACCTTTGGGGTATCCCAGTGAATCGATGCCGTCCGACCAGGGATTCTCCCGGGCAAAACGTTGGGCAATCACCAAACGGGATGATTTCAGATTCTCGAACAACAGGGAAATATTTTCCTCTACATCTTTGGTAAAAGAGGTCCCTATGATGATATACGACATGGTGTAGTTTCCGTTGAGTTGCGGGGAGTAGGAATGAAAGTTCCCATTTCGGTCGGCTTTGAAATACTCCTGGCGGTAACTTCCCTGTTGCTTGGTTACGTTCACCTCTATCCGAAAATCCCGGAGCGGTTCCACACTGGCTGTGATGTTCAGATTTTCGTTGAACTTCACGTTATACGGCGAGTTCATGAGAGTATCCATCG
This sequence comes from Bacteroidota bacterium, assembly GCA_043810345.1. Taxonomy (GTDB): domain Bacteria; phylum Bacteroidota; class Bacteroidia; order Bacteroidales; family FEN-979; genus QYOJ01. The sequence goes on along the minus strand of JBDROF010000124.1, from coordinate 31,640 downwards.
TCATCCAGCCACCCTCCACCGCTTTTTGTCGGATATCTTTCTGCTGCCCGAAAACAAATCCTAATCCAGGAGCATTCATCGAAAGGTTGATCCCCAGGATGTCGGGTTCCGGTGTAAACCCGGGGAGCATGATCCCGTGCCCCTGTGTATACTGGAAGGTGGTTTTTCTTACGCTCATCAGGATCCTCAGGAATCCCTCCACCAGGAATTTCCCTACGTTGAATTTGGGCTTCTCCGGTTTCAGACTGTCAGGTACATTGGTCTGCGTAAGGCCAGGGTCTTTCCCACCCGGTTTCCCGGGCAACATGGAACGCTGATCCAGCGACCGTTTGACCCCCTGGTTGATCTTTTTCAGGTAGGGCACCTTGTTGTAGAGATTGACCATATTCATCCCTCCGTTCAAGGCGTAGGTCACATTGTTCTCAATCAAATTCCCCAGCTTCTGCTGTACCGAGACCGGACTTGCTGTCCAGCGATAGCCCGTTTGATACCCTGCCGTAAGGTTGATAAAATTCAACAGCGGGATCTTGGAGAAGGGAAGCTCCCAGGTAATGGAAGCCTGCTGGTTGTAATTGTTCATCGTTCCTATGGAAAAGATTTCGTCCCAGACTTGGTCGCGGGATGATTTGTCAATTTTCCCTGGCGGTTCGTTGATGAAGGAACTGGCATTGGCTGCCCAGGAAAAACGAAGCGATTTGCTGAAGTCGTATTTCAGGTCATAGATACGGGTCCAGTCCCAGCGCTTGATGTAGAATGTCTCCATTGGAACAATCCCCCTGCTTTTGTTCCTGAATTTCCGCTGATCATACTCTCGGGTCATATCAGTCCGGAACGAGAAATTCTTTGGGATGTAATAGAAATTGAAATCCTTGATCAGCTGGAAAGCTTTGTTACGTGATAAAAATTTCGATTTGTCGAAAGGTTTGACATTCTTTGGGGTGATGGAAAAGTTGTATCCAATTCCCCCGGAGTATCGCCTGCGCAATTCGTGTTCGATATCCGGGCTGCTGTGGAAGATCTCAGAATAGGCGTAACTCACGTTAAAGTTTTCAATATCGTATGGGCGGACCTTCTTATTGTTTTTCCGGTCTTTTCTGACATTCATCAGGTTGAAGTTCTTGCGCTCGGTATAATCGATGGCCAGGCTCCGAATCGAGTCTTTCTGATGCTTGGTATCCATCGCATCGGTCACATCGGAGAGGTAGAGGTCAGGATTGAGCGGATCATACAGAGGCATGATCTTTTGGAGGGAGTAGTCGAAATGCATCGGGATCCGGATACCGGTACTTTCCGGGAAGAATTTCCCGAATTCAATATCGGTATCAAATCCCAGCAATGTCACCGCCTCCATGGGACGTTCCGTAGTCTTCTGCTCGATCGATCCAAAACCGGCACTGCTATAACTGCCGGTAAGTTGCACCCGGCCCAGATCGGCCAGGTTGGCTGCTACCCGGGCAACGGCCGCCCATCCTCCTTTTTTGTTGAAATCGCTCAGACGCAACTCGTCCACCCAGATCTCGGCACATTTAGCCTGGCCGTCATCATCGGGCGAGGTACTGGTTTTCTTCGGATTCCGGATCCCGATCATGATCGCTCTGACATCGCTGATAGTTGGTGATCCCACCACGGTCACCTTGTTTTTTCCGTCGTATTGCGAATAAGGCATCGAAAGGGTCAGTGTGCTTCCGGGTTTCCGCATCTCAATGATCCGTTCATATTTGACCTCTACCAGCTGGTCGAGATCGATGTCAAATGCGTTGGCTTCCGGCCAGATAGCTTCCGGATCGGTTGCGTTGGTTCCCCACGGAGTAAACGTCAGTGGGATCTCGTACTCATAGAAGTTCTCGGTGAAGTCGCTGCCCATCCGCATGAATACCGTCAGGTCCCCATCCTTCAGGTCCTGGCTCTGGAGGGCCTGTTCAGCATGCACAAACATCTTCAACCGTTTGAACTGGCGGAAGTCAAACTCCACGGTCTTATAAGCCGCCCGGGCATCTCCGTCAACCAGGTCGCAGATGCTGAGTGACATCGACTGCTCATTCAGTCGCTGGAAGTTGGTGGAAGCCCAGTTTGTCTCCCGCTGGATACCCGGAGGCATCACATAGGGAATTGGCTCTTTGCTGCCATTTTCCTCAATACTGACTGTACTGAGGTCGAAAGTGGTCTGATTCTGGTATTCATTGGGGATGTATTCTCCCGGTGCGAGGAGGCTGAAGTCGTATCGCCGCCACTCGCCACGGGTCAGTTCCAGGGTGGCAAAACGGCATACCACCTCTTTTTCAAATCCTTTGAGAAAGAGTCGTATGAAGCGGATCGATGTAAAGCCCTGGATATCTCCGACCACCTTATCGGGGGTCCGGATCGGGATCTTGAACTGGTACCATTTGACCCTCCCCCTGGATCCGTCAGCCAGCGGGATATCGGTCGCTTCATAGACGTTGGTAATGTAGTTCAACCCCGGTTTCATCTTTTCCGGTTGCAACAGAATCTTGTACTGGTAGTACCGTTCTGCTTCACTGAGGGTGTTGTCTTTATTGATATCTTCAACGTTTGGAAGCGTGGTTGCAAGGGTCGGATAGCTTTCGGGTGAGGTCTCAGCGGAGGGTGAGTTCCCTTCGGTGTTGTTATATTTTTTGTAGCGTTCCAGCACGCTGGCATATGACGGATCGTTATCGTAATCGCCCCCCCTGAAGTAGTGATAATCATCGGCCGAAGGATCGAAGGCCGCCTGCTTGTAAGCAGGAGACCCTGGTCCAAATAGGTTGTTGAGTTTTACCATGTAGGTGGTGTCAAAAAAGGAGAGTTCATCGATGTCGCCAAGGCCATCGTAACCGACATCCTGATAGGGACGGGAAGCAGGATTGTTGTCGAACGCCTCTACCAGTGCCTGAATCGTGGGAACGCGCCCCCAGATGGTGGTATCGACATTGGTCACGATTTCATTGACAGGCAATCCGTTCTCAAAGCTTTTCCTGCCATCCTGCAAAATATCTTCGCTGATATCCCCTAGGTTGAAATAGAGCTCACCGGAGTTTGTGGAGTCGTAGGCAAAGGGATCCATCATCCAGAATTCAATGTATTGGATGTTGGCTGCATCGAAATCTGAGGACTCAATCCTGCGCATGATCCCTCCCCATCTGGTGTTTGGTTGGATGAGCAGACCATCGGCACCAATCCCTTTGGAATAGCTTGTGGGAAGCACGTCGTAGTTGTTACTCCCCCTTTCTGAAGGGTAGAATGCCAAATTGAGTACCGCCAGGTTGACCGGAACGCCGTTAAGGGGTTCCTTATTAGGGAATACCTCCGATTCCCAGATCTGCCTTACATATTGCCTGGAGAGCTCATTGTTGGTCACATTCGGAGGCACCAGGCTGGTATTGCGGTCGTAAAAAAGCGGATCGATGACATACCAGGCCAGCCTTGAGCGGTTAAAGCCATAGGCCAGTCCGGTGCCGGGAGCTGCTTCGGGGAACATCGTGGCATCAGTTTGCCCTTGCGGAGTACTGGCCATGAACCAGGTTCCGATATTCCGCAGGTCGATGGTGGATTTTGCTCCTTCGAAATCATCGATGTAGGTAGTTCCGGCTCTTCCAATCGCTTTGGAATGGCCCGGGATAAAGTGGGCAAATTCCCCGTCAATGGCAATATTGGAAGGTGCTTTGGTGGAGATCAGGGGCAGTGCATCAATCAGCCTGGTGAGTAGTCGTGACTCCTTGCGGTACATCAGGTTCACACCCCAGATGGTATTGGAGATCGGCTCATCCCCGTAGTTCACATGTTGGGTCAGGGGGCGCTCATTAAGGTTCATGATGGTAGCACCCATCTGGAAATTTTTATTCAGTTTAAAATCCACGTTGGCGCCCATGAGTCGCTTCGTCTGGATGTTGAAAAGCTCGTTGCTTTCGAGGGAGATGTTGATTGGAGTACCGGAATTCAGAATCCCCTCGTTGATGATCCGTACCCTGCCCAGGGTGTAGTCGACCGTATAGTCTACATTTTCGGTCAGCAGGATCCCGCCGGCATAAACGCGGACTGATCCCTGGGGAACGTTCAGGGCGTTGAGCGAAATCTCCGACCCGGTAGTCGATTTATAGAATCCTTCCAGGACAAACTTATTCTTGTCAGGATATTGTCTCGCAATGGTTTTGGTAACGGTATAGAGAGAGTCGAAGCAATACTTGTCGGCCAGCTCCAGGGATCTTTTGGGATCGGCCGGATCGAAGATCGAATCCCGGAGATCCTGTCCGAAGGGTTCCAGTACCGTAAAGAAAACGCGGCCGTTCGACGACTGGATGGTTCCTCCCTGTGTGGTGGCGTTATTGATGAAGTCGAAGAGCCCGTCGGCAGGGGGGTTGAGCTGCTGATTCAGGTTGTCCCAGTTGAGGACCCGGATCAGTGGGATCCCTTTGACGCGGGTCTCCTCCAGGTAAGCAGTTGGTACGCCGTTGGCATTCCCTGAGTAGAGGATGTTGAGGGTGAAATCGTTTGGTTGGATCTGATAGGCGCCCAGCGGATAGACATTCTTCATCATCAGATTCCAGATAGGAACCCGCGTGTTCAGGGCCGTGCTCTTGAGCAATTTCACAATGAGGCTCTGCGGTGCAATGATCCCCTCATCGGAAAATTCTCCAACCTGGTAAACAGTGGTATCGCCAACAAGCTGATACTGGAAGGCCACACCCAGGATCTGGTCAGGGTTCAGGGAGGTATTAAGCGAGATGAAACCCAGCTTGGAGTTGAAGGAGTACTCGGTAGGCAGCAGTTTCCTGGCGCTCTCCACTTTCTCAAAGTCGATCCCTGATGTGAGGAAAAACGGGGCTCCTTTGAGGTACTCAGAAACGACATTGATATTCCTCACCTTTGTCGTATCAGCCGGGTTTGGCATGATCCTGTTGAAGAGGGTATTGGAGTTGTTATTCGGATAGATCCGACCCGGGATTCCCTGGAAGTTCCGGGTATTGTAGGGGGCATTTTCACCCAGGTCCTGGAAGGCAACGATGTTCCTGTTCTCGGTAACGGCAGCTCCGATGTTGGTGACCCACACCTCGATCTTCAGGATGTTGATATTGGTACTGATGATGGGAAGGGTGCTGAGGGAGTGTTTGTAGGAGTTACGGAAATACTGGGCAAGGAAGAAGTGGCGGTTCTCTTCGTACTCATCGGCACGAATACTGAATTCGCTTCTCTGTGCTGCCCCTTCCACCGTGATGTTCCTGGTCTCGCTTTTTTGCTGTGAGTAGAGGGCTGTTATCGTGGTCCGGCCAAATCGCAGCTTGGTTTTGATGCCAAACAGTGCCTCCGTCCCTCTTATCAGGGTACTGGAGAGTGGCATATTTACATCACCGGCTTCAATCAGCTGGATGATCTCATCCTCTTTCCCTTCGTATTTCAACTTCAACTTGTTCTCAAAATCAAATGTAGCTTCGGTGTTGTAGCTGGTCCGGAACTCGATCTTATCACCGATCTTGGCTATGACGTTCATCTGGATCCGTTCATCGAAGTCGAAGTTGGTTTGTCTTCGTTGACGGGTATTGAGAGCCGGGTCATCGCGTTTGTTCGACACGATGCCGAATTTGATCTCCGCTGAACCCTGTGGCCGGATATCCACCGTATTGTTCCCGAAAATGGTCTCGAACACCTTGCCGGGGATGTGGATCTTGGGGATCAGTCCGCCGCTGTTGTCGATACTGGCAGCCTCCGCGCGCTCTTTCCAGTAACTCTTTACCATCGTCTCCATATCCTCTTCCTGGTAATCGTCAAAGGTGAGCGTAGTGGGGATCCGGTAGGTCTGGTTTCCGATCCTGTATTGCTTGACATACTGTCGTGTTGCGGGATCATAGATGATCTCCGTGGTGATGTTGGAGGGATTCTGCAGGTAGAGGGGGTGAACTTCGGGATTAGAAGGATCAACCATCTCAGGGGTAAACGGATAGGTCAATGTAGTATCAGTACCGGTAGTATCTGGTAAAAAGGAAATTGGTACAAGGTTACTTCCATCAACAGAAGAAGCCCGCATGAATAACGGGCAACTGAAAACAAGTAAAAGAAGTGTAAATTTCCTCACACATTAAAGCATTTGGAGCGCCAGTTTTATCAGCTCTTCCACCGTTAAGTCTGTCCCTTCCTTTTCGATGATCTTGGTCAATGCTTTTTCCGCAAGCATCTTCGAAAAGCCCAGTATTATTAAACCAGATAACGCTTCTTCCTTTTTAGTATTGTGCAAGAATCCCAATTTTTCTTGGGGTACAAGCCCCCTGGCGACCTTGTCTTTCAGGTCCACCACGATCCGTTGTGCAGTTTTGGCTCCGATCCCTTTAATCTTCTGCAACAGAGGGACATCTGCCATCCCGATAGCCTGGATCACCTCCTGGGGGGATAGTGAAGAGAGGATGATCCGCGCGGTATTGGCTCCTACACCCGAAACGCTGATCAGCTGCCGGAAGAGTTCGCGCTCTTCCCGGTCGGCAAATCCGAACAGAATCAAGGCGTCTTCCCTCACTACCAGGTGCGTATAAAGGAGGCACGTTTCTCCTTCCCGGATGCGGGTATAGGTATTGAGGGAGATGTTGAGCAGGTATCCGACACCCTCTGTCTCCACCACAGCGTAAGCCGGATTCCGCTCGGTCAGATTGCCTTTGATGTAGTTGTACATGACAGGTCTTTCAAAAGGAGGCAAAGATAAGAATTAAAGTTAGAAGCCAGAAGTACGAAGTACGAACGTAAGTACGAAGTACTACCTTTGTACTTCGTACTTTATCATTTCGTTATGAAAAAACTCGTCGTTCTTTCCGGTGCCGGCATCAGCGCCGAAAGTGGCATCAAGACCTTCCGCGATCCTGATGGCCTATGGAACCACTATAACATTCAAGAGGTTGCCAGTCCGGCTGCCTGGGCGCGCGATCCGGAAATGGTTCTCGAATTCTATAACATGCGCCGGAAACAGCTTCATGAGGTGGAGCCCAATGCCGCCCATTACGCATTGGTGGAGCTGGAGAAAGATTTTGACGTGGAGATCGTCACACAGAACGTGGATGACCTGCATGAACGGGCCGGATCCACCAAAGTCCTGCATCTGCATGGCGAGCTGAAAAAGGTACGGTCAACCGTTGATCCCTCCCTGGTATTTACCCTCGACGGATGGGAACTGAAGTTGGGTGATCTATGTCCGAAGGAATCCCAGCTTCGTCCCCATATCGTCTGGTTCGGGGAAGAGGTTCCCAACATCATGCTGGCTGGTTCTGTGGTTCGCAAGTCTGATATTCTTGTCGTGATCGGTACTTCCCTACAGGTCTATCCTGCGGCCGGACTATTGCATCACGCTCCTCATACCATTCCGAAGTACCTCATTGACCCTAATGCCGAACCGGATCGATACATTATGAACCTGACGGTGATCAGGGAGAAGGCGACGGTAGGGGTGCCGCAACTGGTTGTCCAGTTGCGGAGTTAGAAGCCAGAAGTACGAAGTTAGAACGGACTTCTACATTCACTCGGAGTTCTGACTTCGATAAAAACTGACCTCGTCAACCTCCGGAAAGGATTCAAAAACAGCATTGATTCTTTCAATCGTCTCATTCGTAAGGCCAAAGTCCATCTGCTATGTGTTAATGGTCAGGTCCAATTGGTATTCTCCTTAATCCAATTCCCGCACCAATCCACGACGTGGGGTATTTTGCCAATCTTCGCTGAGAAAAGTAATTCCTCCTGCATTAATCCGGGGTACTGTCGTCCCATTAACGCCAACATCTCTTCCACCATTGCCATTTCACCTGAAAGACCATAATTCAGGATCAGCAGATGAATAAATAGCAGTACCTCCTCTCTGCAAAACGAGGAGCGCCCGGGGCAAAAGTTTTTCAGGTAAAGTTCCTCGGAAATCCTTGGAGAGGTTTTGTCGGGTTTGTTCAGGATAAAAGCCGAAGCATACATATAGGCGAAAGGAAGATAATCAGGGTCATGGTCGGCAAGTATTTTTAATTGATGCAGGAGGTTTCCGAGACCTGTTTTCAATTCCATGAACTTCAGGTAAAGGTATTGAAATACAGGTATTTCCGGATACTGGATTCTCATTTTATCGACCTCGGCAAAGCCTTCCTTCCATTGTTCAGAGTTTGCCATATAGTACAACCGTTCGGCTTGTCTCGTGATCTCCTTGCTGTTTGCGGGAGGCGCCATTTTTCCAAAAAGTAAGCTCTCAGAAAGAAGCTCTCCGCTGATGTGGAAGTCGAAAAGTTCTCCAATGGCGGCCGAAGCTTTGCTAAGTTCTTCCTCCGTGGCCATATATTCGAAGAATATAATATCAGCCTTTTCCAATATTTCAACTACTTTTTCCGGATTTTTCCTTAGAAGCTTCTTCGGGTCACTTGTAAGGCTGACGAAATCCAGGATCAGGTTCTTTTTTACCTCCGGCACTTGGTAATCCATTGCATCGTTCTCATCTTTCTCTTCCCGATCAAAGAATTCTTCAGCCTCAGCTTCGGTGATGAAATAGTAATTGCCCTGCCCCAGCTTTTTCTCCAGGTGTGGAAGCACTCTGTTTTTTTCGCCGGGATTTTCGGGGCTGGAAATGTAAAGCGGCTTTCCTTTATATCCGAATTCAATATCGATCAGCTTGATAGCATCCGTATCTTCCTCCAGGATACATTTTGGCAGGTCAAACGTTTTATGCGGGTGAAAACCTAATTCTTCAGCAAACGCAATAGCTCCATAGATAATGTTATGTACCAGCGGGTAATCTACACTCCTCATTCGGATTCCGAAATCATTTTCCCGTTGTTGTTTGTCGAGGAATTCATGAAAATCCTTTGGATGCTCATTGAATTTCCAGAAGGAGTCTTTTACTCCAAGACAGTACAGATCAACCATATAGGCTCCATGTGTAACGTTGCCGTTGATGTGTATCCTGGTCACCAGGATTGTCGCATATCCCGATTCTCTCCAGTTATCGTTGATATAACAGGAGCCGACAGGCAGCGTTCTGGCCCGGGTGCGGATGTATTTTTCAGGGGATAATAATGGTTGTTTGTGATGTTTGTTCATAAGTATGGATCTCTGTAATACCCGTAGCCCTGCCGTCGCAGCTCCTCTTCCCGCTCACGTTTTTTCTTCTCTTTCTCCCACTGCCGCCGTAATGTTTCCATTTCCTTCTTTTGTTTATCCAAGGAGTGTTCCACCATGTCCTCAAGGCTGATCCCCTGGCTGTCAATAATATCTTTGACCGGCGTCCATGAATCGCGATAACGGATCAGCATGTATGGGTTCAGGATGTACGCACCCCGTCCGGTGCGCCTGAACAGCTTTTTATTGTATGGATTATGGCTGCCGGTCTCATGTTTGGCCAAAAGCGCAAGCCAGTATCCCCGCTTCTTGCGGTAATCGGGGAGGAGGTTTTCGGGAAACCCTTCAAGATTCAGCAAGAAGTCGTCGACCCGTATCCCAAATGCCTCGTAATGGCTCTTGGACTGCAGGATGGAGGATTGCAAGGCAATGAAAAGGTGCACCATGAGGAATTCGATTTTATGAGGATCGATTTTGATAAGCTGCCCATCTACCTGTATGCTAAGAGCATCGGATAGGAGCATCGGGTAAATCTTTCCGAGCCGGTGTTTCGCATACTCCCTGCTCACATAGGCCTGTTGAAGGGCGATCTGCACCGGAGTTTTATGGAAGGTGTCAGGCAGGTCGGGATTTGCTCCGTTCTCTAGCAGGGATGCGGTGATTTTTATCGCTCCAGCGTAAACGGCTGCATGAAGCGGAGTAAAATTGTGGATATCCCGGTAATCAATCCCGTATTTGTTCACCTCCTGCGCCACCATCTTCAGGTTATCATCCCGGTAATACTGGTAATACTTCCGGAAGATGGAACCTCGTTCGTTCTCATATTTTTCGGCCCGGCGGTAGTTCAATCCGGCAAGTTTCTCCAGTATTAAGGTTTGATTATGGATAAGGGCAAAATCAAAAAGATGGTCCTTTGCTTTCTTGTTGAAATGTTCAGGGTCGAGCGCCTCGTTCCTTAGAGCCATGTATTTCTCAAGGGTCATGGGTTCCCAGTTCGGCGTCGCGGTAATGAGGATGTTTTTGCGGATGGCTTCGGCCTGCTCCGATTTTCCCATCTTCTCGAGCCGTCTGGCTTCCCGCTTCCAGTCATCAGCAGAAGAGACATTCTCCTTAATAACCCGGTCCCGGGCCTCTTCCGAAATACCTAACAGGTGTATCATTTTGTGCCCGCGGGCCTGCTCCACCATGTAAACGTTCTTCACTGCCCTTGTGATGGCTACATACAGGGAGTTGATATAGAATTTGTAGGCATCAAGTGATTTATCGCTTTTATCTCTGCCCCTGGCGTATGCCGGATCTTCCCCGTTTACATGCTCAGCGTTCACCCCCTCGCAGATGCTGTTGAATTCCGCGGCATTGTCCGATATGAAATTGTATAGAATGATGTTCTCGTATTCCAGCCCCTTGGATTCCTGCACCGAGAAGAGCAGGGGGGAACGAAAAATGTTTCCGGCCCGGGCTTTGTCTTCATTCCGCAATACCAAAACGGCATAATTGACCGATTTGCCGGTTTTGCGCGCCAGCTCAGCAACAGTCTTATTCTTCTCTTCCAGGAATACCATCTCACCTTCCGATTGTGAAACAGTGGTGACCAGGTAATTGCTCTCCTTGTCCAGCGATCCGAAACGGGCGATCTTGATCTTCAACAGGCGGTTGGCAAGATCAGAGACAGCCGGTGTATTGCGGTAATTGGCATGAAGTATGCGGATATCATCTCCCAGGAAATCTTGCTGATAGAACATGGTCTTGAGGTGCGACCATGAAAAGAAGTTGGGATGAACTACCTGGTTGGCATCTCCGCAAAGGATGAAATTTCCCTCTTTGGTCAACGACTTCAGGATAAGAAACAGCTGAATGTTAGTGAGATCCTGTACCTCATCCACAATGATGTAATCATATACCGGACGGCAAAGGTCCAGCAGGTTGTGAGAGTATATGTTGATGTCATAAAAACCCTCTTCCTTTATGAACAGCAGGTATTTTTCAAACAGGTTATATACGGTTTCCCGTTCGGCGGAGAGGAAAATGGATTGCTTCACCCCGAGAGAGATGTAATCCTCTGCCGGGAGGTACTCTTTCGTGATGTCCATCCCGGTGATCACCCCCCGGAATTCTTCATATACTTTATGTGCATCCCTGAGACGGGTAGATTGCCGGAAACCGAAGACCCAGAGCTCAAAGGATCTGAAATCCATCTCTTTTCCATCCGGTATGCGGATGGTTTCAATGAATTCGCGGTAAGACAGGAAATCGATCTCCTGGGTTTCATTTTCGTAATTATTCGAATAATACCAGCGCGCGGAGTTCTCTGCAAGATAAGAGGAAAGGGTCACATAGAGGATACGCCCTTTCAGGGTTTTCATCCTTTCAAGTGTCAGCGCGGTTTTACCGCTGCCGGCTGATCCAATGATGATCTGAGGCAAGGGATAGTGGAGTATCTCTTCCTGGTTGTCGTCGAAGGAGAGGAATTTATCGAGCAAATGGAATTTAGGATAGCGTTGATTGATGTATTGCATCGCTACAACATCCTCCGCCGGGGGTGCTGTATCGCTCAGAGGCATCAGCTTTGATTGATCAATTGTTGCTCCGTGCAGAAAACGGGAACCTGCGTAATTGTGATTCAGGATCAGCTCAAGGACCAGCAGGTAATTTTTTTCCTGATGGCGGCCGAAGCGGAATAATAGACGGTTTTCTTTGTCAAGCCGGGCACGGTAAAATCCCGTCCCGGTCATTTTCTTTACTTCGGCTGCGGTAAAATTCCCTGAAGCCAGTTCTTCCAGCGTTCTGTCGAACTGTTTACGAAGTTTCCCGGGATTCAGGTCGTTCAGCAGGAGGATCTCATACATGGGTAAGTATTTATTACCCTTCAAAGTTACCTTTTGTGCTTACAGGAAATAACGATTGTTGAAAACAATTGAATACTAGTCCGGCTTCCGATAGCTAACGTCCTTCCAGAAACTTTTCCAGCTTCCTGATATTCAGCAGCGGGATCTTGTCCGTATATTCTGTATTAATTTTTCTGAGACTATAGATCGGGTATTGCCGAGAAAATAAAACTTCGTCCTTCTTGCTTCGTCCTTCCAGTTCTAACTTCTGACCTCTGACTTTAAAGCAATCCCTGTTCCCTCAGCGCCACCTCCAGCTCCCGGTAGCTGACCGGTTTGGCCACGATCTTTTTGTTGCGGTCGAGGAGGAACATGGTGGGGGTGGCGTAGATGTTGTACAGGTCGGCTGATTTCCCATCAAAGCCTTTCAGCTCTGACGCGTTGATCCAGTTCAGTTTCTCCCCGTTCACAACCTCCATCCAGCCTGCCCGGCTGGTATCGATCGAAACGGCCAGAATTTCATACCGCTTTGGGTTTTGAGCTTCGTAAAGTGCTTTTGCTTTCGGCAACATCTCCGTGCAGTGTCCGCACTCGCTCGACCAGAAGATAAGCAAGGTATATTCGGTAGGAATCTCCGATAATTTAATGACGTTACTTCCGGTATCAGGCAATTCAAAATCGGGGGCAGGCTGGCCGATGGCAATTTTTTTAAAAGTATCTAGTTTTTTCTGCAAGGCCGATTTTTTCTCCTTGTCCTCACATGCATATGGATCCTGGAAGTTCTCTGCAATGTAGGTGATCACATCTTCAAAATGGTACTTGTCAAACCCGCTCACCAGGTAATCGAGCAGAAATTTAAAAAGATCTGGATTCTCCCCGGCTGCACTAAGCATCACCGTAACCGCTTTGATGAACTCAGTCTCCAGCTGTTTCTGCGTGAGCCGGTTGCTGCTGTATAAAGCCAGATAAGAGATCGCTTTGTTGGGCCAGGCATTGGATCGCAACAGGGCGGTATCGTTGAAATCTACATTGTCAAAATAGTGCTGTTTCAGAAATACCAGGCGGGCGTTTGGCGCCAGTGAGGCAGGGAGGAAGGGTGTGCTGTAATGAGACAGGATCTTTACGGAGTATGAGCCCGGAAACGATCTCTTCAGCGAATCCAGGAAGATCACCTGATGGCGTTGTATTTGTTCATAGTTCGCAACTGCATTGAAGTAGAAGGAATCCTGGTCGGGGTAATAATCCACTACCGGTTGAATCAGTTCAAGTTTGGTCTGACTGATCCGGTCTGCAAGCAAGAAATCATAAAAGATCCTGTTTTCTACCGATTCGATGATTTTAAGGCTGTCGGAGGCATTATCAGAATAGGTATGAAAACGGATATTCTCCCTGTTGAAAATCAGGTCAATATACTTCTCCTGTCCCCAGCTGACCCGGTATAACCCAGGCGCGAAGGTGGCAGGCAATGTGAAGGAAACAGTACCGGCACCGTCACTCCTGGCAGAATCGAGCAGTGCATTCTTCTCTCCATAAAAATTCAGAAGGTAAACCGGCTTGTCAGGGAGGTTATCCAATTGGCCCTGAAGTGTATATGTTAACTGGGCCATCCCTGACAATGGCCCAATCAACCAGAAGAAAAGCAGGACAATTTTCATGACATCAGATCTGAATCAACCTCATTTATTCGTTCCGAATACCTCATCCAGTTTGGTTATCAGCTCCTCGCCGCGCAGGTTCCGGGCGATGATGATCCCATCCTTGTCCAACAGCACGTTGGAAGGGATGGAGCGCACCCCATAAAGGTCGGAGGCTTCATTGTTCCAGAACTGAAGGTCCGATACTTGATTCCATGTAAGGTTATCGGCCTTGATCGCTTCAATCCAATTGCCACGGTCTTTGTCCAGGGAGACACCCAATACATCAAACCCATTTTTCTGAAACCTCTTCCATGCTTCGACAACATTCGGATTCTCAGCTCTGCAAGGTCCACACCAGGAGGCCCAGAAATCAACCAGCAGCACATTTCCTTTCAGAGAGGAGAGCGTGAGAGGATTTCCGGAAGTGTCGGCCTGGGTAAAATCGGGGGCAGGTTGTCCTATCTGAACCGCTTTCAGGATGTCGACCTGTTTGATGAGCTCCTGCATGTAGGATGAGCCATTCAGAATAGTGTCCATCGTCATGGCAGCCTCTTCCAGATCAGGCAGATCGAACATATAGGCATGGCGGATAATCAGGTAAGGAGCCATCACACTGTTGTTATTCTCCTTGGCAAAAGCCAGGATCTGCTCCTTCTGTTTTGCTTCAACAATATTGTACATCGAATCGGCTTTTGCAATCGCCGCGTCATCCCCGGTTTCACGGGCTTTTCGATATTCCTTGTAGATCGCATTCATCTCCTCATCGATCGGCTCCATCTGCTTCTGGTAATCCTGGTACACATCATGCGTAAAGGAACCGGTGATGGAAGTTCCTTCGAGGCTGTCTGCCAGAATATGTACCTTGATGACCGAGCTTTCTACAAAGAGGGGTACATAGACTTTGGCATCTTTTACTGTCAGGTACCACAACTCCGGACTCTCAATGGTTCCCTGAAGGTTAAACTTTCCGGAAACGAGCCCGGCAGAGTCAATAACATTCCACTCTCCGGCATCCCGTTTCTGCAGGTAAACAAGTCCTGAATCGATTCCGGTTATGGAACCGACGATTTTGTATTGATTTTTCGGGCCACAGGAGGTCAGGCCGACAATAACCAGGGTTACAACTATCAGTAAATTTCTCATGTGTAATTCTTTTTAAGGGTTTGGTAAAGGGTTTATTTGCCGGTCAAAGTTCGCAAACTTTATAGTATTTTGCCCTGTAAAGGTGAAAAAACAAAGATTTCTACAGAATTCAGTATATTTGTAATGCAACAAATATGATATTCCTAAGCATGCTAGATGCTGAAAATCAGTTTTGCCCCATACTCTAAAGGAAGTCTGATCTTCAGCAACTTCTCCCTTTAGGGCAGGGGTAAAAAGTTGCTGAAAACAATTCTATTTGCAACGCATGAAAAAAAGACTAACCTTTTGTTGGCTAGCAATTGCATGCCTCACAAATTTCTCGGTTCTTGCACAAGAACCATATAACCCGAAGTATGACCTCTCCCGCACCCCGGTACTTTACACAGTTGGATATGCCCACCTCGATACCGAATGGCGGTGGGATTACGAAGAGACCATCAACGATTTCCTGAAAGCCACCATGGACGAGAACTTTGACCGTTTTAAGAAGTACCCTGACTATGTTTTCACCTTCAGCGGAGCCCGCCGCTACCGGATGATGAAAGAGTACTATCCGGTCCGTTACCATGAGTTGAAAAAATGGATCATGCATGACCGCTGGTTTGTCGGGGGATCTTCTGTTGATGAATGTGACCCGAATGTTCCCTCTCCTGAGTCGATCATCCGCCAGGTTCTTTACGGAAATAACTACTTCCGTTCTGAATTCGGGAAAGAGAGTGTCGATTTCCTGCTTCCCGACTGTTTCGGGTTTCAGGCACATTTTCCCAGTGTGTTAACTCACTGCGGACTGAAAGGCTTCTCTACACAAAAATTGGAGTGGGGGTCGGCCAATGGCATCCCGTTCAATATCGGGAACTGGGTTGGTCCGGATGGAAAAGGGATTGTGTCAGCCCTGAATGCCACCACCTACACTGGTCGGATCCAGGAGCGGCTCGACACCTCCCGGTACTGGTCGGGCCGGGTTCTTGAGAATGGCAGGAAGTATGGTGTTTATGCCGACTTCCGATACTACGGAGTGGGTGATGTTGGAGGCGCTCCACGTGAAGAAGACGTTCAACATGCCATTGGCAGTCTGAACCATCCCGACTCCAGGATCCAGGTATACCTCTCCTCCAGCGACCAGCTCTTCCGGGACCTGACCCCGGAACAGGCAGCCCGGCTCCCCTCCTATTCCGGTGATCTGTTGCTGACGGAACATTCGGCCGGATCAATCACCTCCCAGGCAACCATGAAACGATGGAACCGGAAAAATGAACTGCTGGCCCAGGCTGCCGAACCGCTGGCAGTGATGGCCGATCACCTGGGTGCCATCCCCTATCCCAAAGAACGGTTGAATGAGGCGTGGTGGCTGGTACTGGGTTGCCAGATGCACGATATCCTGCCAGGCACCTCCATCCCTTCAGCCTATGAATATGCCTGGAACGACGAGGTGCTGGCCATGAATTTGTTTGCTTCTGTACTGAAGAGTTCGGCCGGGGTGGTGATCCGGGCGATGGATACCCGTGTGGAGGGGATCCCGCTGGTGGTCTACAACCCCCTTTCCATTGACCGGGAGGATGTGGTGGAGGCCACCCTCAGTTACCCTGATGGTGCTCCCGGTAACATCCGTGTGGTTGACCCTGAAGGGAGTGAGGTTCTCAGCCAGGTTACAGGTCGTACCAAGACTACCGTTCAACTTCTTTTTCTGGCACGGGTACCTTCGCTGGGTCTGTGCTGTTACGATGTGCGGCCGGCCAAACAGCCTTCGGAGCTCACTACCGGAATCCGGGCCGGGCGTCTCAGTCTGGAGAATGACTTCTACCGCGTCCTTCTCAGCACCGATGGCGACATCCACAGCATCCTGGATAAGAGACTCGACAAAGAGCTGCTTTCGGGAAACGTAAGATTGGAATTCCTGAAAGAGCACCCGCGGTACTGGCCCGCCTGGAACATGGACTGGGACGACCGGAAAGAACCGCCCATCGGATATGTGGAGGGCCCTGCTAAAACGACCCTGGTGGAAAGCGGACCGGTACGCGCTACCTATAAGCTGGAACGGCAGGCACGAAATTCAGTGTTCACCCAATGGGTCCGGCTGGCTTCCGGAGAGGCCGGAACCCGCATAACCATCGACAACGAAGTGGAGTGGCAATCGAAAGGCGTGAGTCTGAAAGCCTCCTTTCCGCTTACAGCTGCCAACAATCAGGCTACCTATAACCTCGGGCTCGGCACGATAGAGCGCCCTGTCAACCATCCCAAAAAATTTGAGGTTCCTTCCCGCGAATGGTTCGATCTTACTGACCGGACGGGGAGTTATGGGATTACAATCCTGGAAGATTGCAAGTTCGGTTCCGACATGCCCAACGACTCCACCTTGCGGTTAACCCTGCTCTATACTCCCACCTCCAATGAATACCATGATCAGGCGACCCAGGACTGGGGCATTCATACATTCACCTATGGAATTTACGGCCATGCCGGCGATTGGAGAAGAGGGCTGTCAGAGTGGCAGGGAAGGGCTGTCAATCAGCCGTTGATCGCTTTCCAGACCACCTCTCACGCCGGATTCCTGGGAAAGAGGATCTCCCTCGCTTCCCTGGACACTTCCCAGGTAGCTATCCGGGCAATGAAACTGCGTGAAGATGGTCGCGAAGTGATCATCCGGGTGCAGGAGCTCTTTGGAGAAGCCATCAACGACGTCACCCTTTTAATGCCCGGAACTATTGTTGCGGCCAACGAGGTGGATGGACAGGAACGGGTCCTTCACACACTCACCCCGGAAAAGGGGATTCTGCAATTCTCCCTCTCTCCATTTGAACTGAAAAGTTTTTCCATCACGTTGGAGAGGAGTTTTGAATCCCTGATCCAACCAGCTTCTATTCCGTTGGTTTTCCTTCATGACCAGGATGTGATCTCATCGGATAGCAGCCGCGCCAATGGAGTCTTCGGGGAGACATCCACTGCCATCCCGGCTGAACTTTTCCCGGAAGAGATTTCGGTGGATGGTATCCATTTTATCCTGGGCGGTGTGGCAGACGGGCAGCAGAATGTGTTGGCCTGCAACGGTCAAAAGATCGAAATTCCGAAAACCGGACATTTCAACAAACTTTATATCCTGGCTTCTGCCGAGAAGGATACTACAGTCATCTTTAAAACCAGGCGTTCTAAAGTATCGCTCCGGGTCCAGGGTTTTTCCGGGAATATCGGCCAGTACGACAAACGGATTTGGGACCAGCATGGCCAGGTGAGCCGCGTTGATCCGGGGTATATCAAGCGTGATGAAGTGGCGTGGTTTGCCACCCATCTGCATAACGACAGTGTCAACATCCCTTACCGGTATGCCTGCCTTTATAAGTATGGGCTGGATGTGGATCCATCGACAAGCTCGGTACAGTTGCCGGAAAATCCTTCGGTAAAGATTTTTGCCATGACCCTGGCCGATAACCCGTTCGATGATATTCAACCCGTACAACCCCTCTATGACGACTTCACCGGAAGGAAAGTCCTTCAGCTGAATCTGGAGAACCGGCATGTCGCCGGAGAGATGGTCCCCATTGCTTCCGTGGAGGCATGGCGACACAGGACGGTGGAGGAGCTGCCCGTGAAGGTAACCACCAGAGACTTCGCCAGTATCCTGATGCCAAATAGCGTTACCGTACACTACCTGAGCCGCAACTCGGATGATCCCGGTCGTCCACCCTGGTCCCCCATTCCTGTCTCTGCGATTACCGATGGCATGTTCGACCTGACTCCGGGAGATTCTGCCCGTGATGTCTGGTTTTCAGAAGGGGAAGGTAGGCTGGTGTTGGATCTACAGAAGGCCATTGACATTGACAGCCTGCACATTTTTTCATCCCTCGACCTCTCGCGCGGAGCTCAATCTTTCTCCATCTGGGGATTTCCTGACAAAGCGGATCCTAATTTCACCCGGAATCCCGCTACAACCGGCTGGACCTTTATCACCCTTGTCAAACCACTCGAACTCTGGGGCGGAGGAAAGGCCGTGTGGCGAATTCTATCTGAACAGCCAACCACCTGCCGCTACCTGCTTTTCGTTAGTGAAAGCGGGGGTCATGGACCGGTGTTTTTCCGGGAGGTGGACGTGTTTGAGAAGGAGAAGTGATAGATCGGTTTTTCTTAAAAAAAGATAACCACTCCCTCTCACTATTCACTTCTCACCACTCACTACTCGCAAAATTTAGTACCTTGGTCCTATGAAAAAATCCCCATTCCCCAACAACGAATCTATCTTCCCAAAGCTGGAGCGTTATTGCTCCTACCAGGAACGCTGCAGCCACGATGTGGTGCTAAAGCTGCGTGCATGGAAGGTGCCGAAGAGTTTGCAGGAGAAACTCCTGAAGCAGTTGAAGGAGGTGGAGATGATTGATGACCAACGGTTTGCCGATGCGTTTGCGAGAGGCAAATTCAGGGTGAACAGATGGGGCCGGAACCGGATCACCCATACGCTTCGCACCAGGCAGCTTCAGGAATCCGTTATCGCCAAAGCCCTCCAGGAGATTGATGAGGAACAATACCTGGAGGCGGTCCGGGGGTTGGTTGGTAAAAAGAATGGGGAAATAAATCCGGGGAAAACATTGAATAAACGGGAGAAAATTATCAATTTTGTGGTGGGGAAAGGGTTTGAACCAGACCTGGTTCTCCGGGTGATGCAAGAATTTAAAATCTGATATGGCTGATAAGGAAGATATTAAAGATCTAAGTAAAAGGGTGGAAGTCCTGAGGAGGTTCCTTTGACATCGAAAGGAAAATTACTGAGATCGGGGAAGAGGAGAAGCTGACCCAGGAAGGTTCGTTCTGGAACAATCCCAAAGAGGCAGAGCAGGTGATGAGGTCGATCCGGAACAAAAAGACATGGACAGAAGCCTATCAAAAAGCGAATCAAAGTTTTGAAGACCTGAAGGTGATTTTCGAGTTCTTTGAAGAGGGAGAAGGGAGTGAACAGGAGGTGGATCATCACTACAAGCAAACCCTGAAACTGGTGGAGGAACTGGAGTTCCGCAATATGCTGAGTGGGGAGGAGGACCGGCTGAGTGCCATACTGCAGATCAACTCAGGCGCCGGTGGTACAGAAAGTCAGGATTGGGCCCAGATGCTGATGCGGATGTACATCCGCTGGGGCGAACTAAATGGCTATACCGTTAAGGAGCTCGATTTCCAGGAGGGGGATGTGGCTGGGATCAAACAGGTAACCCTGGAGTTTGAAGGGGATTATGCCTATGGTTACCTGAAGGGTGAAAACGGCGTTCACCGGCTGGTAAGGTTATCGCCCTTTGATGCCAATCACAAGCGTCATACTTCATTCGCTTCGGTGTATGCCTACCCGGAGATCGATGATGACATTGAGATCGAGCTCAACCCGGCTGAGATCACATTTGATACCTTCCGGTCGAGCGGTCCGGGTGGCCAGAATGTCAACAAAGTTGAGACCGCAGTCAGGCTGAAACATGAACCTACCGGTATCGTGGTTGAGTGCCAGGTGACGCGGTCGCAAGGCCAAAACAGGGAGAAGGCTTTGCGGATGCTCAAATCACAGCTGTATGAGATCGAGCTTCGCAAGAAACGGGAAAAGATCGCTGAGATAGAAAGCAGCAAGAGGCGCATCGAGTGGGGCAGTCAGATCCGAAGTTACGTGATGCATCCCTACAAGATGGTGAAAGACCTGCGGACCGATTACGAGACCTCGAATGTACAGGCTGTCATGGACGGCGAGCTGAATGGGTTCATCAAAGCCTTCCTCATGGAGTTCGGCAGCAAATAACTATATGATCCGTATCTACCACAATCCCAAATGCCGGAAATCGCGAGCCGGGCTTCAGTACCTCCGGGAACAGGGAGTTGACTTCGACCTGGTGGAGTACATGAAAAATCCATTGACCGAGAAACAGCTTGAGAAACTGCTGGTCAAGCTAAACCTGAAGCCGGAGGAGATCGTCAGGAAGCAGGATGAGTATTTCAGGAAAAACCTCAAAGGAAAACAATTCCACCATCACGAATGGATCCGGATCCTGGTGGAAAATCCGAAGTTGATCATGCGTCCGATCGTAGAGCGTGATTACAAAGCCGTGGTTGGTGATCCGGTTGAAAACATTGAAATCTTTCTATCATAACTTACTGATAAACAAATAAAAGACAGTGCTATGAACGTACGTATTGAAACTGACACGATGGGTCAAGTGGAGGTGCCTGCCGAAAAATACTGGGGGGCCCAAACCCAGCGTTCGTTAGGAAACTTCAAAATCGGAGAGGCCGGATCGATGCCCAAGGAGGTGATCCGGGGGATGGCTATCCTGAAGAAAGCTGCCGCCATGGTGAATGCCGGACTCGGTGTTCTTCCTCTTGAAAAGAAGAATCTGATTGTGCAGGCATGCGATGAGATCCTGGAGGGGAAGCTCGATGACCAGTTTCCGCTGGTGATCTGGCAAACCGGCTCGGGAACCCAAACCAACATGAACCTCAACGAAGTAATTTCAAACAGGTCCCATGTGCTGAACGGTGGCCAGCTGGGCGAAGGCAAGTCGCCGGTTCACCCCAACGACGATGTGAACAAGAGCCAGTCCTCCAATGACACCTTCCCCACTGCCATGAGCATTGCCGCTTATACCATGGTGGTGAAGACCACGATTCCCGGGGTGGAAAAACTGGTTGATACCCTGAAAACCAAGCAGAAGCAGTTTGCCGAAATCGTCAAGACCGGTCGCACACACCTGATGGATGCTACGCCTTTGACGCTCGGACAGGAGTTCTCAGGCTACATATCCCAACTGGAGCACGGGATCCATGCGCTGAAAAACACCCTGCCTCACCTGGCAGAGCTGGCACTGGGAGGCACAGCTGTGGGTACCGGTCTGAATGCCCCGAAAGGGTACGACCATCTGGTGGCCAAAGAGATTGCTAACCTCACCGGCTTTCCCTTTGTCACAGCACCCAATAAATTCGAGTCGCTTTCGGCTCACGATGCGTTGGTAGAGACCTCCGGCGCCCTGAAGACACTGGCGGTAAGTCTGATGCACATCGCCAGCAACATCCGTTTGCTGGCTTCAGGTCCCCGTTGCGGGATCGGAGAGCTGATCCTGCCTGCCAATGAACCCGGATCCTCTATCATGCCGGGGAAGGTGAACCCCACGCAACCTGAAGCGCTCACGATGGTTTGTGCTCAGGTACTGGGCAACGATGTGGCGGTCAATGTAGGTGGCATCAGTGGCCATTTTCAGCTCAATGTATTCAAGCCGGTGATGATCAAGAACGTGTTGGAGTCGGCACAACTGATAGGGGATGCAGTGGTTTCGTTCAACGACAACTGCGTTGAAGGCATTGAGCCCAACCTGCCGGCCATCAACAAGAATCTGCAGAACTCCCTGATGCTGGTCACCTCTCTCAATCCGCATATCGGGTATGACAACGCGGCGAAGATCGCCAAAAAAGCACATCAGGAGAATACCACCCTGAAGGAGGCAACCCTGGCACTTGGCCTGCTCACCGAAGAGGAGTTTGATAAAATTGTGGATCCCGGAAAGATGACAGGACCGAAATAGGAGGGACGAGGGTCGAGGGACGAGGGTCGAAGAATGGGAGAATGAGGAACACTGTCATTCTCTTTCAACAAGCGTGGTATCCTCCGTCATAATGGTTGGGATTGCTGTCTCGAGGCTGTCGAGCTTCCGGAGGTCTCGTTTTACCTCTTTTTCGCGATCCAGCATTTTTTGTGCCTCCCTGACGATCATCACTTCGATACTGATTTTCCCCTCTTTCGCCTTTTTCCGAAGGATCCTTATCCACTCAGGACTGGTCCGGATCTGCCGCTGGAATAAGAGAAGGCGCTCAACCTCCGGATTGATCTCCTCTGCCGTGTCAGGCGGTACAAACTCCAGATCTTCTTTCAATCCAATCATCCGGTATATAAAGGCTTTTCTTACCAGTTCATCTCCCCGGGTAATCTCGATCGTATCCGAGGGTTGGATCACGGTGAACAGATCGCCATAAAGCTTCATTGGATCTTCATAATCGTCGCTGAGGGCGATGTAATAGACATCCATTCCGATGGGGAGATTGCCCCGTTTCTGATTGATCCAATGATATTTATGGATGCGGTCGAGGCTTCCCAGTGCATAGACCCTGTTCCCTGTTTTCCGTGCAATATAGTAATCGAAGTTTGCCGCCGGGAACCACCGGAAAGTAAAGATGGGCGCCTGGGCGTCGATCAACAGGAGTTCACGGTCAAATTCCACAATGGGTGCAAATTTCTCGCCCAGCTGTTTCCAGCCGTACATCCCGTGGGTAATGTCTACGGCTCCCCATTTCGACAACGGTATCCAGCCAAATCGGATTTGTCCGACAGCCAGGGTGAGGATGGAAAGAAGTAGGAGAATAGCGATGCCGATAGGCCACGGAAAGAGCTTCAGGCGATAGTTTGTTTTGCTGCGTTCCGAAAGCCAGGACGCAGCAATAAGGATGAAACCAAAGTAGGCAGGTCCGGTCCAGTGTGGCAGGGTACGGGCAAAGAGGGCGAAAATCAGGAAGGCCGACACCAGAGGCAGGCTGATCCACAGGATCAGTCGTGTGTACTCTTTTTTCAGGAAACGGGCATCGCGGTTCAACGCTATGATAGCCAGGATGATCAGTACCACGTTGACAGGGTTGTTGTAGGAAAACTGGCCCAGGATCTCCACAAGGAAAAACTCGGGGTGTAACCACTGACTGCTCTCTGTTGTGATTCTGGCCCCATGAAAGGTAAAGCTGATAAATTCGTTGTCGAAATTCCACAGGATCACCGGAAGGAAGATCAGGATCACCATGAGGAACGCATACCAGGTCTCTTTTACGGAGAACCATTTGCGGTTGTAGAGCAGGATATAGATGAAAGCTCCGGTAAGAAGAAAGGCCGAATGGTACTTGGAAAGAAGGGCCAGGCCGACGGAAATCCCAGCCATGAAGAGGAAGTTCCGGCTGGTCCGGCTACAACTGGTATCCGGCAGGGAACGAAGCAGAAACCAGAGGGTGAGCAACCAGAAGAGGCTCTGTGGGCCATCGGGCATGATGAAGAGACCGCAGATCACAAACGCGTAAAAAGAGGCGGTGTAAAGGAAGGCCGCATAGAGACCGGTCCGGGGATCTTTGATGAACGATCCGATCCGGAATATAATCCAGGTATTGATGGTACCGAACACAACGGCTGCCAGCCGGACAAAGAATTCATGGTCGAGCCAGAGGTTCAGGGTAAAGAGCTGGATCGCCCATCCTATCATCGGGGGGTGGTCGAAATGGCTAAGGTCAGGGAAGCGGGCGTAGGTCCAGACGTAGACCTCATCGAACCCGAATTCGATGAACCCGGCAACAAAACCCCTGATCACCGCTGAACCAACCAGCAGGATCACCAATATCCGGGTTATAGTTCGTTGTTCGTTCATGCACCTCTCTTTTTAAAGCCTGGTCTCCTCCAGCGGTAACGAAAGACCAGCCAGAGGCCGATTGCCAGTGCACCCAGTGTCATGATCCGGAAGATCCAGGTCCGTTCCCAGTTGATGGTAGCCGTCAACCTGTTGGAAGGGGAATCCCCGTTATACCGGAACACGGGATTGAGGTAGAAGATTGTGCCCGGGTGTTTGTATTGACTGAAGAACACCACCTTGGTACGAATGTAGGTATCTTCCGGTTGCAATGTAATCCATCC
The DNA here is from genome assembly GCA_043810345.1 of Bacteroidota bacterium. Classification (GTDB taxonomy): domain Bacteria; phylum Bacteroidota; class Bacteroidia; order Bacteroidales; family FEN-979; genus QYOJ01. The sequence continues at coordinate 7,311 of JBDROF010000124.1, read as the reverse complement.
GGCATCGGTCATGTATTGTACTTTCCGGGCTTTGCCACCCTGCCCGATGAACACAAATTTCATGGCCATAGTATCTGTCTTCACCCATAGAGTATCGTCCCGGATAGATACATCTGTGATCTTCGGGATCATTTTTGCCCGTACCTCTTTTTCATCGAATGACTCGTATTCCCGCATGTATATATCAGCTCCGAATGCATTCCCTGATTTGAGGTTTCGGATCATGTCATCTGCGTTCCGGGTGGGTGAGTTGATGAAGGTACACCGCCGTCCCACTACATAGGGATCGTAGATGTTGTGTCCGTCATCGTCGCCCTGGATGTATACCGGGCGTCCTGCTGAAAGTGCTGCATCCCACTGTTCAAATGAGTTCCAGATGTTATCCAGTACTCCGATCAGATCGTAGTTGGAAAGGTATTTCATATCCTCAATAGAGTATCCGCTCTCCCAATCGGGATGGGCGATGGTTACGATTTCACTGTCAGGCCTGAGAAGGTTGATGATGTGCTGTTTGTGGTGGATGTTCTGGATCAGGGAATAATCGAACCATAAGACCTTCTTCGCTCCGATGAGTATCTGGTGCTTTTTTCGGATCCCAAATCCGTGTTCGTAAACCGGGATATAGGAGAGAGAATCTTTTTGAAACTCGGTGATGTGCTGGTAATGCGAGAGGGTTGCAACGGAATAACCCAATCGCTTATACTGCTCATGGTATTCCTCTTCTGTTCCTCTACCTGCTGTAATCCCGGCCCACCCTTTGGTGTGAAAGTGAAAATTGGCCCGGTGCCAGTTGCCGGTGTCAATGTCGTGGTATGGATTGTGCCATTGATCTCCTGAAAAGCGTACCGGCTCCTCAAAATCGTAGATCGGAGCCAGGAAATAGATGATCATCTCCAAAAGAAGCAGGATTCCGAGACACCAGAGAAGCAGTTTCAGGAACCCTTTGAAGATTTTCCGGAAAGAGAAGGTCATGCAACAGGTTGTGTTTCCAGTGTCAAAGGTATGACATTTCAGTGATTGATTCGGAAGGATATGGATGAGGCACTTTTTATTCCCCATTGTCAAACTCAAACTTCGGGGCTTTGGCCTTTTTTTCGTTGGTGCCGAAGTGAAAGACAAACCCGGCGTAGAATACGCGTGCATCACGGCGTCTTACCGACTCCTGGATCAGGATAGGTGTGTCGATGTTACTTTTATAAGCACGGGAATTGAAGAGATCGGAAACTGTTGCAATGATCGAAATCCGTCGTTTCCAAAGGTCCTGCCGGAAGCCCAGGTTCACCACCCAGGTGGCGCGCCGGAACCCTTGGGGAGTCAGGCTCTTCGAGCGGTAATCGGCATTCACCTGGAACAGGGTGGTCTTGGTGATGTTGAAAGAGGCGTTGACCTTCGCATTCCAGGAAAAAGCCGCTTTGTTGCTGCTGTAGCCAATATCTGAGGCATCGATCTGGTTATAGAATCCGGAGGCGCTGAAGTTGATACTGGCCACCTTTTCGATCTGCCAGCTGCCGCTTAGATCCAACCCGGCCGACTGGTCGGTGGAGAGATTTTCCATGGTAGTGACCAAAACGGTATCATTCAGGCTGGAGGTCACCCGGGTGAAGCCATTGACCTTGTAGCGGTAAAAAAGCGTGGGCACCAATGTGAGGCTTTTCAGTTGGAGGGAGTAGCCGAATTCAATCGAATGGATATCCTCCGGCTTCAGGTCCGGATTGCCCACCCAGATATTCCGTGGATCCCGGTATTCAGGTACCGGGTTCATATCGTCAACATCCGGACGACGCACGCGACGGCTGTAGTTGAGCTGCCATTCATGTTTCCCGGAGACAATTCCCAGGTGGAGGGTTGGGTAGAGGGCAAAATAGTCGCTTTTTGATGTGGTATCCAGGGAACGGAATTGAAGGTCAAGCAGGGTCTCCTCAGCCCGCAATCCCCCAAGTAGCCTGAACTTTTTCCATTCCCAGCTCACTGTAGTGTAGAGTGCATGTACCGTTTGTTTACCGTAAAAACGGGAGCCCTGATCAGGATCGGGAATCCACTCCAGGGAATCGGGATCGAATGTCTCGACGGTCTGATCCTGGCTCTCAATCTGCATCGTCCCTTCATAGCCCAGCTCCAGGGCAGCATCCTGCCACAGAGGCCGGCTGTAACCAATGTTGAGGTCAAGCTCTTCCGTGCGGTTATCGGAAACACTGTGGTCCTGTCCGGTAGGATAGGTGGGAAAATCATACCGGGTCGTCCACATGTCGTTCTCCTTCTCACTATCTTTCTGGTATTCAAAATCCATCCGGAAGAGATGCTCATCCTCCTTATTGAATGCATGTTCATAGTAGGCAGTTACCCCCACACTCTCTTCCGACTCCCTTCCGTCCAACACACGGTTGAACTCTTCGGTCAGGTGTCTGTCGGTATCCAGATACTGATTCCAGGTTGAATCCCCCCGGTCTGATTTCCGGTAGTTATAGGTCCCGGCGATCCCTGCTGCATCCTTTTTCCCGATATTCCATTCGAACCCGAGTTGTCCTAAATGTGAACGGGTCCATGAGGTTCCCTCCCCATGCTGTTCCAGATAAGTGGACTGGGATGTGGCGGTGTCGATAGACTGGGAAACCAGATCCCTGGACCGGAGACGGTAGTCCTGGCGATATCCATAGCTTCCGAAGATATTTATCTTTCCTGTGTTGTAATTCAGCTGCAGGTTGGCATTGAACCGGCTATGGTCCCCGGCATTGGCTCCCAGGATGCCGTTGAACCCTTTTTTGCGCTCCTTTTTCAGGATGATGTTGATGATCCCTCCAGTGCCATCCGGTTTGTATTTTGCCGATGGATTGGTGATTACCTCTATACGTTCGATCAGCGAGGCCGGCATCTGCTCCAGGTTCGCTGACCCGGTCATAACGGAGGGGCGCCCATCGATGAGGATTATGACCTCCGAGCCTCTCAGGGAGATGTTCCCGTCAATGTCGACCGATACCGAAGGGATGGTTTGCAGCATGTCGGTTACTGTTCCTGTCTGAGCCATGATGTCCTTCTGAACATTGAACACCTTTCTGTCTATCTTAGTGATCATCATCGTCTTCTCCCCGGTTACCGTAACCTCGTTCATAGTGACTGCCGCCGGATCCAGAATGAGATCGCCCAGGTCAGTATGGGGTTGATTCCGGCTGAGGTTAACAGGACCTGACCGGTTCTTCCCAAATCCGATGAAACTGTACTCCAGGATGAAGTCACCGAAGGGAAGATTGTCCAACCTGAAAAAGCCATTGCTGTCGGATACGATACCGGAAACCATTTTGCCGGTCACAGTATCAATCAGGAGGATGTTGGCGTACTCAACAGGATGTCGGGTATGCGCATCCAGGATACGGCCGGTAACCACACCTGGATAGCGGGACTGCGAAATCAGGATAAATGGAAACAACATAAATAACAATAGAGTCAGAACGAGTTGGGGAAGTTTCATTATAGCTCAGATAGTTTTTTTGTAATAAATTTTGACGAATTCAAAATTAATTATATTTGACGACAATTTTAAACCAAAATCCTATGACACTGAAACCCATTCTTGCAGTTCTGGCCTCAGCGGCAACGGGCTTTTTATTAGGCTGGCTGATTTTCGGCGTTTTGCTGGCCGGTTTTTATGAATCCAACATGACCGTCTACGAAGGATTAATGAAGGAGCCCTCCATGTGGGTATATATCGGCGGGAATCTTGCATGGAGCATCCTGTTCGTGTACATCTTCGCTTTTCTGGCCTCCGTTAAAACCTTTCTGAAAGGGTTTATTGCCGGACTGATCATTGCACTCCTCATCACTTTGAGTTATGATCTGTTTCTGTTTGGAGGGATGAATCTTTTCACATTCCCCGTCTTTATTGTCGATGTGATTGCCAATACCATTCTGGGCGCTTTAGTGGCTGGAGTAGCAGCATTAATCCTTGGGACAGGGAAGAAGGGAGAGTAAATTTTATTTATTTACGCTTTGCTGCCTGCTGATCCCTACAGGTATCTTTTCCCAGGAAGTACTTCAGTGGCGCGGAGCCGATCGCCGAGGGCTATATCATGAAACCGGGTTGCTCCAAAGCTGGCCAGAAGAGGGGCCTGAACTGCTCTGGGAATTTGCCGACCTGGGAAACGGGTATAGTTCTCCGGTTATCACTGCCCACAGGATCTATGTGAATGGTGAAATCGACACCGTTACTTACCTCTTTGCGCTTGACAGGTCGGGGAACTTCATCTGGAAAACTCCTGTCGGAAAGGAGTGGACCATCAATTATCCGGGATCACGATCAACACCCACTGTTGTGGAGGAACTGATTTACTTATCTACTGGCTTAGGTACTGTTGCCTGCCTGGAAGCGAAAGCCGGCAAGGTTCGCTGGTCGCATGATATGCCACAGGATTTTCACGCCCCCCTGACACGTTTTGGTTTTTCTGAATCGCTCCTTGTGGAAGGCAACACGGTCTATTGCACACCCGGTAATCCCGATACCAACGTGGTGGCTCTTGACCGTTTCACCGGAAAGATACAATGGATATGCAAAGGACTGGGCGAGCATACCGCCTACTGCTCTCCCATGCTGATCCAATTGCCGGAGAGGAATATCCTGGTCACATTTACTGCCCATGCGTTATTGGGCATTGATACGAAAGACGGGACAGAAATCACTGAGGTATGGAGAAATAAAGCATGCGACAACACTATGGGCGGGTTCATTAAACTCGATAATTACATCTACACAGCAAGCTATGAGAAACGGCAATGGTACATACAGGATGCAACTACCGGGTTAAACGCCGACTCTGTAAAATTTGACAAGGGAGCTACTATTTTCGCCGACGGAAGGTTGTATCTTTACAATGAACGGGGACATCTCGGCTTGTTCAAAGCAGATGGCCCAAAAATGGAGATGATCAGCTCATTCAAGATCACCCACGGAACGAAAGCCCATTATGCACATCCGGTTATCTTTAATGGAAGAAAAGAAACGCTCCATGGAGGCCGGCTGTGATGGATACCTGGCAAAACCTTTCACGAAAAATGGAGTATTGGAGAGCATCGCAAATGTTCTACAAATCACCTGACACAAGTCTCAACCTCATCACTTCATCACCCCATCACCTCATCACTATTTTGCCATTTTACCATTGCCGCGTCTCTCCGCTCGTCTCTCACTTCTGCCTGTTATGTGCCTGAAAGAATCCCAGAAAAAACGCCCTGGCATTGCTCCCCAGCGCCTGATGCCGGTACCCTCCTTCCTGAACAATCAGGGTTGGCAATTTCAACTGGGCGATAAGTTCCCCATTCTGCTCGAAATGTTTTGTTGATAACCGCCAGGTGCCGGTGGGATCTCCTTTTGCCGTATCCAATCCGAATGCCACGATCAGGAATTCCGGGGCGAAGGCTTTGATCTTCACCAGCGCTTTGCTGAGGGTCACTTTATACTCATCCGGATCGATCTGTTCTTCAAGCGGGTAGTTCACATTAAATCCGGTTCCCTTTCCTTTGCCTTTCTCCTCCCTGAAACCTGAAAAATAGGGATAGGCGAACGAAGGGTGTCCGTGGATGGAAATGGTCAGCACATCATTTTGGGAGTAAAAGATCTGCTGCTGGCCGTTGCCGTGATGATAATCAATATCCAGGATCGCTACCTTGCCGAACCCGCGCAGGTAATTTGCGGCGATCGCACAATTGTTGAAATAACAGAATCCACCGAAGATCTTTCGTTCGGCATGGTGTCCCGGAGGCCTGGTGAGCACATAGGCCGATTCTGTTCCTTCGAGGATCTCCGTAGCCGCTGTCAGGGTGCAATTTACACCCCATCGAGCTGCCAGGTAGGCATTTTGATTTAAGGGTGTAAAGGTATCCAGGCAATAATAGCCTGCGCGTACCGATAGTTCCTTCGGCGGTCTGGCGCTGTTACGGATAGGAAACACATAGGGATAGACAGATTTGCCGGGAGGCAGGTTTTTACACACTTTTTTAAAATAGGTCACATACCCCCGGTCGTGAATATCCAGGATAAACTTTTCGGGAAATTCTTCCACTTTCCCCTGCCGGAAAATGCCGGTCTTCACCAGCTCTTTTTCTATGCTGGCTACCCGGACCGGTGATTGGACATATCCCTTTTCACGGATATGGTGAATGGTATGCCGGTCGTTGATCACCCAGAATATTTTCTGTTTCTCCGGAAACACTGTCTTGAATGACTTTTTCTCCTCTCGCTTCAGGTAGCGAAAGGGACGCAGCGTTACCGGATCATCCTGGATGCTTTGTAAGACTTTCCCGATATACTCTTCAGGACAATAATCCCCGTATTTGCGCTCCAAAATAGCCCTGACGATTGGACGGGCTTTTTCGGCCGGGATGTTGTCGCGCTGTCCCAAGCCGTCAAAAACAAGGTAGGGGGCTCCCTCCTCATCGGGATTCACCGGGGTCTCGTACAATGTGTTGGCCAGGGGTCTTGCGCCGTACCGTTCATAGAAGGCAAGCCGTGTTTTATTCTGGGGTATGTATTTCTGATCCCGGTACAACGCAAGATCATCCGGCAGGCACTCAAAGAAAATCCCAATGGCTCCCAGCGCTTCCGCCTCCTCCCTGAGACGCTCATAGAGCGTTCCCCCAACTCCGGAAGAGGTCTTTCCCGGAGAAACTGCCAGAAAGTCCAGAAAACAAAATTCCAGATCGGGCATGTATAGCAGCAAAGCAAACCCGCGGATGGTCTCGTTGAAATCATCGGCTATGAGCAACGCCGCCTGGTATTTATAGGTGAGCGGATCGATCAGCTGTTCGGAAACCTCAATGATCGTCTCTTCACGAATGTCGGGGAACTGCTCCCGGATGATCTGCTTCACCTTCTCCATCGCCCTTAGGTTCACCTCCAGGTAGGGATTGGATATCTTGCGGATTCTGAACATGGGCACAAAGGTCGTAAATTTTTACACCCTCTCTGCCCAGCTATTTTGCTATTTCGCTTTTAGTAATTTTGTAACATCCTGGCAAGATAAACACCATGAAACGCTATTACGAAAAAAAACTCGCCTCCAACCGCCTGAAACAGATCTATGACCTGGCTACCCCGCGTATCCGGCAATACCTGCAGGCAGAACTGGATCATGCATTGAGTTACATCCAACCGGGTGACCTGGTGTTGGATCTCGGCTGCGGGTATGGACGGCAGTTCCCGGAGTTGTGCCATAAAGCTGGATTCGTGGTGGGGATCGACTCTTCAGCCGAAAGTCTGGCGCTCGGACAAGAATATCTCCGGGGTGTCACGAACTACCTTTTTATTCAGATGAATGCCCGGAAGCT
>JBDROF010000123.1:0-25496 GCA_043810345.1 Bacteroidota bacterium | reverse complement strand
CCGGCATCCGGTTTTGGGTCGTTCATCACAGGGGAACACAATGGGATTCCTGTCCTTTGGACCCTTTCTGAACCGTTCGGAGCCAGCGACTGGTGGCCCTGCAAAAACGACCTGACCGACAAAGCGGATTCGGTGGATATCCTCATCACCGCCCCGGCAGCCTATCGCAGCGCCAGTAACGGCATCCTGGTATCAGAAACCATCATGGGCCCGGATAAAATCACCCACTGGAAGCACCGGTACCCGATTGCCACCTACCTGGTTTGCCTGGCTGTCACCAACTATGCGGAATATTCCGATTATGTGCCTTTTGGGACAACTATGGTGGAGGTGCTTAATTATGTCTACCCGGAGGATTCAGCCTCGGCTGCCTCCCAGACTCCGGGCATCATTCCGGTCATGCAACTCTTCGATACCCTGTTCGGTCTCTATCCGTTTGCCAAGGAAAAGTACGGCCATTGCCAGTTCAACTTGAATGGCGGGATGGAGCACCAGACCTTCTCCTTCATGGGTTCCTTCGGCCATGAGCTGATGGCCCATGAGCTGGCCCACAGCTGGTTCGGCGATATGGTTACCTGCGGAAGCTGGGAAGATATCTGGCTGAACGAAGGATTCGCTACCTACCTCTCTGGCCTAACCTATGAACATATGTTCAATGGGGAGTGGTGGATGCCATTTAAACGAAACAGGATTGACAAGATAGTCAGTCTGCCGGATGGTTCCGTATGGTGTGATGATACCACCGACGTTGGCCGCATCTTCAACTCGCGCCTCAGTTACGCCAAAGGGGCTATGATCCTGCATCAGTTACGGTGGGTGATTGGGGATTCCGCCTTTTTCACGGCGATCAACAACTACCTTCATGACCCGGATCTCGCCTTTGGATTTGCCCGTACCACAGATCTGAAGGCGCATCTTGAAGCTACCTCCGGTCAGGATCTCACCTGGTATTTCGAGGACTGGTACACCGGTCAGGGCTTCCCCTCTTACCAGATCCAATGGGATCAGGCAGGCGATACCATCACCCTGAAGATCGACCAGACCCAGTCGCACCCTTCGGTCTCCTTTTTCGAACTACCACTTTCCATCCTGATAATGAACGAAATGCAGGACACCACCCTGCGGCTGGATCATACCTTCTCCGGAGAAACCTTCATGATCCACCTCCCCTTTTCCGTCGATTCCGTCCTGTTTGATCCCGACCTCTGGCTCATCTCAGCGAATAACTCGGTGATCGGATCGATTCCTGAAATTGAATTGGGGAGCTCCATTTCTGTAATGCCGAATCCTACAGATGATCTCCTCCACATCTTGTTTTCAAAGCTGTTTGAGACGATGACTGTTCAGGTGTTGGATGTTAGCGGAAAACTGCTGCAGGAAACGGATGCCAGTCACATGCGGTCAATCCTGCTAAATTTTCAAGGGAGAAGCCGGGGGATCTATTTTATCCGGCTCCAGGCAGGAAGTGCAATCACAGTGAAGAAAGTAGTAGTTTATTAGTCTTCAGTCCTCAGTCTTCAGTCCTCAGTCCTCAGTCTTTAAATAAACTCGATTTTCGCTTTGCTTCGTATCCCGTGTACTCGTAACTCTTGCAATGGCATTTCGCTATTTCGCTACCTCGCTATTTCGCGTTTTCGTTATATCTTCTCCTCCGCATGCTTGAGAATCTGGTACAGGAATTCGCGGGAGCGGAATAACTGGGCTTTGACGGTTCCCAGCGGAAGGTCGAGTTCGGTAGCGATCTCTTCATACGACCACTCTTTGAAGTAGCGAAGTTCGATCAGGTTGCGGTAGTGTGGCTTCAGCTTCTCCACCACCTCCCGCATCAATATGATCTTCTGTTTCTCTATCACTTTCTCTTCGGGATCGAGCGTGGTGGCTGCCATATTGGCCTGATAATCCTCCCGGTTGTCAGTTTCATCAGCCTGGCCATCAGTAAAGATAATCCGCTTAGACTTCCGCAGGAAGTCGATGCAGTTGTTGGCAGCGATCTTGAAGAGCCAGGTGCTGAAGGCGTATTCGGGGGAGTATTGATGGAGATTCCGGAAGGCCTTTCCGAAGGCTTCGATGGTCAGGTCTTCGGCATCAGTCGGATTGTTTGTCATCTTCAGAAGAAGGAAAAAAAGCGAGTCGCGGTAATTATTCAGTAATTCTGCATAGGCTTTCTGATCCCCGTGTTCGCGGGCTTCTATGACCAACCTGTAGTCGCGTTGCGCTTTCTCGGTAAGATGAGAGGTTACTTCCATTTATGGGATTTGACAAGAAAGTTCGAGCAGGTGATGACTGTCTGAAACAGGATCATCAACCACTCAAGCATAGGAATCCACGCGATCAGTTGTTTTTCCTGAAGTTTGTTCATACACCGGCCAATCACCACATACTGGCAACCCCATTTCAGCAAAAGTACACTTAATACAAACACCCAGGCGAATTTCCAGGAAAGAAGCAGGACGAACAGCACCCAGAAGAACAGCTGTGCTAGTCCATAAAATCCAAGCAGGAACTTGTGCCAGAACCGGTAATACGAGGCAGTAGTCAAGTGGCGTCTTTTTTGCGTGATCCACTTTCCAAATTTTATTTCCGGTTCAGAATAGGTGAAGGCCGAGGGATCTGTCTGCACCCCGGTATTGTTCTTTCGGGCCACCCGGTTGATGAAGAGATCGTCGTCGCCACTGCTGATTCTGTAGTGGGAGATGAAGCCTTTCTGTTCATAAAAGAGACTCTTCTTGTAGGCCAGGTTCCGTCCGACACCCATGTATGGGATCCCGGCCATGGCGAAGGAGAGGTATTGAATGGCTATGTGAACAGTATCGAAGCGGATTATTGCGTTCAGCAGCCCATTCAGCTTTTCATAGGGGCCATAACCAAGGATGACCTCCTTGCCTTCTGTGAAGGCTTCCTGCATCAGCCGGATCCACTGGTTGCCGGCAGGACGACAATCAGCATCTGTGAGCAGGATGATCTCATTTCTGGCTGATTTGATCCCAATCGATAACGGGAACTTTTTTCCGACAAAAAAATTGAGGTCGCGTTGAATGGTTACAACCTTCAGGTGTTTGTACCTGTCAGCCAGATCTTTTAAGAGAAATCCCGTATGATCATCGGATGCATGATCCACCACCACCACCTCGTATTTCGGGTAATCCTGTTCCAGGAACTGAGGCAATGTATTGACTAGATGGTGAAATTCATTATGGGCGCAAATGACGACGGAAACGCCGCGTGCCTTTGTGCCTCTGTGCCCCTGTGCCTCTGTGCCCCTGTGCCTTTGTGCCTCTGTGCCACTGTGCCTCTGTGCCTTTATACCTAATCTGAAGAAGATTCCCCAGTAAAAGATCATCTGTACCAGGAAACAAAACCCAAAGAGGATAAAGAGGGTGAAGTGAACCGGGTTTGGGTCTACAAATGCATCGGGCATTTAACAAGATTTAACAGGTGGATACAGCAAATTTATTCAATATCCTAAAATAAAACCTACCTTTGTCAAAAAATTGCGACAACCGTTAATATCTGTGCATTCAGAGCATTCCGAGAAAAGAGCTTTCGCAATTTATGACCTTCACCATCACCCATACAGATCCTGTAACTTCTGCCCGGGCCGGTTTACTGAAGACCGATCACGGGACCATTGAATCGCCCTTTTTTATGCCTGTGGGGACCGCAGGAGCTGTCAAAGCCCTGCACATGAAGGAGCTGAGGGAGGATGTACAGGCCCAGATCATGCTCTCCAACACCTACCATCTCTTTCTTCGACCAGGAGTAGACATTGTATCAGCGGCAGGTGGGATCCATCAATTCATCGGATGGAGCAAACCCATTCTGACCGATAGTGGCGGCTACCAGGTATATTCCCTGGCTGAAATCCGGAAATTCAAGGAGGACGGGGTGGTCTTCCAATCGCACATCGATGGATCCACACACACCTTCACACCCGAATCGGTGATCGATATCCAGCGTGCCCTGGGTGCCGACATCCTCATGGCCTTCGACGAATGCACCCCCTACCCCTGTACATACGATTATGCTGCCAAATCGATGAATCGGACACACCGATGGTTACATCGATGCATCGACCGGTTTGAGGCAACTGCCTGTCCGTACGACTACACCCAGCACCTGTTTCCAATTGTCCAGGGAAGTGTATACAAAGATCTACGTGAAAAATCGGCCGAGTTCATCGCTTCGTGCCATGCAGATGGGAATGCGATTGGCGGCCTATCGGTTGGCGAACCGGCGCCGGTGATGTATGAGATGACAGAAGCGGTCACGAAGATCCTGCCGGCTGACAAACCCCGCTACCTCATGGGAGTGGGAACGCCTGCCAACATCCTGGAGAGCATCGCCCTGGGAGTGGATATGTTCGATTGCGTGATCCCAACCCGGAATGGCCGGAACGGGATGCTCTTTACCCGGCAGGGGATCATCAATATCAAAAATGAAAAGTGGCGCGACGACTTCTCCCCCCTTGATCCGGAAGGAGATATCTTCACGGATCGGGATTATTCCAAAGCATTCCTTCGTCATCTCTTCATTGCCAAAGAGGTGCTGGCAGCCATGATTGCTACGGCTCATAACCTGGGCTTTTATATGTGGTTGATGAGAGAGGCGAGGAACAGAATCATCAACGGTACTTTTTTATCCTGGAAATCAGAAATGGTCAGTAAACTGGCTGAGAGAAAATAACCCCATCATGTCATCTGAAAACACAATTCAAAACACAGACCATTCATCCCCTGTTATCTTATGGGTTTTTCTGTTCCTTTTTTTTATTGTAAATCTACTTCAATCAGCCTTTACGGGACTTTTTGATGACGAGGCTTTATTTTGGATGTATGGGGAAAACCTTGCCTGGGGATTTTACGAACACCCCCCTATGGTTGGCTTTTTAATTCACCTGGGCTATAAGATTCTGCCGAATGCCCTGGGGGTGCGGCTCGTATTTGTCCTGCTTACCACCATTTCGCTTTACCTGATCTTACGAATAGCCAGCGTAAGGAATTACCTCCTTTTCTTCGCTCTGGCATTTTCTATCTTAATTCTTCAGGTGGGTGGATTTATGGCTTCACCTGATACCTGCCTGGTTTTTTTCACAGTTCTCTTTTTCCTGGTATATAAGGACTATCTGGAGCAAGAATCCCTCTTTCTTGCCATTCTCCTGGGCCTCCTGATCGGACTGATGATTTACAGCAAATACAATAGCATCCTGATTGTCATTTTTCTGCTGGCCTCCAACCTGAAAATATTACGCCGGCCATCGGTTTATGTCACCGGCCTGGTAGCCGTAATTACGCTCATTCCCCATATAATCTGGTCATTTCAGAATGATCATCCCACTATCTATTATCATCTGGTGGAACGGAATATCTCAGAATACCGGTTCCTGAATTATTTTGGTGAATATTTTCTTGGCCAGTTAGGCATTTACGGCCCCCTGATGGGATTTATCCTGATCCCGGTTACGATCCTGTACAAGCCCGCGTCGACATTTGAAAGGGGCTTAAAGGTTTCTGCCCTGGGAATCCTGGGATTCTTTCTCCTGTATACGTTCAGGGGTAAGGTCGAACCAAACTGGACAGTTCAGGCATTGATCCCCATGCTGATCCTCTCCTACAGGTGGGTGGAAAAAAGGAAGATCCTGCGGAAATGGGTATACGGCCTGGCGATCATCAGCATTGTCATGATGATTGGATTCAGGGTCTACCTGGTGCACGACTTCCTTCATCTCCCAAAAAAAGTGGTCAATCTCTCCGAATTATGGGATTGTGATCAATGGACATCGGATGTAAATCGTCTGGCTGGAAACCGGGAAGTGGTTTTTTTAAGTTCTTATCAGCGTGCAGCCAAATACACTTTTTATACCGGAAAACCGGCGTACAACTTTGAAAATGCATTTACCCACAGAACTCAATACGCTTTTTGGCCGGAAATGGAAAAAGAACTTCAGGGAAAATCTGTGATGCTCTTTGATTTTGGGGACGGGTCATCCCTCCCTGAAAAAAAATCATTGTCGTGGGATCATGGAATAACCGCCTATTATAGCCCATACCTGAACTTCATATCATACAATTATGTTCCCATCCAATACCTTTCTGAGGAGGTAATATTTCCGAAGGATTCCCTGGTGAAGATCTCGTTCAGAATCATGAATCCTGGTCCTGATCCCCTGCGCTTTAACCTGAATCGGGAGGCTCCAGTGAAGATCTGGTACTACATTGTATCAAACGATTCCGGATTGGTCAGGGATAGTGAGGGGATGGATATATCCTCTCTGGAGATCCCCGGAAACGAATTTCAGGATATCGATTTGAAGATAAGAACTCCCGAAAAATCAGGAGATTATCATATCATTGCAGGGATACGCAGTGGAAGCCTGTATACGGGAAAGAACATGTACTTCCGAACCCTGACAGTGAGATGATTAAAACAATCGACATCTATATCATCAAAAAGTTCCTCGGGACATTCTTCTTTACCCTGCTTCTGCTGGTTTTCATTGTGATTGTTTTCGACATTTCAGAGAAGATCGATGACTTCCTGAAAAATGATGCACCGCTTAGTGGGATCATCTTCGACTATTACGTTAACTTCATCCCCTATTTCGTGAACCTCTTCAGCTATCTTCTGACCTTTATTGCCGTCATCTTTTTTACCTCCCGGATGGCCTCCCGCAGCGAAATCATTGCTATTCTAAGTAACGGGATCAGTTTCTGGAGGATGCTGGTTCCTTTCCTTGTGTCAGCCACGATTCTTGGAATTATCTCCTTCATGCTGGCCAACTTCATCATTCCTTACACCAACCAGTCGATGTTTGAGTTCGAGAAAAAATATTTCAGGGATCCGCAGAAATACAGCGACATGAATGTCCATAAACAGATCAGTCCGGGGACCTTCATCTACATGGAGAACTTCAACATCAGGAACAACACCGGCTGGAAATTTTCCCTCGAAGAGTTTGAAGGGCAAACACTGAAGTACAAACTCATCAGTGACAAAGTTTCCTACGACACTATTACCGGGAGGTGGAACATCGACAACTACGTTATACGGGAGATCAAAGGCCTGGAGGAATCAATCGTCAAAGGGGTGAGAATGGATACCCTACTGCCTATCAGACCTGGAGATTTCGTGGAGGATGTCGAGGAGATCAAGGTGATGGGATACCTGAAACTCAAGGAGATGATCGGGATAAAGCTCCTTCGAGGGGATCCCGATGCGATCCAATACCAGGTCAAACAATACGAACGTATTGCCCACCCTTTTGCCACCATCATCCTCACCCTGATCGGGGTAGCGGTATCCAGCCGGAAAGTACGTGGAGGGATCGGTTATCATCTCGGGCTTGGCCTTTCACTAACTTTTCTCTACATCCTTTTTATGCAGATATCCGCGGTGTTCGGGATCTTTGGGAACATCCAACCAATGCTGGCCGTCTGGATGCCTAACATCTTCTTCTCTACGATTGCAGTTCTCCTGTTGTGGAAAACACCGAGATAGACGGATCAAATTGCCCACTGCCAACTGTGGACTGCGGACTGAACAGGCCGAACACCGCCGCCCCGCTGCCGCTCATAGCGGCATAGATCGCACCCTGCCGGTACAACTCCTCCTTGACTTCATGGATCACCGGATACTTCTTCATTACCGGTTCTTCAAAATCATTGGTGAGAAGATCTTTCCACGCTTCAACCGGTCGTGCGATGACCTCTTTCAGGGAGTGTTCCGGTTTCCGGGGAGTGACCATGGAGTAAGCTTCCAGGGTGCTTACATGAACAGGTGGAACCACCAAGACGATCCGGTACCCCGATAGGTCCAGTTCCACCGGTTCAAACTGATCGCCTCTTCCGAAGGCAAATACCGGCCGGTTCCGGATGAAGAAGGGGCAATCGCTGCCAAGCTGGGCACCAAGATCCTGCATTTGTGAAAGGGTTAAACCCAGTTCCCAAAGGTCATTGAGTAACCTGATGGCATGTGCTCCATCGGAAGAGCCGCCACCCAGACCCGAGCCGGTGGGGATGATCTTGTGGAGATGGATCCGGATGTCGGGGTGCACCCCTAAACCCCCTAAAGGGGGCTTGCTCCCCTCCCTTGTTGGGGAGGGGCCAATGTGGCGGTCAAACCATGCAACCGGCTTGGAAAGCTTGCTCCCCTCCCTTGTTGGGGAGGGGCCGGGGGTGGGGTCATATCCGGCATCAGATGTCAGGTTGACGGCTTTCAGCACCAGATTGGCCCCAGCCTCCCCCGGGACAGGTAAACCTGATATGGTAAACTCGACACCCTCCTGTCCGGCCGGTATGATTTCGAGGATATCGCAAAGTGATATGGGGTAGAAGATGGTCTCGATGTTGTGGAAGCTATCCGTTCGCTTTTCAACGACATGAAGGCCCAGGTTGAGTTTGGCGTTGGGGAAAGAGATCACGGGGATAGTTCCAAATGCAAAATGTGAACTGCAAAATGTAAAATTACGATTACTTGGTATCTCTACAAAATGGTGACCAAAGGTCAGCCAGTACTGCGACATATAAACTGACTGCCTGATTGAATAAAAGAGCGTACGATTGATCAGTCAAGTGCAGATGTTCAGGGGAGATCGGGCATCCCAAACGCCGGATTGGTCACAAAGGAACTATCTGTCAGGGTCAGTAAAAACGACTTCAGGTCTGCTTTTTCACCAGGGGTCAGTTGGTTTCCCCCGGCAGCGATGTGGTGCATGAGGGGGTTGACATAAGGAGACCAGACCAATCCGGAGCTGTAAAAATCCAGTACCTCATCGATGGTGCTGAACCGCCCGTCGTGCATATAAGGTGCCGTGAAGAGCAGGTTACGGAGTGTGGGGGCTTTGTAGGCGCCGATATCGGAGGGATTCCCGGTGATTGCAAACCGGTCGCGGGGATCTGTAAAGACAGAATCCTTGCCGTTGTTATAGAACAAATTGGTTGTAAAGAGCGGGTTGCCCTCCCCTCCGTGGCAGTGAAAACAGTCGCCTCCCTCTTCCGTTATGAAAAGAACATAGCCGTGAAGCTCGTTCGGGGTCAACTGGGCCTCTCCTTTTAAATATCGGTCAAACTTTGAATCGGCACTGATCAGGGTCCGTACAAACTGGGCAATGGCCCTTCCCATGTTTTTCACCGTTACGGCAGGGCTTCCAAATGCCCGTGTAAACATTTGAGGATATCCAGGAATACTCTGAATCAATTCTTTTGACCTGTTGGTATCACTGTTCATCTCATGTGGAGCAATAATGGCCATCCAGACCAGGTCTTCCAGATGCCGTATGCCGGATGATGGATTATCCGGATAAACTTTCCCGTTCCAGAGGTAGCCGGTGTGGGTCCACACCAGGTTGATCATCGGCATCATCACGTGGGGGGTCGGGATACCGGTTACGCCAAAAGGGTGACCTCCGGTGAACTTCGGGTGATCGATGCCACATTCAAACGAACGGGACTGGAGGTGACAGGTGGCACAGGTCATCATGGAATCGGGATCGGTGCGGCCGGAGATGCGTCCGTCGTAAAAGAGCATCCGTCCCAGCTCAACTCCTTCGACCGTCATTGGGTTGTCCACCGGGATGTTCAATTGAGTCGGGAACCGAAAAGGAATCTCTAAGTTATAGGGTGTTGGTTTGAACGGCGGTTCCTGCGGATCACTCTTTTTACAGGAAACAAAAACCGTAAGAAGAATCAGAAAGCCACCTATTCCGTTCGTATGTAACGTATTAAAATTCATGAACCTATAGTTTTCAGTCGGCAGTTGGTAATGATAACTTTCGCAGATCACAAATCGCGCATCTCGTATCGCGGATCATGGATCATCCATCATTCGATCTTCACGGAAAATACCCCTCTGCCATTCAGACAAACTTTGTGCATCAAAGGTTGGTTTTGCATGATTCCTGGGGGCATGGTGGCGAGGTTAAACGCATTTGGGGGGCCATCGAACCATCGTTCCAGGTGCATGGTGATCACCAGTGTTTTCAATTTTCCGGACTCGATCTCAAAGGCTGAACTATCCAGTTTGACAAAAAAGAAATTCTGGACATATCCAATGATGGAATCCGGGACAACCGGGTCATAGATCTGACCGATGCCCAGGTGCATCATGAAGGGCCGGAGTTCGGGTACCGTGTCGTTTTTCCACTTGGTATTGAGTTTCATGTAATGGTATCCACCCCCGAGGATTTCGGGCCAGAACATATCGCGCTCCGGTGGATCAGGAAAGCGGTTGGAGAGGTTTTTGACCGCGTTCAATCCAAAGGTAAAGGAAACGGAATCGTAAATTGCCGGAGGGATTTGATCTACAGGCAACCATTGATGTGATTCAGGTATGCGTGCATCTACGTAGTGAATGCCATCCGCGGTGGCAATCTGATAGGCCCCTCCTCCCTTGAGATGCAATCGAATATCGGAGATAAAATACTGCAATTCATTGATTTCGAATGAATTGTTAAAATCATCGGTCCAGCCCAGCGTGTCCAGCACCAGGGGAATTCCGTTGAATACGTGTTTGAACTGGATGTTGATCCCGCCAAAATCAGGGTCAGGATTGGCTCCATTCTGATCCTTTTTGCATCCGGCGAGGAAAACGGTCAGCGATACAAGTAGTACGGCTAGACCGGTTCTGGTTGTTGAGTTCATCCTCTGTATTTTTAGTATGAAACAGATCGAAACTACGAAGTTACGGAATCTATGAATGATTAGAAAGAAACAGGTAAAGTATGTGACCATTATCACACAAGGCTCCAGTCTACCTCATCTTTTCCCATTTGATGCAACAGGTTATTGACCTGGGAAAAGTGCCTGCAGCCGAAGAAACCCCTTGAAGCCGACAAAGGCGACGGATGCGGAGCAGTCAGGATAAAGTGTTTGGATAGATCGATCAGTTCCCGCTTAGCGATGGCGTAATTCCCCCAGAGCAGGAAGATCAATCCCTCCCGTTTCTGAGACAGGGCCAGAATTGCGGCATCGGTAAACTGTTCCCACCCCTTTCCCTGGTGGGAACCGGCCTGGTTCTCCCTGACGGTCAGCGTGGCGTTGAGCAACAGGATCCCCTGGTTGGCCCACTTAGTCAGGTTCCCGTGCACCGGGGGAGCGATGCCCAGGTCATTCTGGATCTCCTTAAAGATATTCATTAACGAAGGAGGTTGGGGAACTCTATCCGGGACTGAAAAACAGAGTCCGTGGGCCTGACCGTACCCATGATAGGGGTCCTGTCCCAGGATCACCACCTTGACCTTGTCGAAAGGTGTTTGATTGAAGGCATTGAAGATCAAAGATCCGGGAGGAAATATCCGGTATTTTTTCTTCTCTCCGATCAGAAATTCCCTCAGTCTGGCCATATCGGGCTTGCTGAATTCGACGGCCAGGGCCTGTTTCCAGCTATCTTCAATCACGGGGTTGATCGGTTCCATATCGGTTATATCTTTCTGAGATTATAAACTTATGCAGTTAATAATTTTACGCAATAACTCGTGAAAAAAGTTGTTAGTAACATAGAATTGCGTAATTTTGTGTCCAAATCTTTTATTATGAGTCTATCCATCAAAAATATGAAAAAAGTCATCATCATGGTGTTGACGATCGTAGTGACCGGCATGATTGTTTCTTCGTGCACCACAGGCCAGCGATGTGCTGCGTACGGTGAGAAAAACCGGTACCAGGTGGAACGACATTAACGGATCAACGATTTATTCTATAAAAAGTAGGGGTAATTCATGAATTGCCCCTACTTTTCTTTTTACCTTTGTATCACCACATTAGCTCCGCTGCGAATGAAACGGGTACAAGCATATCTGATCTTTATTCTCGTTCCCATATTTTGCCTGCTGGGTCATGCGACCCAAGCCCAGTATCAACCTGAACCTGAGACGCTGCCCGACAATGTCCTGATGGAGAAACAGTGGGCCCTGGGCGCCCTGATTCATACAAACGGGTGGGGACTGAAGTTCCGGTACGGGAAAAATCGTACCGCACTGAGGCTCTGGATGTGGGAAGCAGAGTACTCAACCTATAAATCGGCCAAAGAGATCCGCGTCCTGAATCCATATTATGCTGATTCCAAAAGCTATATATACGGGAAAGTGAATTCCGTTTCATTCCTTCGTGCTGGTACCGGTCAACACTACATCCTGAACCGCAAACCGTACTGGGGCGGTGTTCAGTTGAGTATCCTGTGGATGGGCGGTGTATCGGTCGGATTGGCAAAACCGATCTACCTGTATATCATCTATCCAACCAGCATGTATGAGTATGAACTTAAGGAAGAGCGGTACGATCCTGAAAACCATTTTGCCGATGATATATACGGCCGGTCATCACTGCTTGCCGGTGTTCTGGAACTGAAATTTTACCCCGGCATCTATGCCCGGACCGGACTGGAGTTTGAGTTCGGAAATACTAACAGGCGTCCCAAAGCCCTTGAAGCAGGCGCCTGCCTCGACTTCTCCCCGATCGGTATTCCGATCATGGCCTACAACCCGAAGCATAACCTGTTTTTGACGCTGTACCTGAGCTTTACGTTTGGGAAACGTTATAATTAGTCCGCAGTCTTCAGTCCGCAGTCTTCAGTCTTCAATGGTCGTACAAGAATTTCAATACTCTTTCAACTAAGATTATTCCTGGTATTTTTCAGGAAATTTAATCATATGATTTAACATCTGTCCTATTTCTTTTATTCGATTTTCATATTCAACAGCTGTGACATGATTAATAAAGGCACAAGCATAGGCGAAGTCAATCCACACAAGTGTCTCGCTGTTCTCCATATCAGCATCAGATATTTTGCTGATAAAGTGGGCCGGATAGTGCCTCTTTCTATAGCCTTCGGCTAAATTTGAGCATACAGACCTCGAAGATCGAATGATCTGGGATGAAAGTGAATATCTTTCTTCTTTTGGAAAGCCCTTTGTAAGATGATATATATCCATTGCTAGACCAAAGGCCTTTTGATAAACCAATAATTTTTTAAAATTTCCTATTTCTTATCTCGTTTCCCCATTAATCCACTAAACAGTCAAAAGGTTATATGGTCAGAGTGATTTTTTTAAATTTATCTGAAGACTGCGGACTGCGGACTGAAGACTGCGGACTGCGGACTGAAGACTGCGGACTACAATAAGTACCCTATCT
Source organism: Bacteroidota bacterium (assembly GCA_043810345.1). GTDB lineage: Bacteria > Bacteroidota > Bacteroidia > Bacteroidales > FEN-979 > QYOJ01. The sequence continues at coordinate 12,372 of JBDROF010000123.1, read as the reverse complement.
CTCCGTGTGCATATGCTTTCACCGGCCTTCCCGGATGTTGCACAAGCAACCTTCCGAATTCATCAACGCCCTGGATGGTCCCCGGAATCTCCCGGCCATCGACCAGGAATGGTTTCTCCTCCTGATAGTTCAAGAGTACATGGCAGAAATCAGATTCCAATTTTTCCGTTTCATTCACTCTTAACAGAGAATACCTCTTCTCCAGGGCATTGCACAGTAGAATCAGGGCCTCTTTCAACTCAAGTTCCCGGTGCAGGATCAGAAACAGCGAAACCGCCTGGGGGAGGTGTTGGTCAAACTTCGTTTGGTTGACGTTAAGCCCAATCCCTACAATGGTAGTCTCCAGGGTTTCCCCTTCCACGATATGCTGGATCAGGATTCCCCCGATCTTTTTCGATCCGATCAGGATGTCGTTTGGCCACTTTACGGTTGCTCCATCCACATAAGCGGACAAAAAGTCCAGCACTCCGAGAGAGATCGCTTTGTTGATAAGAAACTGGTGTCCGGGTGGTAGAAACCGGGGATGGAGCACAATCGAAAAGGTGAGGTTTTGTCGGGGCTCACTCTCCCAACGGTTATCGCCCTGTCCCTTTCCGGCCGTCTGAAACTTTGCCCGGATCACAGTGCCTTCTTCCACAGAACCCTTGCGGAGCATCCTTTCGGCATAAAGGTTGGTTGAGTCAACCTCCTCCAGATCAATGAATGGATGGCCAATTCTCCCCATAACGAAGGTTTTCTTAAGACGAATGTATAACCTTTTGCCCTCTTCCCTGATTAACGGGAAAAAAGATGCAAAAGTATTCAAAACACATTACCATCAAACAATGGGCGGAAGAGGATCGTCCACGGGAGAAGTTGATGCTGAAGGGGAGGCATGCTCTGAGTGATGCGGAGTTGATCGCGATCCTGATCGGCTCGGGGACACAGGAGATGACGGCTGTAGAGATCGCCAAAGGCATCCTGGAAGCGGTAGGCGATAACCTGATGGAACTGGGAAGGTTAACCATACACGACCTGAAAAAATACCGTGGCGTGGGACCGGCACGGGCGATAGCTATTGCGGCTGCTCTGGAACTGGGGAGGCGAAGGAACGATTCTGTTCCGCCCGGAAAATCGTTGGTCAAGAGAAGTCAGGACGCCTTCTCCATCTTCAGGACAATCATGGCTGATAAACCTTACGAAGAGTTCTGGATCCTGCTGCTGAACCGCGGGAACCGTCTTGTCCGTAAAGAGTGCATCAGCGAAGGAGGCATCTCCGGCACCGTGGTCGATCCGAAAAAGATCTTCAAAATTGCACTGGATCATCATGCCAGCAGCATCATCCTGGGACACAATCACCCGTCAGGGAACACCAAACCCAGTGAATCCGACATCCGCATCACCACCAGGATCGTGGAAGCCGGAAAACTCCTCGAAGTTTCAGTACTCGATCACATCATCGTGTCGGAAAATGGGTTCTTCAGTTTTGCGGATAATGGCATGTTATGAAATTACAAGAATGAGCAGGAATGGGGAATGATACAAATAAAATCATGATACCTGATGAAGTTGTAATGGATAAGATCTACCTTATTCTTGGTCAGAAAGGAATGTTAGACAATTTAACTAATTTGAGTGGAAAAAAACTGAAATAGTCATTGACATAACAGGCGGACAGGCGGACCTACAGATTCTGCATTCTGAATTCTGCATTCTGAATTCTGCATCCCTACATTCCTGCATTCCTGCATTTCTGACTGTCAAGGACCCGAAACCTGTACCCCTTCTCCAGAAAGTGATCCAGGAACCGGGGAAGGGCAAAGAGCACCTTTTCTGCCGCTTTGAGGCTGTCGTGGAACAAGACGATTGAGCCGGGGCGGGTGGAACGAATGGCGATCTCGAGACATTGCTCCGGCTTGATCCGGCGGCTGTAGTCGTGCACCAGTACACTCCACAGGACAAATAAGTACTTCTTTCGTAACAGAAGGTATTGCGAAGGCGTGAATTTCCCATAAGGAGGCCGGAAGAGGCGTGTCTGAAACAGGGATTCGAAGCGGGTAACATCCTCCACATAGGCGGCCGGAGGGCTTTTCCATCCATGAAGATGGTGATAGGTGTGATTTCCTATAGCATGTCCATCTCCTCTCAGCCGTTCGAAGAGATCAGGGTTGGCAGCCACGTTGGCGCCTACACAGAAAAAGGTGGCCTGCACCCCCCGCTCCTTCAGGATATCGAGGATAGCCGGGGTGATCTCCGGGATGGGCCCGTCGTCGAAGGTGAGGAAGATCTCCTTGTCCGTGGTGGGAATGTCGCAGATGAGATGCTCACGGCTGAAGAAACGGCAGATAAAAGGGCATTTTGTAAATCTCTTTTTCACGGCCGGTACACTTTCTGCATGTAGAGATTGTAATACTGATTGAGCGTGGCTTCGGCTTCGGAAGCCAGCTCATCCTCCTTCAGTACACGTGCGGCCTCAACCAACTTGTTGGTGGTGAAGAGCGCCTCCTGGATGCTCATATCCAGTGAGGGAAGGTCTTTATCCGGGAAGCTGAAGTAATATTCCAGCTCTTCCGTCTTATACCGGTTGATCCGCTTCATGATCTCTTTCCCGACGGAGGTATCGCCCAGTGCATAATATCCCTTTGCCAGCGGCAGGACAAAGTAATCATAGGGGACCTTGGTATCCGGCATCTTCTCCAGGGAGAGATCCATCACCACCTTGGCCGAATCCGGTTTCCCCTCTTCGATCAGAGCTAAAGCCAAACGGCTCATCAGGTTCCGGAGATTCATGACCATCCGGGTAATGTTATCATCGATGTAAACCCCGGGATTCTCAATGTTTCCCCAAACAAATTTGTTGACCACATGGTCGTACATCAGGTCGGCATTCACCTCACCAGTCTGGCCGTCGGCCGACGGTATCGCTTTGACCGGAAGCAAGCGGAAGGTCAGACCCTCCAGGAAGAACCAGGGATCGAGGCCAAGATAGGTGCCCGGACCGGTAGTCATCACAAAATAGACCGGCCGTTCCCAGTTGTTGGTCGCAAGCAGGTCCAGGATCATCAGATTGTTCTTTTCGATGGCCTGACGGTTAATGGTCCACCGGATGGGTTCCATCCTGCTGGCCAGCTGTTCAGGGATCAGTCCTTTGCTGACTATCCGACCAGAATCGTAGTTCACCATGAACTTCTTGGTGGGAAGGTAGTCGATGGTGCCAACCTGGGTCTTCCTCTTGAGTCGCTGTTCATTGTTGTTGATCACATCGAAAATATCCCTGACATTGATGTACCTCTCTTTCAGCGCCGGATCCTCAAGCAGATAGGTCACATCATGGTTTCCGGTATGGTACTTATCCTTTGTCAGGGAGAAAGGCACAGGATCAGAGTCGTAAGCTTTGCGTTTCATCTGATCAATGTACCATTCGGTGTTTAGCAGGCTGAGGTTCACCACCCTGACATCGGTCCGGATCCCCTCCACCTCCTGGGCATACCAGAGCGGGAAGGTGTCGTTATCACCATTGGCAAAAAGAATGGCATTGGGTTCACACGAATTAAGGTAGTTGATGGCGATTGCCAGGGCGGCTGATCGCCCTGACCGGTCGTGATCATCCCATCCCTGCCGGGCCATGATCCCGGGAACCAGTGCCAGCGAAAGAACTGCAACCACGATGGCAGAGATCTTTGGATTCAACCACCTGGAAAGCCATTCGAAGAGGGCCAGCACGCCCAGCCCGATCCAGATGGCAAAGGCATAAAAGGAGGCGGCGTAAGCGTAGTCCCGTTCCCGGGGCTGTGGAGCATACTGGTTGAGGTAGAAGACAATGGCCAATCCGGTCATCAGGAAAAGGAGACCGATCACCAGGGCGCTTTTATAATCCTTCCGGATGGTGAAGATCAGTCCCACCAGTCCGAGGATCAGCGGGAGAAAATAAAATTTATTATCTGCATTCGACCGAAGGCTTTCGGGAATGTCCTGTCGCCCCAGGCGCCACCGATCGATGAAGGGGATCCCGCTCTTCCAGTTTCCGTCGATCTTGTTGCCAAAACCCTGTACGTCATTCTGCCTCCCCACGAAATTCCACATGAAGTAGCGGTAATACATATAGATTACCTGGTAGTTCCAGAAGAACCGGAAGTTCTCTCCGAAGGTCGGTTTGGCAAGGGTTTTCGTCTGATCGCCCTCCTTCACCTGTACCGGTACCCCTTTGATCCGCCCCCATTGTTTGTATCCATCTTCGTACCGCTGCTCCATGCTGGCCCACATCCGGGGGAAGATGGTAGTAAACCGTTCGTCGAACACAGGAATTGTTCCTTTCCGGTCGTCGATGACAACATACTTCCTGGCCGCCTCATCCTTAGCGTACACCGGATTGCCATCTTCCCGGCCCACCACCGGAGCATTGTAGTACTGGCCCTTTACCAGTGGCCAGTCGCCATACTGCTCCCGGTTGAGATACGCAAGGAGGTACATGGCGTTTTCGGGATTGTTCTCGTCGATGGGTGGATCGGCGTTACTCCGGATCACCAGTAAAAAGAAGGAGGAGTATCCTATCAGGATAAAGACGAAGGAGATGAGGATAGTGTTAAGAACCGGTTTGAGCTTCCGGTGGGTGTAGATCAATCCCCAGACCAGCAGCCCGATCAGGAGGATGAAATAGATGATCGTCCCGGTATTGAAGGGTAATCCGATGGTGTTCACAAAGAGGAGCTCAAACCAGCCCGCCAGCTTGACGATGACGGGAATGATGATGTACATTACGATGGCCAGGATGATCACCGAGACCCCCATGGCCAGCAGGATCCCTTTCCAGTTGGGGTTTTTATATTTTTTGAAATAGTATACCAGGGTGATGGCAGGAATGGCCAGCAGGTTGAGCATATGCACGCCGATCGAAAGACCCATCAGGTAGGCGATCAGGATCAGCCAGCGGTAGGTATGCCGTTCCTCTGCATGCTCTTCCCACTTCAGGATCGCCCAGAAAACGATCGCCGTAAAAAAAGAGGACATGGCATACACCTCGCCTTCAACAGCCGAGAACCAGAAGGAATCGCTAAAGGTGTAAGCCAGCGAACCAACCAGCCCGGCACCCAGGATCGCAAACATTTTTCCTTCGTTCATCTCATCTCCTTTCAGTAAGGCAATCTTTTTCGCGATCATGGTGATCGACCAGAAGAGAAAGAGGATAGTAAAACTGCTGGAGAGGGCCGACATGGTGTTCACCATCCTGGCTACCTGGGTGACATCCCCCATAGCAAAAAGGGAGAAGAACCGGCCAAGTATCTGAAAGAGCGGTGCTCCGGGGGGATGACCCACTTCAAGTTTGTATGCCGTGGCAATGTATTCACCACAATCCCAGAAGCTCATGGTGGGCTCAGAAGTGATGATATACACCACTGTTGCGATCAGAAAGACCCCCCAGCCAAGGAGGGTATTGAGGCGTTTGTAAATCTTCATGGATGATGGGTTTGAAGAGGGGCAAAGATAGCATAAGTTGCGCAATTTTCTTATTTTTGACAACCTAAACAACCCCGAAAACCATGTACAAACTCGTTTTGATCCGGCATGGGGAAAGCCTGTGGAACAAAGAGAACCGGTTTACCGGCTGGACCGATATCGACCTTTCGGAAAGAGGCATCCGGGAGGCTATTGAAGCCGGAAAGATATTGAAGGAGGAGGGATTTGATTTCAAGGTTGCCTATACCTCTTACCTTACCCGGGCGATCCGTACCCTTCATCTGGTGCTGGATCAGATGGACCTGATGTGGATCCCTGTGTACAAATCATGGCGGCTGAATGAAAAACATTACGGCACCCTGCAGGGGCTGAACAAAGCCGAGATGGCCGAACAATATGGCGATAAGCAGGTTCACATCTGGCGGAGAAGCTACGATGTTCCCCCGCCACCCCTTCCGGATGACGATCCCCGCCATTCCCGGTTTGATCCCCGCTACCGCGACCTGAAGCCGTCGGAAATTCCCGCTACAGAAGCCCTGAAAGACACCGTAGAGCGGATCGTCCCTTACTGGAAAGAGGAGATCAGCAAGAGCCTGAAAGAGCACCAGGAGGTAGTGGTGGCTGCTCACGGCAACAGTTTGCGGGGCATAGTCAAATACCTGAAACATATCTCGGACGAAGAGATCCCCGCACTGAACCTGCCTACCGGTATTCCCTATGTATTTGAGTTTGATGCAGAGATGAAGCTGGTGAAGGACTACTTCATTGGGGATCCCAAGGTCATAAAAAAGCTGATGGAGGAGGTAGCGAACCAGGGGAAGAGACCCCTCCCCTAAGAGGCTGTCTCAAAAGAATAAAGTGGTTAGACACTTATGAGACAGACTCAACTGTGGGAGGAAACGTGAATCGTATGAAGAAGCAGTGGGTAATCCCTGACGTACATGGTCATGTGAAGACGCTCAAATGTTTGGTGGAGGAGCTGATCCGGCCAGCCCGGTACGACGAGATCTACCTGCTGGGGGATTACATCGACAGGGGACCCGATTCCAGGGGTGTGATCAACTACATCCGGGGGCTTCAGGAGGATGAGTACAACATTGTTGCACTCAAGGGCAACCACGAAGACTTCATGGTGGAACTTTACGACGCCGAGGTCAAAGCCAGAACCGGGTGGCTGCTCAATTTCGCGAATCGGAAACGCAAAGCCTGGAACGCCATCGGGGGGAAAGTCACGCTGGAGAGTTTTCATGTCAGCCACCTGAAGGATGTCCCCCCTGATTACATCGAATGGATGCGGAACCTTCAGTACTATGTGGAGCTCGATGATTTCGTGTTAGTGCATGCCGGGTTGAACTTCAAAAAAGAGGATCCCTACGAGGACAAACAGGCGATGCTCTGGATCCGCGATTACCAGGTCATTCCCGAGAAGATCGGCAACCGGCGCATCATCCACGGGCATGTACCTGTGACCATGGAACTGATCACCCTGGCCATCAACAACTCATTCTACAAGTTCATCGATATCGACAACGGTCCTTACGTCCAGGGGCGAACCGGCTTCGGAAACCTGGTGGCGCTTGAACTCACAGAGATGGAATTAGTTATTCAAGATAATCGGGACGTGTGAACGAGGGACGTAAGACGTAATACGTGAATCGTGACTGATGATTGATCCGCCTGTCCGCTCGTCCGCCTGTCCACCTGTCCGCATAAAAAAACGCCCTCCCCTTTAACCTTTTACCCCTGAACCCGATTAATGGTATCCTGGAATTCCCTTGCTGCGGAATGTTCACATACAATCCGCCGGAAGACACCGGAGGGCGCTTATTGTGTCCTCCAATTAACCAGATACGTATAAATCTTTATTGTCAAACTTAAACTTCCGGTATATGGCTCGCAACAATACCATATTAAGCATCCCCGATGAACTGATCATGAATAAAATCCTGATCGTAAGAGGAGTTAAGGTGATGATCGATAGTGATCTGGCAGAACTTTACGGTGTGACAACCAAGAGGCTTAATGAACAGGTAAAACGCAATGCCAAACGTTTCCCTGCCGATTTTATGTTCCAGCTTACCGAGCAGGAGAAGCAGCAGGTGGTCGCAAATTGCGACCACCTCGAACGGCTCAAGTTCTCACCGAACCTTCCTCATGTATTTACTGAACATGGAGCTGTCATGCTTGCCAGCGTTCTGCACAGCGGCAGAGCCATTTTAGTCAACATCCAGTTCGTGAGGGTATTATATCAGAATGCGTCAATTGATTGAAACCCATGCAGAGATACTTCGGAAGCTAGATCAGATGCAGAAGAAAGAGATTGAACAGGATCAGCAAATCCTGCTGATCTTTGAGTACCTCAAACAGTTGGAACAGTCCAGACAACAGCAGGAGGATCAGTCCAGTCGAAAACTGATCAGGTTTAATCGGGACGTGTGAACGAGGGACGTGGGATGAAGGACGTGGGACGTAGGAAGTGGGACGTGGGATGATGAATGTATAGGAGCCTTTGGATCACCCGGTCACCTGTCCAACCTGTCTCACCTGTCCAACTTGTCTAACTCCTCTCTCAACTTCTCCTCTACCGGCAAATAGTTGAAATTCTCCCAAAAGGCTTCATCGGTTTCGCCGACCACTTCGTCCCAGCGCTGGTTGACGCCGATGGATTTATCGCCTTGAAAGACCCGGATGATTGCAGGATTACGGGTCAGGTCGGTGACCACTACCTCGTTTTTGTAGCCGTAGATGACCCGTTGTTGTCTCTGAGGCTGGATGTATGTGACCCGGTACTGGTTACGGATGGTGCTCAACGACCAGTATTCGTCCCGTTTTGAATAGGTGACAGTGGTCTCTCCAAGGGGCATCTCCTGGATCCAGCCGGGCTGGTTGTTCAGGTGCCAGGTTCGGTTGTATTTGTTCTTCTCATAAGTTTCGTAAGCTTTGTAACTGGGTTTGTAGGTGATCTTCAGGATAGCAAAGTCGCGGGAATCGATGAAGATCTCTCCCTGGTAAAGCATCCTGTTCGTTTTGTCATCCTGGTCGAACCGGATCCGGTAGATCTTTCCCCCCTCCGGATTGATCAGCTCCTCCATCTTCAGGATGTAGTGTTTCCGGTCCTTCTCATCCAGCAGGGTGCCGTAAGGGAATTCGGCGATGTCGTGCACAAAATTGCATCCCAGGCACCGGGCCGAAGCGCCCACATCGCCCAGCAGGTTGACCAGGTTGGTGTCGGAGGTGACGCGGCCTTTAAAGAGATACGGGATATTCGATACGCGGTGCTTTTGATCCGCGAATCCGGGTTTGTAGGTATAATAGCCGTCTTTCAAGTTTTCAATGATGGCTTCGGTGTATTCGGCCAGTTTGTTGTTGACCATTTTCTGTGTCCGGATGAAAGCCGTCAGGATTACTGAATCAGCCCCGTAATTCACCGGGATGCTGTCAAATGCCCGATGCAGCACCTCCCGAGGCGTCAGGGCAATGATCTCCACCTCCCGGAGATCAAAGGAAACGGGATTCAGGAATACCTCCAGGGTTCCTGTATCGAATGAGGTAACCGGCAGCCGTTCGGTTTGATAACCCAGGAACGAGACCAGCAGGGTATCCGGATATCCGGTATCATTTTCATGGTGGGAAGCGGAGCGACGAAGCAATGGTATCGTTAAGCGAAAAAGTCCCTCTTCATTGGAAACCGTTCCCAGTGTGGATCCGGAAAGTGAGATCTGTGCAAAAGGCAACGGTTGTAGTATGACGGCATCCGTCACCTTGCCCTGAATGGTAACTCTTTCCTGGGCAATAAGGAAAAATGGAAATCCAATGATTAACAATGCTAACAGGGATCTGCTCATAGACAAAGACCTCCCCACAAAGACACCAAGACACAAAGAAATCTCTTTCGCTACCTCGCTACCTCGCTATTTCACTACTTCGTTTTCACCATCACTCCATCACTAAAAATACGAGCTCCCATCCCAACAATGCGTACACACCTTCTCCTTTGGCAATCCGATAGCCTCGATCAGGTCGCCCAGGTGCTGGTACTGCAGTGTGGTAACGCCCAATCGCTGCCGGATCTTCTCGATCATGGCATGATAGCGGTCGGTGCCCGGGGTGGCGTATTCGCCGAGGTGCTCCTCCCCTTCTCCCAGTTCGTCGATGGCCTTCCGGCCTGCCAGGTCGAGGGTGGTGCGGGAGGTGGAGAAATTGAGGAATTCGCAGGGGAAGATCAGGGCGGGGCAGGCCGGACGGATGTGCACCTCGGTAGCCCCGCAATCGAACAGAACCTTCGTATTGTCTTTCAGTTGGGTACCCCGTACGATCGAGTCGTCGCAAAGGACGATCCGGCTTCCGTTCACCAGCTCTTTCACCGGGATCAGTTTCATACGGGCTACCAGGTCGCGCATCTCCTGGTTCTGTGGCATGAAGCTGCGGGGCCAGGTAGGGGTATATTTTACATAGGCCCGCTTATAGGGGATCTGCTTCTCATTGGAATAGCCTATGGCGTGGGCGATACCGGAATCCGGGACCCCGGAAACGAAATCCACCTCCACCGCATCCCTCCGCGCCAGTGCTGCTCCACACCGGTAGCGGCATGCCTCTACGTTCACTCCTTCATAACAGGAGCTGGGATAGCCATAGTAGACCCAGAGGAATGCGCAGATCTGCATCCGGTCATTCGGTTTTCGGCGTTGTTCAAATCCGTCGGCCGAGATGAAAAGGATCTCACCCGGACCAATATATTTTTCCACCCCGAAGCCGATGTTATCAAACGAACTACTCTCTGAACTGATCGCAAACGCACTCTCTTTCTTCCCAAAGACGAGCGGCGTTCTTCCGAGTTTATCGCGGGCTGCGAAGATCCCCTGTTCCGTGAGCAACAACATAGTACAGGAACCCTGCACCTTTTCGTACACGTTTTCAATCCCCTTTTCAAATGACTCCTCTTCATTGATGAGCATGGCGATGAGTTCAGAAGGGCTGGTACCACCGGTTCCCGTTTCCGAAAAATGCTGATGCCGCTTCAATGCCCGGGCCGTCAGTTCATCAATATTTTTGACCTTGCTTACCGTTACGATCGCAAACTCACCCAGATGCGACCGGATGATGATCGGCTGCGAGTCGGTATCGCTGATCACACCGATGCCACAATTTCCTTTGAAATTCGGGAGATCCGTTTCAAACTTCGTTCGAAAATAGGAGTCCTCAATGTTGTGAATGGCTTTGGTAAATCCGTTGCCATTGAAAACCGCCATTCCGCCACGACGGGTTCCAAGATGAGAATTATAATCCGTTCCGTAAAAGAGATCTTCTACGCAATCGGTGGCAGATATGGTTCCGAAAATGCCGCCCATAATGGTTTCAAGTTTCTGGTTTCGTAAAACTACAATAAATGGTCATGTTTAATATGGAATGTTGACAACTTTGGAAAAGTTTGCCACGGAAAATTAGTTGTATATTTGTCATAGAAAATCACTAATATACAGCCAGTTGAAATATCTTCTTTCTCTCCTAATACCTATTTTATTCCCAAGTCCTCACGGCCTCTCCCAGGGCTCCTGGAACCCTCCGGGAGGGGATCTGAGTTTTCCACGCACCCTGCTGGATACTACCCATATCGATACCATCCGGAATACGCTGACAGATCCGGAGATCTTTTCGATCTATGAGCTGGTCTGGGGCAACGCAATCAGCACTCCACCCGCAGGGAACAGCACGGACGGCGACCGGTTTACCCGGTCAGTGATCGCGAAGGAAGCAGCGTTCGTGACGCTCATGGACAGGAAACCGGTAAATGGGAACATTCTTCCACTTACCACACCTGAACGCGAACAGCTACAAGCGAAAAGCAAACAGCTTTTAGAGGAAATCAATACGGTAGTCGGTTACCAAACAGGCTGGATCTTCTACCAGGAGTGGCAACACCGGTCGAAGGAGTTGATCAACTACCTGGTGGCGTATGATTTGCTGCGGGGAGGAGAATCCTCAGTCCTCAGTCTGCAGTCTGCAAAAGATTCATTGGTTGAGTTTACGGCGCATCTGTATCACAGGGCAATGGCGCCCTATACGATCTATATCTGGCAGTTCAAGTTCTTTGAATTCCAGTTCAACAACCACAGCATCATGACGGCTTCGGCGCTCGGTCTGGCAGCCATCGTTCTCAATGATCACGAAAGCACCGCTCCCGATTACCAGCCACAGAACTGGATCAACGCCGGCCTGTGGAACCTCGATAACACGCTCTGGCGCGAAGACGGCATCTTTAAACGGGTTTCGGAACCGGATACCCTGGCTGGTTATGCCGAAGGACCGGCGTACTTTGAATACGGTTTTGAGAATGCATTTCCCTTTATCCGCGCGCTCTGGAACTTTCTTCCCGACAGCTCCTATGCCATGACGTTCGGCGCAGTGACCCGCGATATCCGGAATCCCTGGTACGATCCCAGTTATGCCAACCTCTACGAATGGATGAACCGGATCCGGATGCCCGACGGCAGCTCTCCCGCCATCCACGACAGCCCGATCGGGTTCGGAACCAGTATCGCCTCTCTTTCCGGGAACAGCCGGTTCAACATTCCCAATGCGAATTATCCGCCGACAGACGCGATGTGGCGTACCCAGTACATCGCTACAAATGTTTCCCAGGGAGCTTTTTCCGATACCCTGTTCCGTTCGCTTCCGGAAGCCGGAAGCCTCGTCTTCCGCTCTTCCAATGAGCCAGATGCCGTGTTTATGCATTTCATCGGCAAACACGGCATTCCTCTTTCCGGGGCCAAAGCCCACCACCAGGGGGATGCCGGCAGTTTCTCCCTGATGGCCAACGGGGAGCTGCTTGCCGTAGATCCGGGTTACCCGGGCTACCAGGAATCGTACGCTGTGAACACGGCCTCCAATCATAGCCTTACGCTGGTGAATGGATCCGGACCGCTGCCTCCGATAGGGGAG
>JBDROF010000122.1:0-2328 GCA_043810345.1 Bacteroidota bacterium | reverse complement strand
CAAATGACCTGGCGTACAGCCGGTAATACTGATCCTGGTTATTGAGGTAGAACAACCAAACCTCCTCGCTGTCAACTACAAGTTTTGGGTTGTAACTGTCACTAACATTGTTTTCAACATACCAGGTTTGCACCTCTCCCTTGGGATTGATTTGACCGAGAAGGATGTTGCCATCCTCCTCCCACGTCGCCCAGCAACTACCACCGGCTCCGGTAGCGATCTCGGGAAACCTGCAGGCGCCGTTCCCCAGGCTCCAGATACCTCCAGCTTCCTTGGGGTGATAACTTGTCTTTACACCTGGTGTCGGCAACGAGGCAAAGCTTTTTGGCTGCGGAATATCGCACCGTCTGACACAAAACGCCTCTCGGGGGACATCACTGAAGGATCTCTTCTCTGAAAAACGCCATCCTGCCTGATCATCCTTGTCGAAATGTCCGTATAACAGCCGCTTTCCCCAAGCAGGCCGGTCTCCTGAAAAGACCATGTAATCCAGGTAGTTAGTGGGCCAGAAGAGTTTGGCACACCCTCCTGAGATGACCAGCACCACATATTTTTCCCGGTTATAGGGATTGGGGAAGCAGCCATAGAAGGCAACCGTATCGGTCGGGAACTGATATTCACCCAATCCAAACGAATGCTTCTCCAGTTCCAACGGGATATCCTGTCCGGTAAAAAAACCCATCAATTCTGTCAGATCAGCTCCAGAACGGATGAAAAGATGTTTCTTTTTATTTTCCTCCGAAATGGTATTAAAAGAACTGAAACTATATGCGTTCCATTTCTCAGCAAATGCTTGCTCATCCTCCTGGATCTCCGATCCGGCCGGCATGACATACACCGCCTCCTGCGAACCATTTTCGTAGATCAACCTGGTAGCCATATGCAACTCTCCTGTAGGGATGAGATGTGCATTGCTGTCCCAGAGAAACGTTTTCAGTGTGTCAAATTTCGCATAGTTGTAAAAATCGCGAAGAACCTGTTCTCCGTTCTTAAATGCCAGCAGCGTTGGAAATCCGTTTTGGTGATATTCATGCAAGCCTGGAGGATAGGTCAGGATGGTGGATTTCCATCCAAAGTGCTTCTGGAATGCATAGATATCCAGTTGTGGATTGAAGAGGCACATGTGGTAACTATTACCTCCGAACCGTTCATTGTTCCCGATGTAATTATTCTCCGTGAAGTACCCGTCAATCATGCAATACCCGCAGTTGGAGGTGGAAAAGGGTACAATCACAACAGGGTTTCCGACATTGATCTCACGATTTAAACGCACCCGTTCTCCCCAGAGATCTTCGGCGTCACGCCCGGGCAGGTCCTTCGATACATACCGGCAGGAGCCCAGAAGAAGGATGGATGTTAAAAAGCAAAGGAGAGTACGTTGCATGGTTGATTGTTCATTAACCGGGTTACCTGATCACCACCTTCTCTATCAGAATATTCTTCCCAAGATGCACCTTAACCAGATAGACGCCGGGCGCTGCCTGCACCATGATCCATAAGTTCGCTCCCGGAACAGTTTCCTTTTCCCGGAAAGCTACAGGCTGCCCGGTTATGGTTACGACTTCAAGCTTCCTGATCTCTTCATCCCCGGATAGTTTAACAGTGAAGATCCCATCTGAGGGATTGGGATAGATTTGCAATTTTTGCGTTGTGCCGGACTCATCCAGACCAATCGATGGGTCAAACAGGTCGGTAAAATAGGCGCTGTTCGAAAATGTGGAGGCATAGCAGGACCATACTCCCTGATCCGGATATGGGTTTGAAAAGCCGGTCACATTGGTTGCGGCAAGACCTTCGTTCGCCGGGGTCCAGGAGATGCCTCCGTTGGTCGAGATCTGAACACCATTCTGCGTCGAAGAACAATAGATCACATCGGGCAACTCAGGATGAATCAGGATATCGGAAATTTTGGAATAGATCCCCAGGTTCAGGCTGGTAGTGACCCAGGACTCACCCGCATCCTCCGAGATGCAGATGGTTCCCGCATGGCCATATCCTCCGCATCCTGCCAGGAGTTTATCGGAATTATCCGGACTGCACACAATGGCCCCTCCCCACTTATAAGTCACCGGAATGGTTCCGCCAATTTCAACCCAGGTAAAACCGCCATCGGTACTTTTCAGAAATCCACCCTGGACCTCGGATTTATATCCTGCGTAAATAACCTCATCATTGGAATTCGGGTCAATGAAGAGAAACCGGATGCTGTAAAAATTATCCGGTGAGCCCATATAGGTATTGGTCCAGTTCAGGCCGCCGTTGGAACTCAGGTAGATAACCGGTTCCCATCCGTTCACCCCGAAATTGTTCCCCCCGATGAAAATCAGG
>JBDROF010000121.1:0-3588 GCA_043810345.1 Bacteroidota bacterium | reverse complement strand
GCGTTGAAAGTAGCGGGACATGAGGCGACCATGCTGGTGCAGGAGAAACGGTCAGACGATCCAAATGTATTCATCGCAGCTTCCCCCGGATCACGGTTTTTAAACCCTTTCAGGCCGTACCTTGATTTTTTGATCCCACTGTTTCAGACACGGCAACGAGTGCTGTTTTCCACAGCCATGATTTCCGACCGCTTGCTCAACGAGATCGATAGGTTGAACCCCGATGTGGTTCACCTGAACTGGATCACGGGGGGATTTATCAGGATCGAATCGCTGGCAAAAATCAGCAGGCCTTTGGCTTGGACCCTCCACGATATGTGGGCTTTTACGGGAGGATGCCATTACACGGGCGAATGCAACAGGTACCTCCATGGGTGCGGTAAATGTCCATTACTTCATTCTTCCCTTGAAAGCGACCTGAGCCACAGGGTATTCCTAAGAAAACAACGCACCTATCCGGAGATAAAAAATCTGACAATCACCACTCCCAGCGGGTGGTTGGCGCAAAGGGTCAGTGAGAGCCCCCTGTTGGGCAACCGGAAGGTAGTCGTGATACCAAACGGTTTGGATACTTCGACATTCAGAGCATCAGGCAAGGAGGCCGCCAGGCAAAGGTTAAATCTTCCACCCGGGAAAAAGATCATTCTGTTTGGTGCGATCAGGGCGACAGAGAACCCCCTAAAAGGGTTCGCGTTATTGGTTCAGGCACTAAAAATGCTGAACCGGCGCGATCATCAACTGGTTGTTTTTGGTTCATCTTCGGCAGGGAAGACCGATATTTCCGGGCTGGATGTCCGGTTTTCAGGCCAGGTAAACAGCCATAAGATTTTGATTGATCTATACTCTGCGGCTGATGTAGTTGCAGTCCCCTCGATGCAGGAGGTATTCGGCCAGTCAGCCACCGAAGCAATGGCGTGTGGCACCCCGGTGGTCGCCTTTGCCTGCACTGGATTGCTGGATATTGTTATCCACCAAGAGACAGGTTACCTGGCAGAGCCTTTCAATGTTGAGGATCTGTCACATGGGATTGAATGGGTCCTGGCAAATGAACAACGGCGCCTTCAGTTGGGTGGAACAGCAAGAGCAATAGCAGTTGAGAGGTTCGATTCCACGGTCGTGGCAGATAAGATGATCGGGATATACCAGGAGGCCATCGATGCAAACAAACTTTAAATGCTCCATTGTCACCCTTTCCTTTAATCAAGCCGGGTTTATTGAACGCACTCTAATATTGTTTCCTGGGAAAGCCATTATCAAAATATCCGGTTTATGAAAGCGCAAAAGCGTGCCTGTCAGTTTTCATGGCAGCAAACGGCAACAAAAACAGTAGCGTGCCTTAAGAAAGTGAATATCACCCATGGATAAATACCTGATTACCGGTTTTTCCGGATTCGTCAGCAGGCATTTCCTTGAATATCTTGCAGGATTGCAAAAGCAGGTTTCTGTATTGGGTATCGATATCGTTCAACCTGATTTCGAATTGGATCGGCTAAGTCATGTGCAATGCGATTTTGAAAAAATGGATTTGCTTGATCGGGAAGGAATCGGAGAAATCATTTTCAAGTTTCAGCCAAACTACATCCTGCATCTGGCCTCATTTAGCAGCGTTGCCTTCAGTTGGGCAAATCCTGTCAAAAGCTTTCAAAATAACACCAATATTTTCCTTAATGTCTTGGAGGCGGTTCATTCCGTCAATACCGGCATACGGATTTTATCCATAGGCTCCTCGGAAGAATATGGCGATCTGGCGGGGCGCAATACACTTTTCCACGAGGAGGACGCTTTACATCCCATCAGTCCATATGCCGTGGCGCGGGTCTCGCAAGAGATGCTCTCCAAGGTATATGCGAAAGGTTACGGATTGGATATTGTGATGACCCGGTCCTTCAATCATATAGGGCCTGGACAAAAGGATACCTTTGTTATCGCCTCTTTTGCCAAACGTCTGGCAGAGATGAAAAAGGGGGGTGTCACTTCTCCAAAATTAATTACCGGGGATATATCTCTGATTCGGGATTTTGTGGATGTGCGGGATGTGGTCAGGGCCTATGACGGGCTATTAAAAAAGGGCAGGAATGGTGAAATTTACAATATCTGTAGTGGTTTCGGACATTCGTTAAGGGACATCATTGAGCAAATGGCTTCGATCCTGGGTATGGAAGTCCTGACAGAGACAGATCAAAGGCTGAGCAGGCCAAACGATAATAAGGTCATTATCGGTTCAAATGAAAAAATTAAACGTGACATCGGTTGGGCGCCGCAGGTTCCATTGCGGAGGTCTCTGAAAGATGTCATCAATTTCTGGCACCAGTGATGATTGAAGTCCTCATGATTTCCAAGAGCTGCTTTTGAAAAATACCAGCCCTGTAATTTTTTCTTGACATCTCTGTTTAGTTTAGCTAAACAGATTCTTAATTTCAGATTCAAGGCGGATCATGCGGTTTCTGCATCCAGGGATTCAGGTGGACCCTGATCGATTGAAGGTGTAATCGACAAAGCGGAGCTTTGATAAAACCTGCCCTTTATTTCCGTCATTCTAACAAAATAATCCAAAATATCTTTACGCATCAGTTTAGATAAACTGAACGGTTGATAACATGCTCACCGAATTATTTACTTCCAGAACAAGGATCAATCTGTTTCTGAAGCTGTTCCTGAATCCGGGGATATCATGCTATCTTCGCGAATTGGCAAGGGAATTTAACCTTACCCCTAATGCCCTGAAGGAGGAACTGGACAATCTGAGTCAAGCGGGATATTTGGGTAAAGAGCAACGGGGACAATCCATATTCTACAAGGCCAATACGAACCATCCCTTCTTCCCGGAAATCAATTCCATCGTAAAGAAGTATTATGGCATCGATAAAATTGTCGAGCAGATACTCAATGACCTCGGTAAGGTTGAAGCGATCTATGCCCTCGATGACTATGCCGAGGGGCGCGACAGCGGGCTGATTGATGTACTGATCGTCGGCGATGTGGATATGGATAAAATTCAGGCATTGAGACCCAGTCTGGAAAAAGAAATCAAGCGAAAAATACGGGTGATGGTGTTGAGTGCTGAGGAGTTTGCCGAAAGTCGCGATATGCTCCTGAAGCGGCCAAACTGGCGGATTTTGTAAACAAAGATTCAGGCCTTGAATGATTCCATGAGAGGTTTCTTTAATCATGCATCAGACAATCATACGAGCTAACCAACCGTGGTGGCGTATCCCCTGGAGGGAAATTGTAGAGTATCGCGATCTGCTATGGCTGATGGTAAAAAGAGATCTCACAGCGATATATAAGCAAACGATATTAGGGCCTTTATGGTTCATCATCCAGCCTCTTGTGACAACCATTATTTTTACCATCATTTTTGGCAAAGTGGCCAATATTTCTACCGATGGCGTGCCTCACTTGATTTTTTACATGTGCGGCACAGTGCTGTGGAATTATTTTCAAGGATGTATGAACCAGAGCGCCAACTCATTGATCAGTAATGCGGGTGTCCTATCCAAGGTATATTTCCCCCGGCTGATCATTCCCCTATCAGGTGTCTTTACCAATCTTGCCCATTTTCTTTTGAATCTAATCATGTTCCTTGGT
>JBDROF010000120.1:0-17770 GCA_043810345.1 Bacteroidota bacterium | reverse complement strand
GAGGCGGCTGTAGCTGCTTTTCAGGCATTTGCCGTTGTCGCCGGAGATGCCCTGGCAAATGCCATTACGCTGGTGGATGGATTAATTGTGATCGGGGGAGGTCTATCCAACGCTTACCAGCTCTTCCTGAACGACCTTGTGACAGAGATGAATCATCCCTTCAATACCCTATCCGGGGAACCCCTGGACCGGCTCGAAGTGAAAGCTTTTAACCTGGAGGACCCTGTCCAGTGCCAGAAATTCTATCATACCGACACCCTCCACATCCCGGTGCCCTTCACCAACCGGGTGGCAATCTATCATCCGGTGAAAAAAACCGGGGTGGGAATCTCCCGCCTGGGGACCTCCCGTGCAGTCTCCATTGGGGCGTATGCCTATGCCCTGTATGCTCTTGACCATTAAAAAGTTGAGATTTTATCAACAGCATTAATTTTTTATATATTTTTGCATACTAATTCATAAAACAAGAAACCTAAACCCAAACTTATGAGAAAGTTTTTCCTCTTTGCCCTCTTCGCACTGGCTATGACTTCGGTCATCGCCCAGAACGTGCCGAGAGAGATGGTTGCTCTCGAGATTGGCACAGGAACCTGGTGTACATACTGTCCGGGTGCCGCCATGGGAGCAGATGACCTCCTTGAAAACGGAAAGTTGGTTGCTGTAATTGAGAACCACAATAACGATCCGTTTGCAAATACTTACTCTAATTCCAGAAATTCTATGTGGGGGGTCCCTGGTTATCCTACCGCTGCATTTGATGGTTGGCAGTCTTTTGTGGGTGGTAGTCACACGCAATCCATGTATGGTAATTACCTGCCTAAGTACAACACCTGTATGGCCCTTACATCCCCTGTTGCCATGACCATGGTGGTGACAGAAACCGACGGCACATATGACGTGACCGTTGAAATGACAAAGGTCGGCACGATCACTGCGACCAATATCGTCCTCTACTTCTTTGTTACACAGTCAAATATTTCGTACGCCTGGCAAGGACAAACCCACCTGGAACATGTCAACAGGTTAATGGTTCCTAATCAGAGCGGGACCACTGTTAGTTTTGCCGGCGGCAATGTGCAGACCGTGGCATTGAGTTTTACATTAGATCCTTTGTGGCCTGAGGAAGATTGTGAATTCGTCGCAATACTTCAGAATAAGACTCCAGGACAAGGCGTTATCCCCGGTCCCTATCCCGTGAACAAATGGGAAGTCTTTCAAGCCATTAAAAAAGGCGTTATAGATCTGACCCCCGGTTTTACTGCCAGTTCAACCCAGGTGGATAAATTCACCCAGATTACCTTCACCAACCAAACCTACGGTGGATATATCGGCGTTCCGGAGACGTATGAATGGTTTTTCCCCGGTGCCAACCCGGCCACCTCAACCGATGAAAATCCAACGGTTTTCTACACGCAATGCGGAGCACATGATGTGACGCTGATTGTGAACCGTGGTGGCCAGATTGACACCCTGGTGAAAGAGATGTATATCCAGGTCGGACCCGTTGCCCACATCACCACCTCTCCGGGCGACACCACCTGCTGGTACCAGCCGATCACGCTCGATGCAACCGATCCCATCGCTGTTTCCTACCTCTGGGAACCCGGCGGCGCTACCACCTCCTCTATTACCGTTTCCGCAGGGGAAGTCGGCCTTGGCGCGCATACCTATACGGTTACCCTGACCTCTGCCGAAGGTTGCGAAGCAACCGATACCCATACCATCTTCTTTGATGAGTGCACGGGCATCAATGATCGGCCCGGATTCATTCAGGCATCTGTCTACCCCAACCCGAACAACGGAAACTTCAGGGTGGAACTGAATGCCCCGCGGAAATCGAACATCGATATCCAGGTTGTAAATACACTCGGCTCATTGGTGTATGAAGAAAATGGCATCCAGGTGAACGGAAAACTTCTGAAGAACTTCAACCTGAACCTGAGCAATGGGATCTATTTCGTGGTGATTCGTACCGGTTCTGAAAAAACGATTCAGAAACTTTTCATTACCAGGTAATACACTTCGATAACGAATTCAAAAAGAGGATGTATAAGTTGCTACATCCTCTTTTTCTTTTCTTAGAATTTGTACCTTTGCAGGCAACCAAATAACACGGTTGGTTGTCTTTACTTTGAACCGGCCAACCTGTTTCAGCTTTAAACCACATCTTGTGTCTATGAAAAAACTTATTCTCATCGTATTCGCCTGCTTCGCGACCTCTTTTTTGTTTTCACAGGTTGTCGAAGAAACCTTTCATTTCTCTGATTATCAGCTTTCGCAAACCGGCTGCTACCACCTGCTTACCTTCCCCGGGACCCAATCGAGTGGCTTGCCTGGTGAACCGGTTCTGCCTTACCAGGCGGTTGCCCTGATTCTTCCTCCCGGTGAAAAAACGACCTCCATTGAGGTCATCAGGGAAATGGAACAGGATATCCCCGGAAGCTTCATTCTTTTCCCTCAACAGCATGTCAGACCACTGTCTGAAGGTGTCTCAGGAAGTTTTATCCAGGATAAGGATACCTACAGGCAGGACCGGGATTACCCTCTGAACCCGGCAGGTCACCTGACCACCCAGTACCTGAACGGATTTGCCATAGCACTATCCTCTTTCACGCCAATCAGGTACAATCCCGCCCGGGGAACACTCTCCTACTACCGGAAAGTGACGGTCCGGGTCCACTCGGCCCCGAATCCACAGGCCATCCGGGCCATGGAGAACCATTCCTCCTCCGCAACCACCACCAGACACCTGCATTCCCTGGCTCAAAACCCGGAGGCAGCTGAGGACTATCCGGTCAGGGTTCCGTTGAAAACCAATTATCAGATCCTGCTCATTACCTCCCAGTCCTTTAGTGACTCATTCCAGGCTCTGATCGACCACTACCAGAACCACGGGATGACGAGTCAGGTGGTAATCACCCAAACCATTAGCACTACCATGCCAGGTCAGGATCTCCAGGAACAGATCCGGAACTTCATCATTCAGGAGTACCAGACAAACGGAGTGGAGTTCGTCCTGCTGGGAGGTGATGCCGAGTTGGTCCCTTACCGGGGCTTTTACTGTCAGGTTCAGTCGTCCAGCATCTACGAGGATTCCAACATCCCTTCAGACCTCTACTACTCGGCACTGGACGGGACCTGGAACAATAACGGCAACAACCTCTGGGGAGAACCGGGGGAGGATGACCTGCTTCCGGAAGTGGCAGTAACCAGGTATCCTTTCAGTACTGAAACCGAATTGCAAAATATGATCCAAAAGAGTATCTCCTACCAGGTTGATCCGGTGCTTGGAGAGTTACAGCAGCCCCTGATGGTAGGAGAACATCTTTGGGACAACCCATTAACCTTCGGTGGTGACTTCATGGACCTGTTGATCGATGATCAGACAGCCAACGGGTATTTTACCCACGGCATCCCTTCAGCGGAAAATACGATCGTCAAATTGTACGATACCCTCATCTCTCCGGGTTACATCTTCTATTGGGATCCGGGAACGCTCCTGAATGAAATCAACCTGGGGAAATCCTTTATCCATCACCTCGGACACAGCAACTCGATGTACATGATGCGTCTCTACATCTGGGACATCACCAATCAGAACTTTTCACAGGTCAACGGGGAGGACCACAACTATACCCTCCTCTATACACAAGGATGCCTGTGCGGGGCCTTTGACGAAGACGATTGCATAGCGGAAAAGGCTGTCACTATTGAGAACTTCCTGGCCGGCGGGGTATTTAACTCCCGGTATGGCTGGTTCAATGAAGGACAAACCGAAGGACCCTCCGAACACCTGCACCGGGAATTTGTGAGCGCCCTGTACAACGACACCATCTCCTACAAACGAATCGGAGAGACCCAGATGATCTCCAAGATCAAAACGGCTCCCTGGGTCACAGCCCCCGGGCAGTGGGAGCCCGGCGCCCTGCGCTGGTGTTTTTACTGCTGCAATGTGTTCGGGGATCCGGCCATGGAGATCTGGACCGATGAACCGCCTGTAGGTGTTCCGGAAGTGCAGGCCGAAACCTCCATGCGCCTTTATCCCAATCCGGCAAGCGATCGTATGCTGGTGAGTGTTGAAGGACCACTCGCTGTCGATGCGGAGATAACCCTTTCCAACACGCTTGGTCAGGTGGTGCTCCGTTCCCGGTTCAATGATCGCCAGGGTGCCACGAACCGTTGCCAGCTGGATCTGACTGGTTTAATTTCAGGGATATACCTGGTCAGCATTGAGACAGTTTCGGGGGTCAAAACCAGTAAACTAATCATACATTAATTATCTTTTTCAAAGAAAATTCATATTTTTGCATGCTACCTAAATCAAAACGAAACCAATTAATCTAAGATCATGAAACAAGTTACTATTTTTCTTTCGCTGATGCTTACTGTATTGT
Organism: Bacteroidota bacterium; assembly: GCA_043810345.1. GTDB lineage: Bacteria > Bacteroidota > Bacteroidia > Bacteroidales > FEN-979 > QYOJ01. Next base: position 13,376 of record JBDROF010000120.1, on the reverse strand, counting down.
TCGGTATCCAGGCACAACAGTACTCCTATTCCGATTCATGGGGAAAGGCCGGGTTTAACCTGGTAGCAACAGAATCCTCCGCCATTGAGGTGGTTTACTCTGTTCCCATGTTCGCCATCGAAGACCAGTTTATTGACGGGGTGGTGATGCAAAACATCATGCTCCCAGGGAACTTCCTGTTCAATGATGCAGGGGCTCCCAACCTGCCCGGAAGGGGACGGTACATCGCCATCCCGCAAGGTTCCGTACCCAGTCTCAGGATCATCAGCCAGCAGACGGAGGTGATCCATAATGTGGAGATAATGCCTGCTCCCGTCATTCCAGCAGAAAATGACGACAACCCGCTGCAGTACATCAAGAACATGAATATCTACGGACAGGATGCCCTCTACCCGGCATCACCGGTCACCCTCTCTGAAGTGACCCAGATCCGTGGTGCCGACGCTGTGATCCTGGGGATCACCCCGTTCCAGTATAACCCTGTAACCAAGGATCTGATTGTGTACCGGGATCTGCGTGTTGCCATCGATTGTGAAGGAGGAACCGGCATATATGGCGACGACAGGCTGCGCAGTCCCTGGTGGGACGGGCTGATGTCTGATGTGTTGCTCAACTACTCTGCACTGCCCAACATTGATTATGCAGAGAGAATGAATCAAACCCTTCAGAGTTTCCCCGAAGACGAGGAGTGTGAATACATCATCATCTCCCCAACCGGAGCAGATTTCGTAAGATGGGCCGACTCTATTGCCCGTTTCCGGAACGAACAGGGTATTCTTACCAAAGTTTTCACCCTTGACGAGGTTGGAGGCAACACGACCACTGCCATCGAAGGCTTCATCAACAACGCCTATAACACATGGAGTATACCGCCGGCAGCTTGTCTTCTTTTGGGCGATTACGGAACCAATGCCGCTTCCACCGTCATTTCTCCTATCTGGAATAACTATTGTGTCTCTGATAACCTCTATGCAGATGTCAATAATGACCAGATGCCGGATGTGATCTTTGCCCGGATGACTGCGAACAATGATGCCCAGCTTACGACTTTCATTACCAAATTCCTCAGCTACGAAAGAAACCCGGAAACAGATACTGCTTTCTATAACCACCCGATTACTGCCCTGGGCTGGCAAACAGAACGCTGGTTTCAGATCTGTTCTGAAGTGGTAGGAGGGTATTTCAAGTACGTTAAAGGACGCCAGCCGAAGCGTATTAACGCGATCTATCAGGGGAATCCCAACGTGGATCCCTGGTCCACTGCCCCTAATACCAATACCGTGTTGAACTACTTCGGCCCGAACGGTCTGGGGTATATCCCAGCTACTCCTCAGGAACTGGGCGGTTGGTCGGGAGGCAACTCCACCATGATCAACAATGCCATCAACGCCGGCACCTTTATTCTTCAGCATCGGGACCATGGCGCCGAAACCCTCTGGGGCGAGCCCTATTACAGCAACAGTAACATCAACCAGTTGACAAACACCAAGTTGATCCATATCTTTTCCATCAACTGCCTCACCGGAAAATATAACTGGGGTAACGAATGCTTCACCGAGAAGTTCCACCGCCATACTAAAAACGGCTATAATTCAGGCGCCCTAAGTGTGACAGGAGCATCTGAAATATCCTATTCGTTTGTGAACGACACCTATGTATGGGGCCTGATAGACAATATGTGGCCCGATTTTATGCCGGCTGAAGCTTCTGAAGTGGCTCACCGAGGCATCTTGCCTGCCTTTGGTAATGCCGCCGGGAAATACTTCCTGAGGCAGTCGGGCTGGCCATACAACAGCGGGAACAAAGCGGTGACCTACAATCTGTTCCACCACCATGGCGATGCCTTCTCCTGCCTGTATGATACCGTTCCCGCTACCCTGGATATAACCCATGATACAGCGATTGTTTATGGGAGCCCCACTTTTACAATAACTGCCACCGACAGCAGTTTTATCGCCCTGAGCAACGATGGTGAACTCCTGGCCACAGCCTGGGGCGCCGGTACTACACCCGTTGTCATGACCATTCCGGTCCTCCCTCCGGGTACCAATGTAAAAGTGGTCGTGACCATGAAAAACTGCTTCCGCTATGAGGATCTGGTACCGGTAGTAGCCGATATCCTGATCGCCGATTTTGAAGCCAGCCAGACGGTGCTCTGCAACGGGAACACCGTCGATTTCACCGATCTTTCCAACGGAAGCCCAACTACCTGGGAGTGGACTTTTGAAGGCGGAACACCGGGCAGCTCTACCGAACAGAATCCAACCGGTATCGAGTACGCAGCTGCCGGCTCCTATTTCGTTTCTCTCACAGTGATTAAAAACGGGGACACCGCAACGGAGACCAAATCGGATTACATCCACGTATTCAGTATCCCCACAGCCGACTTCGAAGAGGATCAGTACTGTGAGGATATCCCTGTTCAATTCACCGATCTTTCGAATCCGAACGGCGGTACCATTACAGCATGGTTGTGGAATTTTGGCGATCCTGTTTCCGGTATCTACGATACCTCATCCCTGCAGAATCCTACCCATGTGTATGCCGTTGCAGGGACCTATATCGTGACCCTGAGTGTAACCAACGATGGAATCTGTACCGATACCCATGTCAAAGATATTGTCATCGATGGGAAACCGGATCAGGCTGCTACTCCGCAGGGAGATACCACCCTCTGCCAGACTTCAACCGGAAATATTTTTACTACGGATGGAGCCCAACTAGCGACCACGTACGAATGGGTCCTGGATCCTGGTGAAGCAGGTAACCTCAACGGGACCGGCACAGAGGTCACCCTGGATGTCTCGGAAACCTACTCCGGACAGGCTACCCTTAGTGTCAGAGGAATCAACGACTGCGGCAACGGCGGTATCTCGGAAACCCTCGTGCTTTACATCCATGAGATTCTACCAGCACCGGCATCTGCTCCCAGCGGTCCGGATGTGGTTGACCTCAAAGATGTGACCAGCAGCGAGTATGAAACAACTCCGCTCACCGGTGCCACCGGGTACGACTGGATACTGGAACCGGAGAGTGCCGGGTCGATTGAACCCGCAAACTCCGACAGTACCATTGCCACGGTTACCTGGAATCCCGATTTCAGGGGAGATGCCAGCATCACTGTAGCCGGTCACTCGGATTATTGTAGCGGTTATTACTCACCCGCCAAGGTAGTAACCGTGAAAAACACCCTCGGCATCAACGAGTTCAATGCTTACAACATCCGTATTTATCCTAACCCGAATACCGGAAAATTCAACCTGGTGCTGAACACCAATGAACAGAGTGTTGTGAACATCAAGATCTTCAATGTTCTCGGCACTTTGGTATACGCCGAAGAGAATGTAAGCATTTTTCACCACCTGACTAAGACGGTTGACCTCTCCTCCCTGCCCAAAGGCATCTATCACCTGAAGGTGGATGGAAACAAAGGCAACTCTATCATCCGCGTGGTGATCGACCGGTAATTATATCGGCTTTATACGATTTATTGACCGTAGGGATAATGCTATGAGGCTGTCTCAAAAACATTGAGACAGCCTCATTCATTAATCCGGTCATGTTTTTTCATTAATCCCTACTTTTTTTCAACAGTCGTCGCCACAAGCAACTTTTTATATCTATCTTTGTTTTATAAGTAATTTGCCCAGATTATGAAAAAATATCTTCTCCTAATTGTGGTTGGGACCCTTTTTCCCCTGATGTCCCCTGCTCAGCAGCAACCCGGATCACAGTCCGTAGCCAATGACACAACAAATTACCCTTACTGGATCGACATGATGCAGGATCCAACGGTCAATTTTTTCCAGGTTCAGCGTGCCTTTAACCTCTACTGGGAGGACCGCCCGGTTACGCGGAGCAGCGGCTGGAAAGTATTCAAACGCTGGGAGTACATGATGCAGAGCCGGGTGGCACCCGATGGTACCAGACCGGCTCCGGATGCGGTACTGAAAGCGTACGAAACCTTTATGGATAATACCCAGTCGGTGGGCGGGAACTGGATCTCGTACGGCCCCTCACAGATTCCCTCCCCAGGACCGGCAGGGTACCTGGGTCTGGGACGACTGAATGTCATCGCCTTTCATCCCACCAATGCCAATACCCTTTTTGTCGGTTCCCCTTCCGGTGGATTCTGGAAAACCACCGACGGGGGCCTCAACTGGATCACCACCACCGATACCCTTCCTACCCTGGGAGTTTCGGCCATTGTAGTGGATTACAGCAATCCATCAAAGATCCTGATCGGCAGTGGCGACCGTGATGCGGGAGATGCACCGGGCCTGGGTGTCTTCAAAAGCCTGGACGGAGGCATGACCTGGTCGGCTTCCAGTACCGGCATGGGAAATAAAACAGTGGGAAAGATCCTCCAGCATCCGACTACCTCCGCGATCTTCCTGGCTGCCACCAACAGCGGGGTGTACCGTTCGACCGACGGAGGGGCCAACTGGACCCTTTCCGTAAGCGGAAACTTCAAGGACCTCTGTTTTAAACCCAATGATCCCAACATCGTATACGGGGCAAGAGGGGCTGATTTTTTCCGGTCCCCTGACAACGGGACCTCATTCACCCAAATCACCTCCGGGTTGACATCCGGTCAGCGGGGAGCTATTGCCGTTACGGCTGCCAATCCCAATTATGTCTATTTTGTCCAGTCCAACTCAAGCAGCGGATTCAAAGGGCTGTACCGGTCGACAGATGCCGGATTGAATTTTACAACCCGCTCTACCTCTCCCAACATCCTTGACTGGTCATGCGCGGGCAACGGGAGCGGCGGACAGGGATGGTATGACCTGGCCATCACAGCCAATCCGACCAACGCTGAAGTCATTTATGTTGGCGGTATAAATGTCTGGAAATCAACAAACGGTGGCACTTCCTGGGCCATCAATTCCCACTGGTACGGGGGATGTGGTGTGGAAGAGGTACATGCCGACTGCCATTTTCTGACCTATTCCCCGGTGAACGGAACCCTCTGGGCGTGCAACGACGGCGGTGTCTACTTCACGACCGACGGGGGTACAAACTGGACCGACCGGACCGAAACCATGACGATCGGTCAGATCTATAAACTGGGACAAAGTCAGACGGTAAAAGAGAAGGTGATCAACGGCTTTCAGGATAACGGAACCTATACCTACAATGCCTCGGGATGGGTGCAGACCGGAGGGGGTGATGGGATGGAATGTGCCGTCGACTATACCAACGCGGCATACACCTATTTTACAATTTATTACGGAGATATCTTCCGCCTTTACAACAATGGAAACCAATTGAAAATCGCCGGCAACGGCACCTTTGGGATCAACGAAAGCGGCGCCTGGATCACGCCATTCATCCTGAGCAAATCGGATGTGAAAATGATGTTTGTTGGATTCAAGAATGTGTGGCGGTGCAACGATGTCAGGAGCACCAACAACCTGACCTGGACCAAGATCTCCAACGGTCTCGCCGGGAGCAACTCCAACAACATGGCTGTTCTTGAACAATCACCGGCCAATACAGCTATCCTCTACGCAGCGCGGTACGACAGCAAGTTATTCCGGACCGACAACTGCATGGTATCGGCACCTACCTGGACCGATCTGACCTCCTCCCTCCCGGCTTCCGGTACACCGACAGACCTGGCTGCCCACCCGACGGATCAGAACACGGTGTACATGACCTTGGGCAACAATGTATACAAATCGACCAACAACGGACAGTCGTGGACCTCCATCACGGGAAATCTGCCGAACATACACATGAATTCCATCGCCTATAATTCCAATGCTCCTGAAGGGCTGTATGTGGGAACCGATGCCGGGGTCTACTACAAGGACCAGAACACCTCGGGCTGGGTCGCCTTCAGTGACGGGCTGCCGGCCAATGCGGAAGTGACCGAGGTTGAGATCTATTATGACAATGACTCGGTGAGCGCCGATGTGATCCGGGCCAGCACCTATGGAAGGGGGCTCTGGGGTTCAGATATGTACACCCCCTATGAGGCAGATTTCACGGCCGACTCGACTACCATCTGCCAGAACCTGAATGTGGACTTTACGGATCTCTCCACCGGTTCCCCCACAGCCTGGAGCTGGTCTTTCCCGGGAGGAACCCCCGCATCCTCTACCTCTCAAAACCCTCAGAATATCGTCTATAGTACACCGGGCACTTATGATGTAACCCTCATGACCACGTGGAATTCCTATACAAATTCTTTGACAAAAAGCAACTACATCACGGTGAATGCCGTGCCGGGAACCCCGGCTCAGCCCCAGGGAGATACCCTGTTGTGTGAAAACAACTCCAACACCAGCTATACCACCTCTTCCGTTGCCAACGCCACCTCCTATACCTGGCAACTCACTCCGGATACCGCTGGTGCACTGACCCCTAACGACACAACCGTGGTGATAGACTGGAACAATACCTGGACCGGATTTGCTGATCTTTCTGTCAAGGCGACCGGAAACTGTGGCTCCAGCCCATTCTCCCCTCCTCTCCAGATCCATATCAGGCCTTTCCCGGAACAACCGGCCATACCATCTGGCCCCACTCCGCTCTGTCAGGATTCTGACAGCACTTCCTACACCACCGGCCAGGCACTGTATGCCCTTAGCTACGTGTGGGATCTTTCTCCCGCTGCAGCCGGAACCGTAACGGGTACCGATACGGTTGGAACAGTAACCTGGAACAGCTCTTTTACCGGTCTAGCTTCGGTAAAAGTGAAGAGTGTGAACGACTGCAATGAAAGCAGCTGGTCCGATCCATTTGATATCACCGTTAACGGCTATCCGGTAGTCGCTCTGGGCCCGGATACCTCCATCACATACCTCGATACCCTGGTACTGGATGCCGGGAATCCCGGATCAACCTACCTCTGGTCGAGCGGAGCCACCACCCAGACCATTAATGCCTACTATAAGGGTGACCCTTACATGTCCTATTGGGTTGACGTCACATTGGCCGGCTGTTCTGCCAGTGATACGGTGATCGTCTATTTCACCGATCCGGTGTTCCAAGCTGACCTGGATCCCGGAACCCGGATCCGCATCATCCCGAACCCCAATAACGGGCAGTTTACCCTGGAGATCTCAACCGAAAATCCGGGGATTGCATCCCTGGAACTCCGCGATATGACCGGACGACTGGTCTACGAAAAATCCGGACTTCACCTGAACGGAACCCTCAAACTGGCTGTTTCCATTCCCGCAGTCCAGGATGGGCTTTACCTGTTCCGGTTATTCCATGAAGATCTCCTGTTGATCGAAAAAGTCATTATTTTTAAGTAATTTCTGGTATCCGGAGGCAACCTTTTCACCTCTTCGGGGGTCATTATGTAACCCATCTGAAGTGGAAAGAAAACTGTTCCATCATGAAAAAAAATGCGCTGTATCTCCTGATCCTTTTCCTATTCGCTGTTGGATTTCCCGCCTCTCCCCAGGATCTGCCTCACTTTCCCAAAATTACACCGGCCGGGAAAGGCAAGGTAAATACCTGGGTCGATAACATCGGTTACTGGGACCGGATGGCCCGCCTGGGCTACGTGGAGGTGAATCCATGGCGCCCTGTGCCTCCTGCGCTGAAACGCTCCTCCGTCATCCGGACCGATGGCCTGTTCGTTCAGGACTCACCGGATATCGCAATAACCTCAAACAGTGCCACCACACAGACCGAAAATTCTCTCTTCATTGATCCGGATGATGAAACCCTCCTGCTGAACTCCAACAACTCCAGTGACTGGAACGGCTCCTATGCTCCAAACCTGTACGGGTGCGACCGGTTCTGGTCCTTCAATGCCGCCTCTACCTGGGGCGGATCTATCTTTGGCGTCGGTCAGTACAACAATGGTGATCCCGCTGCAGCGATCGGCCGGAACAGCTGGTGGTATGTGGGAAAGATCAATAACGCTTGGGGCCAGTCAGTGGCTTTTTCCACCAACCAGGGGCAAAGCTGGACCGATGTGACCGTGGCCCAGGCGGGAAGTGGATTTGGCGACCTGCTGGATAAAAACCATCTCTGGATTGATAATTCGGAAGACAGTCCATACCAGGGTACGCTTTATGCGGGCTGGTCCTGTTATGTTGATGCCGTACCCAATGAAAACCAGATTGAGATTGCCCGGTCTGTCAACCAGGGACTGAGCTGGTTACCCCCGGTAGGGATCAGCCAGGCGGTGAACGCAGGAAAACACAACCAGGGAGTCAATATCCAGACCGGACCCAACGGCGAGGTGTATGCGGTATGGGTCCTTTACGATACATGGCCTTCCGACGAAACGGCGATCGGGTTCGCCCGGTCCCTGGATGGAGGAGAGACCTGGCTCCCGGCCATCCGCATCCTGACAAACATCAAAGGCATCCGTACCAGTGGTACCAGCAAGGATATGCGTGTAGCCTCATTTCCTGTGATGACCGTGGATCAGAGCGAAGGACCCAGCCGCGGGAACATCTATATCGTGTGGGCCAACATCGGCGTGCCTGGGATCAATACCGGTACCGATATCGATATCTACCTGATCAGATCCTCCGACCAGGGTGTTACCTGGTCTGTGCCGGTTCGTGTTAATCAGGATCCTTCCGGCCTCGGGAAAGAACATTTCCTGCCATGGATCACCTGCGATCCCCTGAACGGAAACCTCTGTGTGATATACTACGACGACCGGAATGTCGACAGCACCATGATCGAAACCTGGGTCTCCTACTCCTACGATGCAGGAGAGAGCTGGAACGATTTCCGGGTGTCAGATGTGGCCTTTACACCCGTTCCGATTCCCGGCATGGCGTTCGATTACTTCGGTGACTACATCGGGATCAAAGCCCAGGATATGAAGGTTTACCCGATCTGGACCGACAACCGGGCCGGGAATGCCCTGACCTATATCTCTCCGTTCGATCTCGGACCTCCTCCCAATCAACCCTATGTCTCCTACTATTCCAATGAACTGATCTCCATCCCGGGAGGAGTCCCGCAAACCCTGAATTACGGGGATTCCCTCTACCTGAACCTGGGACTGAAAAATATCGGAGATCAGCCTGCTGCGGATCTGACAGCCATCGTTTCCGTTATCTCTCCTTATATCACCCTCACTGATACCATTGAATTTTACGGCTCCATGCAGCCCGATGAGGTCAAGGTCATACCCCAGGGGTACGCATTCAAGGTCTCTGATACCATCCCGGACGGATTGAAGGTAAAATTCTATGTATCTGTGAGCTCTTCCGATACCACCTGGAACAGCCATTTCGCGGTTGAATCCCATGCTCCGTCACTGCGGGTAACCAGGCTGGTGATCGATGATGAAACCGGCGGGAATCACAACGGCAAGCTGGATCCTGGTGAAACTGTTGATGCGCGGATCACCACCGCCAACTGGGGAGACTTCCCCTGCTTCAACAGCTATGGCCTGCTCTCTTGCGAATCCCCGTTTATCACTCTTCATTCCGACAGCTCATATCTGGACAGCATCGTGCCGATGTTCCCAAAAACGGCTGTGTTTTCCCTTTCTGTCGATGATGAAGCTCCAATAAGTACAGGATTTTTCCTCCATTACCGGGCTGTTTCCGGACTTTACCATGCCGAAGCCTCTTTTCTGCAAACCATCGGGATCGTGGTGGAAGACTGGGAGACCAACTCCTTCCAAAAGTTCCCCTGGAAACACTATGGAATTAAACCATGGACAATAACCACCCTCACTCCTTACGAAGGGAACTATTGTGCCACCACCTATCAACTGGAAAATTCCCAGTCATCGATCCTGGAAGTTGATTACACCGCCGGTGAGGACGACAGCATTTCGTTCTTTCGCAGAGTATCTTCCGAACCCGATTATGACTTCCTCCATTTTTTCATTGACGGTGTCCTCCAGGGAAGCTGGTCGGGCGATGTCCCCTGGGGACGTGTTGCCTTTCCGGTAGCTGCAGGCGCTCATACCTTCCGTTGGCGGTATGTCAAGGATATTTACCTGGCCATGGGCCTGGACAAAGCGTGGCTGGATTTCATCGAGTTTCCCCCGCCGGTGCTTCCGGAAATGGATGCCGGCCCCGACGGGACGGTATGCGCCGGCCTCTCCTATCAGCTCAACGGCATGGCTTCAGGGCAGGACAGCCTGAAATGGATCTCCAAAGGCGACGGATCCTTCAGCAATGATACCCTCCTCAATCCCCTCTATTTCCCCGGTGTTAACGATATTCTCTCCGGCGAAGTAACATTGATGCTCCGCGGCTACGTAGAATATGGCAGCGCCATCAGCAGCATGCTGCTGACCATCGGAGAAATCCCCCCGATTGCAATCCAGGCAGACCCGAAAGACACCCTCTGCTCCTGGCAATCCGGAACTCTCTCCACCGAAATGATTCCCGGCGCTTTTTATTTATGGGCCCCTGGGGGTGCTACCACCTCTTCCATCTCAATCGATACAGCTGTGGCCGGTGGGATCGGAACTACCCGCTTTAGCGTAACAGTGACCAGTGAGGAGGGCTGTTCTGCCAGCGACTCGGTCGACATCACCTTCAAGGATTGTACAGCCATAGACGATCCATCAAACCGCTTCCGCTTTAGGGTATCCCCCAACCCAACCAGGGGAGCATTTGATCTGCATATCTATGCCCCGACCCGCGAAACCCTCTCCTGGCGCATCCTGACATCATCCGGCCAGATCCTTCTGGAGGAGAAAAACATCACGCTGAATAACTGGTATATCCGGCATCTGGACCTCCGGGAGCAGGCATCCGGTATCTGTTTCCTCGAGATCGAACGGCAATCAGGAATCCTGACAGAAAAGATCATCGTCCTGAAATAATTCGTTATTCTAACTCATTCCTGGCCTTGTAATTTCACCGGTGTTCGGTTTAGTGTCCATTATTTTTACATATCCGTCCAAATTTTGGACAGTACCCCCCCCCACGTTACCTTTCTATCTTACTGTATATTAATCATATGCAATTCTGGTATGATTTTTGAAGATTGATTATCAATCCTTAACATCATTATTGAATATCAGATTATCCAATTTGATTTTCCAATTGATTTTCCTTATGAAAGCTTTCTCTTTTATCACCGCCTGTGCAACAGCCCTATGCGTATGCTTCGTTGCCTGCATTCCTGAAGGAATCCCACAATCCCAGGAAAATTATAGCGACCTTGTCAACGGTTGGGAAAATTATTTCAACCAACACCCCGAGCATACAGATTCTGTTTCACATGAATATAAAAATTATATAAGATGGAGGACATTCTGGGATAGCAGATCACAATGTATTGATTCCATGTATTCTGGCAAACCAAAATTGATCACTGCCATAGTCAATCAGTACATGGAAAATATGGACTACCATCAGAGATCCACAATCGTAGCATCGAACTGGAGACCTGTAGGACCGAAAAACCTGGAGTATCAGACGAATGGATTAGTTAGCGCAGTATATGTTGATACCGTATCAGATAAAAACAATAATACCATCTATATCGGATCAAATTCGGGAGGAATATGGAAGACCAATGACGGAGGAATCAATTGGCAAAATGTGACCGACAGGTCCTTTTTGCCCTGTATTGGAATATGGGATATCCAGGGAGATCCTACTGATGGAAATGTTCTCTATGCCGGAACCGGCGGAAATTTTATGGGTCGTGGATACGGTTACGGAATTGGCATAATCCGGACTCAGGATGCGGGATATAGCTGGCAGGTAATCTATCCGATACCTACAACTGAACTGACACAGGTTTACCGTATTCTGATTGATCCGACGAATCCGGAAAGAATTTATGCTGCTGTCGGAACCAAACTTATCCGACTGATAAAAAACGGAACAACCTGGGATACGACAACTCTTTTCACAACTCCCAATTTAGGATTGAAGATTGACGAACACAGGATGATTCGGGATATTGAAATGGTCCCAGGAAGGCCTGACACTTTATATTTAGCGACTGATCATAGACATTGGCATGGGCGGAACGCTCAGGTCTGGATGATTACCGGAGTTACATCAACTCCATCCGCAACACAACTTGATTGTAATTTCCCAGACACAAACCTCTGGTCAGCACAACGCTACGAAATCGCAGTTACAAGTCAAAATCCAGCTTCAGTTTACGTTGCAGGAGATTATTTAAAAGATACAATAATAGATACTACAGAATGTAAAATTTCTCATGTGGCGATTAGCAAATCAAAAGATTATGGTACAACCTGGGAGAAGAAATATGACCAGGCACAAGGTCCATCGTATTTTCCTCAGTATTATCTTGCAAGTGGGCGAGTCGACTACTATAAAATGGAATTGTTGATTGATCCCACTGATACAAATATTATATATGTCGGGGGTAATACGGTTTCAAGGGTAAGGAACTGGCAGACGGAAGAAACCACACACTATGACATGGGTGCAACTAATGGCTACCATTGCGACACACGTGCGCTTGTTATACTCAACAACCGAAATATTTTTGCAGGTAATGACGGAGGTATCTCAAAATCCACCGATTTTATTGATCATTGGACTAATATTAACGGCAATGGTCTAATATTGACCCAATACTGGGATATGGGTAGTACAAATTTGAAACCATCGTGGATTGGGGGCGGAACAATGGATAATTCGTTTTCGCTTTATCAGAACGGTCAATGGTCTAAAACAGGAGGGGGCGATCAGGCGAATATGGATATTAATTATGAATCAGATAATGCATTTTTTATCTATAGCGCTGCTTTTGGAGGAGGGGGTAATCCAATAATCAAAGTTTCACACAATGGGGGGGCAAGCTGGAATCCGAATTGGATTATTCTTCCGGATGGGAGCTATAATCCAGCAATTAAGATCAATCCTTTGCGGCCAAGATCGGTCTTTTTTGGAGGACACAACTTATATAAATCAATTACCCCTGATAATACATCATTCCTGACAATTCCGGTAAATATTGAAGGAAATACAGGAATTATAAAACCAAAAGAGAAAATCTGTGATATTGAAATAGCCGGCAATGATTCCAACACCATGTATGTTGCATTTTATTGGGGTGTTTATGACTCGTGTTGTGAACACGATAGTGTATACAAATTAATAAAAACAAAAAACGGGGGTACGACTTTTACTGCCATTGTTGACACAACTTTATCAAATGCTTTTGACTCAGCTGTTTATTTTCTTGGAATCACCGATATTCTCTTATGTCCTACCGATACTTCAAAACTTTGGGTAACTCTTGGCGGCTTTGATGCGCCAACATCAGGCGCGGAAGTTAAAAAAAGGGTGTTTTACTCTGCTGATGGCGGATTGACATTTGCAGATATTTCCCGGGGATTGCCCAATTTCCCGGTTAATTGCATCACTTATTGGAATAATGGAGCAAATGGACTTTTTGTAGGGACAGATGTGGGAGTCTTTTATAAA
>JBDROF010000119.1:0-28781 GCA_043810345.1 Bacteroidota bacterium | reverse complement strand
AAATATAAAAGATGAAACCAGGACTCATACTGATTGACAATTCATCTGAACATTATTTTTTGGGCACTGTTCTTAAGGAATTGATCATCGCTCATTCGTTTTCCCAGGTTTCTGTTGCAACAGGATACTGGGACTTACCCGGAATGGTTGGGATTTATCATGAATTAAAATCATTCCTTGAACGGGAAAATACATTATTCCGGCTTTTACTGGGAGAAGAACCTTACGTCCGTGTATACCAGGTTAAAAATCCCCAAAGACAGGATCCCGAATTTCCTGAGAAATATCTGAAAAAGGACCTGGAAGAACTTGAGTTGAAGGATGAATATCAGAAAGTAGTGGATCTGCTTTTATCTTACACGAGGCAAAATGGTAAGATTCGGATCAAAGTTTACCGGAAAAATTTCCTGCATGCGAAATGCTATATCTTTGGGAGTATTGAGGATAATGCCATCGGAATATTGGGAAGCTCCAATTTCACCTGGCAGGGAATGTTCGGTAACCTGGAATTAAACCAGCTTGAAGCCACTAATGCAACGGTAAATTATATCCGGCAGAATCTTGATCAACAACCCACTCACCGCTCCTGGTTTGAAGATTTATGGAATGAAAGCGAAGAATGGTCGGGAACCTTCAAAGAAGAAATACTTGAACTCAGCAAGCACGGGAACCTATGTTTCAGCCCTTACGAAATGTATGTTCATGCACTATTCAGGATCTATGGACAGGAGCTCCTGGATGAAAAAGAGAACAGGGTAGAACCCGATGATCCTTCATCCGGTAAACCTCAGCTTCTGAAGTTCCAGATTCAGAATGCAAACTCAATTATCAAGAAACTTGAACGGCAGGGTGTTGCCATGCTTTCAGATTCCGTGGGACTGGGTAAAACGTATACGGCCATAAAAGTCATTGAATATTATAGAAAATTTTATAACCAGCGGGTTGTGGTGATAGCGCCGGCGAACCTAAAAGCTCAATGGGAAAAAGCATTCGACGAATTCAAAATTGTTCAGATTCCCGAAATTTATAGTCTTCAGGATATTTCAAGGATTGAAGATGTAAGGGAAAATCTAAAATCAATCCCTGTAGGGCTTTTTGTTTTTGATGAGAGTCATAACCTCCGAAGCTCGGGCGGACAACGTTTTGAGGTGTTCATCAAATGGCGACAGGCCAATGAGAATGCCAACACACTCCTTGTTACCGCTACCCCGATAAACAACCAGCTTTCGGATCTGACAAACCAGATCATGCTTGGTTCGGGAGGAGAAATTCACAAGCTTGGCAGATTTTATGACAGGGGACGTCAGAAATTTTACACCATTCAGGAACGGTTACAAACGTTACAGGATGAAATTAAACGGCAGCTCCGAGAAAACAGGATGGTGAACTATCTGCAGATCAAAGAACAACTTACTCCTCTTCTGAATCGTTTTATTATCAGGAGATCCCGTCAAGGAATCGAAAATGAGTATCCGGAAGGTTTTGAGATCAACGGGAAATTGCAGAAGTTCCCACAGTCTTATCCATATAATCTTGAATACGAACTTCCTAACCAATATAAAACACAACTGCTCACCTTTGCATCTGAATTCGATCTGCTGATCCAGGCATATAATTATACCGACGATAGTCTTTCAGATCTTGAATACCTGGCTCATCCTCTTGATCTTTTTGAACATTTTAAACAACGGGAAAAACCGGTTCAAACTTCACTGGAAGTAGTATATTACGGGATATTGACCTTTGGATTCCCTTGCTACAGATATCATATTTACCGTCATGCCTATTACAAAAGGAAACGGGGTGAGCTGAAACTGAATGTGGATGAAAACCGGGAACTGTCGCGTCAGATTGGAATTTATGGCATTTTCAGAACCATCTTCCTGAAACGAATGGAATCATCCTTATATTCCATACAGGTATCTATTCTGAATTATGAGAAGAAGTTGAAAGATTTCAAAGAGAAACTCGAAAAATATAACAAGATCATTTCCGTAAAGAATCTTGAAAAGCTCAATAAGGCCATTGATGCATATAATGAGCAACGTGCCGAGGAAGATGAACTGGATTTTGATATTTCAACCTTTGAGGAAGAGGATGGAGAGTCTATGGCCATCGATGCGGATGAAGGGATATTCAATATCAAACAACTAAAAGCGGATATTGAAAAAGACCTCAGGATCATTGCCGTATTGAAAGAGCAGCTTGCCTTGCTGATCAAAAAGGATAATAAAATCAAGGTTCTTGCCGATAAAATAGATGAAAATGAGGAGTCCAAAGTGTTGGTATTTACCTATTTTACGGATACTTTAAAATATCTTCAGCTGAACCTCCCGGGTTTGCTCAGGAATAAGAAGAATATTGAATTTGCTTTGGGAACAAAGGGTGAAATTGAAAACATTGCGCGAAGATTTGCCCCCGTTTCCAAGAAATACCAACTAAAACAAGATGAACGGGAAATCGATCACCTGGTAGCTACCGACAAGCTTTCGGAAGGTCAGAACCTGCAGGATTGCGGCATCATCATCAATTATGACCTTCACTGGAATCCGGTCAGGATGATCCAGCGGAACGGACGAATCAACAGAATAGGTACTCCGTTTGATGAAATATATATTTACAACTTCCGGCCGACGGAGCAACTGGAAAATTATCTGAGACTGGTACGGAAACTGGAAGAAAAAATCAATCTCATCCGGTACACGGTTGGTTCCGACCAATCAATACTCGATGAAGAACCCATTCCCCAGGACTTTACTGAGGATCTTTACAGCAGGGACGAAAAGAAAAGACTGGAAGCATTCCGCAAAATATTTGAGTCTTCCGAATTCATTGCAGCAGAGGATCTGTTCATGGATGACCTCAGAGAATTTGACCGTTCCGGTAAATACAATGAAACCTATAAAAATTCTGTTAAAAACCTGCCAAAAGGAAAATGGGGATTTGTCCAGATGCGGAATGAGGACGATGACTTCATACATCTGGCACATATGGTGGATGAAAAAAATGAAGCAGGCTATTTTGTAGCATTTGATAACAACCGGACAGGTGAACTGATAACAGCTACGGAAGGTTTGTTGCATATAAAAGCCACCAGCGACCAGAATGAACGGTTTAAAGACAACTTTAAAAATAAGCCCCAAACTGAAAGCTATATCAACAATTTTATAAAAACCTATCAGTTTACAGAGGACGATCATAAGAACAGGTTCAATAAACCCCAGGAGGAAGCCATTATTCTGCTCCGGAATAAAATGATTGAATATGGCTATCCGGTCGATATCATTGAAAACGTGTATAACTGTATCATGTATTCGCAAAACGCCTATTTCAATAAACAGAACATGAAACTTGTCAGGCTGGTTGCCCGGCTGGCAAGAAACAACAAACATATCGGAGATGAGATAATACAACTTTTTATAGATTTTGCCATACAATACAGGCCCGAAGAAAGATCAGAGAAAGCGCCGCTAAATGAGATCATTCAAATTTTCACTCAATGAATATCGGGGAACTAAATACTTTCATAGAAAAGCTATCTTCAATCCGAAGCCGGGACGCGGTTTTCGAATTTGCTTTTGCCCTGATCGAATGGATGGGATTGCAGCAAGTCGAAGACAAGAAGCCACGGTTATTGTCACCCCAGACACAGAAACTGAAAGAGTACCTGGTTCCAGTTCCTCTGACCGTTCAGCCTCAGCTTTACCGGCTCACGGCCGACGGCCAAAATATCCGGATTCGCTTTGCTACGCTTAAAAAACCAAAAAAAGAATATATCAGCCAGTTGGTGGATAATGATCCCGGACTCACCAGTTACCAGGCTTCCATAAAGGGCATTGTAAATTTACCCGGCAGACCCGCCTACATTCCATCAGAACCCTATTTTATTCATTTCATCACTACCCAGGATTATGATAAGCTCATTCTGGTTTTCAACCAGGGTGACCAGAAACGTATCATCACCTTCCGGAACAAACTTACCCAGACGCAGTACTACAGGATTGTTCAGCAATGGAAAGACATTGCTTTAAGGTCAAAACCTGAGCTGGCAGATCTCTTATGGAAAAGTCTGGATGTGAAAGAGGTTAATAAGGAATTCTACCGCAAGATAAAAGAACGGTTTGATGACCTGGTTGGTTTGCTTAAATATTCCGACAATCAATCTGAAGAGAATCATATCGGGCAGTTTGCTATTCGATTGATCGGACGATACGTTTTTTGCTGGTTCCTTAAAGAAAAGGGGATCATTCCTGCAGAGCTGATCAGTTCATTCACCATTGAACAAAACAGACCTGATTATTATCAGAATTTCCTGCTGCGCCTGTTTTTTCAGACCCTGAACACGGAAGTTCAGCAACGGAATTTTCTTGTGCCAAACCATCCGCTTGATGCATTATTTTTGAATATCCCCTATCTGGATGGGGGCCTTTTCGAGGATTTTGCCGAAGATAAACCATTTCATAAGTTTGTTGAGGATGACTGGCTTATTGCTTTTGTAAAAATCCTTGAATCCTATGATTTCACGGTTGATGAAAGCTCTATGCAATACCAGCAGGTGGCCATTGACCCGGAAATGCTTGGAAGGATTTTTGAGAATCTGCTTGCAAGCCAGAATCCGGAAACCGAGAAGCTGGCCAACCAGCGAAAAGCTTTCGGAGCATTTTATACACCAAGGGAGATCGTGGAATATATGGTGGATGCCTCGTTGAAGGCCCATCTTGAACAGGCTTTGATGCCTGAAGATAAACCCTCTTCTTCACAGGTAAACGAACCGGTAATCACTTACTCAGGCACACTTTTCCAGGCGCTGGAACCCCAGCAAACCGAAATCCTTCTGGAGCCAGAGGGAAAATATTCCGAATCCCAAACAAGAAAAAAGATCGTTGAAAAGATTGATAAACTCTTTTTACCTGGTTGTGATACAAATCCTTTTGATAAAAGAGAAACATCGATCGTTCAGAATGCTCTCCGTGATATTAAAGTACTCGATCCGGCTTGTGGTTCAGGCGCTTTTCCGATCAACATGTTATTACGGTTAATGAATCTGAGAGAAATCATTGGCAGTTCGTTGAACAGCCCCTATGAATTAAAAAGTGAAATTCTTAGCCGGAATATTTATGGCGTGGATATTATGCCGATGGCGGTTGAAATTGCAAGGCTCAGGGCATGGCTAAGCCTGGTGCTGGAAGCCGATTACAAACCCTCCGATCGCAAAAATAACTTTGGCATTGCTGCCCTGCCAAATCTCGATTTTAAGTTTGTGTGTGCAAATAGCTTGATTGATGTTCCTGAGGATTCTTATGTTGAAAGAATGGCAGCAAATCATATCAGCATTTTTGAAAATCTGACAATGCTTTATTTCAACTCTTCAGACAATGAGAAAAAGGAATTGAAAACCAAGATTAATGATTGCATCAATGTCATTACTGAAATTCATCAAAACGCAATTAAATCCCTCGAATTAGAAATTAAAAAAGAAAGAAAGAAAAACACTGAAGGTAAGTTAAAGGGTATGTTAGAAAATCAAAATCGATACGAACAGCAACATAAACTTTGGCAGAGCTATAAAAATATTTTTACCAACAAAACAGTTGGATTTTTTAATACTAAATATTTTTTCCCGTCTGTAAAAGATGGGTTTGACGTGGTGATTGGGAATCCACCGTATGTGAATGTATCCAATTTAAAACCAGATGATTATCGAGAAAACTTAAAATCAATATTCTATTCTGCAAAGAATAAAACAGATTTGTATGCTTTTTTCATCGAGGCGTTCACAAACAGATTGAAAGAATATGGGGGTTTGGTTTTTATAATTCCACACACTTGGAAAGCTACAGATAGTTTTTCAAAATTTAGAGAAATTATTTTCAAGAAAAATAAAGTTAGAAGTTTAGTGAACCTTGAAATGGGAGTTTTTGAGGCAATCGTAAAACCTTTGATTATTCATTTGATAAGATGTGTTGAAAACGATTATACAATTAATATACTGAATGAAAATTTTCAGAGAGTGAGTTCGATTGATATAAATGAAATTTTAAAGGAACGGAGTTTGTCAATTGACACAACATCAAATGATTTTCAGAAAAAATTATTTCAAAAAATTGAGAAGAATTCATATTCATTGGAAAATGCCATTCAATTTTCAAGAGGAATAAAAACGAGTGATGATAAAAGGTTTGTGGGTTTTGAAAAATTGAATGATGATTATAAACCCGTTTTCAGAGGGAAAAATATTAAAGCGTATAAACTAAATTGGAATAATGAATTCATTTGGTATCGACCTGATTTAATGAAGGAAAAGGTTGGTTCAGTTTCTTATTCCAAAGAGTTTTTCGAAGTCAAAGAGAAAATTGTAACTCAAAGAGTGAATAGTTCATCTCAATTACTGGTGGCATATGATGATAAACAGAATTACTTTTTAGATACAGTAAATGTTTCAAGAAATGACAGTTGGGATAAAAAGACTTCCTTAAAATATTTATTAGGATTGTTGAACTCCCGACTCATTAATTTTTGGTATTGTAATAAATATAAGATGCCAACCATCGGTTTATATGAACTTCATACTATACCCCTAGAGTCAATAACTATTGAACAACAAAAACCATTCATCGACCAAGTAGAAAAAATCCTTTCAGCAAAAGCCCAAAACCAGGACACCACCGCCTTAGAAAAAGAAATAGATGTGCTGGTTTACAAGCTGTATAACTTGACCTATGAAGAAGTGAAAGTGATAGACAAAGATTTTTGGCTAAGTGAAGAGGAATACGAAAAGATTGAGATGAAATAAATAATAGGATTATGGATATTAACGGCTGGTTAACAGTTGTAGCGATTTTTATAGCAATTCTTGCCTTCATTCCAAAGGAGGAATTAAGGTTGTTACGTATTATCAGTCCTAAAATTGAACAGTATGGTATTATTGTTATCCTTATCGTTATAATACCCTATCTGCTATATTTCCCGGAATTTGTCAAGCGATGGCCATTTTTACATTACCTGACCGTAAACTGGGGTTTTGATTCAAAAAATATTGCATTTGCTTTGTTTTATATTACATTCCTATGGATACTTGCTCGTATACTTGGATTAAAAACATTTATCAAAAGCAATGAACAGCTTATTGAATATTATAAGGAGTTAATTAGAGAAATTCCCTTTGAGCGTTTTTTTAAAGTTTTTTCAAAATATTCGCAGGTTGAGGAAATTAATAAGATGTGGAATTTATATTCCAGTGTTATTAAAGATCCAATTTTTCTCAAAAGTATTATTGAACGTAACCCTTACTATTTATTAAACTTTTGGGGACATTTTAAGTCTGAAAAAGATTTTCAGGATCTTTTAAGATTGTATCTTGAAAATCCCGAATCGCTTTATTATACTGAAATTAAAGAACATTGGAATGCTTATTCATTACTTGAAGATAAACCTTTCCTGAAAAATATAATAGAGCAAAACCTTGCACAATCCATAAATGCTGGAATATTACCGTTTATTTCTGAATTTGTTGTAACAAAATTACAAAACGAAAACTCAATATCCAGCATTTATAATCAATCTAGGCTTTTGATACGAAGAGCGGATGAAGATGGTTTTCACCTGCCGATTTATTTTCATATACGTTTTATAGGATTATTATATGCTACCGCTATCGAAAACAAAGTAGACATATCGACTCTTTCCCCATTTAAAAAAAACATGTTGTCTGTTTACAGTAGTATGATCGGTGCAATGTTAAAAAATATTCGTGCTGTTGAATCAAATGAAAATGAAGAGTATCCTACAAATTACCATTGGCTTATTAGAGAAACATTTTCTATAATCAACAACTGGCTTACTTCTTTCAATGAGGATGAGTATTTTGATGAAAATAACGAATATCTGATTTTTTTTCCTACTTGTATTGAATTTTGTTTGCAGGAATTGTATTCAAGTTTTAAGCATAAGATAATCAGTCAAGAATTTTTACTTATACAGATATATTATAATGTTCTTCGTGTATATTTTTCGGGATTGACAAAAAACCAGATATGTTGCCAGATTGAAGACCAAATTATTAAAAATATACCAGGAAATTTGATTAAACCAATTTTTGACTATAGTTTAAATGAGGAATTTGCAAAATCCTTTGATGAACTAATCAACGGAAGATTTGATTTATTAACATCCTCTGAAAAAGAGAAACTTCTACGGGTAAAAAGATTTTTATTAAAAGAGGGAATTCAGCTTTAATAGATATTATTTGGAATTATGTTTATTTTTTTATCGTTGTCATTAATTGATAAATAAAAAGCTATGGTCATTTCAAGATTAATTCTAAGAAACTGGAAAAACTTTAAAGATCTTGATATTGAACTTCAGGATCGGGTTTTCATAGTTGGAGCAAATGCATCTGGAAAATCAAACCTCCTGGATGTATTTCGTTTTCTCAGGGATATAGCAAAGCCGGGCGGAGGTCTGAAGAAATCAATAGATGATAGAGGAGGGGTGACAAAAATCAGATCCCTTGCTGCAAGAAGGCATCCCGACATAGAGATTGAGGTTCACCTTTCAAATTTTGGTTCAAGAGATATCCTTTGGAGATATGCAATTGGAATAAAGCAAGAATCACGGGGATACAGAGAACCTTATCTATCTTATGAGAAAGTGTGGGAAAGAGACCAACAAATCTTAAACAGACCGGAAAAGGAGGACAACAAAGACATTGTTCGTCTTACGCAAACGTATCTGGAACAGATTAACACAAATAAACCATTTCGGGAAATTGCACGATTTTTTGAGAATATTCTATATCTACATCTCATACCACAACTACTTAGATTTCCTTCAGCATTTATAGGGCCGGATATCCCAGGAGATCCATTTGGAAAAGGATTTTTGGAACGAATTGCAAAAGTCAATGAAAAAACAAGAGATGCATGGCTTCATAAAATTGAAATTGCATTGAAATTGGCAGTTCCACAACTAAATAAATTGAAATATACCACGGAATTAGGATATCCTCATCTTGAAGCTTTATATGAGCACTGGAGACCGGGTGCAGGTAAGCAAAAAGAAGATCAGTTTAGTGACGGAACATTGCGCCTGATTGGATTATTATGGTCCTTGCAAGAGGGGGATTCTATGTTATTACTGGAAGAACCTGAACTTTCCTTAAACGGAGCAATTGTTTCGAAACTTCCGCCCCTGATTTACAAATTTCAAAAGAATAGAAAACGACAAGTGTTATTATCTACTCACAGTTCAGATCTGTTAAATGACAAAGGAATTTCTCTTAATGAAATTGTCGTTTTAGAACCTTCCTCAGAAGGCACCAAAGCGAGTATTTCTGCAACAATTCAAGAAGTACAAGATATGTTAAATGTCGGAATGAGTCCGGCCTCGGCCATTCTTCCTAGGATCAAACCAAAAGATATTAATCAGCTAACTCTTAGTCTATAATGAATCCTATTCCTTTAAATCTCGTATTTGAGGATCAAATCAGTGAATACGTAATGCTTAAGGTAACTGATGGATTAAGGAAATTTTCGATTGGGTATTCCTATTCGGAGGGAGGTTTTGGATATATAAAAAACAATATAAATGGCTTTAATGAAGCATCAAAAGGATGTCCATTTTTTATTTTAACTGATCTTGATGTACAGGACTGTGCGCCAAACTTGATAAAATCCTGGATAAATATACCCATATCCAGAAATTTACTTTTTAGAGTCGCAGTAAGAGAGGTCGAGGCATGGTTATTAGCGGATATTGAAGGATTTTCGACTTATATTGGTGTTTCTCCAATCCATTTTAATGCTTCACCTGAACAAATAGGTAATCCAAAATCAGAGCTCTTTCGAGTGGTTAGTCGTTCAAGAAAGAAACAAATTAAACAAGATATTTTACCAAAGGATAGGTTTGCGAGAATTGGGCCGAATTATAATGAAAGATTAGGCGAGTTTGTCCTGAATTACTGGGATGTTAATCGTGCAATGCATCGATCGACTAGTTTGAAAAGAACTATTCATTGCTTAGCAACTTTTCAAATTTGAAGTTTTTTTCAACTTCAATGATTCGTGGTCATAACTGACGAATACGTTTGCTGCCATAGCTTATAATCATTTCAGTTTTGTAGTTTGCATAATGTGGAGGTGATCGGTATTCTATTTCGTTATCTGTTTCTCAAGTTCCATTTTTCGGGCATGAATTTCATTCAGTCTCTTTTTTAGATTGGCGATTTCCTTCTTGATCTTGCGAAGCTCTGCCTGTTTCTTGACGTTCGACAAACGGTCATGGCCAAGCTCTTCGGCGATGTACTTCTCAAGCTGACTTCTCAAGAGCCTGAGATATGGATTTCCCCATATTGTCCCTTCTCGGTATTCTAGTTTGCCGGCACGTATGCCATTCAAAATGAAATCCCGGTCAACTCCATATTCCTTCTTCGCCGTTACATCGCTGAGAGTTGCTCCTTTGCGATTCCATTCACCGTATTCTGCCATGTGTTAACTCTGTAACCGAACTACTTATTCTACCGCGAATATACGTATAATATTCCTGAATGAGGCATATATGGTATAGCAAAATATATTGCATAAAACGATTAAATGAAGATGATGTCTTCATATTATCAGCGAATGGTAACGGCCCGGTTCAGTGGCAGGAGAAAGCTGTCCGCTTGAATCAAAATCTAAAATCTATTTTCCTTGCTGATTATATTTAGGTTTAGTTCGAGAAATGATGTTAGCTTCTTTTTGTTTGGCATCATTGATGCTCTTCATTTGCTCGATCTGCACTTTGGCGCCTGGAATATAATCTTTACCGTCGAATCGCTTCGTCTGGCATCTTTCTATTATGCCTGAGTGAAGAGCGCAGAATAGATGGTCCTTATTTTTGGCTTACTGACAAGCCGGAAACCTTCGTTTTCCACAATACCGGTCTTGGGATTTATCCATAGCGAGTGGGAAGTTCCTTCTCTTTTTAGATAGCAGCCAGCGATGCGAAGCTTTTTCTCTAATTCTCTTCTTTTCATCAGATAGCAATAGTTTCCTGAATCACATCCTCCGGGAGACCTCTTTTAATGTCTTCAAGCCTATCTTCTAAAATCAGTATAACCGCTTCTTTCAAGTTTTCCTTGACTTCTTCAATGGTTTCTCCCTGACCATTTGCTCCAGGTATTTCAGTACAAATCGCCCAATAACCACCTTCCGGTGCAGTTTCGATTATTGCTGTAAGCTCGCCTTTCATATATTACTATTTATCTTGAATTTTCCTGCCTTTTCTTTCGCAAATATCAGTATAATCAATCGTATTAGCAAGAAAAAGATCTATTTATTTCGCAGTATTGAAGAGTGCAATACGGCCAGTTCTGATCCATGGCTGATTGACAAGCCGGAGACCCATCTTTTCTGCAATCAGCAATGTCTTCAGGAAGTTGCTTTTTCGTGAATGGACTTTGGGTTCAGATATGAATAATCATTCATCATCTTTCAATAACCTTAAGATGCTTAAGCTTGAAGGACGAATATCGGGTGGACTGTGGACTGAAGACTGCGGACTGACTACCTCCCTACCTCCCCACCTCCTTACGTTCAATACGTATCCTGGCATCCACCACCACTACCCAATCCCCCTCCCCCAGCAACGGGTTGAAGTCAAGTTCGGTAATCTCCGGTGCGACTTTTAACAGGGCGGAGAGCTTCACCATGATTTCGGCGAAAAGCTCTTCATTAACCCCTTTCTTGCCACGGATGCCCTGGATGATCTTATATCCTTTCAACCGGTGGATCATTGACAGTGCCTCCTCCATCCCCAGTGGTGAAAGCCCGACTGATGTATCTTTCAAAACTTCAATAAAGATCCCCCCCAATCCGCAGAGGATCAGATGACCGAATCCGGGTTCATATTTCGCCCCGATAAACAGTTCGATTCCTGACAACATAGGTTGAAGTAAGATACCTGTCGTCTCCGGGATCTTCATCATCCGGTTAAATTCTTTCAAAAGGGTATCTTCA
The DNA here is from genome assembly GCA_043810345.1 of Bacteroidota bacterium. Taxonomy (GTDB): domain Bacteria; phylum Bacteroidota; class Bacteroidia; order Bacteroidales; family FEN-979; genus QYOJ01. The sequence goes on along the minus strand of JBDROF010000119.1, from coordinate 16,785 downwards.
TCCTGTACATTCAACACCACACCGCCAACATCCGATTTGTGAACAGGGCCAACCACCTTCATCACCAACGGAAATCCCAGTTCAACTGCGGCTGTTTTCCCTGCTTCAGGAGTGGTCACCACGGCTTCCTTTGCCCGCGGTATCTGGCAGGCGTCAAGCAATCCCTGAATCTCAACCGGAGAGATATATCCTTCCGACGATTGGCCAATGATTTTCCGGATCGACTGTTCGTCTACGGGAAGCTGGTCCGGATTCAGGGAAGCAGGGGGAGGGGTAAAGTAAACCCGTGCAAGCGCTGTTGCGAAGAGGACCTCCTGGGGAAAATAGGTGTGACCCCAGCTGATAAAGTCTTTGATCTCCTCCCCTGCGGTCATAATGGATGGTAATATGGGGAAAATGGGTTTTTTGCAAACTTGCATCTTTTCATCAATCACCCCGTACTCGTTGAAAACCCTGGTCAGTCCGGGTGTCCCGAAAATGACCACCATGCCGTCTATTTCGTTAAACTCTTTCTCGACATAATCAATGATAATCCCAAGTTGCTCTGCATTCCCGGTAGCCAGGAAATCGATCGGGTTAGCTACCGATGATCCCTGAAAAAGATGTTTGTGCAATGCTGCAGCAGTGGGTCCTTCAAGATGGGGAACCCCCATTCCTCTGGCCGACAGAGCATCGGTAAGCATTACCGCCGGACCTCCGGCATGCGTGATGATCGCGATATTCTTCCCCTTCAGAACCGGGAATTGAAAAACAGATGCCACATTGATCAGTTCATCCCTTCCATGACATCGAACGATGCCGGCTTTCCGAAAAAGAGCTTCCACCGCCGCATCCGGACTTGCCAGTGCACCGGTATGTGAAGAAGCAGCCCGTGTGCCTGCCTCAGACGCACCTGCTTTGATTGCTGCAATCTGGCATCCTTTCCGGATCAGAGATGAGGCATGTTTCAACAGCATCCGGGGTTTGGTGATGGTTTCCATGTAGAGCAACTTGGTAAGCGAACTGGAAGCAGGATCAAAGGTCTCATCCATGTATTGAAGGATATCTTCCACTCCAATCTGGGCGCTGTTTCCCACCGAGAAAACGCGTGCGAATTTCATACCGATGGGGATTCCGGCCTCCATGATAAAGCAGGCTGTGGCGCCTGAACCCGAAATAAAATCAAATCCGCGCGGATGTAACGTTGGGATGGGTCTTGTAAAGACACCCGCATAATTAGGGGAAAGAACACCGATGCAATTGGGACCGATCAACGAACCATTGACACTGTTGACAATTTCCACCAGCCTCTCTTCCATTATTCTTCCCTCCTTACTCTCTTCACTAAAACCTGCCGAAATGACGATAAATGCCCGGGTATTTTTTCCCCGCGCAAGAATTTCCACTACGTCGACGACAAATTTGGCCGGGATAACGATGATTGCAAGATCTACCTCCGGCAATAACGCCGGATCTTTGAAACTTTGGATTCCCTGTACCCTGTCCTCTTTCGGATTCAATACATAAAGATCTCCCCGGTAGCCTGTCTCTATGAGATGCTGGAGGACGGCTCCACCCGGTTTATGCCAGTCGTTTGACCCCCCGACGACAACAATACTGCGGGGTTTGAGAAGCTGTTCGTTGATCATAATCCAGGAGATTTACCGGTAAAAATACTAAAAACTTATCGTATTTTTATGGCCATTATTTGCCTTATGAAAGATCAGATCGTTGATTTACGAAGTGATACCGTAACCCGGCCTACTCCTGGAATGATGCAAGCAATGGTATCTGCCCGGGTGGGCGACGATGTATTTGGGGATGATCCCAGCGTGATCGCTCTGGAAGAAAAAGCTGCGGCTATGTTCGGGAAGGAAGCCGGATTATTCTGTCCTTCAGGTACCATGACCAACCAGATCGCCATCAAGGTGCATACCCGCCCGGGAGATGAGGTCATCTGTGACATCGGTTCACACATCTACAAATATGAGGGAGGTGGGATTGCCTTCAACTCGGGGGCCTCCGTGCGGGTAATTCAGGGTGACAGAGGCCGCATCACGGCAGAGCAGGTGGCCGCGAACATCAATCCTGATGACATCCATTTTCCCGTGTCGAAACTGGTGGTGGCTGAAAACACTTCCAACCGCGGTGGTGGCAGTTGTTACGATGCAATTGAACTGCAACGAATCAGTATCCTTTGCCGGGAACGCGCCCTGAAATTCCATCTCGACGGAGCACGCTTCTTCAATGCCATGATTGCCACCGGGATTGATCCTCTAAAGACAGGGACATTAGCAGACTCCATCTCGATCTGCCTTTCAAAAGGGCTCGGCGCTCCTGTTGGATCGCTCCTTTTGGGTTCCGCAGAATTCATCCGTCAAGCCCGGCGGATCCGGAAAGTACTGGGAGGCGCCATGCGACAAGCCGGGTACCTGGCAGCAGCCGGCACCTATGCACTGGACCATCACATCACACGTCTCTCTGAAGATCATGTACGGGCAGGGAGAATCGGCAGGTTGCTTGAAGCATGTCCCTTTGTGACACAGGTAGCACCCATCGAAACCAATATCATCGTATTTACCCTGTCAGGGGAGATGCCTGATGAACGATTCCTTTTCCGCCTGAAAGAGGCAGGGATCCTGGCTATCGGATTCGGCCCGCAGGCCATTCGCATGGTCACCCATCTCGATGTATCGGATGCTATGATAGAAAAGCTGGCCGGAGTGCTGAAAAAATTCTAGATGGGATTCGTCTCACAGGCTTCCCCTTCAAGTTCAAGCTCCAACGTGGAATGCTGGATATTCAGGGTCAGCAAAACCTGCTGAATTTCAATCTTCAACGGCTCAAAGGAGGAGAGGGGAAAATCATTGGCCACTACGATGTGGGCTGTCAGGGCGTTCTCCGTGGTGCTCATTGCCCACACATGGATATGATGCACATTCCTGATTTGTGGTACGTGCAGGAGCGCATCTTTCACTTTCTCAAGGTTGATGCCTCGCGGAACACCATCAAGTGCCAGGATGGTGCTATCGCGTAACAATCCCCAGGTGGAGATCAGGATCACGATCACGATCGCCATGCTGACCGCAGTGTCAAGCCAGTACCAATGAGTAAATGCTATGATAATGCCTGCTGCGACAACTCCCACGGATACAAGTGCATCCGCTGCCAGATGAAGAAATGCACCCTTGATATTGAGATCTTTCTCCCTGTTCTTGAAAAAGAGCAGTGCAGTAATCGTGTTGATGAAGATCCCGATACCTGCCACCACGGCCATGTAATCTCCCTGAATGGGTGGAGGCTCTTTAAGCCTGGCCAGGCTTTCCCAGGCAATAGCTCCGATTACAATCAGCAGGATAACTGCATTGAAGAGCGAGACCAGGATGGTAGATTTTTGCAGGCCATAGGTAAAGGTCTGGTTTGGTTTCACTTTGGCCAGGCGAAACGCAACCATCGCGAGTGTCAGACTGGCTACATCACTCAGGTTATGGCCGGCATCAGAGATCAGGGCCAGGGAGTTGAGGTAAATTCCTGCACCAAACTCAACGACGACAAAAAGCAGGTTGAGAATAATCCCAATGATAAATGCTCTGTTTACCCCGCTGAGTTCGTTCGATCCGATGGGTTGCTGTGTGCTCAACAGAAGTTTATAACCACTTGATGAATGGGACGAAAGGAGCAGTCTTTCGGGCATATTCCTCCCATCCGGGATGCTCCTGGAGCCGCTTCTCCAGCATGGGAATCCCTGAAATTAAACGTAAAGTCAGGGTGATTAAGAGAGGACTAAAGACTGTCATCCAGCCACCGGGGATCCCGATAGCGTAAAACCAGATGCCCCACCAGATGAGGGCTTCACCGAAATAGTTTGGGTGTCGTGTATATTTCCATAACCCGGTAGTGAGCAACGTACTTTTGTTTTTCGGATTCTGCTTGAAAAACGAAAGTTGCATATCTCCGATCGTCTCAAACATAAATCCAATTCCGAAAATGACCAGGCCAATGGTATCTACCGTGGAAAGTACCTCCCCCGGGTGGTAGTTGATGTACCAGATGGGATAAGAGATGATGTACATGAACAACCCCTGCAGGAGAAAGATCTGGAAAAAACTTCGTAAAATAAAATTATTCCATGTCTCACGCCAGTGCCTGTACCTGAAATCTTCTCCCTTCCTTCTGTTCCGTTGGAAGATGTAGATCGCCAATCGCATACCCCAGATCAATACGAGGATAGCAACAATAACTTTCCGAATGTCCAGGTCGGGAGCCATCGAGAGTGAAAAGGCTGTAACAATGATGAATCCCGGCCCCCAGAAGAGATCCACAATGGAATTATCCCGGACTAACAAAGCGACAATAAACGCCAGGACCATAAATCCGAAAATAACCAGTGCTATTTGCCAATACATAGCATACAATTCAAAATTATCCAGTTATCCAGCTTTCCAGGATTATTTCAACATAAATGAAACGCCTACCACGCCCGGACCAGTATTTGCCGCAAGTACCGGAGAGATGTGGCTCAGGAAGAGGGGCTTTTTACCTGTCATCTTCTCCATCTCACTGGCATAATACTCAGCTACCTCCTGGTTGTCTGCATGTGTGATGGCATATTCCCAGATCTCCTGCCCTTGCAGGATCTTGCGGATATTGGCCAGCAATTTCTTCTTGGAACCATTGATGGATAAGGATTTTCCTGATATTTCCGCTTTTCCTTCCTTATCGATATCAATCACCGGTTTCAGATCCAGCGTGCGGGCGATAAAGCTTTTAAAGGGGCTGATCCTCCCCGATTTGATGATGTAGTTCAGGGTTGGTATCGTAACACGCAGGTAAGATTTGGTTATCCATGTATCAATTTTCGGCAGGATCTCTTCCAGCGTCATGCCCTCTTCCACTGCACGGGAAACACGCAAAACGATCAGACCCAGGGCGGCAGAAAGATTTCTGGAGTTATAGATATAGGAGGGTTTCCCACCTCTGTCACCGACATCTTTGGCCGATTTAACACCATTCTGATAGGTCCCGCTGAGTTTTTCACTGACGAAAAACCCCAGGATCGATTTGTAGTGTGTTGAGAGGTACTCATATTTATTCTGAAAATCCTTGATGGTAGGCTGAGAAGTGGTAGGACGTACAACCATGTTCTCCTGCATCTGGTAAAACTGCTGCGGATGCATGGTCATCCTGTCCAGGTAAAAGCTATCCCCGAAATGAACACTCAAAGGCATCATATGGATCTGGTAGCGCTCCAGAATTTCATTGGGAAGGTCACAGGTTGAGTCGGTCAGGATGGCAATATCCGATTTGCGGTTGTGCATAATCTCCTGCTGCATCACCATATCATCCACCTTCTGATAGGTGATATCTCCAAAACTGCTCAATTTGGAGAAGACCTCTGCAGGATGATCCGTATGAATATGTACCCTCATTTTACGTGGTGAACCGGCAATAACCACGGAGTCACCGCAGTTTTGGAACTGTTCCTGGATCAGCTTTTTATCCAGGTTCACCCCGGAGATCATCGCCTCGGTACAAAACCGGAATGTAATCTCCTCATGGAGATCGGCTACCTCCAGCGTTTGTATATCCTCTTGCAATTCAGCTTTAATAACAACCTCATTCCCTTTCGTAAAGAAATCAAGAATTCCCTCCAAAAAATAGACAAACCCTTTAGCCCCGGCATCCACCACATTGGCTCGTGCAAGAACTTCCAGTTTCTGGGTTGTTTCGGAAAGTGACTCCACCGCCTTGTTGTAAGCCTCGATCAGGATCTTGATAAAATCATCAATGATATCCTTCAATGCATAGAGGTATTCAGCCCAATCTTTGATCACGGTGAGAATCGTTCCCTCTACCGGGTTGGCAATGGCTTCATAGGCATAATTTACCGCATTTTTCATGCTCTCGGCAAAAGACTGTACGTCAAGCTTCCCATCAGCTTTGATCTCGTTGCTGAACCCATACAAAAACTGGGCAAAGATGATCCCGGAATTTCCCCGTGCACCACTCAACGCAGCATCTGCAATGGCTGTTGCAGTCTGCTTGAGATTTTCAATCGGAATCTTTGCATCCACAATGGAACGCATCGTGGAGGCAAGATTGGTCCCGGTATCAGCATCAGCGACAGGGAACACATTGATCTTGTTCAGGATCTTCTGATGGTCGAAGATCCGCTGGGCTCCTGCGATTATGCTGTAATAGAGCTGACTTCCGTCCATCTCACGTAATTGTATTGTTTCTGTGTTCATTTGATCTTTTTACATTCCGAAAGTTTCCCCGAATCAATCATCTGGTTCAGTTCCCTGACGATGTCATTGTATTGATAGCGGTTTCCGCATTGATACATCTCCAGGAGCGGATCTTTATCCAGCAACTGCTGAAATAAATCATCCGCACTCGGGGTTTTGGTTTGTGCCTGATAGGCATCGTAGGTGATGGAAAGAAAGGCCACATCGGGTCCGATTCCACGGTTGTCCAGTAAAAATCCTTCTGACAATGGTTGAGGATAAACTGCTGCACCCTGTTTCCGGATATCTGAAGCATCCGGATAGGAGGTGATCCTGGTTTTATCTTCAGAGAGTGAAACCGGAACATACGGTGCATAATCGGCTTTGGTCTTGTAAATTATACACGGTGGTAACGCCATGGATGATCCTCCGGTTTGTTCCTTTATATCAGTAGTGGTAGCTGTAACGGGTTGTGATTTTTTCGAACAGGAAACCAGGGAAATCCCAGAAAAAAGGATAGCCCAGGATAATACGAAGAGTTTATTCATACGGTCTCTTTTTCAGATACCACTGATGAGAGAGGTACTTTTCACCATGCAAATATATGAAATATAAAGAAAGGTGAATGTGTTTAGTTGAAAACAAAGTGTTAAAATATTGTAAATTATTGTAATGAACCCTACGATTTGACTAATTTTGCATCATCAAAATTTTATCCTATGCGAACCATCATATTATCTTGTATTTTCCTGTTTTCTGCAGCTGTTATATCCAGTGCCCAGCAGGACGATCCAATCAAACCACAAACCTCTAATCCGAATGCCCCTGAGATCACATTCGAAAAGACGGTTCACGATTACGGTACCATTTTGAAGGGAAGCAACGGAACGTGTGAATTTCAATTCACAAACACCGGGAAAGAACCATTGATCCTGTCTAAACCCGTCTCCTCCTGTGGGTGTACTGTTCCCACCTGGCCCCAGGAACCGATCCTGCCGGGAAAAAGCGATGTCATCAGGGTGACTTACAACACCAACAATATTGGTCCGATCAACAAAACGGTAACAGTCTACTCCAACGCTCCGTCAAACAAGGTGATGCTGTCAATCAAAGGACAGGTGGTTGCAGCTCCCGCCGAAACTGTGCCTGAAAAACACAACGACGTTGGTGCAACACCTGTTAATAAATAACTGACCCGTTCAAAGAACCGATCTCTATGCCAGATATCTCTTCCCGGGGAGAGTGCATGCCTGCCTCCCCTATCCGAAAACTTGTCCCCTATGCCGAAGAGGCTAAACAAAAAGGAGTTAAAGTCTATCACCTGAACATCGGACAACCGGATATTGAGACACCCCAAAACGTGATGGATGCCATCCGGAACATCCATATGAAAGTGGTGGAATACAGTCACTCCGCTGGCATTCTCTCGTATCGTCAAAAACTCTCTGAATATTACAGACGTAACCGGATCGAGGTTACTCCGGACGAGATGATCGTTACAACCGGAGGGTCTGAAGCCATCCTCTTTGCCATGATAAGCTGCCTCGACCCCGGAGATGAGATCATTATCCCTGAACCTTTCTACGCCAATTACAACGGATTCGCCATTGCTGCCGGCGCCGTGATCAAACCCATCGATTCATTCATCGAGGATGGATTTGCACTCCCCCCGATCAGCTCGTTCGAAAAGGCAATCACCCCCCGGACAAAAGCCATCATGATCTGCAATCCGAACAACCCTACCGGGTACCTTTACTCTCTTGAAGAGTTGGAGACCCTGAAAGAGATCATCCGGAAATACGACCTCTTTCTATTCTCAGACGAGGTATACCGTGAATTCTGTTACGACGGGAAGAAACACCACTCGGTGATGAACCTCAAGGGCGTTGAGAACCATGTGGTTCTGGTAGACTCCGTCTCCAAACGGTACAGCGCCTGTGGCGTGAGAATCGGAGTAATGATCTCCCGCAATAAAAAGGTAATGGCCACCGCGATGAAATTTGCCCAGGCCAGGTTAAGCCCTCCCTCCCTTGGACAGGTGGCCGGTGAAGCCGCGGTTGATACACCGGATGCTTACATGCAGGCTGTGCTGAAGGAATATGTCCAGCGGCGCAACATCGTGGTGGAATCGATCAATAAGATGGAAGGATGTTACTGCCCGAAACCGGGAGGTGCTTTCTATGCAACCGCCCGGTTGCCCATCGATGATTCGGACAAATTCTGCCAGTGGCTTCTTGATAGCTTCGACTACGAAAAACAGACCGTGATGCTGGCACCGGCTACCGGATTCTATTCAACCCCTGGAAGGGGCAAGGATGAGGTAAGGATCAGCTATGTGCTCAACGTCGATCACCTGAAAAAAGCAATGAAGTGCCTGGAAGAGGGATTAAAAGTCTACCCGGGAAGGAAATAAGATGTTATTCCGTTGTGCGCCGTTGTGTAATCCTTCGTCCTTTGTGGTTAAACCCGGTTGTTACGACCTTAATCGTACATCAAGTATTTCATCCTCACTGATTTAAACGCTTCGATATCCTTCTGCCACGATTGACGGATCTCCTTTTCTGTTGATCCGTTCAGAATCTGTTTCCTCAGGGAATCTGTACCCGAAAGCTTATCAAAGTAAGCAGTGAAAAAATCCTGGCTGCTCCCCAGGTTTTTAAAAGCCATCATCAGCCAGGAGAGGTTGATCCGGCCAAACATGGCAGGATGTGTCACGTAAAAATCACGCAGATCGAGCCCCAGGCATAACGCTCCTTCATGAGGAGGATGAAGGCTTTTCCCGGGCATGCTCACGGGAGTGAAAGAGAAGGAGAATCCTTTCATGACCGGATGACCGAAAACTTCAAACGGATAACAGGTGCCCCTCCCTATACTGATGTCGGTCCCTTCAAAAAAACAGAGAGAAGGATACAGATAGATGGCATTCAGCGTAGGAAGATTCGGAGATGGTGGTTCCGGGATCTCAATAAATGTATGATGGGTCCAGTTCTCCAAGGGGACTACTTCCAGTTCGCAACGAATGCCATCCTTCAGCCAGCCCTCTCCGTTAACCATCAGGGCATATTCGCCTATGGTCATCCCATAGACCACCGGTACGGGATGCAGTCCGACGAACGACGAAAACCGTGGATCCAGTACCGGCCCGTCGATATAAAAACCGTTGGGATTAGGCCGGTCAAGAACCAGTACCGGGATACCCGCTTCCGCACAAGCCTCCATCACATAACTCAAGGTGGAGATGTAGGTATAGAACCTGACACCCACATCCTGGATATCAAAAACTACCAGGTCGACTCCTTCCAGGTGCTCTTGCGACGGTTTCCTGTTTTTTCCGTAAAGGGAGACAATTTCCACTCCGGACATGCTATCGGTGTTATTCTCCACCAGCTCGCCTGCGCCAACCTGCTGCCGGAATCCGTGCTCGGGTGAAAATATCTTCACCACCTCACACCCCATCGCTATCAGGGTATCTACCGTATTGACCCCATGCACCACGGAGGCTCTGTTTGCAACTACCCCTACTCTCTTCCCCTGGCACATCGGTAAGTATACATCACTACGTTCGACTCCCGAAACAACTTGCCCGGCAGCCAATCCACAACAGCCAAACAACAAAATCCAACCGAATACTATATAAAAACTTATTCCTCTCATAAACTCTTCTGTTTAAAATCCATCAACGTACACCTAACACTTGTTCACCTGTCCGCTCGTCCGCTCGTCCGCTCGTCCACTCGCCCACTTCCCCACTCGCCCACTTTGTTCCTCCACAAATTTACTACTTTTGCAACAACAACCCATCTCCCCTTGAACACCGAATTCTTCATCGCTAACCGGATGGTCTCCCGCACCAAAGCCAACTTCTCCAGGCCCATCGTGATCATCGCCATCATCAGCATTGCATTGGGGCTTTCGGTGATGTTTCTCTCCATCGCCATTCTCAGTGGATTTCAGAAAGAGATCCGGGAAAAGGTGATCGGCTTCGGAGGGCATATCCAGGTAACCAGTTTTGAGGAGAACCAGTCGTTTGAACCCAAACCCATCCGGAAAGACCAGGAATTTCTTCCGTCCCTGAATAACCTTAAGGGAATCAGGCATATCCAGGTATTTGCGACCAAAGCAGGCATCATTAAAACCGATGATCAGATCCAGGGAGTCGTACTAAAGGGGGTTGGGAGTGATTTCGACTGGTCCTTTTTCAATAGCAAGATTAGGGAAGGAAGACATTTTCTGGCTACCGATACGGGCCGGACAGATGAGGTAATCATCTCCAGGAAACTCTGTAACCTGCTTAACCTGAAGCTCAACGACGATTTGAAAATGTATTTTATTGCAGGGGATCACGTGCTGGGTCGGAAATTCAGCATCGTAGGGATCTATGATACTGGACTGGAAGAATTTGATTACATGTATGTGCTGGGCGATATTCACCACATCCGGAGACTGAACAGGTGGGAACCGGGAGAGGTTGGCGGGCTGGAGATCCTGATCGATGATTTCAATGCGATCGACAGACTGGGCAAAGCCGTCTATCAAAGCATTGGATTCAACCTGGATGCCACTACCATCAAACAAATGTTTCCGCAAATATTCGATTGGCTTGCCCTGCAGGATATCAACGTACTGATCATCCTGATCCTGATGATCCTGGTGGCCGGAATCACGATGATCTCTACCCTGTTGATCCTGATCCTGGAACGAACCAATACGATTGGCGTACTGAAAGCTCTGGGGATGAATAACCGGTCGGTTCGTCAGATTTTCCTCTACCAGTCGGTATTCATCATTGGTCTCGGGCTGCTTTTCGGGAACATAGCCGGCTTCGGTTTGGCGCTTCTTCAGAAAAGTTTCGGGCTGATTACCCTGCCGCAGGAATCTTACTACATGGCTGTAGTACCGATACACCTGGATGGTTGGAACATCCTGATGCTGAATCTCGGCACCTTACTGGTCTGCTACCTGATGCTCATCATCCCTTCCATGATCATCACCCGGATCACTCCGATCAAAGCCATCCGGTTCAATTGATATCAGAGTTTGCTCAGTACCGCATTCAACTCCTCCCGGAATTCCGTGTATGCAACCCACACTCCTTGAGATCAGGTTGTTCCCACCACCAACGACCAGCCCGGAATTCCTCCTCCGGAAGAATGGCACGGGTGCAGGGAAGACATCCGATACTGGGATACCCCTTATCATGGAGCGTGTTATAGGGGATCTTGTGATCCCTGATGAATGTCCATACCTCCTGATCCTTCCAATCGATCAACGGGTTGACTTTAATCAGCGACAGATCAGCATCCCATTCAAGAGTCCCGGTATCACCACGTGTAACAGATTGTTCCCGGCGTAACCCCGTGATCCAGACCTCCATCCCATTCAGCGCACGTTTTAGCGGTTCGATCTTACGGGTATGACAGCATAACTTACGGTTCTCCACGCTGTTGTAAAACAGGTTGATCCCTTTTTCATTTACCATCTTTTCCACTTTTGCTGCTTCAGGGAAATAGACCTCGAACGGAAGCCGGTACCGTTGCCGGGTGATTTCAAGCAGCTCATAGGTCTCCTGAAATAACCGGCCGGTGTCAAGCGTAAACAGTTTAAAGGGTTTACCCGTACCGGCAAGCATGTACGTGAGCACCTGATCTTCGGCGCCCAGGCTGCTGCTGAAAGCAACCTTGCCGGGATGCCGTTCCAGAAAAAATTCAATCAGCTCAACCGGAGATAAGGATATGACATCCGTAAGATATCTGTCAAAAGCGTTCTTCAATTCTCTCTTCATTTCAATCCGTGAAATTACGAAAATCCTCCTACCACATGCAACTTCCTGCATGCAAAATAATCGTAATTTTGAGTTTTATCCTTCAGGTATGCGTGTTCATTTTATCGCTATCGGTGGCAGTGCCATGCACAATCTCGCCATCGCCCTTCACCGGAAAGGCTATTCAGTCACCGGTTCCGACGACGAGATCTTCGAACCCTCCAAAAGCCGGCTGGCTAACCTGGGACTCCTCCCGCCAAAGGAAGGGTGGTTTCCTGAAAAGATCCAATCCTCCCTGGATGCCGTGATCCTGGGGATGCATGCCAAATCCGATAACCCGGAACTGCTCCGGGCAAGAGAGCTGGGAATCATGATCTTTTCCTACCCCGAATACCTCTACGAGCAGGCCAGAGATAAAACGAGGATCGTGATCGGCGGAAGCCACGGAAAGACCACCATTACCGCAATGATCCTGCATGTACTGAAAACGAACGGGATCGACTGTGACTACATGGTAGGAGCCCAGCTCGAGGGGTTTGACGTCATGGTGAAACTCTCGGAAGAAGCCTCCTGTATGATCATCGAAGGCGACGAATACCTCACCTCCCCGATCGACCGGCGGCCCAAATTCCATCTATACCGGCCCGATATTGCGTTGCTGAGCGGGGTAGCCTGGGATCATATTAACGTTTTCCCGACCTTCGAAAATTACGTGGACCAGTTTACGGCATTCATCCGGCTGATCACCCCCGGTGGAACCCTCATCTTCTGCGACGAAGACGAAGTGCTTCAATCGATCTGCCGTGAAACTCGTGAAGATCTTAGGTTAATCCCATATACGACTCCCCCTTACCGTGTGGAGAACGGGATCACACACCTAACCACGGATCATGGCTTCCTTCCGCTCCAGATCTTCGGCCGCCACAACCTGCTCAACCTGAACGGCGCCCGGCTTGTCTGCAATCGGCTCGGAGTAACGGATCAGGCCTTTTACCAGGCCATCACCACCTTTACCGGGGCTTCCAAACGGCTGGAGTTACTGGCAAGCGGGGAGACATTCGCGATGTACAAGGACTTCGCCCATGCCCCCTCCAAAGTGAAAGCCACCATTGATGCCGTCAAAGAGCAATACCCCACCAGAACCCTTGTAGCCTGCCTCGAACTGCATACCTACAGCAGTCTTAGTGAAGGGTTCCTGCACCACTATGCAGGGTCAATGAAGGAAGCAGATATCGCTGTCGTCTATTTCAATCCCCACGCCATCCTCCTGAAACGGTTACCGGAGATCACACCTGATCAGATCAAAGCCGGTTTCAACCAACCCGGCCTGGAGGTGTTCCATGATTCGGGAAAATTGAAGGAAAGATTATCGGAACTACCCAAAGAGGATACTGTTTATCTCATGATGAGCTCCGGCAACTTTGACGGACTGGATTTAAGCGGATTTCTTCAATCGTAAATCCAAAATCGAATCAATCGGAGATCCCTTACGCGCAACCTATTTCAATTTCGCAAAACAAATCATATCTTTGTTAATATGAATCCTTACCAGTGAAAACAAAGATCATCATCGTGTTGATTTTGATCTCACCTCTGGTGACTTTATCCCAGGGGGAATTCAATATTTGGTATTTTGGAGATAAAGCCGGTCTGGATTTTAATACTATTCCGCCAACCCCACTTCATAATAGTTTGATGTATGCTGCACCAACCGCAACGGTTAGTATTTCAGATTCACTAGGCAATTTATTATTTTATTCCAATGGTGAAAGGATTTGGAATAGAAATCACCAGGTTATGCCGAATGGGAGCAGCTTAGTTTTTGGAGTTAACTATTCACAACCGGTATATGCCGTGAAATCTATTGGGGAGGATAGTATTTATTATTTGTTTTGTTTACAAGAACCGGAATTTCCGCTTTATGAGGTTGGGCTTTTTTATTCGGTCATTGATATGCGTCTCGACGGAGGCTTCGGCGATGTGGTCATTGGGATGAAAAACCTGCCGGTGACTGGAGCAGAAGAAGCGAGGGATAAACTTAACGGCACCAGACATAATAATAACCGGGATGTATGGATTGTCACAAAAAATTGTGATACATGGAATTTCGCAGCCTATCTTATTACGTCATCGGGTATAAACAACTCACCGGTATTAAGTCCAAGCATTGTTCATGATGTAAATCCAGAACGGTCAGGCGAAATGAAAATAGCCCAGGATGGTAATAAATTGTGCGCAACCTATGGACATTCCGTTCAAAATTATCCAGACCACACAATTGCAGAGTTTTGTGATTTTGACAAAACAACCGGTATCATCTCCCCATTATTTTGTTTTAGGCCGGTATTTGATACAGTAATTTTTTGGCACGCAAGTTATACAGAATTTTCACCGAATTCAAAATTGCTATATATTATAGCTGAAAGCGGTTACTCCCCAGCAATGGGTTGTTTTCAGTATGATGCTACGAAAACAGATTCGACCGGATTTATGCAAAGCCAAACAGTCATATATTATTCTTATGGCGCAGCGACACATGGTTTACAACTAGCACCCGATGAAAAGATATACGGGTGCAGACCATTTATTGATTCACTCAGTATAATAAATACTCCAAATATTCAAGGAATCGGTTGTAATTTCCAGCTTAATGGGATAAGTCTTGCTGGAAGAGTAGGGTATAACGGCCTCCCTCAATTTCTCCAAAAATACAAAGCGTATCTCCATTATAAAGGCGATTGTCAGTGGGATTCGATCCATTTTTCAGGCGATATCTGGCCTCCGGCCGACAGTATCCACTGGGATTTCGGGGATCCGGCATCCGGCGCTGCAAACTATTCCACTGACACTACCCCGTCACATAGTTACGCACTTCCCGGACAATACACGGTTGAATTGTTTGTCCGCCACATGGATAACCGCACAGATACCTCCTGGGTAACGATCACGATCTATGAGACGCCTGCGCCGGAACTGGGGAATGATACGACCATCTGCCAGGGAGATTCGGTTACATTCGATGCCGGATTTTGTACCGGTTGTACGTATGAATGGGCCAGCATTCCACCGGGCTTTTCTTCCGGTGAACAGATCGTTACCCTGGATCAAACCGGCATATATACCGTTGCCGTTACCTCACCGGACGGATGTACGGGCAGAGACACCGTGCAATTGACCGTCACGGTTCCACCGGCAGTAACAAACAGTCCGCTTTCAAAATCCATTTGTTCGGGCGAATCCACTAATATTTTGCTTACGGCTACGTTGCCGAATACGACTTTTTCGTGGACTGCCAGCGGTTCATCGCCTTTTGTCACAGGCTTTTCGCCGGGCACAGGCGATACCATCGACCAGGTGTTACTGAACACCGGACCGGGAGATGAAACGGTGACCTATACGATCACCCCTGCGGTAGGAGGCTGTATAGGAGATTCGGTTCAATACATTGTGACGGTTATCCCAGGAGATTCGGTCAGTGTGCTGATTACCACTTCGGCCGATTCCGTTTGCGAAGGGACGCCGGTAACGTTTACAGCCTTCCCTGTAAACGGAGGAGCTTCGCCGACTTTTCAATGGATTGTTAATGGGACGCCTCAAGGGGCAAATGATTCGGTTTTTATCTATGCCCCGGTGGATAACGATAGCATAACCTGCCTGCTGACCTCTTCCGATACGATTTGTTCTACAAATAATCCGGCAACCTCTAATGCTATTATCATAAGGGTACATCCAATTTTATCTGTCGGTATTTCCATCACACCTTCGGGTAATCCAGTCTGTGAAGGAATACCTGTAACGTTCACGGCAACACCTGTCAATGGCGGCACAACACCTGTATTTCAATGGCAGGTCAACGGGATCAATGTGGGATCAAACAACCCTCTTTTCACTTATTATCCGGCATCCGGCGATCTGGTATCCTGCACCCTCACCTCCTCTGAACCCTGCACATCCAATAATCCAGCATCTAGTAATCCAGTCATCATGACAGTAGTAGAAGCTCCAACAGTAACCTTTATCCCCTGCTTCGACACGATCACCACCACGGATGCCAAGCCGATCAGGCTGAAGGGAGGGATTCCGCTGGGAGGGACATATTCAGGGACAGGAGTAACCAATGGTTACTTTTACCCTGCCCTGGCCGACCAGGGGACACACCAGATCAGTTACACATACACGAATTTTGCACTCTGTTCACAGGAAAAAACCCTGAACATACATGTCTTTCCCTCATCCCTCATGCCTTGTGGCTCATGGCTTGTCGATATCCGAGACAGTACTGTGTATCCTACGGTTCAGATCGGCAGTCAGTGCTGGTTCGCGGCAGATCTTGATTATGGGGTACAAATTCCGGAATCAATTCATCAAAGGGACAACTGTATCCCGGAAAAATACAAGTCGGCAGTTGGCAGTCGGCAGCCGGCACTGTATCAATGGGATGAGGTCATGCAGTATTCAGATACTTCCGGACCACAGGGTCTTTGTCCGCCAGGTTGGCATATACCAACTGAAACTGATTGGAATATCTTGTTCGCAAACTGGACGAATAACGCTTTCGCCGGGGCGCCTCTCAAGTATTCGGGATTCTCCGGATTCAATGCTTTTCTGAACGGAGCGGGATTTTTCAACCAGGGCTGGTGGTTTGGGGATTTTGCTGCCTTCTTCTGGTCTTCCACCTCACACGGCCCATGGAAAGCCTGGGCACACGGAATGAACGATTACGACTTTTCTGTTTCCTATTATCCCTCCTATCGGGCGAATGCGTTCAGTGTGAGGTGCATGAAAGACCAATAGAACACGGATGACGCAGATACCTTC
>JBDROF010000118.1:0-8172 GCA_043810345.1 Bacteroidota bacterium | reverse complement strand
CCCACCCCGCCCCTACTGCATATACATCCCAACCCGCCCCTACTGCATATACATCCCAACCCGCCCCTACTGCATATACATCCCAACCCGCTCCTACAACATATCCATCCGAATCCGCCAATCCCTGCATAAACAGAATTTTTTCCTATTTTAGCCGCCTCATTGTTTAATATACCCTAACCCAAAGGCCAATCCCATTGTACGGGCGGGTTCATAACCCGCCCGTACAATACCATCCAAACGCACCCCGACATGAATACCATCCGAACCCGCCCCACCTTCCCCCGGAACTTCTGGACGGTGATCGTCATGGAATTCTTCGAACGGGGCTCCTACTACGGGGTGATGTCGGTCCTGTCGGTATACCTGGTGCTCTCCCGCGACAGTGGCGGACTGGCCTTTTCCAAAGAGAGTGTAGGTGTCATCAAAAGTGTAATCACACCGTTGCTCTATCTGCTTCCGATCCTTGCCGGTGCAATCGGCGACAGGCTGGGTTATAAAAAGGTGCTTTTCTTTGCTTTTATCTCGATGAGTACCGGGTACCTGTTGACCGGCTTCTCGGATACCTATGCTACAGTCTTTTTAAGCCTCCTGCTGGTCGCCCTGGGAGCCGGCTTCTTCAAACCGATGATCTCCGGCACGATCGCCCGGGTAACCGATGAATCCAGCTCCTCCCTCGGGTTCGGAATCTATTACTGGTCCATCAACCTGGGCGCCTTCATCTTCCCCCTGATCCTTGTGCCGTGGATGAAGTCGATCTCCTGGAACTACATCTTCTTCATGGCCGCCATTGGGACCGGCTGGCTGCTCTTCCTTAACTATTTTGTCTACAAGGAGCCAAAAGGGACCGCCACCGGGTCGAAATCTCTCGTTAAGGTCTTCACGGAGATGGTGACCGTTCTGAAGGACTACCGCTTCATCCTGATGATCGTCATCTATTCCGGCTTCTGGATCATGTACTTCCAGGTCTATGACTCCGTGCTCTGGTACCTGACGGAACACATCAATATGAAGCCGGTGAACCTGATCGTAAACTCGTTCCTCTCGTTCTTTGTCTCTGACCCTGACTGGAAGTTCGAAGCCGAACATGTCACCGCCATGAACGCAGGAGCGATCATTGTTCTGCAGCTCTTCGTCTCAGCGCTGGTACGAAAGGCCAAAGCACTACCCACTATGATCATCGGGATCGCCATTGGCTCGGTAGGGATGGGGATCCTGGCTATTGCCCCAAGTCCTTGGATTTTTCTCGCGGGGATGTTCATCTTCACCCTTGGGGAGATGACTGCCCACCCGAAGTTCATCTCCTATGTTGGACTAATTGCTCCTACTGACAAAAAGGCTCTATACCAGGGTTATTCATTTCTTTACGGAGTAATCGGTAGTGGAGTAGGAGGGGTTCTCGGTGCCTGGCTCTATGTGCTGTTTGTTGAAAAACTGAATCAACCCTCCATGCTCTGGATCACATTCAGCATGATTGGGGTTATGAGCATCATTGGCCTGCTTCTGTACAACCGTTTTCTGGCTCCAAAGAGTTGACTTCATTGATTCATGTGCTATATTTGTATCTATTCAACACAAATTATCTCATGAAACCAACTCTGGGTGTCCCCGGAAAACTGATTGTTGTCGTTGCCTGGATTGGTTTCTATGTACCAGCTATGGCACAGGATCAAATATACAGCCCCGTCGATATCGGGCAGCACATTGATGCAAACGTGGTTAAGAGCGAACGGTTATCCGATGCGGAAGAGATATTCTTCCTGGATAAAGATCGTCGGGGGCAGATAAATCCTGAGGTGCTTGATAAATTCCAGGAGACCAGGGATCGTTGGATGGCTGAACACCGGGAGGAGTACCTGAGCAGGATGTTTGCTCCCGATCCACTGTTTAATGTCGATGTGGAAACGCCGATTGATGTTATCGTGACAGAGTTCTCAAAGGCGAGTGTCAGGGTCAACATCGTCTTCACAATCGGCCATTCCAGGTGGCATCATTACCATATGTTGCTCAAGGATTACCTGATCGAACGGAACGACCTGGTGGATCAACTCTTCCGACTGAAGCAGTTGGATGAGATCTATCCCACAACATTTGAGGAGATTGGCTATGGAAGCTCTTTCCCGGAAGTTTTGCGCACACTTGGGCTCAATTACAGGGAATATGCTGGGCAGTCGCCCCAGTACAGGAATCTCTGGTTTCCGGATCACAACCTGGAAGTCATCATCCAGGATGGGGCTGTGAAATATCTTCAGAAGGGAAAACCTGCCTGGGTGGATCAGTCGCAACCTGGACTACAATCAGGAGTTCTGGAGGAGAGCCCGGATATACCCTTCCCGTACAATAACTTTGTCGTCAGGTACATCCCCGAACTCGGATTTGCAGCAATAGGTAATAAAGGTAACTTTCTTTTTGAGGTTTTTCCCTATGATAATGGCCCTGATTACCCCTCGGAAGGGCTTATCCGCATCCGGGAAAACGGGAAGATCGGTTATGCTGACTTACACGGGAATATCGTGATTTCCCCCTCATTTGAATTCGCATACCCGTTTCGTGGTGGAGTGGCCCTCATCTGTGCCGAAGGGGCTCTTGAAGAGGAAGGTGAGCATTCAGTGTGGAAAGAGTC
Source organism: Bacteroidota bacterium (assembly GCA_043810345.1). GTDB lineage: Bacteria > Bacteroidota > Bacteroidia > Bacteroidales > FEN-979 > QYOJ01. The sequence goes on along the minus strand of JBDROF010000118.1, from coordinate 5,549 downwards.
GAAATGGGGAGCGATAGATAAAACCGGAAGAATCATAGTGGAACCGTTTGATTTGGGACTTTTTACCTTCAATATCCTGGATCTGAAACTCATCCTTTTTAAGGATTTCGGGGGAGAGATCGAGGCCAGAACCCGCTGGGGAAAGCTGGAAGAGATCTACATCTTTCTCCACGGAGATGGGGAGGGGTTGTTTGTTGATTTGCGGACCCATACCACGGGTAAGCAGTTGCTCACGTACCTCTTTCTCCCATGGCAGGATCTCACCTTCAGTACCACGTCTGACCATGATGCCAGGATCCCGACCGAGCAGTTGGTGACCGTCACTCCGAAGTCTATCGTCTACCTTGTCGACATGGCGCCCATGCTCTCGGAAGGGGAGATGGATACCATCACGGATCTTGCAAACATGATGCATCAGCTTCTTGAATACGAAGAGATGCAGTTCCTTATCCGGGAAGAGGATGGCGTCACATCCCGGGGAGGAATGCAAATTATTAACCTGAAGGAGTACCCGAATTACCTGGAGGTCTCGGTGGCAACACCTGGTACAGGTTCCCTTTCCCCTGATTCCGTGAGGATGGAATTCCCCCGGAAGATGATCCTGCTGCACCAGGTTCCCGATATGGGAGCTGTAAGAAGTAACTGGATCAAACCAGGCCCACCGGAGGATAATCCTGCCGAGAAAGAAGAGGATGTAATTAGAGAAACACCGGGAACTGGTGTTGTTGAAGTAGGGGCGGGTTCCGAAGATGTTATAGTAGGGGCGGGTTCCGAACCCGCCCCTACTAACGACGTCTTCCCTGACTACCAATCCAAACACACGCCTGATACCATGCTGGACTATATGCCGTCTCTGCTGGAGGATCTCGCCCGTTTACCGGAAGCTAATATCGACAATCTGGGATCACTGATCAGATCATACATCGGCTACCAAGCCAGGGCGAAAGAAAATCCCGGAAAGTGGGTCGAGGGAAACATAGCCCTGGGAGCGCGGGAAAAGGAGTACCAACCCTCAGCCGAAGAGCTGATCCTGATGGAGATAGGTGAACGCATCGGGACGGTCATTTCTGAAAACGACCAGGAGAGGTTAACACCCATCCTGAAGCAATTGGATAAATGTCCCGAAACAGTTGAATTTACACGATTCTTCTTCATTCATTACGATGTCATGGGCTCGGGCAGGTTTTTTTATATCGATGGGATGGAACCGGTTTCACTAAAACTTCAATAACGCGATGTCTTATATTTTCCGAAGAATTCTGTTCCTGGCGAATGTGATTCTGCTTCTGGGTTCTGGCGCACTTTGTGCCTATTCCATTTTCATACTTTTTACCAATCCGGAAGAGTGGCTGTTTTCATTAATGATGCTGGGGATCGGGGTAATAACCGGGGTCTTCTTCTTTGTGTTGTACATTGTGCGAAAAAGAAAATTTCCGATTCCGGGAATCGATTATAAATAACCCGATGCTTTCTGAAGAAAAGATCAACCGGATTGTCGAAGACTATATCAGGAAGACCGAAAAGCTGGGAGACCTGGGCGGAGGTAGTGGTCATATGAGTTATGTCTCCTTCCGGATAGATGATATAAAATCCCGTAACCTTGATGGAGGGAAAACGGAGATCTCCTTTTCCTATACACTGATGGTTGAGACGGAATTCACGTATTACCCTGACAATCCCCCCTATGAATACCCCGCCTCAGGAACCCTGCTCATCGAATCGAATGACCAGATTCTCGGATAATTTCACTGTGTTTTGTTCCTTAGGAATCAGAGAAGAGATCGTCATATTTTTCCAGATTAAAACATATAAAAAAGTTGAAACTGTTCTTTTAGATATGTATATTTGTCTTTGGATGATGTAACTATAGAAGAAATTCTTATGAAACGGATCATGTTTTGTTTTGTGCCGCTCATGATCATGCAACCGGTTTTTTCGCAAAAAGTGGTATCCGGAAAGAGCGAACCCACGCGGATTTATATCAAACCCGATTACAAACGGGGCTTACCGCCGATACTGTATGCCGATCTGAATTTCGACGACGAAAACAACAACGGGATCCTTGAAGCCAATGAAAAAGCATGGATTACCCTGAATATTTCGAATAAAGGAAAAGGATCAGCACAGGATCTCGCTGTTACGGTTACGGATAACATCCCGGATCCCAATTTTATCATCGGCAAAGCAACCACAATCCCTTACCTTCAGCCCGATCAAACCATCAGGGTGACTCTTCCGCTGGAGGCCGGGATGAATATCCGGTCAGCTGAACATAAACTGGAGATCAACATCCGGGAATATTTCGGGTATGATATGGACCCAGCATACCTTTATGTCACCACCATGAAATTCAGGGAACCACAACTGGCCTTTTCCGGTATTGAGGTGGTTGATCTTGGAGAAGGTACGGCGGCTATTAAACAGGATGGCAAACTCCAGGCAGGGGAGCAGGTAAAAATCAAGATAAGTATTCAGAATGTGGGGCAGAATGTATCCCGAAACACGAAGTACGGGATAAAATGCCGGGATCAGAATATCTTTATACAGAATGGTTTCGGAGATCTGGGTGAACTGGGAATTGGCGAGGTGAAGGAGTTCTGGATCACGGTAAGTCCGAATAAACGGGTCACCGCTGCAGGAAATCTGCCTCTCTTTTTATCCCTGACCAACGAGGTTCACCGGGGAGAACTGATCGAAACCCAACTTCCCGTGATGCTCGATCAGAAACCTCCCGAAGTGGTGGTGCTGAATGTAAAACCCGAATTCGACAAACTGGAGAAACAGCTTGCCCGCTTTGAAATCAATTCAGAACGGATGACTGCAAATGTGGGGAATGTCATTGATATCAGGCAAACGCCTCCTTCGAAAATGCACCGCCCCAATGCCATAGCCGTGGTGATAGGGGTGGAAAAATACGACCATTTTGTGCAGGCTCCCTATGCCGAAAACGATGCAACAGTGATCCAGAGTTATTTCAAAACCGTGCTGGGCATCGACAAGGTGTATATCTATAAAAGCAAGGATGTAACCGGGTACTTTTTTGATAATATTTTCGACCCTTCCTATGGCGAATTGCAAAAGGCAATCAGCAAAGGAAATACAGACCTTTTTGTATTCTATTCCGGTCATGGTATTCCTTCAAAGGATGGGACCAGTGTATTCCTGTTACCTTCAGATGGCCGGATTGAAGCGATTGAACGGCAGGGATACGATCTCAACAAGTTTTATAAAAACCTGGAGAAACTGGACGCCCGCAGCGTGACCGTCTTTCTTGATGCCTGCTTTAGCGGGGTATCCAAAAGCAGCGATACCTATAAACCCGAAAACCTGGTGGCTATGAAAGGCGGTGTGGTTATTAAACCGACAGTTGAACAACCGTGGGAATCAAATCCCGGATTCACGGTATTTACCTCTTCTGATTATGATCAGACCTCTCTGGCTTTTGACCCTTCCGAAACAGGTCTTTTTACCTATTACCTTTGCGCCGGAATGCAAGGAAAGGCTGATGTAAACGGTGATAAAAAGATTACCTCCGGTGAGTTGAGCCGGTACGTTATTGAACGGGTGAAGGAATCGTCAGTGAAGATCAGGGGTCTCCAGACACCGCAGTTTCACGGAGATGAGAACATGATAATCACGGAATATTAAGACATTTGTTATGAAGAGACTTTTCATCGTGTTGACTTTATGTTTGTTTCTCACTCCGGCAGCGCTACATGCCCAGGAGGTGCGTAATGTCACTTCGGAAGTCAAAGAGGGAATGATCAGGGTGCATTATGCCCTGGCCGGGAAGTTTTACCAGACCTTTACGGTTTCTCTGTATGTGAGCCGCGATGGAGGAAACACCTTTAACGGACCGCTGAAAGAGGTTACCGGTGATATCGGATCAGATATCAGAAAGGGAAACCACACCATCACCTGGGATGTAATCAGGGAGATGCCCATGGTAGAGGAAACCCTGGTGTTTGATATACGGGCCGAAATCACCGGAGAAAAGCCAAAATCCTCCTTTTTCATACAGTATGTGGCGAATCCGACCACCTATATGGGTCTGCGTGCCGGAATGCTTGGAATCGTGGGATTTTATGGTGAAGTACGGGGGAATCTGAAGGCATTGGAATCGGCAAAATACTCATATAAAGACGGGATAGTAGAGTTTAATCAGGCAGGATATTTTGTTTTTTCGGAAAAGAATGGTTATTCAGCCTTTTCTGCTCTGGCCGGTATCACATATCAGCCCGCACGGAATTTCTTTCTCTATCTGGGAGCCGGTTATGGAAAAGAAGATTACCTCCTCGGCATGGATGAGTATAGTTACGAGGGTGATGTGAAAACAGGATCATCGAATGCCAGGTACGATGGATATTGCACCTCAGGAGTAGAGGTCGACTTGGGTTTGATGTTGCGTTTCAAATGGTTTTTACTCTCCGCCGGAGGCACGGCGCTGAATTTTAAATCGTTTAATTTTACGGCAGGGGTGGGGGCAGCATTTTGATTTACGATTGGACGATTGACGAATGACGATTTAATTTACGATTGACGATTGATTCAACATGCAAGATATAACCAATTTTTTTCTAACGGAAAAATAAAATATGACTGAACTGCAATTGTACACGAAGATCATCGAGCTTCCTGAAGACATTAAAAAGGAGGTTTCTGATTTTATTGATTTTTTACTGTCAAGGGAAAAGAAGAAAAAAAAAGCGAAGCGACCGGTTTTTGGTTGCGCCGCCGGACAAATCAGGATGTCTGACGATTTTAACGCGCCACTTGACGATTTTAAAGAGTATATGCCATGAAGATTCTTCTGGACACTCATACGGTTTTATGGTTTCTGAATGGAGATGTAAAGCTTTCTCCAAAAGCCCGTGAGATGATCATATCTGAAAATAATCAGGTTCATGTAAGCATTGTCAGTTTATGGGAGATGGCAATTAAGGTAAGCCTTAATAAGTTATCGGTCGAAAAGGGATTGCGTCACATTTTTTCTTTGATCAGAGAAAATGGATTCCATATTCTTCCTTTGACGGAACAGCATGTGCTTACTGTTGCTTCATTGCCTTTTTTACACCGGGATCCTTTCGACAGGATTTTAATAGCACAGGCTGAGAGTGAGAATCTTCCGATAATTACTCTTGATTCTGAATTCTCGAAATATGAAGTGAAAATATTATGGTAATCTTTTGAATCCTACAGCACCTTCGCGGTTAAAAGTTTAACCACAAAGGAACACAAAGGATATCACAAAGAGCACAAAGGAAAATAATTGAAACATAGACAAAAACCTTTGATATCCACCTCCAAAGCTATCAGGAAGCAGAGGTGAAGAAGAAATTGCCGGGACATATTGTACGGACTGCTCTTCAGGAAGGAAAATATTTATGACCAGCGAACATTCAGAATACATACGACAGTGGTTGATTAAAGCGAATGATTGATATCTCAAACGGAATTAAAACCATGAAACAAAAATCCTTATTCATAATGGTTGCAGCCTTGCTCCTGTTCTGCCCCTCCTGCAAAAAAGCGCCCGAAGCGCCGAAAGG
>JBDROF010000117.1:0-10088 GCA_043810345.1 Bacteroidota bacterium | reverse complement strand
TCGCAGAAGATCCCTCTTCCGATTACCTGAATTACTACACTGCAGGAACTCCTGTTGAAGGCATCGGGAATGTTAAACATTTTGGTAAGGTCACATACCGAAACCTCTATCCGGGAATTGACCTGGAATATCTGGCAGGTGGGGACCGTCCATTCAAGTATAACGTCATTGTCAATCCGGGTGCAAACATTGAACAGATCAGGCTGAAGATCGATGGAGCATCAGATATTTTAATGGAGGATGGCAACCTGGTGTTTATCAATTCAATCAATACGATTCAGGAAAAAATACCGGTAAGCTTCCTGCAACAGGAAAGCGGACAAACAGATATTCAGGTTACTTTCCGGCAGATTGAAGGCAACGTATATGGATTTTCCACATCCCGGGAGATCCCTTCAGATGCCACATTGATCATTGATCCCATCCCTGATCTTGTTTGGGGGACCTATTATGGAGGTTCAGCAGGTGATGTCCTGTATGGTTGTACCGGGGATGTTGATGGGAACCTATATGGTACCGGCAATACCAAATCGCTCAACAATATCGCTTCCGGTGGATCATTTCAATCAGTCCTGGCCGGAAACTCCGATGCCATAGTTGTAAAATTCAATGCTGCCGGAGTAAGACAATGGGGAACATACTACGGTGGAAGCAGTTACGATGAGGCATTCAAGCTATCCATAAACGGTGAAGGAGATGTGTTTGTTGGGGGTCAAACTCATTCTGTTGATGGCATTGCAACACCTGGAACTCATCAACAGGTTATAGGTGGAAACGGTGATGCATTTCTTGCGAATTTCGATACCGCAGGGAACCTGCAATGGGGGACATACTATGGTGGGTTTTACTTTGAATCCGGGAATGGAGTATCTGCAGGCGATAATGGCTCAGTCTACCTGGTTGGTCAAACTGCCTCTTCAAATGGGATCTCTTCACCAGGATCTCATCAACCTTCCATGGGTGGACTGACCGATGCTTTTATTGCAAAGCTAGATTCGTCTGGTACAAGGCAGTGGGGAACCTTTTATGGAGGCAGTAGTTTTGAGGGAGGTTTTGGTGTAAAAGGAAAAGCGGATGGAAATGTTTACTTTATCGGCTCCACTGTTTCTACAACCGGCATCTCCACCCCGGGAGTGTATCAGCCTGCATGGGCCGGTGGTATTGATGTTTTTCTCACAGAATTCAATTCATCCGGTGACAGGATCTGGGGAACCTATTATGGAGGACTTAACGATGAAGATCCACAAGATATATCCCTGTTCGGGAATGGTCATATCTATATTGTTGGATATACGGCATCAGTAACTGGAATATCTACCCCCGGGAGTCATCAACCATCCCTCGGAGGAGGCATGTGGGATGGCTTTGTTGCAAAATTTTCTGACTGCCTCCCATTTAATATCACTTCTCCCCCTTCTGATCTTATTAAATGTGCAGGGGAAAATGCTGATTTTCAGGTTACTACTACCGGAAATGTAGTGACCTATCAGTGGCATGTCGATACCGGATCCGGCTTTACCAACCTGAGCAACAGCGCACCCTACAGTGGGGTTTTAACGGATCACGTGGTAATTACAGGGGTAAGCACAGGTCTGACCGGATTCACATACCGTTGTGTTGTGTCAGGCAATTGCCCACCTGTTGTGTACTCAAACTCAGCGATATTGACAGTCAACCCATCACCGGCACCCACCATCTCTCCGCAGTCGTTAATGACAGAAAGCTTTGAGAACGGGGGTGTTATCCCTTCTGATTGGGCTATCGAAATATTAGCGCCAAATAACACGATAACTTTTCCTGCAACCACTAGTCATCCGGCCGGATTTTCTGCATACAATGGCACCTATCTCGTGCGCTTCAATTCATATGATCACGGGAACGGCGTGATCCGGTTGAAAAGAACTGTACCCATTTCAACAATTGGCTACACCAGTGTCATTGTGGACTTTGCATGGCTGGAGAGTTCAGCATATTCAACTTCCGATGATCGTGTGGAATTAGAATGGTCACTGGACGGTATAACTTGGAATTCTGCAGGTACCTTCTCACGGTACCATCCTGTTGAGGGTTGGAAATTGAAGACTCAAGCCCTGCCTCTCAGTGCAGGAGGACAAGCGGCACTCTATATCTCATTTAAATTCACCTCTGATTTTGGGAATGATTGCTACCTGGATCTGGCTAAAGTGTACCTGGATTATTCCTCGATTTGCGTTGGCAATCCGGCCCCTTTTCAAACCGAAACCGGCATGACTGCCTATAGTTGGATACTCTCATCCGGGGGCACCATAACCGGCGGATCAGGTACGGCATCCATCACGGCCACCTGGCCTACACCCGGACCCAAGACAGTGAGTGTAAATTACACGAACGCAAACGGTTGTAAAGCCAATAGCCCAACGGTAGCCACCACAACAATTAACCCACTTCCGGTTCCAACTATTTCCGGTCCGACTTTCGTATGTGTACATGATACTGTCCTTTACCGGACCCAGAAGAACATGACATCCTACCTATGGAATATTTCAACAGGAGGAACAATAAACGGATCAGCTTCTGATAGTGTGATCAGTGTTACCTGGGATACCGCTAGTTCTGTTGGCAACCGTTGGGTAACCGTGGCCTACGCGAATTCCCTTGGGTGTTTTGGAACTACCCCTGTTCCTTACAATGTAACTGTGAACCCTCTCCCGGTTCCCACGATAACCGGACCCGATAGCCTCTGCAGAAACTCTATCGGAACGTATCAAACGGAACCGACTATGACAGGGTACTCCTGGACGGTTTCTCCGGGTGGTGTGATTCTGACCGGTTTGGGCACCAGGACAATTACGGTCCGGTGGGATTCGGTCGGGGCCCAAACCGTTTCGGTAAGTTATACCACTGTTTCCGGTTGCGAAACTCTCGTCCCTTCGATGTTGCCGGTTACCGTTCACCCCCTTCCAGTGCCTTCCATAACCGGACCTGATTCCGTTTGTGAAGGTACCGGCGGGCACTTTTATTCCACGGAACCGATGAATACTGCCTACCAGTGGACGCTATCGGGTGGCGGAACCATCGTCTCAGGAACCGGAACCAGCCTCATCATGGTCACATGGGATTCGGCGGGTGCACGGCAGGTACTGGTGAATTATACCAGCTCTTTAGGATGCAACGCCCTCCTCCCCACAAGCTATCCTGTCACCGTCAAACCCCAGCCGGTTCCATCTGTTACCGGCCCAACTCCCGTCTGCAAAGGGGTACCGGGAAACCAGTACACGACGCAGAGCGGAATGCTCAACTACACCTGGAATGTCTCCTCCGGCAATACGATAACTTCCGGAGGTACGACAGCAAGCAACTTCATCGAGGTTACATGGAATGTGCTGGACACCCAGCGTGTCTTTGTCAATTATACCGCTGCTAACGGGTGTACAGCCCAGACCGCCACCTCCTACCCGGTTAAGGTCAACGCCTTACCGCTTCCTACGATAGGCGGACCTGATACCGTATGTGCTAATACTTCCGGGAATATTTACGGAACACAGCCAGGAATGTCCAACTATACCTGGGGAATCTCAGCAGGCGGAACCATTACCTCCGGGGCCGGCACCGATACCATTACCGTAACCTGGGACCTGGCCGGAACCCGGTCGGTTTCGGTGAATTACACTGACAGCAACGGTTGTGCTGCTGCGGCACCAACCTCCTATAATGTACTCATTGAACCCTTACCGGTCCCTGTCATCACAGGACCGACATCAGCCTGTGTGGGATCTACAGGAAATACCTATACCACCCTGTCAGGGATGACAAACTACCAATGGGTGATCTCCAACGGCGGGACCATCACGGCAGGAGGATCCGATTCTGTGAATACAGTTACTGTCACCTGGGATTATGTAGGAGCGCAAACGGTGAGTGTCGGTTACACCAATGCCATCGGATGTACATCAGCGTCTCTTTCGGGTTATAACGTTACCGTCCATCCGCTTCCCGTTCCCACCATTACCGGGGATACCATTGCCTGTGAGAACGCAGGAAACTATACTTACACCACGGAAACAGGGATGACCGGATACGTGTGGTCGACATCGCCTTCGGGTTTAATCGTATCAGGCCAAGGGACCTCCCAGGTACAGGTCACCTGGCAGGGAACCGGAGCTCAGTGGGTGGCTGTATCGTATATTAATGCTACAGGCTGCTCAGCCTTTCCTCCGACCCAACTGGATGTAAACGTCACACCGTTGCCAGGAACACCGGGAAACATCACCGGGACGTCGATGGTTTGTGCCGGCGACATAGGGGTATCATACTCTGTTGCTCCCGTCCCTTATGCTACTTCCTATATCTGGTTGCTGCCTCCCGGAGCAACCATCGCTACCGGAGCAGGAACCACCAGTATCACAGTAGACTTTTCTGTCAATGCCTTGAGTGGAGTTATCCTGGTTTACGGATCTAACATATGTGGCAATGGCCCTTCATCGCCATCATTTCCGGTATTAGTCAATAAAATTCCTGCTAAGGCAGGTTTCATAACGGGTCTCGATACCGTTTGCAGGGGCGCCACCGGGGTTAATTATTTCATATCACCCATTCCCGGAGCGGATAATTACATATGGACAGTTCCTTCCGGGGCCTCCATCATATCGGGTGGGAATACACCAAGCATCATGGTCTCTTTTTCCGACACCGCCAGTTCAGGGATTATTTCAGTATTTGCAACTAACTATTGCGGGGCAGGAATTCCCTCTCCCAATTTTGTTGTGACCACTGTATCTCCGCTTGCAGCGCCAGTGATCACCCAGATGTGGGATTTTCTTTACAGCGATCAGTCTATCGGAAACCAGTGGTATTTCGAAGGATCTCCTATACCAGGAGCTACGGGTCAAATTTACCAGGCGATGGAAGATGGTGAATACTGGGATGAAGTTCACCGGTTTGGCTGTACTTCTGATACCTCAAACCATATAGATATAGTGGTTACCGGGATTGATGAGACAAAGGGATCCAGGTTCTCCGTCCATCCTGTTCCGAACGATGGAAGGTTTACCGTTTCCATGAGATTTCCAGGGGAAGATATATTTGTTATCAGGGTATACAACAACCTGGGCCTCCAGGTTTACGAGCTCGCAGATATAGAGGTAAAGTTCCGGTCAGAGCAGTATATTAACATGAACACGGTTCCAAATGGTGTCTATACGGTGGTCATGGAGAATGATCGTCTCCGGATTGTCCGAAAGATCATTGTGATCAATTAATACGAACAACTCCACAACTCCGTTTTCAATACGGAACGGAACGTTGTCAATATTCCAGATATAGACTTTGAGGAAGGAAGATCCCGGGGGGATTTGAGAGAGAAACAACCCGTTTTTAAAACCCTTTGCGGACTCATCCCATGAATGCCGGAGCCAGAGGTAAACCCATACCAGAAGTGATAATGCAAGGAAAAGAATGAGGGGGTACTTATGCTTCATGATCCGGGAAAAGTGTGAGGCAAAAATACGTTTTTCCGGCCGATTTGTCAGTGCAGAAGGTTAATTTCGTATTCGGATTGAATGAAACACCAACCTCAATGAAGAAGGATCTGACTGAAGAAAGGAAACCCGGCAACAGTGACTTTGGACGCTTGTGGGCGCTGGATCCCGTTATAGTGTACCTCAACCATGGCTCCTTTGGTGCTTGTCCGAAATGGATTCTGGAACGCCAGGATGCCTATCGCCAGGTGCTTGAACGGGAACCTGTAGGGTTTTTCCTTCGGGAGTTTGAGCCGATGCAGCAAAAGGCAAGAGAACAACTGGCCCGATTCGATGATCGCCTCCATGGCAACCATCGTGTTACCCACTCCGGAGAAGATACCCTCAACCAGTTACAAAGGGACCGATCCATTGCAGGAGATCCTCTTCAAGGAATACGGAATTGAAATCCCTGTCTGGTATTGGGGTGACCCGCTACAGCGTTTGCTTCGCATCTCGGCACAGTTGTATAACTCGGTTGAGCAGTATAGGTATCTGGGAGAGAAGTTGGTACGTGTTTTAACAAATTGAGGTTGCTTCGTCTGGGGGCAGTTAGCAGGCACTTTAACAGATCGAGGTTGCTTCGCAGTTAGTTTAGGGAACGGATGTCGGTTCGAGGTTGCTTCACCTCCGCCTACGGCTTCGGTTCGCAATGACACGGCAGTTTATTATTTAAGAGGGGAGATTGCTTCGTCGTCCCGAGTACTCGGGACTCCTCGCAATTATAGCTTTGCAGGTTTTAGATCGCGCCAGTTTTTGTTGGAAATTTCGATTAACGCAATCTTTTTCTTTCTTGAACCTGCTTTGATCTGTTTTTCCCGTGCAATTGCATCTTCGATGTAGGGATAACATTCGTACCATACAAGTTTTTGGATGTTATATTTTGCAGTGAATGCATAGGGATTTACCTGATTGCGATGCTCACGAATTCTGCGTTCGAGATCATTTGTGACTCCCGTATACAATACCGTGTTATAGGGATTGGTCATGATGTAAACATAATAAAGCCTATTTGTTGCCATAGTGAAATGCATTTAATTGTTGATTGAATAATTTCCTAATGACATTAATCCGGTAAGATGATAAAAGGTTATATCTCCCAATAAAAAAAATTGCGAGCCCCGATTTATCGGGGCGAAGCAATCTTCCCTTAAATAACCACACCGCCGTGTCATTGCGAGGGGTTACGCCAAAGGCGTACCGACGAAGCAACCTCGATCTGTCAAACACCCACTATTCCTATTTAATCTTTCTTTTGTTTTTTGTTAATTTCTTAGCCATGGTAATTGGTTTATCTATATTTTGCATTATTTTTATGGTCAACTTAGTATGAATCAATACTATCACCATGAAAAAATTTCCTCTCTTCATCATTACCCTCATCCTTCTTCCCGGATGCAGTAAAAAGGAAACCACCCCGGAACCTCTTCCTGTCCCGGATCAGTTTCTTGCCCATTTTTCGGCCACAACCTATTTTATCGAAATATTCGGGCAAACACCTGCAGGGATCAGGGCCGATTTCTATTTTGAGGGCCTCATCACCGGAGATTCAATCAATGGCTTCATGAGTGGTATCGATTATTATCTTGAGAGAGCAGATGGCGTTGGAGAGATCAATGCACATGCCCCCATCACAACCAATGACAGCGCTCTGATCACAGTTTACATTACAGGATACGTGTACGATGGATATACGATCCAGGATGAGATCGTGAGTTTTGAGTCGGGATATAAGAAATACAGCTGACTGAATTCCCGCTTGCTGTCAGGCACTGGTATAAATACATCAGATACCACTTTTGAGGTCGATTATTATTATGCACCATAAGAAATAAAATTATCTATGCTTTAAAACAGAAAAGAGATGAAAACCAAATCAATTGGCCTTCTATTAACAGGATTTATTGCAACTGGAATCCTGCTTCTTTCTTTTTCAGCATGCAAGAAAAATGAGTGGGGGCATGGGCAGATGATCTCCACGGTGCATGATCTATGGCTGTTTTTCGATGCCCTCAGCAAAAAGGAGCTGTTCCAGCAGCAATCCACCCTGGATGCTATGGTCACCATGAGTCCTCTTTCGGGGTTCACGTATGGGTTGGGTATTTCAAAATTTCCGCAACAGCTGGGATATGGACATGCCGGGGATACTGGCGGATTTTATACAATTGCCACCATCAATCCGATGACCCGAACAGCCATCATCCTGTGTTTCAATCAATATAGTGAAACGTTTATTGGTGCCGTGGTGGGGGCGATTTATAATATCCTCAATTAACCGAACTCTGACTTCCGGGATAGACCGAGCTTTTGTGTATTGGCATCGTACCCGGAATGGTAAAATAGAATACCGATCTTACACCTTCCTGTTTACCAGCGAATAGATCACCGGAATAAAGAAAAGATTCAGCAGCGTGGATGTCAGCAATCCCCCCAGGATCACTTTGGCCATGGGGCTTTGGATTTCGTTGCCCGGCAGATCCCCCCCAGCGCTAGGGGCAACATCCCGAGGGCGTCGCAGAGCGCTGTCATCACGATAGGATTAAGCCGGCCAAGCGAACCTTGTAACAAACGATCCTTCAGGGCGATTCCCTTTTCTTTCAGGTGTTCGTAGCGCGATACCAGCAGGATCCCGTTCCGGGTGGCGATCCCGAAAAGGGAGATGAAACCGATGATCACCGGGATGCTGATCACCCCGGTGGTGATCACCACGGTGAATACGCCTCTTCGCTTTCAAACTGTCCACCGTATTCGATACGGTACCCCTCCGGCAGGTCGATCTGATCGTTGACGATCTGCTGTATCTCGTTTACCGTACTCCGAAGGTCCCGGCCTGCCACGTTGGCCGACACCACATCGGCGATAAAGTAGAGTGGTACTTTGTGCGATGTGGTTGGATTCTCCCCGTGAGGAACAGGCGCATCGGGTTCCCCAAACCGGGTATCTACCGGAATGTTCCGGATCGACTCCATGTTGGCACGGTTGGACTGGTCGTATTTCACAGTGATATCGAAGGTCGACACCCCTTCATAGACCTGTGAGACCACCTTACCGGCTAACGCTACATCCACGAACTCAGCAAATTCGGGAGTCGATATCCCGAAACGGGCCAGCATCTCCCGGCGGGGCTTGATCTGCAGCTGCGGCCGTTCGATCAGCATCTCCACATTCAGGTCAGCAAGGCCTTGTACATCCGCGATTTCATCGCGGATCTGGTTAGCTATGCCATAGATCCGGTTCAGGTCGTTACCGAACACCTTGATGGCAATGTTCGACCGGGTGCCGCTGAGCATATGGTCGATCCGGTGAGAGATCGGTTGTCCCACCTCCACGCTAACCCCGCGGATGGCTGCCAGCTGCCGTCGGGTGTCGGCAAAGAGCTCTTCCCGGCTTCGTTCATCCAACTCAAACGGGACCTCGATCTCTGATCCGTTGGTCCCCAATGCATGTTCATCCAGCTCAGCCCGGCCCGTTTTTCTGGCTACCGTTTGCGCTTCTGGGATTTACATCAGCGTGTTTTCTACTAACTGCGCCAGCTTATCCGACTCTTCGAGGGAAATCCCCGGTTGTGTGTTGGCCATGATCGTCATGGAGCCCTCGTTGAATGATGGGAGAAAGCTTCGGCCAAAGGAAAAGAGAAAGATCAGGGCAAGAGCCAGCAGAATCACACCGGAGGAGACTATTATCCACCTGTTTTGGAGCACACTGACAAGCCCCACCTCATAGCTCCGCTTCAGGAATCTGACGATCCAGGCATCGCGGTCGGCTTTGCGGGCCGTGCGTTCATCCGTCAGCCAGAAACTACACAATACAGGTGTCACAGTAATCGCTACCAGCATAGACGAGAATAAGGAGACAATGAACGAAATCCCAAGCGGTTTCAGCATCCTCCCCTCCATGCCACTCAGGAAGAATAGCGGGACAAAGGTGACGATGATGATCAGGGTGGCATTGAAGATCGATGAACGGATCTCGGTGCTCCCCTTGTAAACCACTTCCAGGATACCGGTTCGTTGATCCGCTGGTTTTCGGAAGTTCTCTCTGATACGTCGATAAACATTTTCCACATCGATGATGGCATCGTCGACCATGGCACCGATTGCAATTGCCATCCCGCCGAGACTCATGGTATTGAGGGTAAAGCCGAACCAGTTGAGGGTGAGGATAGCCATGAAGAGTGAGAGGGGCAGGGCGAGCAGGGAGATAACAACTGATTTCCAGTTGTTCAGGAAAAGGAAGAGGATCACCACCAGGAAGAGGGCTCCCTCAAGGATCGCTTTTTCCACATTCCGGATGGCATTTTCGATGAAGCTGGCCTGGCGAAAAATATTGGTGGAGAGGCGGACATCCCCAGGCAGGCTCTTCTGGATCTCCTCAACAGCCTGGTCCAGGCGCTCAGTCAGCTCCACCGTGTTGGTATGGGGTTGCTTATTTACCGAGAGCAGCACCGCCGGCTTCCCGCGTTCGGAAGCCATTCCCAGCTTCGGGGATTTGGCACCAATCATCACTTCAGCCAGGAAAGAGGATTAGGCTCCCAGGGTCGGTATCCCCACACCTTCGGGAAGGCGTCCCGAAATACCTGTTAATTTTTCGGTC
>JBDROF010000116.1:0-26560 GCA_043810345.1 Bacteroidota bacterium | reverse complement strand
GGATCTGTACATCCGGAATAAAAAGCTTTACGTGAAAGTGGATTCAGCTGCTCTTCGTAGTGAACTCAGTTATACCCGCGAAAAAATCCGCGATGTGCTGAATAAAGCAGTCCAGGCAGATGTCATCACCGAGGTAATTATTAGATAGAATCTCCGAATGATTCGATTTTCGATTTACGATTGATGGTTTGATTTTGCGGTTTTCAGACTCCTGATGTTGAAAAAGATATTAACAGTCTAAAAAAAATAAAAAATCGAAAATCGAACCAATCGGAGATTATTTAATAGGGCACCTCAGCATCAGTTGGTCCCCGATATAACCCTCCAAGAGATCCCCGATCTTTACTGGTCCTACGCCTGCCGGAGTTCCTGTGAAGATCATGTCACCGGTACGAAGGGTCACAAACCGCGAGGCGTGTGCGATGATCTCGTCAAAGGGATAGATCATCAGGCCGGTGTTACCTTGCTGAACGGGCTCTCCGTTGAGTCGCAGACCGAAGTTGATGTTTTTCAGATCGGGGAGGTCAGATTTCGGGACAAAGTGACTGACGGGGGCCGACTGGTCGAAGCCTTTGGCGGTGAACCAGGGGAGACCTGCTTTTTTGGCACGATCCTGGATGTCACGAGCGGTGAAATCGATGCCCAGCCCGATTTCATTGTAATGGGTATGGGCAAACCTGGGCTGTATGTTTTTTCCCACCTTGCAGATTTTCAAGACCAACTCTACCTCGTAATGAATATCTGAGGAAAAATCCGGGTAGAAAAAAGGCCTGTTCCGGACCAACAGGGCGGTATCAGGTTTGATAAAAAAGACCGGTTCAGATGGGACCGTGTTCCCGAGCTCTTTGATATGAGCATGGTAATTTCGGCCAATGCAGATGATCTTCATATGTTGGGGTTAGAAAAGTTCAAGCTTGACATCATCCTGGTTGAATCCACGCAGTTTGATAGCCGTGACCACTTTTTTTGTCGAAATCGGGAATTCGCTTTTCATGATCCAATCGTAGTAGGAGGGTTCATTCTGGAATATCTCTGTGACGGGTTTTCCTTTATGTTTCCCGAAGTTGAAAACCTCCACCTTTTTAGCATTGAAGACGATATGTCCTACCAGGTCAACGTTCCGTGATTGGACAGAGAAATCGCTCAAGGCACTGATGTCGTTCACCACCGGGGTCACCAGGTTTCCTTTCCTGTCTTTGATCTGATGATCCTTGTATTTATCGAGCTGGGCCTTCAGGATCTCATAGGTGGCGATGGTATCCGCTTCAGCACTATGAGCATCGATCAGTTCTTTGTTACAGTAAAACTGATAGGCAGCTGAAAGGTTCCTGGGCTCCATTTTGTGAAAGATATTCTGTACATCCACCAGGCGGCGTTTTTTCAGATCAAAATCCACCTCCGCGCGTAAAAATTCCTCTACCAGCAAAGGGATATCGAAATGATTGGAATTGTACCCGGCCAGGTCACAGGAGTCGAGAAACCTGACCAGGTCTGGCGCAACCACCCGGAAGGTGGGACAATCTTTTACATCTTCGTTGGTAATGCCGTGAATGGCCGTAGCTTCCCATGGAATTTCCATCTCAGGATTGATCCGGAGTGTTTTGACGGAGGTGGAGCCATCCGGCTCGGCTCTCAGGATACAGATCTCAACGATCCGGTCAGTGGCCACTTTGATTCCGGTCGTTTCCAGGTCGATGAAGGCCAATGGCCGGGTCAGGTTCAGTTCCATGTCAGAGCGTTTGGTTGGTATCAAACTGTTCGAGGTGCCCAACCAGTTTATTGAGAAAGATTCCGGCCAGTGCTCCGTCTACCACCCGGTGGTCGAACGTGACAGAGACAAACATCTGATGACGGATACCGATGGTGTCGCCTTCCGGTGTTTCGATGACCACAGGACGTTTGGTGATGTAACCAATCGCAACTATGGCAGCCTGTGGTTGGTTGATGATGGGAGTTCCCATCAGGGTTCCAAAGGAGCCCAGGTTGGTCAGGGATATTGTCCCCCCGGCTATCTCGTCGGGGACCAGCTTGTTTTGTCTGGCCCGTTCGGCCAGGTCGTTTACCTGTTTGGTGATCCCCAGGAGGCTTTTTTGATCAGCATCCCTGATCACCGGAACGATCAGGTTAGAGTTGGGAAGGGCAACGGCCATACCCACATTGATCCGTTTATGTACCAGGATCCGGCTGCCATCCATGGATACGTTGATCATGGGAACATCCCTGACAGCCCTGGCGATGGCTTCAATGACGATGGGGGTGTAGGTCAGCTTGATCCCTTCCCGTTTGGTGAAGGCATCCTTATATTGCTCCCTCCACCTGACGATGGCTGTCATGTCAGCTTCTGCAAATGAGGTGACGTGCGGTGACGTTTTTACCGATTTGATCATGTGGGTTGCGATCAACTGACGAACACGGTCCATCTCGATCACCTGGTCGGTGGCTGTCACAGGCAAACCCTGAGAACCTTTTCCTTTTTCAAGGTAGTTCAGAAGATCCTGTTTGGTAAGCCGGTCGTTTTTACCAGATCCCGGGATCGTGCCCAGTTCCTGGAAAGAGATGTTCTCCTGCCTGGCAATGTTTCGTACGAGGGGAGAGTAGAACCGTGCGCCCCCTTCGTCAGGATCGTGGGGCAGAGAGGCATTCTCTGAAGGGACTTCAAAGGATGGACCGGGAGAATCCTCTTCGGCCTCCACTTCCAGGATGGCGATGACACTGCCCACCGGGATCACCTCTCCCTCTTCTGCCATTCTTTTCTTGAAGATTCCTGATACCGGGGAGGTGACCTCCGTATCTACTTTGTCAGTGGCGATCTCAGCAATCGCATCCTCTTCGTTCACAGGGTCTCCCTCTTTCTTCAGCCATCGGATCAGGGTTGCTTCAATGACGGCTTCTCCAAGACGGGGAAGGACAATATCGTAATTTGTCATTACAATCTGGTTCAGAATAAAAATACAAAGGTAGCACTTTTCTATCTACGGCCCAGATCCCGGAACCCCTTCAGAATGATGTTGACATCGTTAGTGATCTTGTAATCCCTTACGTAGAGCAGGTTGAGGCGTGCAATGGCCTCTCCTGGGACCGGCTTTTTACGAAAAGCATCAAATGGGTTGAGAATCCCTTTTTTTATCTCAGGAAGGTGATGCGCTTCCGATTCACTCAACTCCGAATAGCCTACCCATGAGCGGAGGTTCAACAACACCAGGAGGATGTTACGAAGGAGTCCGATCGGATTTCTGACAACGAAAAAGATGACGGGATAGAGTGCAAGGAGTGAGAAACTGGTCAGGACATCCAGCAGTCGTTTGTTCCTCCGGTTGTCCATCTTGGTGATGGAATTAATGTCGATCACATAGAGATCGCCCGAGGTATTGATGGAGTTGCTCCCGATGATACTGAGGCTTTCGGGCGGGGCAATTTTATAATCCACCTGCTGATCTTTCAACTCCGACATCTGGTCCATGATCACCTGAGAGGGGACATCTTTGGCACAGAAGATCACCTCATCGATATTGTGGATCCAGATGATCTCACGGATCTGGTCCAGGTGACCGATGAAACCGTTGGAGTTGTTCCGGTGCGAGTGGTAGCTGACCAACCCGATGAACCCGGGGTTAATGATCGTCTTTTGCAGGAGTTCGGAAACCCTTTCCGCCTCCTCTTTCTCACCGATGATGACGAATCGTTTGTTTTTATCTTCATTGATCTGAAAATTCTTCAGATTCAGAATATGGAGGAAGAACCGTGTACCCAGCATGGAGATCACTCCCCAGATGGCACCGAGAATGATCAGGGCCCTGGAGAACCGGTAGGTTTCAGGGAGTAAACTGTATAGGACAAGGATAATGATGGTACCAACGACCATCCCCTGGGTGATTTTTCGCAACCGGATCGGCTTATCGTACCCACCACTCAGAAAAACACTCAGGAGCCAGATCAGGATATAGACAGGAACGGCAACAAATGTAAAGATCAGGGGATAGTGACCTCCCGACGTAAAGATAAAGTGCTTCTCCCAGTATTCCTTGATGAACCAGATCCCGCTGAAGATCAGCACAGTATCACTGAAAGGGAGGGCAATTCTGGTCAGGAACCGGGTAATGATGGAGATCATCGCCCGGAGGTAGATTGCGAAATTGATCAGCATGGAGAACAACCGGGCATTCTCCTTTGAGAAATGTTTCCGCGCGAACACAGTCATCGCATTGTAGAAGAAGAAGACATAGTTGACGCTACTCTTTTTGGTACTCTCCCCTTTGTAGTGAATGATCCGTGTGCTCGGGAAATAGTAATTCTTATAACCTGCTTTGGTGATCCGGTAACTGAGGTCAATGTCTTCCCCGTACATGAAGAACTCTTCATCGAGGAGGCCGATCTCGTCCAGTACTTTTTTTCGGAGCATCATAAATGCTCCTGCCAGAATATCTACTTCATGGGTCTTATCCTTGTCGAGATAGCCCAGATGGTACTTGTTAAACAATTTCGATTTCGGAAAGAGCGATGAGAATCCAAACATTTTGAAGAAAGCAACAGAGGGGGAGGGGAGGCCACGCTTGGATTCGGGAAGGAACTTGCCTTTTCCGTCAATCATCTTGACCCCGAGTCCCCCTGCATCAGGATGTCCTTCCATGAATGAAACACACTTTGTCAACGTGTCATCCTCCAGAATGGTATCCGGGTTGAGAAGCAATATATACTCCCCTTTGGCTTTCCGGATGGCTTGGTTGTTGGCTTTAGAGAATCCTTTATTGTCCTTGTTCTCAATGAGATGTACTTCCGGGAATTTTTCACGGATCATGCGCACTGATCCATCGACTGAGTTATTGTCTACCACAAAGATCTCTGCGGTGAGGCCGTTCACCGCATTCTGGATTGAATGGATGCATTGTTCCACGAAATACTTGACGTTGTAGTTGACGATAATGATGGATAACTGCATATCAGCGGATAAAACGGACTGCAAAATTATTAAAAATACCCGAGCTCGATTAATAAAATGATCTCTTCGATCTGTTGATCCTCTCCTTCCGGATCATACGCGGCTTTCAGGTCATATCCAAAAATGGTTGCCAGGGTTTGCCAGATGAAAGCGGTAAACTTTCCGCGGAGCTCTTGTACGATCTCAAACGAGGAGCTTCCTGTTTGGCGGTAGATCAGCTTGATCAGGATCTTTCCCTGAGAAAATGTGAGGTTCCGGATATCCTCCCCAAATTCCTCTTCCAGTTGCTTTTCTGCTTGTTTGGCGAATTTTCTCCGCTCTTTTTCATTGGTGATTGTATCCAGGACACGCTGGAACTCTTCCAGCTTCTCACCAGCCAGCTTGGCGTAAGGATAAACTTTCTTGATATTGAATACCAGCTTGCTGTACCGAATCTGGTGGCGGCGATTCTTATACTCATGCGGGGGATAAACAGAAATTGATTTTACCTCTACCAGTGGAACAGTATCCCCATCGATGATCCTCCCGGGCACCACCTTGGGCAATGTGTCCGATTCCTGGGCCAGGAGATCTGTCAGGGCGAAAAGGGTCAGAAAAAGGAAGAGGGTAAATTTGTTCATCTTGTCAGGCAACACGCAGCCTTGCCATGCTGGTTTTGCGGAAACTTTTCTCCACAAAAGCAAGCGTTACCCGCAGTGTTTTTGCATTCCCCCGGGAAGGAAGTTCAAACATCTCGTCCGTCATGATCGCTTCCAGGATCGAACGCAATCCACGGGCTCCCAGTTTAAATTCAATCGATTTGTCGACGATGTAATCCAGGGCATTTTTATCAAAGCTGAGTTTGATGTTGTCCATCTCCAACAGTTTGATGTACTGCTTGGTAAGTGAGTTCTTCGGTTCGAGCAGGATACGCTTGAGAGTGTCCCTGTCGAGGGTGTGCATAAAGGTAACGATCGGAAGCCTCCCCACCAGCTCAGGGATCAATCCATAGCTTTTCAGATCGACCGGCGAAATATACTGGAATATATTTTCTTTGTCGATGTATTCCTTTTTGGCAGATTTAAAACCTATCACATTGGTTTGTAACCTGTTGGCTATCTTCTTCTCGATTCCGTCAAATGCGCCGCCGGTGATGAAGAGAATATTCTGTGTATTGATCTGGATCATTTTCTGTTCAGGGTGCTTACGACCTCCCTGAGGAGGAACATTAACGATGGCTCCTTCCAGCATCTTAAGGAGCGCCTGTTGGACTCCCTCACCAGAAACGTCCCGGGTAATGGAGGGATTGTCGCTTTTCCTGGCGATCTTATCTATCTCGTCGATGAATACAATCCCCCGTTCAGCAGCAGCCACATGGTAGTCGGCCACCTGGAGCAGGCGGGCCAGAATGCTCTCCACATCTTCTCCCACATATCCGGCTTCGGTGAGGGCAGTCGCATCCGCAATACAAAATGGAACATTGAGCATCTTAGCGATGGTTCTGGCCAGCAGGGTTTTACCCGTGCCGGTTTCTCCCACGATGATAATGTTGGCCTTTTCGATCTCAACGTCGTCGTCCTGCGCTTTTTTAGCGTAAAAGATCCGTTTGTAGTGGTTGTATACTGCTACGGAGACGATCCGTTTGGCTTCTTCCTGGCCAACCACATACTGATCCAGATAATTCTTTATTTCAGCCGGTTTGAGCAACTTGAAATCGGGAATAGACTTGGTTTTATCCGTCATCACCTCCTCATCCATGATCACTTTCGCCTGGTGGATACAGTGATCACAGATGTGTGCATTCAGCCCGGCAATCAGGATCTGTGTTTCCCGCCGTTCACGCCCGCAAAAGGAGCATCGTTCAATGGTTTTTGCCATGTAAGAAGGTTATTTGCCCGTCTTGGATTTTACCAGGATCTCGTCTATCATTCCGTAATCAAGGGCTTCCTGCGATGTCATCCAGTAGTCACGGTCGGCATCCTTCAGGATCTTAGTATAGGTTTGTCCGCTGTGCATCGCGATGATCTCATAAAGCTCCTTTTTCAGCTTCTGGATCTCCCTGGCTGTGATCTCAATATCGGAAGCCTGTCCCTGTGCTGATCCCATTGGCTGGTGGATCAAAATCCGGGAATGTTTCAGAGCGGTCCGCTTTCCTTTGGCACCTGCGCTAAGCAGAATGGCCCCCATGGAAGCAGCCATCCCTGTACAGATGGTCGCGATGTCGGGGACAATATACTGCATCGTGTCATAGATACCCAGACCGGCATAAACTGAACCACCGGGGGTGTTGAGGTAGATCTGGATATCTTTTCGTGAGTCCACCGATTCCAGGAACAGCAGCTGTGCCTGGATAATGTTGGCAACATAGTCGTCGATAGGAACTCCCAGGAAGATGATGCGGTCCATCATCAACCGTGAGAAAACATCCATGGTCGCAATGTTCAGTTGCCTCTCTTCAATGATAGTTGGAGATATGTAATTTGCTGTCAGCGCCTTATATTTCTCAAGAGCCAGTACGTTGATCCCTTTGTGCCCGGTCGCGTATTTGGTGAAGTCGTCCATAATTCGATTTACGATTAATTCGATTTTAGATTTACGATTTGTTTAACGAAAAAATGTTGTGTTTGTTACACTGAATTGGTTATTGGACCCTGAATATTAGTTGTTATTTGTAATTTGATTATTGGTGCTTAATGCTCGTGATCGTGGTCGTGTTTCTCTGAAACCATCTTGATAAATTCCTCGTAGCTAACCTCCACCACTTTCAGTGTTACCTTCTCTTTGAAGAGTTGCATGAGTTTCGCATTGAAAAGCTGATCGTTGATCTTCTGCACCTGCTCTTTATCCTGCATGAATGCATCGACGATCGTCTCATATTTCTTTGCCATCTCAGGATCCACAAGATCCTGGGAAACCTTGCGTAACATGTAGGAGCGGATATATCCCCTGATCTCTTCTTCTTTTACCTCGATATCATTCTCCTTGATTACCTTGTTTTCAATCAATTGCCATTTCATTGATTTAGCGAAAGAGGGATACTGCTTTTCAATGTCCGCTTCTGTCATCTTGTTCTCATCTTGTTCGTATAGCCAGCGCTTGAGGAACTCATCCGGGAGGTTCATCCCGGTGTTTTCAATCAGGACTTTAGTAATATCCTGGAAAAGAAGTTTGTCGGTCTCTCCGGAAAAACTGACTGCTGCATCTCTCCTGACCCGTTCCCGGAAATCCTCTTCGGTTTCCATGGATTCATCAGGATAGACGGTGGCGAAGAATTCCGGATTCAGTTCTGCAGGTTCAACATGTGTGATTTCCGTTACTTTGAATGAAAAAGAGAGGTCAGGATTGGACAGGCTATCGGCAGGCAGGTTGAGTTGCTTTGAAGCTTCTTCAGCTGAACCAAACAGCTCCACCGGCTTGAATAGAAACATCTCCTCCTTCTTGAGGGTCATCAGTTTCTCTTTTGCCTTTTTGTCGGAAATTTTGTCCAGGGAGAAGGAGATTATTTTCGGTTCAGATCCTTCCACGGGGGTACCATCAGCTGCCAGTTCTGTAACTTCGCCAGAGATCATATCCTCTTCACCGGCTACCTCCGGATGGGTGTAATTGCCGTTCCGTTTCCGGGTATCTTCAATATACCCATCCACCATCTTATCGTCTATCCGGATCTGGTAGTTTTCAATCTCCAGCTCTGGTCCCAGGTTCAGGGTAAAATCCGGAGCCAGCCCCAGGTCAATATAGAACTCAAAGGTCTCACCATCCTCAAACTGCGCAGGTTTTGTCTTCTCTTTATTAGGCAATGGATTCCCGAGTACATGCAGTTTTTCGTAGGTCAGATAACCGGAGAGGTGCTCACTCAGGAGTTTATTGACTTCATCGGCTATCACTGCTTTTCCATACATCTTCTTCACCATCCCGAATGGCACTTTCCCTGGCCGGAAGCCGGGAATGTTCGCCTTTCGCTGATAATCCTTCAGGTTTTTGGTGACTGTTTCCTGGTAATCTTCCGGAGTTATCTCCACTCTGATCGTAGCTGTCAGCTCCCCGGTACTCTCTCTAGAAATGTTCATTCCTTTTCTAAAATGTAAAATAGTAAAATGGTAAAATGTAAAATCGTATTATGAAACCATATGCAATTCTGTACAATGTTGGCAATGTTGTGCAATGTTGTGCAATGTTGGCAATGATGTGCAATGTTGGCAATGTTGTGCAATGTTGTGCAATGTTGGCAATGTTGGCAATGTTGTGCAATTTTCTCTGGTGTGGATGAAGGGACTCGAACCCCCACGCCCGAAGGCACAAGATCCTAAATCTTGCGCGGCTACCAATTACGCCACATCCGCGGATCCTGTAAAAGACTGCAAAGATACATATTAATGATGAAATAAATCCCGGGTGCGCAGCGTTAATATATCTAGAAAGTTGATTATGTAAAGTCGCGAGTTGGTGGAGTGATGGAGTGATGGGGTGATGGGGTGATGGGGTGATGGGGTGATGAAGATAGGTGCAACCTTAGAAGAAAAAATCGGTTTATAATATTAAGAAATTCTATGTAATATCAAA
The DNA here is from genome assembly GCA_043810345.1 of Bacteroidota bacterium. Classification (GTDB taxonomy): domain Bacteria; phylum Bacteroidota; class Bacteroidia; order Bacteroidales; family FEN-979; genus QYOJ01. The sequence continues at coordinate 17,085 of JBDROF010000116.1, read as the reverse complement.
TATAGCAAATCGAATCAATCGTAAATCAATAGCATTGTTCCGCCCGATTCTCATATTGCTGCTCTTTCTCTTCCTCGCCACCAGCCCGGTACGGTCGCAGGAGATGCTGGGGACCACCCTGGGGAATTATGCGGGAATCAACTCGGTTCAGCTCAATCCGTCAGCGATGCATGGCTCCAGGCAGTGGCTGGATATTCAGCTGGTGGGAGCCGACATCTCTTTGCAGAACAACTACATATATCTTTCCAAACAGGAATTTGTCGTCTGGGATATTTTCAAACCAGGATTTATTCTTCCTTCCCATGATGAGGACTATGGGACTGAAATCCGGAATTTTTACCGGTATGATAATTCCGGCCGGAAGAATTTCTTCATCAACCTTCGGATCAACGGCCCGGGAGCCATGCTGGTCTGGAAGGACCATGCCTTCGGGATCCATTCGGCGGTACGATCGGTCTTCTCCATCAGGAAGATCCCGTCCGATGTAGCCAACTTCATGTACCTGGGGTTGAATTACAAACAGCAACAAAACGTCAATTACAAGAGCGATAAACGGTTTGGTTTGGCCCAGATGAGCTGGTTCGAAGTAGGTCTGAGTTATGCCTATAAGGTTTATGGCCGCGGTTTTAACCGTTTGGATGCAGGTCTTTCTGTCCGGAAACTGTTTGGACTGACAGGATTATACATGGTGATTGACGCCATGGATTACATGGTGCTGGATGATTCCACGTTGCAGATCAACAACCTCGATGCCACCTATGGGTTTTCCCTTCCGGTTGATTACACCAGCAACGGGGTAGGAACAGTGACCGATCCGCTGGTTGCCGGAGGAGGATGGGGATTTGACCTGGGGGTCACCTATACCCGGTTGAAACGAACCCACCAGAAGCAGTACATCGATCGCCTCTGTGAGCAGCAGTACGAAGATTATCTTTACCGCATCGGGCTTGCCCTGATCGATGTCGGGGGAATTAAGTTCAAGGATCGTGCGCAGACGTATGCCATAGATAACCAGTCCTCCTTATGGGAAGATCTTACACGTTTTGATTTTCAAACGATCAACCAGTTGATGGACACTATCAGCTACCAATTTTACGGGGATCCCACCACTGCATACCAGGATGAGAAGTTCACACTCTGGCTCCCTTCTGCCCTCAGCGCCCAGTTCGATTACCATTACAACCGGAACTGGTATGTGAATGCCTCGCTGATCTTTCCTTTCCGGTTCAGCAACGTATCCTTGTCGAGGTCCGCACTCCTAACGCTTACACCCCGGTATGAGTCTCGCTGGTTTGATGCCAGCCTGCCACTTACACTCTATGATTGGTCCCAGTTAAGGGTGGGTCTGGCTTTCCGGTTTTACATTCTCACCATCGGGACAGAGAAAATTGGCCCGTTCCTGGGTTTCAGCAATTTCAACGGCATGGACCTTTATTTCTCCATCAAGATACCGTTGGAAAAAGGTGTTTGTGGCAAACGCGTGTCGAAATCCTGTCCGGCTTACGAAGATTACAATGAGCTGTAGCTATAGTGTTTTTACATCCAGTGCATCCCGAAGGGCATTGCCTATCAGCATGAACGCCAGAACCAGGATCATGATGGCGATTCCCGGGAGGATTGCCAGGTAGGCATAATCGAGTACGATGTATCCGTAATTTTCCTTGATCATGGATCCCCATGAGGGAACCGGTGGTTGGACCCCCATCCCGAGGAAGCTCAATCCCGCTTCGATCAGGATTGCAGCGGCAAAATTGGCCGCTGAGATAACAATCACCACCCCCATGACATTGGGCAGCAGGTGCCTGGTGATGATCCGGAAGGCCGAGAAACCCAGTGCCCGGCCGGCTTCCACGAACTCCTTTTCCCGCAGGCTGAGGATCTGTCCGCGTACCACCCTCGCTACCTCCACCCACATGGTGAGCCCTACCGCCACAAAAACCTGCCAGAATCCCTTCCCCAGGGCGAAGGTAATGGCAATCACCAGCAGCAGGGTAGGGATGGACCACACCACGTTGATAAACCAGACGATGACGTTGTCGATCCACCCCCGGAAATAACCTCCCACCGATCCGATCAGGATCCCGAGTGCCAGCGAGATGAATACCGAAATAAACCCCACCGAGAGGCTGATGCGGGCTCCGATCACCAGCATGCTGAGGATATCCCGTCCAAAGCGGTCGGTTCCCAGCCAATAGGTGCGATGAACCAGTTGTGCCTCCGGATGCTCTTCCAGGAACTCCTCCGGCGATTCCCGCAAATAGATTCCCCCCTGATCATAGATATCGACAACGTCCTCAACAATCGGATAGGCCTGAAACCGGCTCTTCTGCCCCCATATCATCCGGTGGAAAATGTTGGATCGCTCCACAGGAGGCTCTTTGGGAACCAGAATAAACTCAGCCCTGTATCCCGGCTTTTTCAGGCCCATCTCCAGGCACTGGTCGTTGGCAAACGGGGTGGGATCGGAGGTGATCACGTACCCGAGAAGAGCGATCAGGAAAACGATCCCGATAAAGATCAGCGAGCCGAAGCCCAGCTTGTCCCTTCTGAACTTTTTCCAGGCCTGGGCGGAGAGAGAACCGGAAGAGATGTATTGTTTTTTATTGAATAACAAGTAGGTTTCTCTTAATCACCAATAACCAAATGCCAAAATACAAATAAGTTCCAATAGCCGAAGCTCCAATGATCTAAACATTTTAATCAACCAGTTTGGTACTTCGAAGATTGGATCTTGAAATTTATTTGTTATTTGGAATTTGATGATTGGTTATTCCATGGCAAAGATAGCGCATTAAATTTCGAAAAAAGTATTAAATTTGCCCCCTCAAAACGGTGGATGTAGCTCAGCAGGTTAGAGCATCAGATTGTGGTTCTGAGGGTCGTGGGTTCGAGTCCCATCTTCCACCCCAGAAAGAATTGCGCATCATTGCACAACATTGCACAACATTGCGCAACATTGCGCATCATTGCACAACATTGCGCATCATTGCACAACATTGCGCATCATTGCGCATCATTGCCATGAATTGGCAACTACTCTACCTTTCCCTTAAAGTTCACCTTAAACTCCTCCCACTGCTGATCGGAGAAGGCATCTTCGGCAAAGTAGTGAAGGATCGGTTCAAACTCTTTGGCAGGCTGGTAACCGGCAACGACGGTCAGTAGCTGGCTCTTTTCATTCAGAAATACAAAGGAGGGGTAGGACATCTGTCCGCGCAGCAGCTCGATGGCAAGCTGGTGCGAGGAACGGCGTCCTTCCGGATTGGGGTTGACAAAGGTCGTTCCGTCAATCACTACGGTATCTTTCCGCTCGGCATCCATCTTTACGTTGTAGAAGTTCTTGTTCATGTAATCGACAATCTCCGGATGAGCAAAGGTGGTGGCATCCATCCGCTTGCACCAGCCGCACCAGTCGGTGTACATGTCGATGAAGATCTTCTTGGGTTTGGTTTTATTCAGTTCATACGCCTGCTCAAACGACATCCACTTGATCTTTGGGGTGGTGGGGGTAGTGGGGGTAGTGGGGGTAGTGGAAGTGGTGGTAGTGGTGGAGGTGGTGGATTGGGCGGTGGTTCCCAAGGTGAAAACGACCAGGAAGAGGAAGAGGATTGTATGGGTTTTATTCATGTTTTTTGAGGTTCGTTGAGTTAGATAAATGGAACACGGATTACACAGATTAATACGGATTTACACTGATTAACGTGATTGTCGATCGATTATTTTTCTTCCTTTGTGCCCCTTCGTGGTATCCTTTGAGTCCTTTGTGGTTAAATGTGTTGATTTCTTAATCGCTTGAGTGTCGTTCGATCTCTCGTTTGATGTCTTTCTGCTTCAGGGTTTCACGCTTGTCGTAAACATGTTTTCCCCTGGCCAGGGCTATGTTGAGTTTGGCCAGCCCTTTCTCATTGATAAAAAGGACCACCGGGATGATGGTAAACCCACGTTCATTGACCTTGGTCTTCAGTTTCTTCAGCTCCCGCTTGTTCAGCAGTAGTTTCCGGTCACGTTTTGGTTCGTGGTTGTAATGTGTGCCGTATGCATATTCGGCAATATGCATGGCACGGACAAACAGTTCCTCTCCTGAAAAGGTACAGTAGGCATCAGCGATAGAGGCCTTTCCGGCACGGATCGATTTGATCTCGGTACCCGTAAGCTGGATCCCTGCAGTATACTCCTGCAACAGGAAAAACTCGTGGCGTGCTTTTTTATTCTTAATCGTTATCCCGTCGGCCATTGGTTATTTTTTTGCCACTGCTTCAGGCATAAGGACCACCCGCACGTAATGGTCGGTCTTAAACAAGCTATTGGCAGCATGTTGAAGCTCCTCAAGCGTCACCGCGTTGACCCGCTCTTTGAAATTCAATACACTGGCAGGATCTTCACCCTGAAAGTAGATCGATTCTATCTTGCCGGCCCAGAAGTTATTCTTTTCCAGATCGGTCTCCCGGCTACGGATCAAAGCCTCCTTGGCCTTGATGAGGTCTTCCGCTGTAGGTCCCCTCTTCAGGATCTTTTTGATCTCTCCAAAAACCGCCTTCGTCAGCTTATCTGTAGTTTTAGGAGAGCAACCGAACAGGATCCCCATCATGAATTCCGGTTTCGGGTATTTATCTAGGTTCAGCATGATCTGGGGAGAGTAAACTCCGCTTAGCTTCTCCCGGATCACCTCAATCAGTTTGATCTGGAGGATCTCTTTCAACATATTGATATAGAGGATGTTCTCATTATTCCACACAATTGGTTCCGAAAGAACAATCCCTACCATACTCTGTGGATCGGTCCCTTTGTAGAAAGTGATATCGGTGATCCCGGAAGCAAATACCGGGGCCCTGTCCTGCCAGGTCTCTTCTCTTCTGACGGCAGGCAGACTGCCCAGATATTTCATTACCATCGGGGTTAGTGAGTCGGTATCGAAGTTTCCGACCAGGATAAATGTGAAGTCGGATGCATCGGCAAACCGCTCACTGTATATCCTGAATACATCATCGAGCTGAATGCTCTTCAGTTGCTTCTCGGATGGGAAGATGACGATGCGTTGTGACCCAGGAAACGCTGTTTTAAACAGGGTATCGTAAAACGCCATGATGGGATTGCCCTTCATGAACTTCATCTGGTTCTCCATCTGGGATATAAAAGCGCCAAATGCGGTCGTATCTTTCCTTGGAGCATCAAAATAGAGGTATACCAGCTCCATTAGCGTTTCGAAGTCTTTCGGGGAGGTGCTTCCGTTGAAACCCTCCTTCACGTCGCTGATGTATGGAGAGATGGAGAGGTTCTTCCCTTTCAGCTTCTTTTGAAGTTCGATGTTATCGAACTCACCGGCACCACTCTGATCAATGATTGAGGCAGTAAAATTGGCGGAAAGGAACAGGTCATCTGGATAGAGGGAGTTGCCACCAGGACTAAAAGCCGAAATAATGATCTCATCATTCTTGAACAGGGTAGGTTTCAGAATGACTTTCACGCCGTTGGAGAGGGTTAATTCCGTGAATGCAAGCTCGGAATTATAACTCTTGTTAATTATCGTCGTTCCGGGCAGCTCTCCCGGAACCAGGGGGGCCTCCCTGTAAGTATCTACGTATGGTTCCAGCTCTTCCGTCCTGGAATTTTCAATCACGGAAAGAACCTCTTCGGCAGATGGGATCTGCAACCCCTCCTTTTCAGGCCCCATGATCACCATGGCAAGGTTTTCATCGGTGATCCATTGTTTCGCCAGGTTATTTACCTCCTCAAGGGAGATTTCGGGGAGAAGCTTTGACACATAAATGAACTCATTCTGTATCCCCGGAATAGGATCTCCATTCAGATAATTCCGTACATATTCCCCTGCCAGCTTCGCGGACTCGGTTTTGTCAAACTCTTTTGCTGCTTTCTCATACTGGCTCAGCATATCCTCTTTCTGCCGTTCAAACTCTGTGGAGGTAAAGCCGAATTGTCTGACCCGCTGGTTCTCGGCCAGGATTACAGCAAGGGATTGGTCAATCTTGTTCTCTTTAGGCATGGTGACAAGAACGTAAGCATCATTGCTCCTGGCCAGGAATTTTCCATAACCGGCATTCGCGAAGACAAACGGACAATCGGGCTTCTGGGAAAGTTCGGAGAACCGCTGGTTCAGCATACCAGTAAAAAGTTCACCGGTGACATTTGTCTTTAAATCCCCCAGGTTTATTATCTCCAGTACCGGATGCTTCCAGAACATCATGATGATATTTTGCATCGCCTCAGGGTCGGTGACGATGGCTATTAACGGCTCCTCGTTCCCGGGCAGATCATGCGTAATTCGCTCCCTGCTTTGCCCGGGGTTTTTTAGTCCGGAAAAATGTGCAATGATCTGTTGTTCTGCCGAATCAGGATTAATATCTCCTACAACAACAATTGCCTGAAGGGCTGGCCTGTACCAATCACGGTAGAAACTGCGGAGGGTCTCATGCTTGAAATTTTCAAGGACCTCGACTTTCCCGATCGGAACCCGTTCGGCATACCGTGAGCCTTTAAGAATCACCGGAAGAAACTTCTTCATCATCCTGTCCTGGGCTCCCAAACCGAGTCGCCACTCCTCCACAATCACACCCCGTTCTTTGTCAATCTCCTTGCCATCGAATGTGACATTATGCGCCCAGTCTTCCAGCACCTGAAACCCCTTATCTACCAACCCTGGTTCATCGGTGGGGAGTTGAAGCATGTATACCGTCTCATCAAAACTGGTATACGCATTGATATCCGCTCCAAACTGGACTCCTGTCTTTTGCAGGAAATTGATGAGCTCATTTTTAGGGAAGGTCTTGGTCCCGTTGAAGCACATATGCTCGGTGAAATGAGCCAGTCCCTGCTGGTCATCGTTCTCCAGGATGGATCCTGCGTTGACGGCCAGGCGCAGTTCTACCCGTTTTTCCGGTTTCTTGTTCAGCCGGATGTAATAGACCAGACCGTTGTCGAGCTGACCCATCCTGACTGCAGGATCTACTGGAAGGATGTAGGAATAATCGATGGAGGTAGTCTGGCTAAAGCCCCATCCTGCCGGGAATAATACCACTAAAGGCAGTACTATTGAACAGAAAAAGCGTTTCATATCGTGAAATGTTATTGGTGGCAACAAAATAATATGCAAGATTATTAAATTTTAACCACTCCCCAAAGAAAATTAGCTCTCATCAGAGCTTCAGCGTGATACCAACCATATAGTTAATCAGTGCCTGAGGGAAGTACCCGTTCACCTCATACTGCCTTCCATTGAAATTGTACCGGTAGATCCAGGCGTTGGTTTCATACCGTTCACCGAAGAGGTTATTGATCATCAGGCTGATCCCGATCTCGGAAAAGGGTTTGAGCCTGAACTGATAACCAAGCACAAGGTTGTTCACAAAGTAGGCGTGAAGTGACCGTTCATCATTGGCGGTGTTGTCGATGTATTGTTTCCCGATGTACCTGGAGTGGAGTGAGGCGGTCAATCCTTTTACTGGTTTGCAGGTGAGGATACTGCCCACAATCACATTGGGGGAGAAGGAGAGATCGGTTTTTCCGAGAAAAGTGGCTGTTTGCCCGGTGAAATTCCAGGTGGAGTCGTAATCGTCAACATACTCGGTAAAGTTTTTAATCTTATTCAGGCTGAAGGTTCCCGTGAAATCCCATTTCAGCTTCTTCCAGAGATTGACACCGGCTGTCACCTCAATCCCGGTCCGGTAACTATGCGGAACATTGACCATGATCGCCTCACCCACGTTATTGATTTCGCCTGTGAGCACCAGCTGATCCCGGTAATCCATATAGTAGAGGTTGATCCCGGCCATCCACTTTGAACGTTTGAAAGTGGTTCCCAGCTCATAATCATAGAGCCTTTCAGAGGTGGGAATGCGGTTTGGATCGGCATCCTTGTAATTGTTCCGGCTGGGTTCCCGGTTGCCCACGCTGAAGGAGAAATAGCCATTCAGGTGATCGGTGAAGTTGTAAAAGAGTCCCGCTTTCGGATTGAAAAAATGGAAGGTATGCTCTTGTTCCAGTGACTGCAGATCATCCAGCGTCCCGTTCATCCTGTAATCCACATACCGGTACTGGAGATCGGCAAACAGCGTGAGTTTCTTCATCAGCGTCCATGTGGTTTTCGCATAGATGTTAATATCGTTTTTCAATCCGGTGTTGAAATACCAGTCACGGCTGTTATCGCCGTTGGAGGCAAACTGTGCCCAGATGACTTTACCGAAGTGCTTGCCGTAATACTGTGTAATGCCTCCCCCGATGATTAGCCGGAGCTGGTCGGGGATCATATAGTTGGTGGAGAAGGTCAGGCCGTAGAAGCTGTTATCCAGCCATTTCTGGTTGACCAGGCTGGTTTCGGTGATGGTGTCGCCTCCGATGATCACATCCTCTAACCCGTATTCGGCAAACGATTTGTCCTGTTTATAGCTCTCGTAATAACCCTTTCCATTGATCAGGAAGAGGGCGGCGTTGATGTTCCAGCGGGCGCCCAGCTTCTGAGAGAAGAGGAGCTGGTAGTGATCCTGCTGGTAATTGTCGGTCTGGTTGTCGTAGTAGCAGATCTGGCCGGTAGAATCGGTGTACTCACCGGCGGGATTGTAGGTCCGGTGGGTGCTGAGCGAATCCCGCGGTACCCCTTCCCACGCCTGGTAGGTTTTCTCATGCCCCGAAAAGGTGATCAGTTTCAGGGTGGTCTTTTTCCCGTAGTAGCCTCCGCTGATGTAAAACGATTTGAGCTTCGAGAAGGCCCGGTCGATGTAGCCGTTCGAGGAGATGTAGGAGAGGCGGCCGTCGACAGCCAACCCCGGTTTCAGGATCCCTGTCCCAAACTTGAAGGTGGTTTTCCAGGAGTCGAACGACCCGTAGGAGGCCGCCAGTTCGCCATACGGGTCCTGCTTCATCTCCGTGGTGAGGATGTTGATGGTGGCTCCGAAGGCACCGGCTCCGTTGGTGGAGGTTCCCACTCCCCGCTGGATCTGGATGTTCTCCGAGGAGGAGGCAAGGTCGGGAAGGTCAACGAACCATACTCCCTGGGATTCGGCATCATTGAGGGGAATGCCGTTGATGGTGACATTGATCCGGGTAAGGTCGGTTCCGCGGATGGTCAAGCCGGTATACCCGATCCCGTTCCCTGCATCGGAGGTGACGACCACCGAAGGAGTGGTCTGGACGATATAGGGCAGGTCACGGCCCAGGTTGGCTTCTTCAATTTCCAGGCCGCTAAGAGTTGTATAGGCTGTTGGGTATCTTTCGCCTGCTCTCGTGGCGACGATGTTGACCTCTTCCCCCAGGATGGCGCTCTCCTCCAGGTTGAAGTGGATCGTGGTATCTGTGCTGATCCGGCAGGTGATGGGAAACGGTTTGAATCCCACGAAAGAACAGTTCAGCGTGTATTTTCCCCTCCGCAGGCCGGAAATCTCATATATTCCGCTTGAATCAGAGACGGCTGTGTAATAGGTATTTACTACGTGGATGTGCGCTCCCGGCAGGGGCTTCCCATCCCGTTGGCCGGTAACATTCCCCCGGATGGTAATTTGTGCATGGATACTACCCATGACCAGAAAAGATCCCAGAATAAGTACTAGTTTTTTCATAATTGATACAGTTTAATAAATGAAACAATGAACGATAAACCGATCAATTAAGGAGTTAAGCTTGAATGGTGAAATCTGTCTCCCTACGCCGGCATTACCCGGATCAGGTTCTACGAGTATAATCTCAGCCCTTTTGTTAAGGCACCCCTAATTGATAGTGAGGCAAAGATAGGAAGAAATTGCGCAACATTGCGCATGATTGCACATTATTGCACAACATTGCACAATAATGCCATATCCGGTATCCGGCATCTGTTTATCAAAAAACCATTACCTTTGTATCAACGTATTGCCTCTATGAAACTAATCATCATCAACGGGCCGAATCTGAACCTGCTGGGGAAACGGGAACCAACCATATATGGGAACAGGAGTTTTGAAGGGTTTCTCAAAAAACTGAGAAAAGAATACCCTCATCTGACGATTGAATATTTCCAGTCAAATATAGAAGGGGAGATCATCAACGCGTTGCAGAAGGTCGGGTTCCTTTACGACGGCATCATCCTCAACGCAGGTGGGTACACCCATACATCGGTCGCTATTGCAGATGCAATTAAATCGATCCGGACCCCGGTAATCGAGGTACATATTTCCAATATCTTTGCCAGGGAGACGTTCCGTCATATCTCCATGCTCTCTCCCTTTGTCAAAGGGATCATCACCGGGTTTGGGCTGGATTCCTACCGGCTGGCAGTGGAGAGCTTTCTTAGAAATACCCAATAATCAAATACCAAATCCCAAATAAGCTCCATATTCCAATATCCAATAACCAGAAATAGGAAGTGAGGGACTTCCTGGAATTTTGAAAATTGAAAATTGGTTATTATTTGTTATTTGGAATTTGCTGTTTGGAATTTACATAGGTACTATGATTGAAAGAATTTTTCCGGATCCAGTTCCGAAAATCGCCTCTTCCCCCTCAGGTAGTACTCCGCCACGATGTTTCGCTTATACATCATCTTCATACTTCCATGTTTCAGCTGTTTCCGCTTCCGGTGCAAAGATGGCAGCGCTTTGTAGAAACTGATATGGGCGTGGGCCACGGCCCAGAAATCTTTGAAGCCTGCCTGGAAGAGGAACTTATAGGCAGCTACACCATCGAGGATCACCCGGGTACCAAAGACTTTGAACAGGTACTTTGAAGGGAGGTTTTTATACAGCAACATGAAGTTGTTCCGGAAGTTCAGGTAAGTTTTCCGCCCGGATACCTTGGGGAGTGTTCCGCCGCCAATATGGTAGACCATGGAACCGGGACAATACATCACCCGGTAGCCGAAATTGTGAAGTCTCCAGCAAAAGTCGATCTCCTCCATGTGAGCAAAGAAATCCTCATCGAATCCTCCCAAGAGGTGGAATAATTCACTTTTCACAAAGAGACAGGCTCCGGTGGCCCAGGAGATCTCAACCTCGTCGTCATACTGACCTGTATCTTTCTCGATCGTAAGAAACATTCTGCCGCGGCAAAAGGGATATCCAAATTCATCCATGAAACCTCCGGCCGCTCCAGCATATTCAAATTCGTCACGCTGGTGGTATGAACGGATCTTGGGTTGACAGGCTCCGATACTTGGATCACTCTCCATGAGTGAGATCAGCGGGTGGATCCAGTTGGGTGTGACTTCGATATCGGAGTTCAACAGCACATAATAGTCGGCCTTCACCTGCTTTAGTGCCAGGTTATACCCACGGGCGAATCCTTCATTCTTAGGATTCCTGATGATCCGGATGTTTGGAAGAGATTGCTGCACGAACGAAACGGAGTCATCCGAAGAGGCGTTGTCGGCTACAATGATCTCAACGTCAGCATCGGAATATTCGACCAACAAAGGAAGAAACTGTTCCAGGTATGTTTTCCCGTTCCAGTTGAGAATGACGACAGCAACCTTAGGCATCAGAGAATTACGAATTACGAATTACGAATTACGAATGATTGTTATAAAGCTATCGTGATTCGGGATTCTGGGTGAATGTAAGACGCAAAGGTACAGAATTCTCCCCCTTAATTTTAAATTCTTAATTCGTAATTCTTAATTCTTAATTGGGCAAGGTCCAGTAGTCATCCTGCATATCCCCCCAGGAGTTGATCACCTGGGTGTCGGTGATGTCGATGGTTTGATAGATCCGGCTCCTGAGATCAACCTGCCACCTTTGATTATGGATCTCCCCGATGGCATCGGAATGAAGCAGGAAGAAGTCGCTGGTAACCATATCCGGCGAGTAGAAGACAAACTTCCGGTTGCTCTGGTTGCCCAGGGTGTAGTATTGCCAGATTTCATAGGGATAGTTGCTGGGTTCGTTGTATCGTTCGGCCCTTACATTGGGGGCTCCATATTGAAGGAAAACCCGGCCCCGGTCACTCTGGTACCCTTTTTTTACCGGGGTTCCGAAGTTATGCTGCGCCACTTCAACCAGGTATTTATAAGCCTCCCAGGCCTTTTCAGGATCCTCCGGATTGCGGCGCTGCCAGAAACCCAGGAAATATTGCTGTAGGGTGAACACATCAGCTGTTCTCAGATTCCCTTTCAGGAAGTTCTTTTCCAGCGCTGAAGAGACGGGATAGGTGGAACTAACATATTCCCTCAGGGTATCAATGTTGTTATACTTCTCCACAAACGAGTTGGCCGGATTAGCGATGGAAAGATCGCTGATGGTCAATCTGGCATAGGGGTTACTCCGCTGGAAGAAAAGTTTCCTGGAAGTAATCACCTGGTTCTGCTGGTCCCTTGCTTCCACCACCAGGTGATAGTTTCCGGTTGGGAGGTTGATGATGTTGAGATCCGACAGGACGACCGTTACCTCTTTGGCTGTCTCTTTTTTCACTTTGGCCAGGTCTTTTACCTGTTGTCCGTTCTCCAGCGTCTCCACGAAGTAGATGAGCAAGTATTTTTCACCCTCACCTACCCGTTTCCCCATGTTGTACAGCTCGCAATAAAAGGTCAGTTTGCTATCGCTTTGCGGATAAAAACTGTACACATAGGGGATCAGGTCGTATCCTGATTTATTGATCTCGCTGGCTTTGTCGCTGCGTGTATAACTCTTCACCAGTTCAATTCCAGAGATGGACGGTTTGGTTTCCGGGTAGTTGATGGTAACTGTCTGACTATAGGGCGTCACCTCTGCTTTTTTATTCTGGTCGGCAAGTTGCACTTCGAACTCATACGTACCATTGGGAAGCAGGAACCGCTGCTGATCAATGAAATGGAAATCGATCTTGTTGGTATCTGCTATAATTGGGCTCTTCAGTTCGTACTTTTTAAAGGCTTTGATCTCGTTGTTCTGTTTGAAGGTCATGATGATGTTCACTGTTCCCTGGAATTTTCCGTCATTTAACCGGGTAAATACAACGCTTTTTGCATCCACCGAGAGGTAGGTTTCGATGAATGGGCCTTCCGGGGAGTTGAAGGTAGCGTAAGAGAGATAGGCCCAGAGATTACCTCCCGTCACGGAGGCCGTGCCACTCCATATCATCAGAAATATGATTATCAGATAGTTTTTCATATGTAATGATTTTTTTGAATACCGGGCAAAGGTATTTTGAAACAATCAAAAAAAAAACAATAATGGACGAATAGTCATGATTTATGGATCAACGATTGCTTTTTTATCAATTAAAGCTTCGTATTTTTGCACCCCCCCAGGAGAGATGCCAGAGTGGTCGATTGGGGCGGTCTCGAAAACCGTTGTCCCGAGGAATCGGGACCCAGGGTTCGAATCCCTGTCTCTCCGCATTATATTATTATAAAGTGGTATAATTCAAATGATTATAACGCTTTATTTTTGTGCGCCCGGCATGGGCGATAACTATAGGGTGTAAGACCCGAACACACTTGGCAGTAGGAAGAGTTAGCTTAACGAAGGGTACAAGGTAGTATAGCTGGATTTAGAAAAGTTTTTCGATAGATTGATGCAGGTGGACATCCATCTGCGGGAAAGGAATATTGAGTCCTTCCTTTCCGAATGCTTTGTAAACGTTTTCGTTCATAGCAAACAAGACATCCCAGTAGTCCTTATTAATGACGAACACTTGGACTATAAAATTCACAGAGCTATCGGCCAGTTCACTTACAGCCACCGAGGGCTCCGGGTCGGTCAGGATGCGAGTATCTTCCTTAATCAGGTTCATCAAGACTGATTTGGCTTTATCTATATCGTCGCCATAGGCAATCCCAAAGGTCCATTCGACTTCCCGCAGGGGTTCTTTAGAGTAGTTGATCAGGGCGCTGTTTGAGAGGCCTCCATTGGGTATAATAATCACTTTGTGATCTCGTGTGATAATGATGGTATTGAAAATCTGAATCTCGCTGACCTTTCCGAGAAACCCTTGAACTTCAATCAAGTCACCTACACTGTAAGGCTTGAAAATGAGGATCATCACACCTCCTGCAAAGTTTTGAAATGTGCCCTGAAGCGCCAAGCCGACAGCCAGAGTAGCAGCACCCAGAATGGCAATAAACGACATCATCTGAATTCCGATCATCCCAAGCGCAATAATGATTACCAGTACTCGCATCAATGTGCTAATCATTGTTCTCAGGAACGGCCGAAGAGAGACGTCCAGATTTCGTTGCTCCATTATCCTGGAGATCCAGCGTGTAATGATATTGGTCAGCCACAATCCGACAATTAGGATAAGAATGCCGCCGAGCACTTTCGGGCCATAATTCACAACCATTTCCAGCAGTTGGTTAAGGTATTTTTCCATTGTTTTTCGATTTGGTTAGAAATACATTTTTATCCCGGTAAAAATTCTATCTATTGCAACAGAAGCCAGGATTAGTCCGCTGATCCGGCTCAGAACATCAGGAAAACAGCCACGTTGTCTAGAGCCTTGTAATCTCACATAAACGATCAATTGATGGAGATCAAAGATAGTGAAAGTTTAATTTTATGATGGAATTAATAATTGTAATCCGTGACGGGGGCATTAGGTTATTATTCGGGCGGTTTACCTCCGACTAAAACCTCCTGATATTCAACTAGTGCTTTCCACTCTCCCCTGTGCGCCATTCCTGCTTGCTCAGGCCATGTTGCCGGGTCGTGTATTCTGAATTTTTCCTCGTCCTCTGCGTCAAGTATTGCCCTGATTCTTGAGGGTAAAGTATTAGATAATTCCAACCAGGTATTGATCCCTGCACGATGCAAAATACCTTCAATTACCGGTCCAATACCTTCTACGATTTTCAGGTCATTTTCATTGAAATGTTTCCCAAATACTGCATTTAAGGCTGTACTATCATAGTTCGATGCGGTAACGTTCGTTCTTGCTGCCGATAGTAATTTTCCTTCACAATCGCCCAACTTTTTTTTGAGGCTTGCTATCTCCTCCGTTAATAATTTGATTCTGCCTCCTCTGAGGAGCCAACCGATGATAAAACCTAATATTGCCGCTCCGATTAGAGCAATCAGGATAAAGGTTAAATCTGATGTAAATCTTTCAGCCATTTTTTTATTTTTTAACTGGGGTTATACTTAAATTAATTTTATTTCAACTCTTCGATTCATTGCTCTGCCTTCTTCCGTATCATTATCAGCAATCGGGTCGTCAGGCCCTTTTCCGTCCAGTTCAATTGCCTCCTCGCTAATATTTTTACTGAGCAAATACGCTTTTAAATTATTGGCCCTGTCAATACTTAGTTGCAGGTTCATTTCTCGCTCCCCAATTGAATCGGTATGTCCTATAACTGATATTTTACTATCGGGGTATTTGCACAAATAATAGGAAAGATCTGAGATATATTTATGCATATCAGGAGTATAATCCATGATGCTACTACCCGATTCGTAATATATTTGTTGAGGGGTTTTCAATCTCGCGATCAAATCCAGGAGCTCGTCTTCCGACAAATCCGTTGTGCAATCAAGTAAGCTGCTAAAATTGTAATCCATAGCACCATATGAACGCGTATTCTCAGGATCAAAGGTCAATTCATTGTTTTGTTTAAAAGAAATGGAGATTTGATTGGCATCGGCTCCTAATCCAATAAGAAATACTCTTAAAGAATCGGCTCTCGTCAAGCCCAAAGTGGCATTGCCGTTTTCATCGCTGTCGTACATTCCTATTAAAACCAACTGCCGACTTTTGTTTTCGTTGAGGTAATAAACCAACCCTTTTAAATCTCGTTTAATGCAATGGGGTACCACTAAATCGGAATTACCGTAGCCGAAATACAAATTGTTATCATCTGATGCACTAAAATCGCCATCCTGAATAATTAATCCCGGAATAGCGTAGATGGGTTCATCGCATCCGCAATCTTTTTGGATGTTGCAAACATAACAATAACTGGCTCCTGCTATCCATAGAATCAACAGAATGACCCAAAGAGTTACATGTTTCATTTTTAAAAAATTTGTTGTCTTCAAGTATTTGAGCCAAATCTAACTCTTTTGTTATTGAATTCCAAAATTTTTCCCCCAAAGAGAAATTAAGATCGACCCCTTTCTTTACGTAAATAAGATTCCCTGGTTTGTGGCATAAAACGCCAAAGCCCTGAACCATCAGGGCGTATAATAAGAGTGGCCTTCAGGAGATGATCTCTACCTCTTTGTACATGCTTCCCCTGCTTAACTGGTGTTCTGTTCTTATACTCATTGCTTTTTTAATACGTAGCTGAAATAAACAAACTTATGGGATGCTAACTTATCATAGGTTTTAGAACCAATTGTTCCACCAAAATTCAGGGCTGTTTTATGAAGAAATCCCGGGGTCAGCTTTTTTACAAGTTTGCGCCTGCGTGCATCATCCAACTCCAGGGCAGCAACTACTTCCTGATTAATCATTCTTTCTGTTAGCAATGTCATCCCACTCAACTTCAGCTCCTTTTTCATCTCTTCTATTTCATTGTTGTATCGAAAATCTGCGAATAAGAAGTATCCACCGGGACGTAAAATACGGTAAACCTCTCCCAGGAATGCCTTCATATCCTGATAACGGTGCGAGGATTCGAGATTGATCACTACATCACAGGTGTTATTCTCAAGACATAGATGCTGGGCATCGCCCTGTAAAAACGATAAACCATCCATAGAATAGTGCCGGTTACAAAACGACACAGCCTGTTTACACCGATCTACCCCTTTCGCCGAGGCAGGGGAAAAATTCTTCGTGATGTATGACAATCCTCCTCCTCTGCCACAACCAATTTCAACAATGTCTTTGTTCCTGATCTCTGTAACACTTGCCAGATGATGGTAAAGCTGGATTGAGTAACGATTGGGTTCGTTTTGTTCATCCAGCAGAATCTCCTGATCTTTATCACTATATCCGTAGTTCATAAATAGGATTTCAGCATGTTTATCTACTTTATTCACATACCAATACCAGATTCTGAACAACCATTCCCAGATAGAGAACTTCATTTTCTTTTTTTCCTCCTATTTTATCCCTTCAATACCCAAGTTCCTTGTTGAGGGATCCGGCCAGAGTATCGAACCAGATCTGTTGCTCCTTATTAAAACTATGTTCCATTATATCCGATTCGGTTTCATAATCCAGCGAGGAGGTGGCTTCATCAAAAAT
>JBDROF010000115.1:0-3361 GCA_043810345.1 Bacteroidota bacterium | reverse complement strand
TACTTCTCAAGGTACGGGTGGTCAATACCACCACGTATTCTGATACGGTGAAGAATACCACTTACAAAAGCAGGAAAATCAGTTTCAGGGATCATCCCCAGGTTATTCGAATCAAGCCAGGATTTGAGTTCAGCATGAATCTCTTTAATCTTCTCCTCAGGAAAAAAAACAGCCGAAGCCCCTGTTTTTTCCAGGGTACGACCAATTGCGGCATTGTAACCAAACTCAGAAACAATTTCCCAGGAAACCCGATAATCAAACTCATTGCAAAAATCACGGGTAAATTTGTGTGTTATTGGGTCCCTGAAGTCGTATCGTAGGTTGGTTTTTCCCCGGTAATCAGATGGAAAGAAACGGTAATAGTACGATTCCGTATCGGTCTTGCCCGTTTCGCCTGGTAGTTGTTTCCAGTACCTGATGAACTCCTTTTGAAGGTCATCAATTGAGACCGGCTTTTTCAGCTCATTGAGCACCTTTTGAAGCGAGGAACGGAACGTAAAACGGTAATTGCGCGCCTCGATAAAACCGGCCTGGTGCGCGGCATCCTGCACGCTGTTAGTGAAAGCTAGGACTTTTCGGTACTTTTCATCGCGACTATCGAGATCGGATGCGAGGATTTGACTGACAGTGATGGATGACATGGTAGCCACGCGAGTGCCAATTATGCTGATCGTATTCTCGGTATTACATTCTGGGCATACATGGCGGGCTTTGCTTTTATGCAGTTTCCGGACAGCAATAATCTTTATCCTGGCATCATCTCTGGTATCATGAATGGACAGGTCAAACCGGTTAACGTACCTGTCATATAAAACATCAGTCGGTTCGTATTCATCCGTGGGCTTGTGATCCTCAGTCCCCGTATTAACAAAATAGATGTTTTTATGGTTGTTGAAGTAATGATCGTAAATGATGGGTAAATCCCTCTCGAAGCTATTTCGGTTATCGTTTTTAAGCCCGAGCCACCCACTGGCGCCACATTCCCGGCAAAACCAGGGGGGCAATGCTTTTACATCATTTTTTCCGGCAATTTTATCTTTCCAGCTAAAAACAGGTTCATTACTAACTTCCCGAAGCAACCCACTCAGCTCCCTTATCCAGATTTGAATCTGAAGGTAGAGGAAGGGGAACTTTTTAGCTCCTGCCATTTTGGCTTCCGCAATAAGCGCCAGCAGGGAGTTGATGATCTCTTCGCGGGGATGAATGCCTGACCCGGGATCATTTTCTGGCAGTTTTCGGAATTCGTTATTTCTGCCTGCCAACTTTTCCATCAATTCATGGATGGAAATGATACCGGTCGATGTTATATGAAGAAGGTCATTGGTGATTTTAAATTTTTTAAGCTCATTGCCCAGTGAAACATCGTCAATAGATTCTGGTATCTGCCATTGTTTTTTCTGTCGTCTGATATAATCGGAATAATTTTCGTTTCCTCCCATCCGGCACCCGGTCATGCTTTCCGGTTGAGGAATAGTATTGTTAAGTTCATTGTCGGCCAGGGAGAAAAACTCATCCACCGAAAGACGTTTCTCGGAAATGATCGCATCTTCATCGAATATCTCTCCAAACACTGTCATGGCATATTCGGTAAGCAGTTGTTTGGCGCTCTCACCTGAACCAATGGTTGCAGAGGTGCCCACGGGACACAAATGGCTTTTTGGGATGTTCAATTTGAGCTTCAGACGGCGTATGAGGTTGGCCACATCGGTACCCTGTGCCCCGTCATAGGTATGAAGTTCATCGAGTATCAGGAATTTTAGTAACGCAGGGTCTTCGAGATTATAGGTCCAGAGATTGTGGAAGTTGCTACGCATGAGTCCGTAGTCGAGCATCTTGAAGTTGGTTAACAGGATGTCAGGAGGACTGTCCACAATGGAGTCCCGGTTCTCGATGATGTTGACCGGACCCATATCCTTGGGATACTTCGTTTTATTTTTCCCTTCGCCGATAAAGAGACCGGCTGTTATTTTCCCTTTGAGCCGCTCATCGCCCCAGATCGTTTCGGCCAGGCGCTTGGCCTGGTCGGTAGCCAGGGCATTCATCGGATAGAGGATGATAACCTTTATCCCAGGACGTTTTCTTTGTAAATAGCAATAATCAAGAATAGGAAAAAGGAAAGCTTCTGTTTTACCCGATGAGGTGCCGGTGGTTACAAGTGTTGATTGGGGATCATGATCATTACGGGTAGTCAGGCGCCTGAATGCCTTGATCTGATGGTCGTAAGGAGGGAAGGTGGGTTTTATTTCCAAAGGAATATCCTCGCCAGCCGACTGAACGACAAAAGGCAATTTCAGTGAAATATACGGACCTTTGAACAGTCCATCGTGCTCATCATTCACAAACCTGTGAAACGCCTCATTTACTTCCCTCTCTTTAAAGTTGAAGGTAGCCTTCAGGTAATCGATGATGGAGTATTTTATTTCGTATGCTTGCTGGAGAGGGAGCATTTACAGTTTGTTTGATTTTTTTTTGCTCTTTTCATAAAGATTCTGATAAATTATCCTTTCTACCAACCTTTCTACCCACTTTCTACCCACCTTGAGTCGAATCAATAATATTCCATTTCCCGCCCCTTGCCCCGCCAATGCGTTCGAGTTTGTGATTTTTCTGCAGTTGATTGAGGCTTCGTTCAATGGATCTTTCGCTTATTCCTATAACAAGTGCAAGCTCAGGGATTGTAATTTCCTGATTTTGCGAAATGAGAATCAGAATCTTTTCGGTGGTTTTCCCCGACGTTTTCCCCGACGTAATTTCGTTGCTCTTTTTAAATTCAATCACGAAACCAGATAAATCGTATATGTAATGCCGGCCATCCTTCGCGTGTATATTTTTGCTGTTCATTTATCCCTTTATCAATTTATTTACAAACGCTAACGCAATCTCATCCAGGAGTGAACTCATTTTTAGAATTAAACACCATCTCAAAATGCTCCCACGCCTCCTTGTAATCCTCCACCCGGTCGCACTTATCAAATGGCGCATGGTAGATGACTTTTTTACCATAGTATAACTCACTTTTTGTTATAATATGTTCGTAACTCTGGCCAGCAGGCAGGTTTCGAATCTGTTCCCACACAGCCCTGTCAACCCCAACGCTATTGAGGCCTTTACTGCAAGTAAACACAATATTGCCTTTGGTATCGTACCAGGTATCATCTTCGTTTTGTTGCAAAACCGGGAACTGAACATTATAAATCAAAATCAGCTCTTCCAGCGTTAAGCTCAACGCCATAGCCGTGATAACATCGATCTCTATCAATGCCTGCCTTCGCTCATACCAGTTTCGCAGGGGCGTGCTCCATTGCCAATGAGGTGAGAGGGTATTGAATGGCTTAAGCCTTGCATCGGTCTTGCTCCACTG
>JBDROF010000114.1:0-2965 GCA_043810345.1 Bacteroidota bacterium | reverse complement strand
GGGGGCGATACAACCGGGGCCTTTTTCTGTCCGGATGGAACCTGTTCGGTTGCCCTGGATAACACCGGGAAAGCGCATGTGGTATTTGGATTACAGCGTGCCAGCGGAGATGAGGCCGGTGGTAAATACTGGTATCCGTTTACGGATGGGGTCGTATACTGGAATGAAAACATGCCGGCATTGCCCGAGATGATGAACTGGGATTCCCTGTATGCAAACGGAAACCTCATTGGCTGGGTGACCGATTCGATGGTCTGGTATGCCGCCAGCACGGAACTGGCCTACTATTACAACTCCATGACTGCCTATCCCAACATCATTGCCGATGCGAGCGGGGACCTCTATGCCGTGTGGGCGGGTGTCACCGATCTCAGGGACATCAACAATTACATGTTGCGGCATCTTTTTGGCACCGCGTCGCTGGATAATGGCGAGAACTGGAGCGAAGACATCCAGCATCTCACGGATGACTTCCTCTATACCTGGAGCGAGTGTGTATTCCCGTTTGTAGCGAAAAACAGCACCGATTACCTCTACCTGATCATGCAGGAGGATGGAGAGGCCGGACTTCAGTTTTATGGAGCCCAGGGTGCACAGGGACAGGCGGCCATCACACAGAATAACATGATTGTGATGACGATAGACAAAAGCAGATTCTGGCCAATCGCTGTAGAGGAGACGCACGGGTCATCTTTCCAGGTATCCCCTCCCTATCCTAATCCGGTGAAAGATCTGACCGCCATGACACTCATCCTGGAGAATCCTGGTGATGTGAGTGTACATGTATATTCTCTGATCGGACAACATGTTCAGAATCTCAACAAAGGTCGGTTACAGGCCGGGCCTCATGAACTCCTTGTTGATGCTTCGGGAATGAAAGCCGGTGTTTACTTCATCTCGGTGAAAGTGGGAGACCAGGTACAAACCCGGAAAATGATCGTAGAATAGAACCATCTAAATTTGTTAAACCAAAATGAAAACCATGAAAAAATTTGCTATTTGTTGCTTAATAGTTAGCTTCCTGCTTTTGGCAGGAGGTCTGCAGGCCCAGGTTTCATCGGGCGCGCGGGAACAGGCGAAAAGCTTCAGCGTGTTGAAACCCATTCTGAGCCAGAAGGGAGAAAACGGAATCGGCCAGATGCCGGTTAACCCAACAATCCTCAATAAATCAATCCTGGAGGATCCTGTGTTGATGATCACCCGTTACGATCTGCAGTCCAATGGCTCCAGTGAAAACAGGATCCATCTTTACCCGGATGGAACCGTTGGAGCGGTCACCATGATGTCGCATACCGATGCATTCAGTGATCGCGGGACAGGAACCAACTTTTACGATGGTACCGCCTGGGGGCCGCCACCCGTATCACGGATTGAATCCTCCAAATCGGGTTGGCCATCCTATGCCCCCTGGGGACCAAACGGAGAAATTGTGGTGACCCACCACATGCTTGACGGTTTGTTTATCATGACCCGGGAAACGAAAGGCACCGGAGCCTGGAACGAAGCGATTCTTGCCGGCCCGGCCGGAGCCGTTGACATCTCCTGGCCGCGCGTGGTCACCAACGGTCCCAACAACATGTATGTCCATATTATCTGCCTGACTTATACCTCTTACCAGGGATTGACGCCTTATGCGCTACTGTATTACCGTTCCCTGGATGGTGGCGCTACCTGGGATATCCAGCACCGGGTGATCGAAGGGATGACTTCGGCCGATTACATCGGTTTTACTGCCGATATGTATAACTGGGCGCAACCCAAAGGCGATACCCTGGCCTTTGGGTTCGGTGACTCCTGGAGGGATCTTGCCATCATGAAATCCTATAACAATGGAGTGGATTGGGAAAAGATTGTGGCGTGGCCCTGCCCCTATAACTTATGGAACGGGGGAGATACCACCGGCACCTTCCTGGGACCAGACGGAACCATGGCATTGGCTCTGGATAACTATGGAAAAGCTCATATTGCCTCAGGAATAATGTATGCTAGCGGGGATGCATCCGGAGCCACTTACTGGGTCCCAAAAAGTGATGGCCTTATCTATTGGAATGAGGATATGCCCCAGCTTCCCGAAGTGCTGGATTGGGATGAGCTGTACAATAATGGCACGATGATCGGCTGGGTGACCGATACCAATGTTTTTTATGTGAATAATTCCCAGATCGCCTATTACTATAATTCCATGACCAGTCAACCCGCCATTACAGTTGATGAAGATGATTTCGTTTTTGTCGCATGGTCAGGGATGACGATGAATACCGATCCTGACGACTATCTGCTGCGTCACATCTATACCCGCGGATCGTCTGATTACGGGGCCTCCTGGACCACGAGCCTGATTGACCTCACATCCGATTTTCTCTACACCTGGAGTGAATGTGTTTACCCCAGTGTTTCCTGGAACACCGACGATTACCTCTACCTGATTTTCCAGGAAGATGAGTACGGTGGAGTAGCCCTCAATGGCGCAAGTGGAGCCCAGGGCCAGGTAGCGATCGGGGAAAACTACATTAAATTCATGAAACCCTCAAAGATGGATATCCTCTTCCCTGTAGGAACTGACAAGGAGCAGAAACACGCTTTCCACGTCTCCCAGAACTACCCGAACCCTGTCACCGATCATACTACGGTAAATGTAAACCTGACACAATCAGGCACACTTGAACTTGAGGTGACCAACCTGATGGGTCAGCGCGTTGAGACCCTCTCCAAAGGAATCTGCACAGCCGGAAACCACTGTTTTACGATCAGCACCAGTGGCCTTCGCCCCGGTGTATACTTCTACACAGTCACCTTCACCGACAGTAAGGTGACGAAAAAGATGATCGTAGAGCAGCGGACGGATTGACTCGTCGTCCCGGGTTCTCGGGACTCCTTGCAATGACCCGGTGCACCATGCTGCTACACGAAGTCAAGGCCCTCATAGGCAAAGATATCAAACTGGAGTTAAAGCAGAAGTACGTCC
>JBDROF010000113.1:0-13425 GCA_043810345.1 Bacteroidota bacterium | reverse complement strand
GGTAAAGTAGGGATTCAACCCCTGGGTCTGGGTCACTTTCTCCATTTTTCCACGCTGTACAATCGCCCATAAGGTCTTGGTGGAGCCGCTGTCAGCTATTAGTATCATATGGTGATGTGGTGATGGGGTGATGTGGTGATGTGGTGATGGGGTGATGGGGTGATGGGGTGATGGTAGCGAAATTATGATTAATAAAATTTCGGTATAAAGATAATGCCTCCGATGATGGCGGCAGTGATGGCTGCAACCAGAACAGCCCCGGCCGAAAGATCTTTGATCTTACCTGCTATTGGGTGTTGTTCAGGGGAGACCTTGTTGACGAGTTCTTCCATGGCTGAGTTGAAAAGCTCGGTACTGAATACCAAGCCGATCGCGAAGGTGATGAAGATCCATTCGGACGCAGAAATGTGAAACAGGAAACCAGCAATAAGTACACCCACAGCCGCAAACAGATGAATCCACGCATTTGGCTGCCCCTTGAAAAGATGAACCAGCCCGCGGAAAGCATACTTGAAACTCAATATACGCTTATTCATATGCTTAGATTCTCTTTCATTTACTCTGATGGAGGAAACGATCGATTAGTGCAATCAGGTCTTTGTCTTCAAACGGCTTCGGAAGGTACTCGTCAAAGCCTAATCTGAGACATTTTTCACGTTCTCCGGTCATGCCAAAAGCAGTAACCGCCAGGACAGGAATCTGGGGGTATTTCTTTTTCAACACCTCAATCACGGTATAACCGCTGATCAGAGGCATTTGGATATCGAGAAGGATCAGGTCTAACGGTTTGTCTGCATGGTGTTCCATGAAGCGAATGGCTTCCTCCCCGTTGTAGGCAAAATGAAGAAGAACGTTTGTTTTTTTCAGCATCATCCTGATCAGGAAGCAGAAATCCTTGTCATCATCTACCAGAAGAATCGTTTTATCAGATAGGTCAGTCATGGAATTTACATCGTATTGGTTAGCTAAATTAGAACAAATATACAGAAAATCAAGTTTACGGTAACTCTGAAATTATTCCGACCTTTGAGTTTTTATCCGGATGATGGATTCTCAAAGCAGGGATTTTACGATCTATTCACTTTCACAACTGGCGGAAAGTCTCCGTTTTGCGATCTACCGTACATTTCCTGACCAGGTTTGGGTTCAGGCGGAGATAACCAAGCTGAATATCTACCCCCGTAGTGGTCATGTATACCTTGACCTTGTTGAAAAAGAGGATGGTGTGACAAAGGCTCAGATGCGTGGAATCATCTGGGCCAACGACTTTCCGGATATCCGTGAAAAATTTGAACGGGTAACCAAAGAGTCATTCCAGGAGGGGTTGAAGATCTTATTCCTGGCCCGTTTTAATTTTCATGCCACCTACGGGCTCTCTTTATGGATTAGTGATGTGGAACCCTCCTTTACCCTGGGAGAACTTTCACGTATAAAGACCCTGACCATAGAGCAGTTGAGCCGGGAAAATTTGTTTGACCTGAATAAACAACTCCCGGTTCCCACTCTTCCGTTGCGTATTGCTGTCATCTCAGCCGAGACCAGCAAAGGGTACCTCGATTTTCTCCAGGTAATCAGGAACCACCATGTACCATACCGGTTTGAGATCACCCTCTTCCCGGCGTTGCTCCAGGGGGATAAAGCGGTGGATTCGATACGAGGCCAACTAATCAGTATAGCCACGTTCAACGATGAAATTCAAAGATCCCGGATCCCGGATCCCGGATCCCAGACCCAGAATCGGGAACCCGGTATCGGGTATCCGGCATCTTGTTTCGATCTTGTGGCGATTATCCGGGGCGGAGGGGACGAGATTGGGCTCACCTGTTTTGACAATTATGAACTGGCCAGGGATATCTGTACCTTTCCGCTTCCCGTTGTAACAGGAATAGGTCATTCTACCAATGAAACCGTGGTGGAGATGGTGGCAGCCCTGAACCGGATCACCCCCACTGAGGTGGCCTATGACCTGCTTGCACGGTTGGACAAGGTCTATGAAAAATTGCTGGAGGCAGAAACAGATCTTCGGGATCTCGTCAAAGAGCTCTTCTACAATGAACAAAACAAGCTATTGCACTTATCGGAGGCTTTGACCGCTATCACCAGCGCCTTTATCCGGAGGCAGCAAAGCGACCTGGAGCATCAGGGGAAGACCCTCCGGTTGCTGGCTACCCACATTTTTTCTTCACAGAAGGCCTATCTTTCAACGCTGGAGGGCGAGATCAGGCATCTTGATCCGAAGCAGGTATTGCGTCGTGGGTTTAGCATGACCTACGATCTTCATGGCCGTATTCTGAAAGAGGCATCAGACGTTTCTGCCGGGGAGAGGATTCTCACCGAACTGGCATCCGGAACCATAAAAAGCACCGTAGATACATGAAAAAAGAGGAGACATACGATTCTGCCATGGCAGAACTGACAGCCATTATACGTGAACTCGAGGATGAGACCATTTCGGTCGATAAACTCAGTGTAAAAGTGAAAAGGGCCAAGGAGCTGATCCGGTTCTGCAAGGAAAAACTCCTGAAGACTGAGAAAGAGGTGGAGGGATTACTAGATGCTGCTGCTTCGTCGCTGCGCTCCTCTCAATGACAATGATGTTGGATCCTAGATCCTGGATGCTGGATGCCAGTTACCTCTTACCTTTCACGTCTTACGTCCTTCGTCCCACGTCCCACGTCCCACGTCCCACGTCCTTAGAGGTATCGTCTGACCCTAGACGTGTAATCCTCCCAAGCTTTTCCGAAGCGGTTTGCCAGGAACTTCTCTTCAGCCACGATGATCCTGTGGTGCATATACATTCCGTAGACGGTAAGGGCGATGTTGACAGGGTTGGGAAAAAAGAGGCAGGAGGCGATGCAGATCAGGAAAATCCCGAGGTAGATTGGATTCCTGCTGAGACTATATATGCCACTTGTTTGGAGGGTTGTGTCGGTCTCAGGCAGTCCGACCCTTATGGAAGAGCCTAGATGAAAGAATGCGACCAGCATGATCACACTCCCGGCGCAATTGAGTAATGCGGCAAACCAGGCTACCCCTTCCGGCACCGGATTCCAGGTCCATTCGGGAAGCATTGCCTTTAGAAGTAGCAAAGCCCAGGAGCTGAAGAGACAGATCTTGCCTGAAAGGAAGTACCTGTTGTCAATGGTGGGTTTTCCCCAGAATTTTATTCCTTTCCCCCGGTACCGGGCGCCCCATATAAAAAAGGAGATCCATAAGAGGATAAAGGTTACAAGGATCATAAGATTCGGAAACGGCATCGGAATATTTTCCTGCAAAGATATAAAAGCAGAATGGTTTTTCGTTATTTTTGCCAGGTAATCGCGGTAATAGCTCAGATGGCAGAGCATTAGCTTCCCAAGCTAAGGGTCGTGGGTTCGATTCCCATTTACCGCTCAAACCTTGATTTTTTTCCTGATTAGTTGCTTGTCCTTTTATCTTTACTATGCACAAGCTCCTTGGCTTGTCCGACCCAATCGTCCCTTTCAATCCTGCCTTCAAAGTACTCAATGGCATCACGAACCGCCGCAATATCCTGTTCAGTGAAATTACTGATCTGTCTGAACGTAAAAATATCTAATGCATGCAGTCTTTCCTCAATAAAAGGACCAATCCCTTTGATTATTTTCAGGTCATCCTTTTCTGCCCCTGAAGCTCCTCCAAAGCTTTTGTAATCCAGACTGGGTTTGCGTTGGGTAGTATGAAGCAATGCTTCATCCCTTTCGGATTCAATAGCTTTAATTCTCTTTGCATAAATCGACCTATAATAAAGCCAGGCAGTGATGTACCCAATGATTGCAGCAACCAGTAATAACAACAGTATTTCAATGGTTGCATCGCTTTTTGTTTGCGCTAAAAGAATCAGTAAAATGCTCATGATGTTATTTTTTTATCGATATTTCTGCTCTCCTGTTATTTGCTCTTCCTGTTGGCATCATATTATCATCAGCAGGCTCTTTCTCGCCCTTAGATTCTATTATGATCTTATTTGCAGGTATGCCCTTGCTTTCAAAATAATGCTGTATACTTTGAGCCCGCCGATAACCCAGAGCCTGATTATCCTCATTGGAACCGATTGCATCGGTGTAGCCTGTGATAATGAGCCTGGCTTGTGAATTTTGATCCAGGTAAGCAGTGGATTCATCACAGTACTTGTCTGTCTCTGCATCAGGATTAAATTCAGAGTTGCCAAATGCAAAGTAGATGATCAGGTTTTCAGGGATTACTGCTTGTTCCGGCACTAACGGCTGATGCAAGGTGTCATCGGCGATGACATCGTTATTGTTGACCGAGACGATTTCGACAGCTTCCGGTTCATGACACAATCCTTTTATCTTACATACATAGATATAAGTTGACAGCGCCGACCAGCCAAAAAATGCCAGAAATCCAATTATAAGAATTTTCATGTTGGGAGGAATTTTCACCCAAAGTTATCATATAATGATAACTATCACAAAATATTACATAAAAATATCAATTATCTTTTGACGAATTGGGTATCGGATATCTGGTATCTGCAGGGGATTATAACGTGTCCGAAAAATCAGCCTCAGCAGGAACCTCGGGAGCAAAGGATGTCCCGTTGATGTTGACCGGGATCAATGTATCGTTAAAATCTGCCTCCATGGGAACTACAGGAGTGAGAGAAGGACATTCAGGGCAAACCGCCTCATCGGTTGCTTTCACAGAATTGTTAGTTACGGGTATTCCACTGAACATGGTGGTGACCTGAAAGCTGAAAATGGTTATGATAAGAATGATTGTTTTCATGGCTTTTTATTTTTTGCGTTTCTGAAACATAGGACGGAAAACCACTCCTTACGTTACAATGAACAGAGGCTATTTTGTTCTTTTTCGATGAACCCCGTGTTCTGCCCGGTGAGAGCGGGAAAATCACCGTCGGAAAAAACCCAATCATCCAATCATCCGTCATCCTGCATCCTGCATCCTGCATCCTGCATCCTTGATCCCGTATCCCGTATCGCGCATCGCGTATCCCTGAAACCCTTACCTTTGCAAACGCTGAATCCGCCTCCATGTCCACCATCCTCACCGTCGATCACCTTTCCCGAAGCTATGGCGATAACGTGCTCTTCGAGGATAT
The DNA here is from genome assembly GCA_043810345.1 of Bacteroidota bacterium. Lineage (GTDB taxonomy): Bacteria > Bacteroidota > Bacteroidia > Bacteroidales > FEN-979 > QYOJ01. Next base: position 8,321 of record JBDROF010000113.1, on the reverse strand, counting down.
CTCTTTTGTGATCAGCCAGTTTCAGAAAGTAGCCTTGATTGCCCGGAATGGAGCCGGAAAGACCAGTCTGCTGAACATCATTTCCGGATTGGAACCTTCGGATGGAGGCGTTGTCAAGCTCTTTAATAAAGCCTCGCTGGGATACCTGAAGCAGGAGCCTGACCTGACCGCTTCGCATACCGTTTTCAATGAGGTGTATACGACCACGAATGAGGTGTTGAAGGCAATTTATCGCTATGAACAGGCGATCCGGAATGAGCACAAAGAGGAAATTGAGCTGGCGATAGAGCGGATGGATGCCCTTAACGGCTGGGAGTATGAAGTACGGATCAAGCAGATTTTGTCGCAGCTTCAGATCCCTGACCTCGACAGCCGGATCGGTGAGCTGTCGGGCGGACAACAGAAGCGGGTAGCCCTGGCCAAGGTCCTGATCACCGAACCAGACTTCATGATCCTCGACGAGCCAACCAACCACCTCGATGTGGAGATGATTGAATGGCTGGAGGAGTACCTGTCGCAACGGAGAATCACCTTTCTGATGGTGACCCACGACCGCTACTTCCTGGACCGTGTATGCAATGAGATCCTGGAACTGGATCATTCAGGGATCCATCGCTACCGGGGGAGCTACTACTACTTCCTGGAGAAACAGGCTGACCGGCTGGATATCCTGACCAAAGAGACGGAGAAGGCTCAGAACCTGCTCAGGAAAGAGCAGGAGTGGATGCAGCGCATGCCGAAAGCCCGCACCACCAAGGCAAAGGCCCGTATCGACAGCTACCACGAGTTAAAAGAGAAAGCTGATCGAAAGGTGCCTGAAGAACGGATGAAGATCCATATCGAGGGCCGGCGGATGGGGAAGAAGATCCTGGAGGTACATGATCTCTCCTTCTCCTGGGGGGAGTTGCCCATGCTGAAAGGATTCACATTCACCTTTAAACGGTATGAGAAGATAGGCATCGTCGGAAATAATGGTACCGGAAAGACGACCTTCCTGGATCTTATTACAGGCAAACTGAAGCCCTTGAAGGGATCGGTCAAAAAAGGGGAGACCATTCAGTTTGGCTACTATACCCAGAAGGGCATCTCCTTTAACCCCGAGACCAAAGTGATTGACGTGGTGAGGGAGATTGCCGATGTTGTTAAACTGGGGAGTGGCGATACCATCTCTGCGGCAGCTTTTTTGAACTACTTTATGTTTCCCTACCCGGTGCATCATCAACCTGTTTACAAACTTAGTGGTGGGGAAAAACACCGGCTTTACCTTGTCACCGTGTTGATGAGAAGTCCCAATTTCCTGATCCTCGACGAGCCGACCAACGACCTCGACATCCTTACCCTCAACGTACTCGAAGAGTACCTCGAATCATTCAACGGTTGCGTGTTGGTTGTCACCCATGACCGCTATTTTCTAGACAAGATCGTGGATCACCTCTTTGTATTTGAAGGAGATGGAGTGGTGAAAGATTTTCCGGGAAACTACACCCAATACCGGGAGGATCGAGAACGACGTAAACGGAAAATGAAAGCCGGAACGAAACCTGTCCTCCCTGTAAAACCCGAACCCAGACCCGCTATCTCCGGGAAGCTCACCTTCAAAGAGAAGCAGGAACTGGAAGTGCTGGAACGGGAATTGGGGGAACTGGAATCCGAGAAGAACTCGATCGAGGTCTCTCTGAATTCCGGCACTCTTACCACGGATGAACTTCATGGCAAATCCAAACGGTTTGCTGTCATCCTCCAAGAACTGGAGAAAAAAGGGGAGAGGTGGCTGGAGTTGAGTGTGCAAATAAATTGATTACTTTTGGTCAATCTGATCCTGGTACAAGATATTATCCTCCAGGAACCTGTTACCAGGGCGTCAGCAAAACTTAATCAGCATGAGGAAAGTATTTCCAGTTTCGGTGAAATTATCCCTGAAGCTAAAAATACTACTTCCACTGATATCCATTTCGTTCCTGGTGTTTGGACTTGCCTTTTGGATTTTTCACGGATACCTGGTTGCAACGTACGGAAAAGAAATTCATGAGTTGTTGCGGGTGGTTTTCGTGATGACAATGGGTTTAGCTTTATCCACGATTTTAATCGCTGTATTTATCTATCTTCTCATCCGCAGGTATGTTCTCATCCCTGCAAAAGCTATGAAGAAAGTCATGGTAAACCGGACCAGGGGCGTTATGAAAGAAAGGGTTCCTGTATATTTTCATGATGAGATTGGTTCCATTGCCGCATCACTGAATAAAATGCTGGATCAACTGGAGATAGAATCAAACAGAAGAAGTCTTGTGGAAACCCGCCTTCGGGAGTCAGAAAGCAAGCTAAGGGAACTTAATTCGCAGAAGGATAAATTTTTTTCCATCATAGCCCATGACCTGAAAAGTCCCTTTAGTTCCATCCTTGGGTTTTCAAATTTATTACAGGATGAGTACCATAACTCCTCGGCAGAACAACACCTGAATTATATACAGCGCGTTGTCGATGGCCTGTCCAATGTATATAAACTGTTGGAAAACCTGCTGGATTGGTCACGGATCCAGTTGGGAAGCATTGAATTTCATCCCGAGTCCCTGGATATCGGACTCATGGTTTTTGAGATACTCAATATTGACAAATTGAGCCTGGAGAAAAAGGGGATCCGGGTAAAAATTGAAATCCCCGATAATATGACTGTTTTTGCAGATGAGAACATGATCAAAACGATTTTGCGAAATTTGATCTCCAATGCGATGAAATTTTCACCTTTCGATACTACGATCAGGATCTGTGGGGTTTCCTCATCAGACTCGGAAAAAGTACCTGCTGGTTTTATTGGAATAGCAATTGTTGACCAGGGTATTGGAATCTCAAAATCAGATCTGGATTCTCTGTTCAAGATCGATTCAGGATTCCGTCGTTTGGGAACCTCCAACGAAACCGGAACCGGTTTAGGATTAGTCCTTTGCAGAGAGTTCGTCGAAACTTACGGAGGAAAAATCTGGGCTGAAAGCGAAGAAGGCAAGGGCAGCACCTTTGTCTTCACAATCCCATCATCGTAGTTGGCAATGATGCGCAATGATGGCAATTCTTCTTAAATATTCTTCAGCCAATGGTTCAGCGTTGCCAGTCGCCATACCAGGGTGCTGTTATTCCCTCCGGATTTGTATCTTTCCACAACCTGTTTCACTACCCTGGGATTGATGAATTCCAGTCGCTTCAGATCGATATCCAGCAGGCATCTAAGCGGACCGCGCAACCATTTGTCCTCTCCGGGAGTAACAAATCCTTTTTTATCATGCCTGTGATAAATGGCGTTAGGAAGGGAACCATTCATGGCTTCGCGAAGGATATATTTGGTAACTCCTTTGTTGATTTTGTCCTGATTATCAAGTGTAAAAGCGAACTCCACCAGCCGGTGGTCCAGAAAAGGCACCCTTGATTCAATAGAGAAGGCCATCGAATTCCGGTCTTCATAATGGAGCAGGCTAGGCAGGCTTGTGGTAAAGACCAGTCCGTGTAGAAACTCGTCGAAGCGGGTGGCCATTTGGTGGGATAGGATCTCAAACGGGGGCTTTCTATGCAGGTTTTTAGTGATCTGTTTTTGCTTGTGCCTGAAGGCCAGGATATACATCTCCTGCTCATCTTTTACACTCGCCAGGATGCCTTTCATCAGTAGGTAACCCAACGCACTGAAAGGCTGCTTGTGAATCAATTTATGGTAAAGCAGCATGCGAAACGCCTCGATCCATTTGTAATCATGGATCATTTCCCCGATCAGTCTGTCGAACGAGTGCATGTACCCGGCCAGAAACTCATCTGCACCTTGCCCGTCCAGAAGCACTTTTACACCCTCCCGGGAGGCCATCCTCATTAGCAGGTACTGCGAAACGGGTGACGAACTGGCTATCGGAACATCAGCATAAAACTGGGTCTCTTCAAAAGCATCCAGAATTTCATATTCTTTCGGCAGATAATAGTGGGGATGGATGTTGGGATATTTTGCCGCCACTTCGTATACCCAGTTCCGTTCATCCACATCATTGCTCCCATCATAGTAAATCGTGAAGGTATCAATGGGTTGCTCCGGAAAGAGCGTGCTTATGGCTGATACCACAGAAGAGCTGTCGATTCCACCGCTTAAGCAGGTGCCGATTCTGACATCGCTTCGCAGATGAAGCCTGATCGATTCAAAAAAGAGGCGGCGTAATTCAAGACGCCTTTCTTCAAACGTCAGGTTGCTTTTTTTTGTCAGGTCCAGATCCCAGTACTGATATATGGAAAGGCTCTTACCGTCATAGGTCAGGTTACTGGCTGCCGGAAGTCTCTGAATACAACGGAAATAGGTCTCGTCTTCATAGAAAAGCCAACCAAGCTGAATTCCGCGGACAACCTGCTTTTCGTTGATCTCGTTGGTGAATAAAGGAGTGCTTTTCAGGGCTTTATACTCCGAGGCAAAATAGAATTTGTTATCCTGGAAGATATAATAAAACGGTTTGATCCCAAACCTGTCGCGACTGCAGAAAAGACGTCTCGTTCGTTTGTCCCAGATGGCAAAGGCCCACATGCCTGTAAAGTGATCGACACAGGATTCCCCCCATTCGTGATAGGAGGCCAGCGCAACTTCCGTATCGGATTGGGTCGAGAACCGATACCCTTTGCTGATCAGGGTTTCCCGGAGTTCCATGTAATTATAGATCTCACCGTTGAGTACCATCACAGCATCCCGGTACTCCATAGGCTGGTCGGCCTCCCGGCTAAGATCTATGATGGCCAGCCGGTTATGCGCTAGGGTGATGGGTGGATCAGAAAAGAGATCCTCGTTGTCACGTCCCCGGTGCCTGATCCGGTCAAGCATCCGGGATGCGATCAGGCATGCCTGTAATGCTGGGAGTGTGATATCATAGAAGCCGGAAATTCCGCACATGATCTAATCATTTGCGGCAAAGGTAGTGGTGAGAAATTAAAATCTCTTTAACGGGAAATTAAAATCCCATTATAGAAGGGACTCCTGAAGGATCGGAAGCCTGATGCAGACGGTGGTTCCTTTTTTCATCTCGCTTTGTATCTCCAGGATCCCATGGTGCATCTCAATAATGCGGCGAGCAAGCGACAATCCGATCCCGAACCCTTGAACCGTCAGTGCCTTTTCCGACCGGTAAAATGGCTCGAAAATATGTTCCATATCTCCGGAAGAGATTCCCTGGCCGTAGTCTTGAATGCATACTGTAATGTACAGGGTCCCGGGGATCAGTTTCACCGATACCTGGCTTCCTTTGGGTGAGTATTTGAGCGCATTATCAAGAACGTTTCCCACGGCAATTGTAAGTAGTTGATCATTTCCCTCAATCACCAGGTTTTGCTCATCCATTTCTGTTTCATCAAGTAAAAACTCTATTTCGCGATGATATGGTTTCTTACTCATCTTTTCAAGCAGGTCCAGAAGCAATTCATCCATCCGGAGCTTTTGCCTGGCATGTACTTCCTGGGCTCCTGTAGTTTGTGCAAAGAGCAGTAACTGATCGATCAGGTGCGACAACCGGCGGCCATCCTCAAGCGCAGAAGAGATCACAGCCCGGTATTCGTCCGGGCTTCTTTCCTTCATAAGAGCAAGTTCCAACCCCCCTGTGAATGCGGTGACAGGCGTTCTTAGTTCATGGGAAGCATGAGACACAAAGCTTTTCTGCATCTGGAAGGCGGTTTCAATCCGGGTGAGTGATTCGTTTATGGTATTGGCCAGTTTAACCAGTTCGCCTTTCCCCTTTGGAGTAGGAACCCTTAAATGCAATCCGCTTCCGCTGATTTGTTCGGCTGCATTGATGATTTTTGCAATCGGAGAAAAGGTCTCTCTGGAAAAATAGAGTCCCAGCAGGATGATCAGCAGGATGGAGGCCAGGTAGGCTGTGATGATAGTGATCTTAAGGTTATTAAGCAATCGCCTGCCATTCTTGTCAAAGGCCGAGACAATGATATCGGAGTACTGATTACCAATCATCTTCGTGTAACCGACAAACTGCCGTACTCCGATCTGCATCTCCACCTCCTGACCCTGATCGATCGATTTGCGAATCCGGGAATAATCGAACTGGACGGGGAAGTATTCATTAATATAGAAAAAGTTTTTATCGCTTTTAAAGATGATGATCTCCTCTTCCGGAAGGGTTGTCCAGTATTTATTGCGTAAGGAGGGCTGGATGCTGTCAAGGTCGATGCTGCCCGATTCATTCAGGATCTGCGTTGTGATATCAACCCTTTCCCACAAGCGGTCGTAGAATGCATTTGTTCGTATGCTTACGGTAACATAGTAGACATAAATAGAGAATATGGCAAGGAGTATGGCAACAATGACCACAAACAGCAGGGTGATCCGGAACCGGAGGCTCATATCAGTCGGGGGTTTTCAGGATGAAACCCATTCCCACTACCGTATGGATCAGTTTCCGGTCAAAATTTTTATCGATTTTCTTCCGGAGGAAGTTCATATAGACATCCACCACGTTGGTTCCGTGGTCGAATGAGAAATCCCAGACCTGCTCCTCAATGTCGATCCTCGAAACCACCCTGCCGCGGTTTCTGAGCAGGTATTCCAGGAGTTTGAACTCCCTGGCTGTCAGATTGATCTTGATCCCGTCCCGGAAAACGGTTTTAGCCCGGGTATCCATTTCAATCCCTTCGAATTTGAGTAGCGTGGCTTGTGTTGTTTCATCCCGGCGGCGTAGCAATGCTTTGACCCGCGCTAATAATTCCTTGAATTCGAATGGTTTAACGAGATAATCGTCAGCTCCGGCATCAAGTCCGGTCACTTTATCATCCGTACTCCCCAGGGCGGTGAGCATCAGAATCGGCACTTTATAATCGCGGCTACGGATGATCTTACACAACTCAATGCCACTTTGTTTTGGTAGCAGGATGTCCAGAAGTATCAGGTCGTAATCATCCTGCCGTGCCATCAGATCCCCTTCCAGGCCATCCCGTGCAATGTCGACGTGAAACAGCTGTTCAGAGAGCCCCCGGTTGATGAATGAGGCTACCTTCTTATCATCTTCAACCAGTAATATCTTCATAATGGGTTGGTGTCGGGAACAAAGATACACAAGAGAGCATTGACAACCGGTTTCTAATTCGTTTTTAATTCCGGGTTAATAGGTTCTTAACCCACATTGCAGCTAAAAGAGGCTCAGCATATAAAAATTCGGTTGATAACCCATATAATTATCAACAATCTGAAAGCGGGCAAAATGTATTGAATTAGTAATCAGTGGTGATGGTTTTATGGAATATGCGATTTCTCAATGTAGACCTACCCAGCCTATTGACATTAAACTTGTTACGGCGTAATATTGCTGCATGTTTATCAAACCGTTTTCAAAATACAACCAAACGACAAAACAGCGCTACACCATATACAGGCTGTGTGAAAGTTATCGATTGAATGGGAACATACGCCATCGTACAATAATCGGATTTGGCAAGTTGGAAGAACTTGAAACAGTGGAACAAAAAAAGTTACTTGCCTCAAGGGTTGAGGAGATGATAACAGGAAGAGGGGGGCTCTTGCCTTTAGGATTGATCGATGAGAAAGTAGAGGAATTGGCACAACATTTTTATGCTGATATAAAGGTAAGAGGGCGATATGATGTAACCCAGCGAAACGGGGATTGGGAAACCATTGACATGTCAACCATAAAGAATAAGGACGCAAGGGAGATCGGCGCCGAGTGGTTGTGCAAGCAAGCGTTTGACCAGTTGGGAATAGGGAATTTTTTACGAAAGCAAAACTGGAATGAAGAAGCCATATCGTTAGCTACCACACACATCATAAGCAGGGCTGTGTTTCCCGCCTCAGAATTAAAGACAGTATCCCTGATCAAGGACAACTCGGCAATATGCGAGATTACCAATTATGATAAGGATAGCATAACGAAAGACTTGCTGTATGGGATATCGCATAAGCTATACTCGATAAAGCCACAACTGGAGAAACACCTGTCAAAATGCACCAATGAATTATTCGATTTAGAGGATACGATTATTTTATATGATCTGACCAACACCTATTTTGAAGGCCGGATGCAAGCGAGTAAGATAGCCCGGTTCGGTCGCAGCAAAGAAAAACGGTCTGATGCTAAAATAGTGGTTTTGGCGGTAGTAATAAACAGGGAAGGATTCCTGAAGTATTCAAACATATTCGAGGGGAACACTTCCGATTGCAAGACATTGGAGACCATGGTGGATACGTTGAGCGCCCAGACATCCTGTGTTTTACGCAAGCCAATCGTGGTAATGGATGCGGGTATTGCCAGCGATGACAATATTGAGATGCTCAGGAACAAGGGGTATGATTATTT
>JBDROF010000112.1:0-58046 GCA_043810345.1 Bacteroidota bacterium | reverse complement strand
TAACAGCCGGGGAGGATCTGTACCAGGTTCTTCTCGATATCTGAGGATAACTATGAGAACCCATGTTGATTTTCTGGTCATCGGGTCGGGAATAGCCGGCCTCACTTTTGCTCTCAAAGTGGCAGAACATGGGAAGGTATGCATCGTCACCAAGCAGAAGATGGATGACACCGCCACCAGCTATGCCCAGGGAGGGATTGCAGCGGTCATGCACACCCCCGACACCTTTGAAAAGCACATCCAGGATACCATCATCGCGGGAGACGGACTCTGCAACGAAAAGATCGTACGGTTCACCATCATGGAGTCTACCGACCGGATCAGGGAGTTGATCTCATGGGGAACCAATTTTGATAAAGACGAGTCAGGACATTACGATCTGGCCAAAGAGGGAGGTCACTCCGAGTATCGTGTATTACGCCACAAAGACAGCACCGGAAAGGAGATTGAGGATACGCTGATCGACCAGGTAAGGAAGCATCCGAAGATCGAAGTACTGGAGAACCATTACGCCATTGATATCATCACACAGCATCACCTGGGCATAGAGGTAAACATCCGGACTTCAGATGTTACCTGTTACGGAGTGTATGTGCTCAATCCAAAAACCAACCACGTTGACACCATCCTTGCCAAGGTAACGCTTTTAGCTACCGGAGGGGCCGGCAACATTTACAGCAACACCACCAATCCTACCATCTCCACCGGTGATGGGATCGCGATGTTATACCGTGCCAAAGGGGTGATTGAAAACATGGAGTTTGTACAATTCCATCCAACAGCACTATTTAATCCGCAGGAACGTCCCTCCTGTTTAATCACCGAAGCACTGCGTGGATTTGGGGCTATCCTCAAAGATTACTCCGGGAAGGATTTCATGCAGAATTACGACGCCCGCCTCTCCCTTGCTCCCCGTGATATCGTGGCAAGAGCCATTGACAATGAGCTGAAAATCAGCGGTGAGGACTTTGTCTACCTCGATTGCCGGCATCTGAATAAAAATGATCTTATTCGACAGTTCCCACGGATCTACGCCAAGTGTTTGAGTCTTGGAATAGATATTTCACGCGATCTGATCCCGGTTGTTCCGGCAGCCCATTACATCTGCGGAGGGATCAAAACCGATGAATTTGGCCGCTCTACCATCCGGAATCTATACTCATCCGGCGAATGTGCAAGCACCGGTATGCATGGTGCCAACCGGCTGGCTTCGAATTCCTTGCTTGAATCGATGGTCTTCTCTCACCGGGCCAGTCATCATGCCATTGAACGTCTTTCACATATCGATCACTGTAATTCGATCCCTGACTGGGATGCAGAAGGGATGGTACTTACGGAAGAGATGATCCTGATCACACAGTCGCAGAAAGAGTTGCAGGCGATCATGAGCAGCTATGTGGGCATTGTTCGATCCAACCTCCGCTTGCAGCGGGCCCTTGACCGCCTTAACCTGCTCTATGACGAAACAGAAGATCTCTACAACAAGTCCATCCTCACGCCGCGTCTGTGTGAACTGCGGAACATGATCAATGTGGCATACCTGGTGATCAAACAGGCTATCGAACGCAAAGAGAACAAGGGATTGCACTATTCCCTTGACCTACGAAAGTTGAAAAGCTGATTAAAAACTCTTCTTACTCAATCCCCAGTTTTTGTTTTACGGCAGGAAGGAGGTTATGGGCCGGTGTTGAAAAAAGCACCACATCTTCGATGGCATTCAGTACATACGTATATCCCTTTTCAGTGGCTACTACCTCTATCGCCTTCCTGGCTTTATCGATCAGAGGTTGAAGGAGTTTCTGTTGCTTGGTTTGAAGATCCTGCTGGGCTTTTGTCTGAAAGGCATCAATTCGATCCTGTAGCTGTTGGAGTTCCTGCTCTTTGTTCTGCTTAATGATATCGGACATCCCGGCTGCTTTAGACTGATAATCGAGATACTTGTTCTCAAACTCCATACGCATCTGGTCCATCTGGTCAGTGAGCGTCCCCTGGTATGTTTGGAGTGCGGTTCGTACGGAATCAATACCTGGCATGGCTTGCAGCAGGGTGTTGAAATCAACATATCCAATTTTTAAAGGGGCCTGGGTTTGAGCCTGGGAATGGAACGTAATACCAACGAAAAGCGCTACTATGGCTAAGATCTTTGCTAATTTTTTCATTGTTTTCTTTTAAATATGGTTTGAGGGTTTTTGGTTCGCAAAATTAGAAAAAATATAATTAGGTACATATTGTCGCTACCGTTTATTTTCGGTCACCTTCCGAGGGTTTGACTCGCTCCTCCGACGGTTGAGTACGGGTCCCCGACGGTTGCGTGCGGGTCCCTGACGACTGGCTTCGGGTGCGGGAACCCATGGCAGCACCCAGCTGATCCAGGACATCGTCGCTGATGTCGTACTTGGGATTCGCATACATCATGGTGAGACTTCCAGCCTTGTCAAAAATCACGGCATAGTTGTAATCCTCGGCTATCTGCTGGATGGCATTGTAGATCTTTTCCTGAACCGGCTTGACCAGTTCCTGACGTTTTTTGAATAACTCCCCCTCCTTCCCGAAATACCTCCGCTGCAGGTCTTTCGCTTCCCGTTCCAGGTCAACGATCTCCTGCTCTTTCTTGGCCTTCATCTCTTCGGGTAGAAGCACCGATTGTGCCTGGTAGTCGTTGTATCTTTTCTCCACTTCCGCAAATTTTTCCTCTATCTCTTTTTGCCACTGGACTGAAAGCTCATCTATCTGAGCCTGCGCCTCTGCATATTCCGGGATGTTATCCAGGATGTATTTGGTATCTACGTAGGCAAACTTCTGGGCCTGAAGCATTGTGGTGGTAAACACCAGCCCGATAATGGTTAAAATGATCTTTTTCATGCTGCTAAGATTTATGGATCCTGGATCCTGGATCCTGGATGCTGGATATATATTCGTTAATCATAATTTCGCTATTTCGCTACTTTGCTATTTCGCTACCTCGCTACCTCGCTATTTAGTCAATCGACGAGTTTATCGAGAAGTGGAACTGGCTGCCATTTGCTCCCGGTACGCCTGGTACTGCATCCAGCCCATACCCCCAGTCCAGTCCCAGCAACCCGAACATCGGGAGGAAGACACGGATCCCCAGTCCTACAGAGCGATACAGGTTAAAGGGATTGACATCTTTCCATTCCAGCCAGTCGTTACCGGCTTCAAGGAAGCCCAGGGCATAGATGGTGGCGCTTGGGTTCAGAGAAATCGGGTAGCGTAATTCGAGTGTATTCTTTGTGTATACCGTGCCCCCGATCGTATTGGGATAACCTGGTGTAAGTGAGTTATTAACATATCCACGCATCCCGATCAACTCCCGTCCGTCCATGTTGTTATACCCGGTAAGTCCGTCGCCTCCGAGGTAGAATCGTTCAAACGGAGTCACCCCCAGATTGGAGTTGTAAGCTCCCAGGTAACCGATCTGTATCCGGGGTGATAACACCAGTTTTCCGATGAGGTTGATATACCACGATCCCTTGAATTTGATTTTATAGTATTCCACCCATTTATACCGCTCGTTGAACGGCATGGTATCATAGTCAACATCTCCGCTGCGGAAGAGGCTATAGGGTGGGGTAAGTTCAAGGGTGAGCGCCATTTCGGATCCGGCCCGGGCGAAGATCGGATTGTCGATGGAGTTTCGTGATAATGTGATCGTGTAAGAGAGAGCGTTATAAGCTCCGTTTCCTCCACCGAAGGTAAAGATCGCGGAGTAGTTCCGGGTATTATACCTGAAGTAGTTGATGCTGTTGTAAAGGGAGAAGTAATCATCGGGCCACCTCAGCATGGTCCCCAATCCAACCGAGACTCCGTCAATCTTGAAATAGCCATACAGAGAGTCGCTTTTGTTCAATCCGTTGGAATACTTTGAGTGGACGTAGGAGAGACTGAGTGCCAGTGGCTTTTTACCCCCCAGCCATGGCTCGGTGAAAGAAAAACTATAGCTGAAGTATCCTTTCCCGTAAGTCTGAACCCTGACGCTCAGCTTCTGGCCATCGCCGGAAGGGATCGGTCGCCAAGCCTTGAAATTAAATATGTTTCGCAGGGAGAAATTGTTAAAGGAGAGTCCCAGGGTTCCGATGATACGTCCGTATCCCCATCCACCTGATAGTTCTATCTGATCGGCGGAAGTCTCCTCTACGACATACTCGATATCCACGGTCCCTTCTTCCGGATGGGGGTTGACATTCGGGACCAGCTTCTCGGCGTCGAAGTACCGCAGCTGTGCAAGCTGCCGCTGTGAGCGGATCAACCGGTCGCGGCTGAAGAGCTGTCCGGGACGGGTCTGAATCTCCCGTAACGCTACGTGATCGTTCGTCTTGGTATTCCCTTTTATGGTCACCTTGTTGACTGTAGCCTGTTTTCCTTCATGCATCCGGATCTCCAGATCGATGGAGTCATATTCCACCCGTACTTCAACAGGGGCCACATCAAAAAAGAGATAGCCGTCATCCATGTATAACGAGCGGAGGTCACCGCCGTTGGGATCATAACTCAACGCTGCATCCAGTGCCTCCTTGTTGTAAACATCACCGGGTTTTACTTTGAGAAACCTGGCGAGGTAGGGATCGTTGTATTTGGTATTCCCCACCCAGGTGATCTTCCGGATGTAATATTTCGGTCCCTCTTCCACCCAGATATCCACATTGATGGTGTTCTCGTCATTGCGTGTTACCGTATCGGCAATGATCCGGGCATCCCGGTATCCCATGGAGTTATACTTGGTGATCAGGTTGATCTTGTCCTCTTCGTAATCGTCGGGGATGAACTTCGATGCCTTGAAGATCCGGATCGTCACGGTACTAAAAATATGTTGTTCGATAATGCTGGCAATCTCAAGAAAATCGATCCGCAGTGCGGCCTTTACTGATTCCCATAACATCTTATCCAACCCATCCATGGGATTAAACACGGCCATCTCCTTGGTGTCTTTGAAGGCAGCCGAGATCTGTTCTTTGGTAAGATGTTCGTTGCCATGCACATCCAGCTTTTGAATCTTCACCCGTCCATTCTTGCTGATGTTGATTATCATTGTGACCTGGTTGGCTGTGGCTGAATCTTTCTTGAGTTCAATCGCCACACCTGCATTCAGAAACCCTTTGTCTTCGTAATATTTTTTTATGATGTTCCTGGTCTTGATGATCAGGTTATCGGTCACATAGTCCCCTTTGACCAGCCGGATCTTATCCCGGATGTTATCCGCGTCTGATTTTTTAATGCCTGTAAAAGAGAACTTTGAAAGGCGGGGGCGCTCACGGAAATAGATATCCAGGAAGATCTGATTTCCGATGAGGTTGGTCACGGAGATCCGGATATCCTCAAACAGTCCCTGGGTCCAGAGCTTCTTGACAGCGGAGGTGATCTGGTCACCCGGCACTTGTATCCGCTCTCCCACCGTCAATCCTGAAAGCATAATCAGGACATTTCCATCGAGGTATTTCACTCCACTGACCGTGATTCCACCAATCTCATACTCTTTTGGATTGTTGTAGTCAATTTCGATATCGCCAAGCGTAACCTGGGCCACTACCGGGTGCAAGATCAACCCTGACAGAATAAGTATGATAAGAGATCTCAGCTTCATTTAGGTTGTTTCTGCTTGGTAGCTTCTACTTGAGTAATCTGTTCACTGGTCAGACCAAATCTACGTTCTCGGTTCTGGAAATCCAGGATGGCCCGGAAAAACTCCTCCTTGGTGAAATCAGGCCAGAGTGTTGGTGTAAAGTAGAGTTCGGTGTAGGCAATCTGCCAAAGTAAGAAATTACTGATCCGGTACTCTCCGCTGGTCCGGATTAGCAGTTCAGGATCAGGTATCCCGGTGGTGGTGAGTCCTTCTGTAAACGAGTGTACATCAATCTCTTCCAGTTTCATGTTCCCGTTCCTAACATTCTCGGCGAGCTTCCTGCAGGCTTCAACGATCTCCCAGCGGGCACTGTAACTAAGTGCGAGAACAAGTGTCAGGCCGGTATTGGCAGAGGTAGTATCCATCGCCTTCTGCAACTCCCGCTGGCTCTTTGACGGAAACGACTTAAGATTACCGATGGTGGAAAGACGGATATTATTATCCATCAGGGTTTTCATCTCGTTGTGGATCGACTGGACCAAAAGTTTCATCAGGGCGTCGATCTCGTATTTCGGACGGTTCCAGTTCTCCGTAGAGAAAGCATATAGGGTCAGGTACCGGATCCCGAGCTCAGCAGCTGCCTCAACAGTGTCCCTCACCGCACCAACACCTTGTTCGTGGCCCTTGACTCTAACATATCCATGCTTCCGCGCCCATCTACCGTTGCCGTCCATGATCACGGCTACATGACCTGGTAATTTTTCCTTGTTTATCTGTTCCTTAATCTCCATGAAGGCAATATCAAATTAAAAATCGTACACATCCTTGCAGCGTTTGCTTTGGTCGACTGCAAATTTATAAGTTATTGTGATACCGTAAAAAGAATACCAATCCTGGTCCCTCGAGTTTCCTCTCTGCATACCCGGCAGGTAACCCATGGTGGGGTCGGAGAGGTATTGCTCCGGGTCATTCGGATCGATCGACGCCCCATCGAGGTAATAGGTTGTACTGATATCGTCGAGGTAATCAGAGAACGTTTTATGCATCTCCCAGAAAAGTGCTATCCCGATTTTCCTGCTGATACCAACCTTGACACCCAACCCAAAAGGGATGTTGAATCCGGTGAGGGAATAGGGTTTCCGTCCGTCATACCCCACCTGTTGTCCCTCCGTCCCAAGTGGCTGTAGTTCCACACCACCGGATGTTGGCTTGAAAAAGAACATTCCGACGCCTGCAAATACGTATGGGGTAATGAAGTTCCGTCTGCTCCCGGTAAAATAGGACAGGAAGTTAAACTCCGCCACTGCCGAGATGTCGGTAACCGGGCTCTCAAACTGCAGGTTGCGATCGGGCAGGAACCAGGTGCCGGCAGAGTTGCCGGTGACCTTGCCGCGTGTACCGCTTAATTTCACCGCCCACCTGCTATCGAAGTTATACCGTGCAAGGACTCCATAGGCTACCTGAGTTCCCTTAAAATGATTCGAGGGATTGACATCTCCCAGGTAATAGGATCCGCCTCCAAAAATGCCTATCTCCATATCCTGGGCAGAGCCGGCAGAAACAAAGAAAACGGAAAAAAACAAAATAAAAGAAAATCTCATACCCGTATGCTCAGACATCTCATTAACGACAATTTTGGGAAATTATTGAAGAAATGTACCTTAATTCGTAATTCGTAATTCGTAATTCGTAATTCAATTCCTTGCATCCAACCCCCAGTTAAGTTTCTCACGGATGGTCTTGAAAAAATGGCGTTCGGGTAACCGGACCAGCTGGACATGGAATCCGGCCTTGGTGATGATCAGTTCACCTCCGGTCTTAACCTTCGTTTTCCTTGAATCCATGGCAACGAAAAACTCCTCCCCGGTTCCCTCTACGACTATTCTGATCCGGGAGTCATCCCTGATCACGATCGGTCTCACGGTGAGGTTGTGGCTGGCAATCGGCGTGATGACAAAATTCTCTGATCCGGGGGTCAGGATCGGACCTGTACAGCTCAATGAATAGGCTGTGGACCCGGTGGGTGTAGATACGATCAAGCCATCCGCCCAGTAAGAATTCAGAAACTCATCGTTGATGTAAGTGCGGATGGTCAGCATCGTCAACTGATCACTTCGGTAAATAGTAAGATCATTCAGGGCATAAGGGAAGTCGCCAAACAGCTCTTGTGGCTCGTGAATTTGCAGCAATGCCCTGGGTTCGAGTATGTACCTGCGAGCAAGAATTTCCTCCATCGCAGGGAGGATTTCATCTTTCGAAATACTGGTTAGAAATCCCAGCCTTCCCATGTTGATGCCGATGATGGGAATCCCGCTGTTCCCAGTCAGGGCTACGGCATCAAGGATGGTCCCGTCACCGCCGATGGTACAGAGAAAATCGACCTTTTCATGTAGATCGGAAGCCTGAAGAAAGAGACCTGGGCTCGTGGCAAACCGGATCCGCCCTTCCAGCTGCTCGTAAAAAGGCTTATAAATCCAGGTTTTTCCGTTTATCTTCTCCAGTCGTTGAATGAACTCCTGCAGGTAGGGAAGCACCTGGTCCGTGACCGCCCGGCCAAAGAGTGCTAAATTCATTGATGGTTCTGAATTTCAAGGCGCAAAGATACTCCCTTTTTCCGGAAAACCCAACGGGACTAGATCGGCGCGATGAAATGGATGTAGATCCCCGGTTCACCCAGGCTGTTGATGGCAAAATTGAGATCCAGTACAATGTCGTAATAGGTGACTAAATCGATACTTAAGCCGGTACCGGCAAGGAAGGTGTTGACCAGGGGATTATTCTGCTTCACCCGGCCCACCGAATTATTTATATACCCTGCATCCACAAAGAGGTTCAGAAACAAACCGTAGGGGATAATCCCGAATTTCGGAGTACGAATGAACTGGATTTTTATGATCCGTGGTTTGATGAGGGCAAACTTGAGGTTCGTCTTCACCAGCCCGAACCAGGAACCTTTGATCGAATAGTATTCAAATCCCCGGATGATATCACGACCATACCCTACTCCTCGCTGCAGAAAGAAGGGTTGATTTTCTGGCCACGACCACCTGGCTGTTGCTCCGGCAGCCAGGTACCAGCGTTCGGTGAACCTCCAGTATTTCCGGAAAGCCGACTGGATGCTAAAGAGGTTTACCGGTGCTGCAGCAAAGCCCTGTTTGGTCAATTCCAGGTCAAAATAGAATCCCTTTAAGGGATAGTACCGCACATCCCGGTGATCCAGCTTGTATTTGTAATAAAGGGTGAAGAAGGATTGATCGGCGGTGCTGTCTGCCAGGAAGCCGGGAACCTTCAGCAATGTATCGGCGAAGTGGTAGTAATCGTAACCCAGGGTCAGGGTATGATAACTGTAAAGATTGGGTCTGAAGTACCCCTCCACAAATCCGAGAGCCCGCTGCTGGAGGCTTCCACTTGCTGTGTCCAGGTAGTTGCTTTTATTGCCGTTAGTACCCGTAATGAGTGACCTGTTCCGGTTGTAGGCTCCGCCAAAACCAAAGCCTAAGGTCTGCCTTTTATCCAGGTAGGGAGTCTGGTAGGTAAACCCAAACTGTTGATTGAACCCGAGGTGGATCAGTAGTGTGAGTGTCTCGTTCCTTCCACGCGCATTGAAAAAATTGAAGTTCAGCCCGTAGGTAAGCTTCCGGAAGTCAAACGTCTCCAGCCAGGCATTGATGTTCCTGTTTGGAAATTCGATGTAGGGGATGGGCCATATGTACCACCGTTCGATCACCCTCACGATCACTTCCAGGTGGACAGGGGCAGACGAAAGCCACACGGTATCCAGATCCACCAGGTTAAAAAGAGCGGTATTGAACACATTTTCACGGCTTCTCTGCAGTGATCCGGGTAGTCGGTGAGCAGGAAGAGTATCTCCGGCGCTGAACCTGAGCTCCCGAAGGATGATCCTCGGATGTGTGATCTTGTTCCCTTCCAGGGTGATGCGATCGATGATGACCAGGGTTGTGCTGTCCTCTCCCCCCCTGACCTGAAGGATACCCATACACAGGAGAAGCCCGGTCAGCAGGAGTGATCTCATAGAGTGCCGTCAAATATTGAGGTAATTCATCAACGAGTCAAACCGTTCCTGAATGGTCTCTGAATAAGCATCTTTATTGGAATAGCTGGAAATGACATGGTACCCGTAACGGTTGAAGGTCTGGAGGATGGGGCCAATGTCGAGGCGGTTTATCTTGAGGGTCACCTCCAGTTTGGTGGAATCGGGAAAGGAGGTGATGTAAGCGCTGAGGACCGTGGCGTCATTGGACTCAACAATCTGGCAGATCTGGGAAAGTGAGTAGTCTTTATCATTGATCTCCAACACAATGATCCCTCCCTGGGTGTCGATGGAGGTGATTTTCGCCATGTGGTGCACCAGGTTAGCCAGGGTGATCGCCCCCAGGTACTGGTTTTTCTCATCCACCACAGCCATGACGGTGAGTTTTAGGTTTGCAAAGGTCTGGATCACCTCATAGATAGGTTGAAACTCCTTCACATACGCACTGTTCAACGACAGATTGTGGTTTCCCAGTGGATCGTCAAAGGCATTCAGATTGAAGATATCCGCATCACTGACCATTCCCAGGAAATCCGTATTGTTGACAATGGGCATATGGGAAACCCGGTATTCATCCATCATCCCTAAAGCCAGGGTGCCGCTGTCGGATGTCTTCAGGGGGGTCAGAAAATCGGTGATCAGGTCGCGGGCGATCATGGGAATTATCGTTTGCTGTCGTCGTTCAGGATGCTAAGATAGCTATTATATCGCATCTCGCTGACTTCTCCCGATATCAGTGCCTGTTTTACCGCACATCCTGGTTCATGTACATGGGTACAGTTGCTGTACTGGCACTGGGGCAGAAGACGATCCATTTCCGGAAAACACCGGTGGATTTCGGTCGCTTCAAAGTGAACCAGCCCAAACTCCTTGATGCCCGGGGTGTCGATGATAAAGCCCCCGCCTTCCAGTTCGTACATCTCAGCGAACGTTGTGGTATGCATGCCTTTTCTGTGGACTTCAGAGAGTTCCCCGATGCGGGGGTTCAGTTTGGGATCTATCGCCTGGATCAGGGCAGATTTGCCAGAGCCGGAGTGACCGGCAAAAAGACTGACCTTCTCTTTTAATAGATCCCTGACTTGATCAACATGGTCGCCACGCAAAGCAGAAACTGCATAACACGGATAGCCGGCCTTCTGGTATATCCGGGACAGCTCCTCCAACCGGTGCAGTTCTTCTTCGTTATAAATATCCAGTTTGTTGAATATCAGGCTGGCAGAGATGAAATAACCGGTAGCTGTCACCAGGAAGCGGTCGATGAATCCGGTGGATGTCCGGGGATTGGCAAGGGTCACTATCAGGTAAGCGTGATCGAGGTTTGCCGCGATGATATGAGCTTCCCGGGATAGTTTGGTCGCCTTGCGGATGATGTAGTTGTCGCGGGGAAGGATCCGATGGATCACTCCCTCCTCTTCCCCCTGAAGCAAAGTAAACTCCACGTGATCCCCAATGGCAACCGGGTTGGTGGTACGGATGCCCTGGATGCGGAAGCGGCCCTTGACCCGGCAGGGGACTCTCTTTCCCTCCCGGCTCCGCACATAGACCCAGCTCCCGGTTGACTTCTCCACCAGCCCTTCTACGTTTCTCTTCTCAGCTGTCAAATCAGGGGAAATTGTAGTGCTTCTTCACCGGTTTTCGGATATCCCAGATGCAGTCAAGCCCCTGTTCAAAAGTCACGAAATCACCGGGCTCGATATGGAATTTGCCCTCTTTCGTCTCAATTACCACATCCCCTTCCAGGAACAGGCATTGCTCCTCTCCATAATAGGTCCAGTCAAAACGGGACACCTCTTTGGCCCATACCGGCCACTGCCGGATGCCTTGTTGCCTGATTTCCTCCTCGGTTAGTTTTTGGATCTTAACCTTACTCATGTTCAGATTAATTGAAAAGAAATTATTTGGTAAAGTTATAAAATATCTTACATTTGAACATTAGAATCACCAATCCAGTTAGCATGAGACCACTAGTGTATATCACCCTGGGGTTTGCACCTGTGATTGCAGGTGTGTTGTATTATTATTTTTACCGCCGGAATGGAAAAGCATTCTCTTTGCTGCTTGTGAACAGTTTTTTCCTGGGCATGCTGGGGATTCTCATCCTGGTAGCAGCCCAGTACCTCTCCTCGTGGCTTGGTCTGAACGAACTCCGGAACCTCAAACGCACCCTCTTTTATTCTTTTGTCACCGTGGGCTTTGCTGCCGAATTAGGGATGTACATAATTTACAGATACCTGATCATCCCCAAAGAGATCATCGATAAACCCATCCACGGGATCACCTTCTCCATCATGGTGGCACTGGGCTTTTCAACCATCCGGATTCTCCTCTTCATCCTCGATCCCCTGGGCATTCGCTCCCTCTTCCCGGAAACCCTGTATGCATTTGTCTTCGTTCCGGCCAACCTGATCTTTGCCGTGATCATGGGATTCTATGTGGGGATGGCCAAGTTCCTCAAGTCGAGGTTTGTCTACAACATGACCGGCCTGTTTGCAGCCGCCTTTTTCCACGGACTCTTCAACTTCTGCCTTCTTACGAAAGACTTCAAACTCCTTAGTCTCTTTGCTTTTGGGTCAACAGTCATCGTCTTTATCCTGGGGATAAAAGCCGCCTTTACCAAGCCCGAGCCATTGGATAAGATCTAGGTAGCGAGGTAGCGAAATAGCGAAATAATGGCAATGATGCGCAATGATGTGCAATGATGCGCAATGATGCGCAATGATGCGCAATGATGTGCAATGATGCGCAATGATAGCAATTAGGATAGCTGGTAAATTTTCCCGGGCAGGCTCTTCAGAATCCCCTCAAATTCAAGATTCAGCAATGCCGCTGAGACTTTGCTGGTGGAGATATGTGTCTGTAGCATGATCTCATCGATGCCACAGCTTTTCACCTTTTCCAGGTACCGCACGATCAACTCTTCGTCGGGGGTCATCTCCAGGAAGATCTTCCGTTGCGTAGCCTGTTTCCGTTCAGGCTCTCTCCATCCCATGATATACTCCACGTTTTCAGAGGTCTGCAGCAGATGGGCCTGGTTGGTGCGTATCAGGTAGTTGGAACCTTCTGACCATGGATCTCCGATTCTCCCGGGGACGGCAAACACGTCGCGGTTATAGGAGTTGGCGATGTCGGCGGTAATCAATGCCCCTCCTTTCCGGGCTGCTTCTACCACAATGAGGGCATCACAAAGTCCGGCAATGATCCTGTTCCGCTTGGGGAAGTTCTCCCGGTCGGGGTTGGTTCCACTGAAAAATTCGGTCAGCAATCCCCCACAGGAGAGCATCTTTTCAGCCAGGGCACTGTTTGCATAAGGGTAGATCCGGTCAAGGCCATGACCCAACACCGCCACTGTAGGAAGTTCCGCATCCATGGATGCCCGGTGTGCACAGCTGTCGATCCCATAAGCCAGTCCGCTGACAACCAGCGGCCGATGGGTTGCCAGTCCGGCTACCAGGTCCCTGCAGATCTGTTTACCATAGCCGGTGGCGCTCCGGGTCCCCACCACCCCAACTACACGGGCTTCGTTAAGGTTGGCACTTCCCTTGTAGAAGAGCAGCAAAGGTCCGTCGATGCAGTGAGTCAGCCTTCTGGGGTAGAATGAGTCCTGGAAGAAGAGGGACGAAATACCATACCGGTCGAGGAACCCCATCTCCTGTTCGGCCCGCAGCAGGATCTTCTTATCGCCAACAGCCTGGCTCAACACCTCTCCTACTCCTCTCACCTTCTGAAGGATCCGTTTTGGCTCGCGGAATACTGCTTCCGCACTACCACACATCGTCACCAGCTTTTTACCCAGCACATCTCCGATCCCCGGAATAAGACAGAGGGCAATCTGATACAATAGCATCGTTTGTTGTTTACCCCATTAATCGGGTTAAGGGCTAAAAAGTAATACCCAGTTTTCCACAATTTTGCAATATCTGCTGATTCACAGGGTATATTTGTCAGAATGGATCGCCGGGAGAAGAAAAAAAGCGTATTGGTTTGCCCTCTCGACTGGGGTATTGGCCATGCTACCCGGTGTGTTCCCGTGATCAGACATTTTCTCGCTCAGGGGTTCCGGGTGGTGATCGCATCTGACCGGCGCCCATTGGCATTTCTCCGGCGTGAATTTCCGGAGCTCGAGTTCGTAAAATTTCCGGGAACCCATATCATCTACCCACAACGGTCGGTCATGGCACTGAAAATGCTGATCCAGGGCCCGAAGCTGTTTGGTGGGATTCGCAAGGAGCACAAACTCCTGCGGAAAATCATCAACGAACAAGAAATCGACCTGGTTTTCTCCGACAACCGATATGGATTATGGAGTTCAGATATCCCTTCGATCTTCATGACCCACCAGCTCCAGATCAAGGTGCCCCTGTACATGAACCTATTTTCCCCACTGCTGCAACGGTTCATTTACACCATCATCCGGAAATATCACGAATGCTGGGTCCCCGACTTCGAAAGCCACAAAGGGCTGGCAGGAGAACTTTCCCATCCTGACAGGATACCGGATCATGTTCATTACATCGGGACAATGTCGAGGTTTTCAGGAGCCATGAATCAACCCGTTTCCACCGAGATCCCATCGTTTGAAGTCCTGGTGCTTCTATCGGGCCCGGAACCACAGCGAACCATCCTGGAGGAGATATTGCTGGAGCAATTGCAGCATACCGATATCCAGACCGTGATTGTGAGGGGGATCACGGAGAGACAAGAAGAGCGCCTGTTTTCAGAACATATACGGATCTTCTCCCACCTGGCGTCGGATACACTGCAGGAGTATATCCGGCGTGCACTCGTCGTACTCTGCCGCTCTGGCTACTCCAGCATCATGGACATCGCTGCCATGGGGAAGAAAGCCATCTTCATTCCTACCCCTGGTCAAACCGAACAGGAGTACCTGGCCCGTTACCTGATGGCCAAAAAAATCTATTTCTCTATGCCCCAAAAAGATTTTGACCTGATTTATGCCCTGGAGATGTCAAAAAACTATCCCGGGATGGTGCTCGACAATGATTACCGGGAGCTGAAGAATAGGATTGCACATCATTGCACATCATTGCCATGATTGCACATCATTGCACATCATTGCCATCATTGCACATCATTGCCATCATTGCCATCATTGCCATGATTGCACATCATTGCCATCATTTCACCATTTTCTTTGCTCTCACCACAAAGTAAACTCCAGCCAGCACAAACGGTATACTCAACCACTGTCCCATGTTCAACGCCATGGTGGCTTCGAATCCCACCTGTGGCTCCTTTACAAATTCAATGAAGAACCGTACGCCAAATATCAGTATCATGAACATACCGAAAAGAAATCCGGGCTCAGGGCTCCCGTTCTTCCGGTAATAGTACCAGATGAGATAGAGAAAGATCAACAAGTAGGACAGGGCTTCGTAGATCTGGGCCGGATGCCGGGGATCTTCCCCCACATTCGGATTTGATGCCTTGACAAAGAGGAATCCCCAGGGAAGGGTGGTCACATGGCCGAAGATCTCCGAATTCATCAGGTTTCCCAACCGGATGAGGCAACCGGCAAGTGCCACAACAATGACCACGTGATCAATAACCCAAAGGAAAGGCCGTTTCTTCACCACTGAAAAGATGATCAGGGCCCCGATGATGCCGATCGCTGCTCCGTGGCTGGCAAGCCCTCCCTCCCAGACAGCCAGGATTTTCAGGGGGTGAGAGAGAAAGTAATCAGGTTCATAGAAGAGACAATGTCCCAACCGGGCTCCCACCAGGGTTCCGATGATCATGTAAGTGGTCAAGGAGTCGAGTAGTTTCAGCGGAACACCCTCCTTCCTGAACATCCGCTGGAGGATGAGGTAACCAAAAACAAAACCAAGGGCAAACAACACCCCATACCACCTGACCGCAAGCGATCCGATGTGGAAGATCTCAGGATCCGGATTCCAGGTTATGAACGTCAGCGTAAGGTTCATTAGTTCAACTATTGATGCTGGATCCTCGATCCTGGATCCTGGATGAAGGATACCTGATTCCGGATTTCCAATCGATACATTAACTGCCAACTGCCCACTGCCAACTGCCAACTAGTTCCCCTGGAACTGCATCCGTTGGTTGAACAGTGAGTCCAGTGTGTTTGCCATTTCCGGCTGGCCTTTATTCCGGGCAACACGACCCAGGTCCCTCAGCACACTCAAGGCTGTTCGCACATCCTGATCGTAGTAAGTCTGTCCAGTTCCCTGCACTGAATTGTAAAAATCGAGATCCTGTCCGTAACATTCTGCCAGCCGTTCCAGGATCATATTCCCTGTTTCCGGTTCGTCTACCTGGTAATAGAGCTCAGCGTAGGGAATCATGTAAAGATCCCAGGGAAATTTATTTTCCGGAAAATATTCCAGATACTTGTCCATCAACGCTTTTGTCTCTTCTTTCTTTCCCATTTCCATCATTCCTTTGGCTGTTCTCAGGATGTTTGTCTTGGGACGGATGGAGTTGTTGAGGCTCTCAGGATCGATGTACACGTGAGGATCATTCAGGTTCCCCCAGGCACATTTATTCAGAAAAACATCCGTTGAAGCGATGGGGTCAACACTCCCCAGCCCGGGTATATACTCCTCCTGGTAAGCCCGTACCGGCATGAACTTATAGACAAATCCGGTTACGTAACACATGGAGTCTATGTTGAATACGTGATTTACGCTGGAGGGGGCGGCAAAGTAGAGCGGCCGGGTGAAGTTGGTGGTGGCGATCAGGTCCAGCAGCATGACGTCATTCTTGTAGAGCTGGTTGGACCGGATGGTCCAGTATACGGTATCTTCCATGCGATCAGCCAATTCCGGCGGAACGATGCCATATTTCAGGCAGTTCTCCTTGTTGACCGTCAGCTTGATCTTTTTGGCCGGAAAGAATTTGATCCGTTGTCCGTTCTGAAGTGTCAGATAGGTTTGCGGGCTGGAGCTCTTGATCCATCCGATCAGGTCTTTCAGCTCCACATAGTCATTGAATCCAACATTGTAATAGGGAAGGATGTCGTTGGTTCCCGGCCGGTAATCCTTTTGCGGAAGGGTAAGAGGGATCGGCTCCGAATCGTACATCTTTTTGTAGAGCTGATCGATGTACCAAGCCCCTGAAGCCAGCATCAGGTTGACCACCCTGACGTCGGTCCGGATCCCTTCCACCTCCTGGTCATACCAGAGTGGGAAGGTGTCATTATCTCCATTGGTAAATAGGATCGACTGGGGGTCACAGGAGTTCAGATAGTTGGCAGCAAAATCGCGGCAGGCATACTTGCCGGAGCGGTCGTGGTCATCCCAGTTTTGCTGAGCCATTAATCCGGGTACCAGGAGGAGGGTGACGGCAAAGACCACCCCGATGGAAACAGGTTCGTTCACCTTTCTCTTCATCCACTCGATCAGCTGGATCACTCCTATTCCTATCCAGATGGCAAAGGCATAGAAGGAGGCCGCGTAGGCATAGTCCCGTTCGCGTGGTTCATATGGCTGCTGGTTCAGGTAGACCAGGATGGTCAGCCCGGTCATGATGAAGAGGGAAGCCACCACGATGGTGTCTTTGTAATCTTTTTTGAGGTGGAAGATCAGTCCGAGGATCCCGAGGATCAATGGGAGGAAGAAGTAGGTGTTGTGGGCGCGGCTCTGCATGGAGTCGGGCAGGTTGGTCTGGTCGTGTCCCAGCAGCATCTTGTCGATGAACGGGATCCCCGAGATCCAGTTGCCTTTGGCCGGTCCGCCAAATCCCTGGGTATCGTTCTGCCGGCCGGCAAAGTTCCACATGAAGTAGCGGATATACATATGGCCGATCTGGTAACTGAAAAAGTACTTCAGGTTTTCTCCGAATGTAGGCCTGTTCTTGGTCTCCGTTTTTCCGTCGGTACCCGTAACAGTAACCGGCGTCCCCTCCCCACCCCAGTTCTTGTAAAATTGTTCGGAGCCTTTCCGGGCACGGCTCCACATCCGGGGAAAAAGGGTGGTGAAGCGCTCGTCATAAACAGGGATGGTTCCTTTCCGGTCATCGATCACAATGTATTTTCCTGCCTGGTTATCCCGGCGGTAAACCGGAGTGCCATCATCATAATCCACGATCGGTGCATTCCAATACTGACCATATAGGATCGGCCAGTCTCCATATTGTTCCCTGTTCAGGTACGAGAGCATGCTGATCGCATCTTTCGGAGCATTCTCATTGATCGGTGTATCGGCGTTGGCCCTGATGATCAGCATTACGAAGGAGGAGTATCCGATCAGAATGAAGGTGATTCCCAGGATGATGGTATTCAGGATCACCTTTTGTCTCTTGTTGGTGTACCACAGTCCCCACACGATCAAACCGATAAGCAGCAGGAAATAGAAGATGGTACCGGAGTTGAATGGCAGACCGAATCCGTTGACGAAGAGCAGCTCGAAGTTGGCCGATAGTTTCACTACCCAGGGGATGATGATGAACATGATAAAAGCCAAAATGATGATCGAGATAATAAAGGTGAACACCATTCCCCAGCGTGAGGGTTTGAATTTCTTGAAGTAATAGACAAACGAGATAGCTGGTATCGCCAGCAGGTTCAGCATGTGCACACCGACCGAAAGACCGATGGTGAAGGCCAGCAGGATTAGCCAGCGATAAGAGTGTTTCTTATCGGCCTGCTCTTCCCACTTCAGGATGATCCAGAAGGCCAGGGCAGTCATTAACGCCGACATGGCGTAAACTTCCCCTTCTACCGCCGAAAACCAGAAGGTATCGCTGAAGGCATAGGCCAGGGATCCAATGACCGAAGCGGCGAAAATCGTGTACATCTTTCCCTTGGAGATCTCTCCGTCAGGAGCAACCAGTTTCTTTGCCAGCAGGGATATCGACCAGAAAAGGAACAGGATAGTGAGGCTGCTGCTGAGTGCCGACATGATATTGACCATCAGCGCTATCTGAGAAGTATCGCCAAATGCAAAGAGGGAAAAGAACCTGCCCAGGAGCTGAAATGTAGGGGCTCCGGGAGGGTGGCCAACCTGCAATTTATACGCGGTGGCGATGTACTCGCCGCAGTCCCACCAACTGGCGGTGGGTTCAACAGTCAGGAGGTACACCACGGATGCGAGGACAAAGACGGCCCAGCCAAAGATCCGGTTTAGTTTCTTGTATTGCTTCATAATACTGACTGAAAATGAGTTTTTGCGCCCACGAAAGTACTAAATTTCCGTGTTTGAACCGAAGTTGCTAAATATTTCAGGAATTATTACTTTTGCCACGCGAAACGAGGTACGGGATACGGGATACGGGATGCAACATTCGTAATTCGTAATTCGTAATTCGTAATTCATAATTCATAATGCGTAATTCGTAATTGACTCTGACCCATGGTGTAATGGCAGCACAAGAGATTTTGGTTCTCTCGGTCCAGGTTCGAGTCCTGGTGGGTCAACTTCCTCACAACCAAAGAAAACAAAAACCACTTGAAATCAGTGATTTAGAAGACTATTTCCAACAATGGAGCATTCATCTGCCAGGTTTACTTTCCGCACAAGTCTCATGTTGATTGTAATTTTGATGCATCTCCTGGTATTTGCAAACGAGCCGGACTCGTTGAAAAACAATAAAAACAGATTCCCAAAATCGATCGGGTTCTATTATCAACCAGGCTCTGTTATCAGGTCACATGATTTCGTACAAGGAGAGAACCCAAATCACGAACCTTATGGCATATATCATGTCATATCTGCTAAATACGGGATACATACGACTGGCAAAGAACTATGGCAGCAATTATATGTAAACCCGGTTTACGGAGTTGGATTGTACACATGTTTTTTCCTCAACGATCATGGCGAAATGGGGAATCCATATGCAGTTTATTCATTTATAGACCTGCCATTAAAAAGTTGGTATAAATGGATCCTGAATTGGGAGATGGAATTTGGGTTGGCCTTTAACTGGAAACGACATTACCTCCGTGAAAACAATTATTATTACCCAATTGGTTCATACAGTACCGTTTTTCTTGATGCCGGACTGAATATAACCGGTCAGTTAGGTAAATATTTCGATTTAATCGCCGCCATTACCTATACTCACTTTTCGAATGGTGCTGTGCGGTTGCCCAATCTTGGTGTTAACATGGTTGGTGCCAGGGTTGAATTAAGGTACATTTTTAGTGAGCGCCCTGTGTTTCAGGTACAGGAAATTCCGAAATACAAAAAAGAATGGGAATTCATTGTCCTGCTCGTCCCGTCAATGCGACAGGTTGGTTTTACGTATATCAACCAAACAGCTGACACGGTTGCGAAGGCTTTTAATTATGGCATCATCAGTTTATCTACCACATTTAACAGGCAAATATCGTATAAAATAAAATTCGGTGCAGGCGCCGATATCAGTTATAATGCTGCCTTTGGTGCCGATACTGTTATGGTGAACGGGGTGCCGGAAAAAGCATCATTTAACGCTTTAGATAAAATACTGGTTGGCGTTTACCCTTCTTTTGAACTTGTTCTAGGCAGGTTATCCATAATCGCACAACCCGGTTTTTATATATACCGGAAAGTAGTGGGTGGTTACGAAACACCGGTTACTTACCAGCGCATTGGCGCGAAGTACCACTTCTGGAACCACTTGGTGCTGGGTGTCAATATCAGGGCGTTTAATTTCTCGAAAGCTGACTTTATCGAATGGAATATCGGTTACCGGATCAAGTGGCAGAAGAGTTACCGGTGATTAGAGAATCGTTATTAATGTGAATCAAGGGTTAAAAATCAAATAAATAAATGCGGCTGCTAACTTACCAAACACTGGTGCCGGGAGTATAATTTTGGTACGGCAGGATGATCATGGAGAAAGAAGATTTCACCTGGTATGGTGGGGTCGCTCTCAGATATATCTCCGGATACGGAAGCTTCCAGTATATCCAAAAGGGAGATGACCTGATGGGTTACACCGCTCTCTCTCCGATCTTTGAAGTAGATTACAATGCACCAACACCTTCCAAGATCACCAAGGATGGCCTCCGGAAAGTGGGTGATATTGGCTTTCACTTCATTTCGCCCAGCCGTATCGTAGCGGTGCGTAGCATTGAGCAACGGTAATGGTGAAAGTGTAAAGAATTTTTTCTACATTCGCATAATATGGATGTTTCGACAAATGATATATGCCTCACACACAAGATATTTCATTAATTATTATAGATATTTAACATATTAAGTATCTACAAGAGGTAATATTTTCACGATATTTGCACCCTGCGTTTTTTTAAAAAATATAACTAATTGAATGACAGTATTCTATAAACATACTTGGCGGATTAAACAAATCGTTACCAGATGATCAACAAAGTACTGGTTGCTAACAGGGGTGAGATTGCCGTTCGGGTGATGCGGTCCTGCCGGGAGATGGGTATTGTCTCAGTTGCTGTTTATTCGGATGCTGATGAAGACTCCATGCACGTCAGGTATGCAGATGAGGCCTATTTCATAGGACCCGCCCCTTCGTCAGAAAGTTACCTGAACATGGATAAGATCCTGGAGGTTGCCAAACGGTGCGAAGCTGATGCCATCCATCCCGGTTATGGTTTTCTTTCTGAAAATGCCACATTCTCCCAGAAATGCCGGGATACCGGTGTGATCTTTATCGGACCTGGTCCCGACGCGATCAGGTCGATGGGTGACAAGATCACCGCCCGGAAAAACATGATTGCAGCCGGAGTTCCGGTTGTTCCCGGGACCACAGAACCCATCAGCGACGACTCTAACGTGATGGAGGTGATCCGGGAGGTCGGGTTGCCTGTGATGATCAAAGCTTCATCGGGGGGAGGTGGCAAAGGGATGAGGCTGGTAAAGGAAGAGGCCGAGGTGGCCGGTGCCATCCGGATGGCCCGGTCAGAAGCCGCAACAGCCTTTGGTGACGACTCCGTATACATCGAAAAGTTCATCGACTCCCCACACCACATCGAATTCCAGATCCTGGCCGACAATCACGGGAATGTAATCCATCTCTTCGAACGGGAGTGTTCCGTGCAACGCAGGCATCAGAAGATCGTGGAAGAGACTCCGTCGCCACTCATTACTCCCGATGTGCGAAAAGCCATGGGAGAGGCCGCGGTGGCTGCAGCCAAAGCAGTTGACTATTCAGGGGCAGGCACCATCGAATTCATCGTGGATGATAACCAGAATTACTACTTCCTGGAGATGAACACCCGTCTCCAGGTAGAACATCCGATCACAGAGTGGGTGGTGGGTGTCGACCTGGTACAGGAGATGATCTGCATTGCCCAGGGAGATAAACTGCAGCTAAAACAAGATGATCTGAACCAGGATGGCCACGCCATCGAGTGCCGGATCTATGCCGAAGATCCTGATAACAACTTCATGCCAAGTCCGGGGCGTATTGCCCATATCACCGAACCTAAAGGATTGGGCGTGCGCTGCGACGGATACATTTACGAAGGCTACGAGATCCCAATCTATTATGACCCACTGATCTCAAAACTGGTCTGCTGGTCACGTACCCGTGAGGGAGCTATCGCCCGGATGAAACGGGCCCTTTATGAATACAAGATTACCGGGGTGAAAACCAATATCCGTTTCCTGGAACGGATCATGGACTGTCCTGCCTTCAAAGAGGGAACATACAACACCCAATTCATCGAAAAGAACCAGCAGCGCCTGATGGGCCCTCAGGAAAACGACCCGCTGAACGAAGACCGGGCCATCATGGTGATCTTTACCGATTACCTCAGAAAACTGGATAAATTTGAGACCAAAGTGATCGCCAGAGAGGGGACGGCCGACTGGAAAGTTACCGGCCGGAAGAAAAACCTCTTCAATTAAGAAGATATGAATGCACTTGAAATTAGTCTGGACAACCGAACTGCCAAAGTGAAACTGTTGGAGCGGGAGGGAAACCGGTTTCTGATCAGGGTGGACGACAAAGCGTACGATGCCCGCATCATCATGGTTGAGCAGGGCGTTTATCTGCTGCTGATGGATGGAAAATCCTACAACATTGAATTGATCGAAGCAGGGGGTCCAAAAAAATATTATATCAACACGCACCGCCATTCCTATGATGCGGAAATCATTGATGCCGAATCCAAATACCAGAAAAGCCGTCATTCCGATCATGGCGATGATGATTCGGTCATCTCCAGCCCGATGCCGGGCAAGGTGGTTAGGATCCTCGTCAAAGAAGGCGACCGGGTGAATGCCGGGGATACGGTGATCGTGGTCGCAGCCATGAAGATGGAGAGCGAGTACAAAGTAAAGAAAGGCCGTCTTATCAAGGAGATCAGGGTGAGTGAGGGGGATACGGTAAATGCGCATCAACCCCTTGTGATGATTGAATAATTAAAAGTAGAAAAGATGACAACACTGAAGGATAAACTCAAGCAGTTTGACGAAAAAAGTAAGATTGCCGAACTGGGAGGTGGTCAGGACCGGATTGACAAGCAACATGCGAAAGGAAGGCTGACAGCCCGTGAACGGATCCAGCTGCTCCTCGATCCAGGCTCCTTTGTGGAAAAAGATAAATTTTTAACACACCGGTGCCACGACTTCGGGATGGAGACACAGAAGGTTCTCGGAGATGGAGTAGTTAGCGGTTATGGGAAGATCGACGGCCGTATTGTCTTTGTCTTCGCCCAGGATTTCACGGTGTTTGGAGGGACCCTGAGCCGTGCTAACGCCGATAAGATCATCAAGATCATGGACCTGGCCCTCCACATGGGGGCTCCTGTGATCGGGTTGAACGATTCGGGAGGCGCCCGGATACAAGAGGGTGTGGAGAGCCTGGCAGGCTATGCCGACATCTTCTACCGCAACACCAAATGCTCCGGCGTGGTCCCGCAAATCTCAGCGATCCTGGGCCCCTGCGCCGGCGGCGCAGTTTATTCCCCAGCGCTCACCGACTTCATCTGCATGGTGAAAGATACCAGTTACATGTTCGTGACCGGTCCCGATGTGATCAAAACCGTAACCCATGAAGAGGTCACCATGAACGATCTCGGCGGCGCCATGACCCACAACTCCAAAAGCGGGGTGGCACACCTGCTGGCTGAAAACGATGAGCAGGCGATGGTCATGCTCCGTGAGCTGATGAGCTTCCTCCCCTCCAACAATATGGAAGAGGCTCCGATCCGTCCTTGTACCGATGACATCCGGCGGACCGATGAGAAACTCTCTACGCTGATTCCCGACGATCCGAACAAACCCTACGACATGAAAGAGCTGATCACGACCGTTGTCGATCATAACAACTTCTTCGAGATCCATCCTCATTTCGCCCAGAACATCGTCATCGGATTTGGACGTTTTGACGGCCGCTCGGTCGGAATTGTTGCCAACCAGCCCGCTCACCTGGCGGGTGTGCTCGACATCCAATCGTCCATGAAAGCTGCCCGGTTTGTCAGGTTCTGCGACGCGTTCAACATTCCTGTGATCACCTTCGTGGATGTCCCCGGTTTCCTGCCAGGCACCACCCAGGAGTGGGGAGGGATCATCAAGCATGGCGCCAAACTACTCTACGCCTACTGCGAAGCCACCATCCCCCGCATCACCGTGATCACACGAAAAGCTTACGGAGGCGCCTATGATGTGATGTCCAGCAAACACATCGGCGGAGATGTCAACTTCGCCTTTCCTACTGCCGAGATCGCCGTGATGGGTCCGGAAGGGGCCGTCAATATCCTGTATAAGAAAAATGGCTTGTCGACGGAAGCCCGCCGGCAAGCTGTGGAGGATTATAAGAACACCTTCGCCAGTCCATACAAAGCCGCTGAACTGGGGTATGTGGATGAGATCATTCACCCGAAAGAAACACGGTTCCGCCTGATCCAGGCCCTGGAGATGACCCAGACCAAAACCAAATCGGGACCACCCAGGAAACATGGGAATATTCCATTGTAATATATTTTTACAAAAAGTTGGTAGATGAGGAAATAGTTTGTATCTTCGCGCTGATTTTGAAAGTATTGAGATGAGGGGACCACAAGTCCCCTCTTTTATTGAAAATCAGTTTGAGCCTCATGCCCTCTTAACCACTTGAACGAATGACCAAATAACCAATGACTAATGACAAATAAAATGGAACCACTCAATTTAGTCGAAACCTTCTCTGAATTCAAGGAATTCAAGAACATTGACAGGGAAACAATGATGATCATCCTGGAGGATGTCTTCAAGCATATGCTGACGAAACAGTTTGGATCAGCTGACAATTTCGACATCATCGTCAACATCGACAAAGGTGATCTGGAGATATGGAGAAACCGTATCATCGTGGAAGACGACGCCGTGGAGGATGACAACATCCAGGTTCCCCTCTCCGAAGCCATTCAAATCGAACCCGACTTCGAGGTTGGCGAGGAACTTTCGGAAGAGATCAAGCTGCTGAGTTTTGGACGAAGAGAGATTCTCTCCATTCGTCAGAACCTGATCTCCAAGATCCAGGAGTATGAGAAGAACAACATCTTCCTGAAATACAAAGAGAAAATCGGAGAGATCATGACCGGAGAGGTTTATCAGGTCTGGAAAAAAGAGATCCTGGTGCTCGACGACGAAGGGTTCGAACTGATCCTGCCCAAGTCGGAGCAAATCCCTTCTGATTTTTACCGTAAAGGGGATACCATTCGCGCAGTGGTTTCGAAAGTGGAGATGAAAAACAACACCCCGTACATCATCCTTTCCCGGACCTCAGAGGCATTTCTCGAACGGCTCTTTGAATCAGAAGTTCCGGAAGTTTATGACGGATTGATCAGCATCAGGAAGATCGTCAGGGTTCCCGGAGAACGTGCCAAGATCGCCGTAGAATCGTACGATGACAGGATTGACCCGGTTGGCGCCTGTGTGGGGATGAAAGGATCTCGTATCCACGGGATCGTCAGGGAGTTGAAGAATGAGAACATCGACGTGATCAACTTCACCAACAATCCCTCCCTCTTTATCCAGCGTGCCCTGAGCCCGGCCAAAGTGAGTTCCATCGTCATCGACGAAGAGAACAAGAGAGCGGATGTTTTCATGAAGCCCGACCAGGTATCACTTGCCATTGGGAAAGGGGGCTACAACATCAAATTGGCCGGAAAGCTCAGCGGGTATGAGATTGACGTTTACCGTGATACCGATTTCGACAACGAAGATGTGGACTTGATGGAGTTTTCGGACGAAATTGATCAGTGGATCATCGACGAACTGAAAACAATCGGATGCGATACTGCCAAGAGTGTTCTCGATCTGAAGGTGGAAGAGTTGGTAAAACGGACCGATCTTGAAGAGGAGACCATCAATGAAGTAATTCGCATATTAACCGCTGAGTTTGAATAAAAAGTCATATTTTTACCGCCAATTTGGAAGACAGAGAGTGAACAGAGCTATATGAGTGAAGGAACATCATCAATCAGGTTAAGTAAAGCAGCCCGGGAATTTAACATTGGGATTGCCACGGCCTTGGATTTCCTGAATAAAAAAGGATTTAAACTGGATCGGGATCCCAATGCCAAGTTGACCCATGAGATGTACACCTTGTTGATAAATGAATTTGCCTCTGAGAAACGTGTAAAGGAAGAGGCGAAGAAGATCGGATTGCAGTTCAGCGGACACGAAACCATCACCATTGAGAACAAGCGCCATGCCATTGAAGATCAGGAGAAGGAACTGGATGACCTGATCATCAAGAATGTATCAATGGGATTCAAAAAGCGCACGGAAGCCGGAAAAAAAGAGTATTCGGTCAAGGAAAAAGAGGAAGAGGTAACGGAGGAGAAAAAGGCTGAGAAGAAGACTATAAAGACCGGGAAAAAGCCGGAAGAGGGTGCCGGCGCTGCAGACAAATCTGTGGAAGAGGAACCTGGCTCGCCTGAAAAGATCCTGGGCAAGATAGATCTTACCGGGGCGGAGATGATGGGAACTAAAAAAGGCAAAGAGAAGAAGAAAGAGGAGGTTGCCGAAAAAGAGGTTTCGCCTGAACCAGCAGCAACCGATGTATCAGAACCAGCAGGAAAAGATGTCCCAACCGAACAGGAAGAACCGGTAGTAGCTCTGGAAGAGGTGGCTGATAATTTCCTTCCCAGAGAAAAGATCAAGCTGGAAGGTCCGACCATCCTTGGCTCTATCATTCTTCCGGAATCCAAAAAAGTTGAAAAGAAACAGCCTGTGGCCTCTTCATCCGATGATTCAACGAAATCCAAGAAGAAAAAGCGCAAACGAATCAAACGGCAACCCGGAGAACCCGGAGCCGACCTGCAGTCCGAAACCGGCAAGGGTCGTTCCAGGGATAAGAGATCTTCACGTGATGTTCAGAAGCCTGAGATCTCAGAAGAGGACATCGAACGTCAGATCAAAGAGACCCTGAGTCGACTCACCCCCGCCGGCAAATCAAAAGCTTCGAAGTACCGCCGCCAGAAACGGGAAGCTGCCAGTCAGCAGATGCAGGAAGAACAAGAGCGGATTGCTGAAGGAAAACGCATCATCCAGGTGACCGAATTTGTCACTGCCAACGAACTGGCTACCATGATAAACGTCCCGGTCACCGATGTCATCTCCACCTGTATGACGCTTGGCATGTTCGTTTCGATCAACCAACGGCTCGATGCAGAAACATTGAGCCTCGTTGCAGAAGAGTTCGGGTATAAAGTAGAGTTCGTCAGTGTTGAAGTACAGGAAGCCATCGACCTGGCCGACGACAAAGACGATGGGGCAACCCTTGTCTTCCGCCCTCCCATTGCTACTGTGATGGGCCACGTAGACCATGGGAAGACCAAGCTGCTCGACTACATCCGCAGTGCCAATGTAGTGGCTGGAGAGGCAGGGGGAATCACCCAGCACATAGGGGCCTATGAAGTCATGCTTGAGAACGGAAAAGCGATCACCTTTCTCGATACACCGGGTCATGAAGCGTTCACCGCCATGCGTGCCCGAGGGGCGAAGGTGACCGATGTAGCCATCATTGTGATTGCTGCCGACGAAACAGTCATGCCGCAAACCCGGGAGGCTATCAACCACGCACAGGCTGCAGGGGTTCCGATTGTCTTTGCGTTTAACAAAATGGATAAGGCCAATGCCAATGCCGATAAAATCAGGGAAGAGCTCTCGAAGATGAATATCCTGGTGGAAGAGTGGGGAGGAAAATACCAGACACAGGAGATCTCCGCCAAAGCGGGGAACAATATTGACCTCTTGCTGGAAAAAGTACTACTGGAATCCGAGATGCTGGATTTGAAAGCCAATCCTGAAAAACTGGCTACCGGTACCGTGATCGAATCATCACTCGACAAAGGCAGGGGTTACATTGCCAAACTACTGGTCCAGAATGGCACCCTGCATGTGGGCGATATTGTACTGGCTGGGTCGACTTTCGGAAAAGTGAAAGCGATGTACAACGAACGGAACCAGTCTATCAAATCGGCAGAACCCTCTACCCCGACCCTGATGCTTGGTTTGAATGGGGCGCCCCAGGCCGGAGACAGTTTCCACGTACTGACCGACGAACGGGAAGCCAAATCGATCAGTAACAAACGGTTGCAGCTACAACGTGAACAGGGTATCCGTACACAAAAACACATCACCCTCGATGAGATCGGACGCCGGATTGCTATTGGCGACTTCAAGGAACTCAATGTCATCGTGAAGGCTGATGTCGATGGATCTGTGGAAGCCCTTGCCGATTCCCTGATCAAGCTCTCCACCGAAAATATCATAGTAAATGTGATCCATAAATCGGTTGGACAGATCACTGAATCTGATGTCCTGCTCGCTTCCGCTTCCAATGCCATTATCGTCGGTTTCCAGGTTCGTCCCTCTGTTTCTGCGCGGAAACTGGCCGAACAGGAGCAGATCGATATCCGGCTATACTCGATTATCTACCAGGCCATTGAAGAGATCAAAGCTGCCATCGAAGGGATGCTTGCACCAGAGATAGAGGAGAAGATTCTCTGTAATGTAGAGGTTCGTGAAACCTTTAAGATCACCAAAGTGGGAACCATCGCCGGTTGCTTCGTACTCGACGGAAAGATCACCCGGAATACCAAAGTGCGT
This sequence comes from Bacteroidota bacterium, assembly GCA_043810345.1. GTDB lineage: Bacteria > Bacteroidota > Bacteroidia > Bacteroidales > FEN-979 > QYOJ01. The sequence goes on along the minus strand of JBDROF010000112.1, from coordinate 29,431 downwards.
ATTATCCGCGACGGAATTGTCGTTTATACAGGACAACTGGCTTCCCTCAAACGGTTCAAAGATGACGTGAAAGAGGTAAACAGTGGGTACGAATGCGGGCTCAACATTGATCACTTCAATGACATTAAGGTTGGCGACATCATTGAAGGATATGAAATCATCGAAATCAAGCGGAAGCTTTAATCTCCCTTTCTGAATACGGTTTGGGTTCTGTCGGGCCCCAGGGAAAGGATCTCAACCGGCAACCCGGTTGCTTTTTCAATATATGTTGTATAAGCCCTTAGGTTCTCCGGAAGAGTTTCAAATTCCATGCAGTCGTTCAAAGAGGCATTCCATCCGGGCAACGTGTCATAGACCGGCTGAAGCGTTTCCTCTCCCAGGTCAAACGGGAGCTTGTTGGTAAGAATGCCTTTCCTCTTATAGTTCGTGCAAACCTGAATGTTCTCCAGCGAGTTCAGTACGTCGGCTTTCATCATGATCAGGCGATTGACCCCGTTTAGCATGATGGCGTAATTCAGGGCAGGCAGGTCGAGCCATCCACACCGACGCGGACGACCGGTGGTACTGCCAAATTCATGACCGGCATTCCGCAGGAGATCTCCTTGTTCAGTGAGCAACTCCGTGGGAAATGGGCCTCCCCCAACACGGGTACAGTACGCCTTGAAAATGCCATATACCGTCCCGATCAGGTGAGGGGCAATGCCCAGGCCGGAACAGGCTCCTGCAGTGATGGTATTGGATGAAGTGACAAAGGGAAAAGAGCCGAAATCGATGTCGAGAAGGGCTCCCTGGGCTCCTTCGGCAAGGATGGATTTTCCACTGGCAATGCATTCATTCAGGTAGTATTCACTATCGATGAACCGGAACACCTTCAGGCGCTTCACGGCATCCAGCCAAACCTTTTCGTACTCATCGAAGGGCAACCCGTCTATCAGGTAGTTTCCAAAATCAAACTGGTATTGGCGAATAATTTCCAGGTGCCGTTCCTTCAAGTGAGAGTAACAACCGTTGAAGCCGGGATCGGTCAGGTTTCCCACCCGTAATCCGGTACGGCCGTATTTATCTGTATAGGCCGGTCCGATCCCTTTTAGCGTGGAACCTACCTTCTCTTTTCCTTTCGAAGCTTCATAAGCCGCATCAAGCAACCGGTGGGACGGAAGAATAAGGTGGGCCCGGCGGGAAATAAGCAGGTTTTTTTCAGGTTCCAGGCTGACTGCATGCAATGAATCCACCTCATTAAATAAAATGAAGGGATCAATGATGACCCCATTGCCGATCACATTCTGTTTCTCCGGGTGAAAGATCCCGGATGGGATGGTGTGAAGAATGAACTTCTTTCCATCAAATTCAATGGTATGACCTGCATTTGGCCCCCCCTGAAAACGGGCAATAACATCATAGCGGGGCGTGAATACATCAACGATCTTGCCCTTCCCTTCATCTCCCCACTGCAATCCTAAAATAACATCAACATTCATCAAACGGGGAGTTAATTTTACTCTCTCGAGTTTCCGTAAAAGGTAAGTGAATAATGGGTGGTATCAACGTTGAAAAGGTCTTGAACATAAGCTTTGATCTCCTCGATGCGAGGATCGTAGAACTCGAGCACCTCTCCGGTGTGAGTGAAAATGAAGTGATCATGTTGAATCATCATGTTGTTCTTCTCAAACTGAGCGTAGTTCGTCCCAAACTGATGCTTGGTAACCAATCCGCAATCGAGCAGTAATTCAATCGTATTATACAGCGTAGCACGGCTGACCCTGTATTTGTGATTTTTCATCCGGATGTATAACGTCTCGATATCAAAATGACCCTCTGTCGCAAAAATCTCTTTCAAAATGGTGAAGCGCTCCGGTGTCTTCCGGTGACCATGTCGTTCGAGGTAATCTGTGAATAGATTTCGAATGCTGTCTAATGTATTTTCAACTGTTTTCTTCATCATCAGTGAAATTTTCGGATAAAAATACAAAAATAAATTTATTTAGACATGGTTCAAATAATTTTTTAACCCACCCGGGTGACATTTCTGATTCCCGCTATCTCCCTGAGATTTATCAACAACCTGTTCAGGGTTTGCACATCCTGAACAAACAATTTGATCTCGCCTTCGGTGTACCCATTGTCCGCTTTAAGGGAGAGCGATTTGATATTGAGGTTCAGCTCTGCGGAGATCACCCTGGAGATATCATGCACCATACCCATTCTGTCAATTCCTGTTATTTTTAAAGCCGTGACAAAGGAGATGGATCCTCTGTTCGTCCAATTCACTTTTACCATCTTGTTCCCGAAGCTCGACATCAGTTCAATGGCTCTCGAACAGTGCTTCCGGTGGATCTGGATCGGAAGCTGCTCCGATGCGACCAGTCCAATCACCTCATCTCCGGGAATGGGATTACAGCAGGGAGCCACTTCAAGTCCCTGCAGTGTAGGGTCATCCTCCAGGCTCCCGGCAGGAGCGGAGGCCGGTATTGCTGTTTCCATTTCCTTGGCAGGCAATACCACCTCTTTTGGCTTGGCTTTGGAAACCGGGTTCGTCAGGAAGGTGAGCCAGCCACTTCTCATGTTGGCGGTAGCAAACGCCTTGACATCTTTAATCCCAATTTTATCCTGAGCCGCTGCATAGTAAAGATCTGTCAGGGAGGAATAATTACTGGCTGCCTGAAAATGCTTGATGTTCTCCATTGAGTCTTCCATACTGTTCTTCTCAAACCATTTCTTCAATTTATCCTCACCAATCCTCTGAAACCCCCTTTTATGCTCCTTGAGACTCTGCTTGATATTGCTTTTCGCCCGGGTGGTAACCACGTAGTCAAGCCACTCTTCCCGGGGGGATTGCCTCAACGAGGTAATGATCTCTATCTGCTGCCCGTTTTTCAGCTGGGCGTTGATCGGGACCAGCTTTTTGTCCACCTTAGCACCAATACAGGTGTTGCCGATTTCAGAATGAATGGCATAGGCAAAATCCAGGACAGAGCTTTTGGCCGGGAGAGTTCGCAGCTCTCCCTGCGGCGTAAAAACGGATATTTCATCAAGAAAAAAGTAGCCTTTGATATCATCCATGAAGGCCAGCGCATTGTCGTCCGATGAATCCAGCATCTCCTTGATCCGGTCAAGCCAGTGGTCCAACTGGCTGCTGACCTTGATCGTGTCCTTGTATTTCCAGTGTGCTGCATACCCTTTCTCTGCAATTTCATCCATCCGCTTTGACCGGATCTGGATCTCCACCCATTGGCCTGTGTGGCTCATCACCGTTGTGTGTAAGGCCTCGTAGGAATTCGCTTTGGGTATCGAGATCCAGTCGCGCAGACGTTCCATGTTGGGCAGGTAGATATCGGTTACGATAGAATAGGCTGTCCAGCAATCTGCCTTCTCCGATTCAACAGGGGAATCAAGGATGAGCCGGATCGCGAATACATCGTAGACCTCCTCAAAGGGAACCTCCTTGCTCTTCATCTTCTCCCAGATAGAGGATATGGATTTCTCACGGCCCGAGATGCTGAACCGGAAACCCTGATCGTTCATCGCCTGGCGGATCGGATGGATGAACTTGTTGATGAAACGGATCCGCTCCCGTTCCGACTCCTTCAGTTTATTCGTGATCGACTCGAAAATTTCCCGGTCGGTGTATTTCATAGCCAGATCTTCCATCTCCATTTTGATAGCATGAAGCCCAAGCCGGTGTGCCAGGGGAGCATACAAATAGATGGTCTCTGAAGCCACCTTCATTTGCCTCTCTTCCGGCAACGCATCCAGGGTACGCAGGTTATGGAGCCGGTCGGCCAGCTTGATAAGGATGACGCGTACATCATCTGAAAGGGTCAATAAAATCTTGCGGAAATTCTCTGCCTGGATGGAGGCAGTCTTCTGGTCAAAAATTCCTTTGATCTTCGTCAGGCCGTCAATGATGGAAGCCACTTTATCGCCAAAGAGACCACGGATATCTTCCAGTGTAAATTCAGTGTCCTCCACCACATCGTGCAGCAGTGCGGAAACGATAGAGGTCATTCCGAGACCGATCTCCCGGGCACAAATGATAGCCACTTCGAGCGGATGATAGACATAGGGATCTCCGGTCAGACGACGCATATCCTTATGCGCTTCCAGAGCCATGTTGAACGCTTTCCTGACCATCTTCCGGTCCTGCTCCTTCTTGGGGAGCCAAACTTTTATCAGGTAACGGTATCGCCGCAGGATCTCCTTCTTTTCAGCTTCCGAATCAAAGTGGTACATACGAAGGATTCTGATTTTGTTGGGATTGCAAAAATAGTTAAATTTAGAATGAATTGAAACAAGAGCCGGGAGAAAACGCCAGGAAAATGATTACTTTTGAAGGGATAATCTTGAGATTTTTCTGTCCTATGTCCATCCGTACATGCTACCGGTTTCTGATTCTATTCGTATCCCTCCTCACGTATCCCGTTTCCCTGATCGCCACTCATCAACGTGCTGCCGAGATCACCTACCGGCATCTGGCCAGTCTCACCTACGAAATCACCCTCATCTCCTATACCTATACACCCAGTCCGGCAAACGCCTACCGCGACTACCTGACCATCCATTGGGGCGACGGCACCGCCAGCGAGATCCCCCGTGTGGAGATCAAATACCTGCCCAATGAGATCTCATATAACCGTTACGTGGGGGTGCATACGTTTGCCGGACCCGCCACCTACACCATCTCCTGTGAAGATCCCAACCGGAACGGAGGTATTCTCAACATTCCCAATTCGATCAATATACCTCTCTTCATCTACTCCGAACTGGTGATCAGTCCCTTCATAGGAGGATATAACAACTCTCCGGTACTTCTTCTGCCTCCCATTGACAATGCCTGTGTCAATCAACCCTTTCTTCATAACCCGGGAGCTTACGATGCGGATGGCGACAGTATTTCTTTCCGGCTGGTCACCTGTTTGGGGGCCATGGGACTGCCGATTCTCGGCTACTCCCTCCCACCAGCTACCGACTCCCTGGTCCTTGACCCGGTAACAGGGAACCTTTATTGGGTCACACCTCCGCAGCAGGGAGAATACAACATCGCTATCCTGATTGAAGAGTGGCGCAACGGGACCAAGATCGGAAGTGTGTTACGGGACATGCAGATCATTGTGATCGCCTGTAACAACCAGCCACCGGTGATCGAACCCTTGCAGGATACCTGTGTGGAGGCAGGACATACACTCACTTTCCCTGTTACAGCCTTCGACCCTGATTCCAACGTGGTGACCCTTACAGCCACCGGAGGACCCTTTCTGTTGCCCGACCATCCCGCTACCATGGTCCCCAATCCCGCCACCGATTCTGTGCATGTGACAGCTGTATTTACCTGGCCAACCATATGTGACCACGTAAGACTCAATCCCTTCCAGATCTTCTTTAAAGCTCAGGACAACAGCAAACCGGTAAGCCTTACCGATATCAAGTCCATGAAGATCCGCGTGGTAGGGCCGGCACCGGAAAACCTGACCGCCACACCGCTCGGGACTACCGTCACCCTCAACTGGGACAGCTACTCCTGCCCAAATGCATCGGGATATTATGTTTACCGCAAAGCTGATTCGTCAGGATTTGTCCCCGGGTATTGTGAAACAGGTGTTCCAATCTACCTTGGTTACAGCCGGATAGCCAAACTGACCAGCCTGGATCAAACCAGTTACCTGGATAATAATAATGGCCAGGGACTCTCCCAGGGGGTGAAATATTGTTACCTGGTCACTGCTTACTACCCCGATCAGGCTGAAGGGTATGCCTCCAACGAAGCCTGTGCCATCCTGAAGAAAGATGTTCCGGTAATCACCAACGTAAGCATCCGGATCACTGATCCCGGTTTCGGATCGCTCTACCTGGCCTGGTCAAAACCCACTGAACTGGATACAGTCCAGGCACCAGGCCCTTACTCCTATGTGATTACCCGGGCCAGGTCAGATCAACCTGACCAGTTTGTGCCAATCCATACCTATGACGATCTGAATGATACCATCTTCATCGATACCATTCTAAACACGGAAGATTACTCTTTCATTTACCGGATTGATCTCTACAACGAAACTCCTGGTCTGCAGTTCCTGATTGGCACCTCACAACAGGCAGCATCTATGTTCCTGGGGATAATGCCTACCGATAAGAAACTTATCCTGGCCTGGAATGCCGATGTCCCCTGGACCAACCTCAATTATTCGATCTTCCGGTACAATCCTCCCCAAGCCCTCTTCGACTCCATTGGTTTCTCTATTGAACCCCTCTTTACGGATAAGGGGCTTACCAACGGAACAACCTATTGCTATTATATCCGAAGCCATGGAAGGTACTCAGGGGGCGGGTTTGTTGACCCCATCATCAACCTCTCGCAAATTACCTGTGGGATCCCGGTTGATGACCTCCCCCCCTGTGCACCGGTTCTTTCCGTCCGGACCGAATGCGAAACCGCCACCAACATCCTCTCCTGGACCAATCCCAACGATACCTGCACGCACGACATCATAAAATATTACATCTGGTATTCCCCCGACAGGAACCGGGAACTGGTCGTCATTGACTCCCTCTTTACCATCTTCGATACGACCTATGAACATCAGCCGGCACAATCAATTGTTGGTTGTTATGGAGTAACCGCCATCGACTCGGCAGGCAACCAGAGCGACCTCAGCAACATCATCTGCATCCGCCACACCGATTGTCCTGTATACCGCCTGCCCAGAGCTTTCACACCCAACAACGATATGCGGAACGATCTCTTTGAACCGTTTCCTTATACTTCAGTAGAGAGCATCAACTTGACCATCTTCGACCGGTGGGGGAGAGAGGTGTTCCGCACGCATGAACCTGATATTGATTGGGATGGAAAAGATCGGTCGACCAACCAGCCCTGCAGCGATGGGGTCTACTTTTACGTCTGCGATGTCTTTGAGATCACCCTCTCCGGTACCACCAAACGCATCCTTCGGGGATCTGTCACGATCTTACGGTGATTTTGTAAGGATGCGGCATGCCGCATCCTTACAAATCGTATCTTTGCACCGTGAAAAATATCCGCAATTTTTGCATCATTGCCCACATCAATCACGGGAAAAGTACCCTGGCTGACCGGCTGCTTGAGACCACTCAAACCATCACGGAACGGGAATACCAGGAGCAGGTGCTGGATAACATGGATCTGGAACGTGAGCGGGGGATTACTATCAAGAGCCATGCCATTCAGATGAACTATACACTGGAAGGGGAAGAGTATACCCTCAACCTGATCGACACACCTGGTCATGTGGATTTTTCGTACGAAGTCTCCCGGGCCATTGCAGCCTGTGAGGGGGCGCTCCTGGTAGTGGATGCTACCCAGGGCATCCAGGCGCAAACCATCTCTAATCTGTATATGGCCTTAGATTATGACCTTCACATCATCCCGGTACTCAATAAGATCGACATGGAAAATGCGATGATGGAGGAGGTGAAAGACCAGATCATCGAGACCCTCGGATGCGACCGGGAGGAGATCATTGAAGCCAGTGCAAAGTTTGGATACGGGATCGATGAGATCCTGGCAACTATCGTGCACAAAATACCCCCCCCGAAAGGCGACCCGGAAGCTCCCCTCCAGGCACTGATCTTCGACTCTGTGTTCAACTCCTATCGCGGGATCTTCGCTTACTTCAGGATCGTCAACGGTACCATACGGAAAGGAGATAAAGTGAAATTTGTCAACGCCGGCCGGCATTACGAAGCCGATGAGGTGGGGATTCTCCGGCTCCGGCCTGAGCCAAGGGAGGTGTTGAAAGCAGGAAATGTAGGGTACATCATCTCCGGAATAAAAACCAGTAAAGAGGTGCAGGTAGGGGATACCATCACCCACGTGGCACGACCATGCAGCCACGCCATCGAAGGTTTCGAACAGGTAAAACCGATGGTCTTTGCCGGAATCTATCCCGTGGATGCTGACGACTATGAAGAGCTCCGGGACTCCCTGGAGAAACTCCGGCTCAACGACGCCGCCCTCTCGTTTGAACCAGAATCATCCGCTGCCCTGGGCTTTGGTTTCAGGTGTGGTTTCCTGGGGCTGCTCCACATGGAGATCGTGCAGGAACGACTCGACAGGGAGTTCGATATGGATGTGATCACCACGGTACCCAATGTCTCTTACAAGGTCTTTACTACCAAAGGGGATGTCATCGAGGTGCATAATCCATCCGGGCTGCCTGAATTTACTATCATTGATCACATTGAAGAGCCATACATCACGGCCAATATTCTATCCCGCTCCGAGTATGTAGGCGCTATCATGCGGCTGTGCATCGGCAAGCGGGGAACCTTGAAAAACCAGGTCTACCTGACTACCGACCGCACCGAGCTTACCGTCGAACTTCCCCTTGGTGAAATCGTCTTTGATTTTTACGACAAACTGAAAAGCATCTCCAAAGGATATGCCTCCTTTGATTACTACCAGTCGGGGTTCAAAAAGGCTGACCTGATCAAGCTCGATATCCTTCTCAATGGCGAACCGGTGGATGCCCTATCCACCTTGCTTCACAGGGATCATGCGTACGATTTTGGCCGCAAGTTCTGCCTGAAGCTAAAAGAGTTCATTCCCCGTCAACAATTCGACGTGGCCATCCAGGCCGCCATTGGCGCCAAAATCATCGCCCGCGAAACGGTGAAAGCCGTACGGAAAGATGTGACTGCCAAGTGTTACGGAGGCGACATCACCCGGAAGCGTAAACTCCTCGAAAAACAAAAGTAAGGTAAGAAACGGATGCGCCAGGTTGGCAACGTGGAGGTCCCTCAAAAAGCGTTCCTCGCAGTGCTGAAACTCGACAGCTAGAAGATGAGCAATGATGGCAATGATGCGCAATGATGGCAATGATGGCAATGATGGCAATGATGGCAATGATGGCAATGATGGCAATGATGGCAATGATGTGCAATGTTGTGCAATATTTGTGTAACTTTAATCCCTAATCTTCGTCTTATCACCTCAAACCAAAATCACCCGCCACATGAAAAAAACACACGTAATTCTGACGATTGCTATGGCTGTCGCCATGATCTTCATTTTACCTGGGAAATCAAAAGGACAGGAGGATGAACATGATGCACACAAGCATAAGCACGACAAGTCAGAAGTCAATGTGAGCGGAGTCAAGATCCAGAATATAGGAGACGATTCCGTTCTCATTTGTATCCACAAAAAAGAGTACGACATGCCCAATTGTGGCACCAACTGGAGCACCTTCCCGTTTTATTGTAAAGAAGGGAGGTACAATGGCCATTGGGCAGGGATTGACTTCGGCTGGAACGGGTATGTCAACAAAGATTTTAACATGGATTATGGCCCTGGAAATCAATACCTGAACATGAATAATGCCCGCTCCCTGATGATCAACATCAATCCACTTGAGCTAAATGTGAACATCGCCGGAAACAAATTCGGGTTTATATCCGGTTTGGGCTTTTCGCTGCACAACTACTATTTCAGCGGCTCTTCGACCTGGATCGGGGATCCTACCACACTAAAGGCTTACAACACCATTGACGACAAAGGAAAAAGTGTGGGAATGCAAGTAAACAAGCTCTTTGTCTCCTTCATCACCCTGCCTCTGTTGTTTGAATTCCAGACCAATCCGGGTCATCATATCAACAGTTTCCACTTCACCTTTGGGGTGATCGGTGGATTGCGTTTGCAATCCTTTCAGAAACAACGCCTCTATCAGTGGAAGGATACCTATTTCTTAACCGATGACAAAGGAAATAAGGTTGCCTCTTTCTTCGCTGATAACGCGTTGATCCGGAATCATGACCCGTACCACCTGAATCCATTTAAACTGGATGCAACCGTCAGAGTGGGCTGGTCGTACCTGAACCTCTACGCCACCTACTCACTGACCCCCATGTTCCAGAAAAACAAAGGTCCTGAACTCAACCCCTGGACCGTTGGCATTACCCTGCTTGGCTGGTGACCTGGGTCACCCAAAAAATCGTTCCTGGAAGTTCACCAGGAACATTTTTTTTGTAGCCCGCGTAACCGCAGTATACAGCCACCGGAGATACTCCACGTTGAGCATCTGCTCGGTCAGGTAGCCCTGGTCGATGAAAACGGTGTCCCACTGGCCACCCTGGGTTTTATGACAGGTGAGGGCATAGGCAAATTTTACTTGCAGGGCGTTGAAATGGGGACTTGCTTTCACCTTTTCAACCCGTTCGCGCCGGGATGACAGATCGGCAAAATCCTCCATAACGGTTTGAAAGAGCCGGTTGTTATCCGGTTGGGTCAAAGCGGCCGACACGGAAGTCAGGGTATCCAGGAGGATCTTGACATCCAGTTCCTGTTCATCCGGATAATCGAGGAAACGGATAGTGATATCGGCAAACCGGAAGCCATACAGTTCTTCAAACTTCCGGATGCGGGTGATCTCCACAATGTCACCGTTAGCGATGAATCCGGCGGAGGATTCAAGGGGGAGCCAGAAATAGTTGTTCTTCACCACCATCAGGTAATCCCCGGTGTTTATCTCACCCTCAAGGAAGAGAATCCTCCGCCGGATCTCCCGGTTGAAGAGATTGGCACGCTTATTTGATCGGCAGACGACCACGTTATTTTCCCGTTCCGATCCTGAATAGGCCTGATTCAGCGCCTCTTCCAGTTCAGCGCCTGTGATCCGGAAGATATCCGGAAAGGCCTGTAACTGAAACAGCGGGAAATTGACCTCCTGTTTCATGATCTGCTCCCGGATCCGGGTGGCATTGACCAGGATGCCTGATTCCTGCGACTGCCTCACCACCTCAGTAAGCTCAAACGAGTCGATCTCCAGGTCATACCCTTTCATCAGAAAAGCAGGATCAAGGGCAGGGCTGTAATTCAGTCCGACCGGAGGCAGCTGGGCAGCATCACCAATGAAAAGGAGACGACAGTTCTCTCCCGACTGCACATAAGCGAAAAGATCGTCGAGCAGATTTTGCGTGGCAAACAGATGTCCCTCCACGGGCATGGCATGCTGGATCATGGAGGCCTCATCGACGATGAAGAGGGTGTGCCGGTGCAGGTTCTTCTGCAGCTTCATCTCGATCTGACCCTCTTTGTTGGTCCAGGCCAGGTAGATCTTCCGGTGGATGGTATGAGCCTGCTTCCCCGTATAGCTTGCCATCACCTTGGCCGCCCTGCCGGTTGGGGCCATCAGCACGGTCCGCTTTCCGAGAGCAGGAAGAACGTTTACCAGAGCCTTTACTACGGTAGTCTTCCCGGTTCCTGCATATCCCTTTAAGAGAAACAGCGCTTTGGCCCTCTTCCAGGAGATGGTCAGAAAAACGGCTAATTCTCCCATCAACTGCTCCTGTCCGGGAGTTGTTTCATAAGGGAATTCATGCAACAACATGGATCTGACACGGTTTACATCCATGGCAGATAATTATTCGTAACGAAGGGATTCGATCGGATCGAGGTTGGCAGCTTTTTGTGCCGGGTAGATGCCGGAGATCAGAGCCACCACAAAGCAGATCACCACGCCGGTGATGATCCATATCCAGGGAATGATGAAAGCGCTGCCGATAGCCAGTGAGATCACATTGCCGATCAGGATGCCGAGAACGATCCCCAGCGCGCCTCCCAGCTGGCCGATGACGATGGCTTCCACCAGGAACTGGTTCCGGATAAGTCGTTTCGTTGCACCGATAGCTTTGCGGATACCGATTTCATGGGTCCGTTCGGTCACCGACACCAACATGATATTCATCAGTCCGATGGCAGCTCCCATCAGGGTGATCAATCCGATGAAGGTAGCGGCAATGGTGACATACCGGGTGAGCTCGATCAGCATTTTGGCAATCTCATCGCTCTTGGTGATCTCAAAAGACTCTATCAGCCCCACCGGAACCTTCCGGATGCTCCGGAGCAACCCGGTGGCCTCCCCCACTCCCGCCTCCATCTGTTCCTGGTTGTTGACCATTACATTGATGTTATAAGACATGTTTGGCCGTGGAAAATATACCCTGACATTGTTCAGAGGGATGAAGCAACTCCTTCCGCCGCTGAAACCTATACTGGTTCCTTTGTCTTTCAGCACTCCGATCACCCGGTATTTGCCCGAGCCAATCGAGATGATCTTCCCTACCGGCTCCTCCTTGTTCTTAAAGATGTTACTGGATATTTCCGGGCCTATCACCGTCACACTCGATCCGTAACTGATCTCATCAGGGGTGAAATTCCGTCCGCTGGCAATCTCATCACCGGAAGTAAAAATGTAATTTTCATCTACTCCAATGACCCGGGTGTTTGGATTGGTTTTGTTGGACTCGAACTTCACGGTAGCGATTCCGGTAGCGTAAGTATAAACGGAGGTGTAGGCCGGAAAACTAAACCGCTCTTTGAACTCCAATGCCTGATCCAGGGTGATCGGCTCAAATCTCCGCTGCTTGTTGTGCTGACCTCCCATATGAATGTTGAGCGACCGGTTCCGGATGGTGAAGGTGTTGGATCCCATCATGGAAAAGTTGCTGATAAGGAAATATTTGATGGAATCTGTTGCGGTCAGAATCCCTACCAGAGCCATGATGCCGAAAGCGATGATGAGAATGGTCAGGATGGTACGCAGGAGGTGGCTCTTGATCGAATCCAGCGAGACCTTGATGTTTTCTATGACGAGGGTTCGTTTCATCAGAAAGCAGGTTTTCAGTTTTTCTCTCCATATGCCAGATCCCCGGCATCTCCCAGGCCGGGAACCAGAAAAAGCTGGGCGGTCAATTCTTCATCCACCTCCCCTACCCAGATGGTGACATTCTTCTTGGGGAGGGACTTCCTCAGGTGGTTCACCCCTTCCATACTGGCGAGAATGGTGGCGATGTGCACATGGGCCGGTTTGCCTCCGGTCAGTAGCTCCTTGTAAGTATGAACGATAGATGATCCCGTGGCCATCATGGTGTCACAGATGATCAGTACCTTCCCATCGATCGAAGTGGAAGAGGCATACTCCACGCTCATGCTGAAGGTGCCGTCTTTGTGTGCCATTCTATAGGCCGAGATAAAGGCATTAGCGGAACGGTCGAAGAACTTCAGGAAGCCATGGTGGAAGGGTAATCCCGCTCTCAGGATAGTGGCAAGCACCGGGTATTGTGTCAATACCGGGACGTTGGCAATTCCAAGAGAGGTGACGACTTCCCGTTCTTCAAAGGCCAGTTCTTTACTGATCTCATACGCGAAGATCTCTCCTATTCGCTCAAGGTTATACCGGAAACGGAGGCTGTCCTGCTGGATCTCTACATCGCGGATCTCTGCTATAAACTGGTTAAGCAGGGAGTGTGACTGGCCCAGGAGGCGAACCATGGAAGAAGAATTCATAGGTGAGTCATTTCAAACAAAGATACGAAAATTCAGATTCTCCGGATCTGTTTATAAAAAGGGATCCGTGTTATTCTCACGAAAGGATAGGTCGTTTCCCGGGCACCGAAACTCTTATAGAACCGTCCCAGGTTCGGTTCGTTTCCCCCTTCGAAATCGAGCAGTGCCGGCTGACCTGCTTGTTCATGGATAAAGGTGTCAAGCAGCATAAACATGGCGCCGTTGCTCCGGGTATTGATGTCGGAAGCGGCAAGCAACAGGATGAAGCGGGTTCGGTCTTTCAGGAAAAAAGCCCCGGCATCCAGGTGTTCTTCCCTGTTCCCGGCTCCCATCAGAATCCCCGAAGCCCGTTTCATACATTGTGCAATTAACCGTTCAATGGTAAGGTAGTTCCGATACCCCAGTTTCCCTTCCCGTTGCCCGAAATTGTTACGGAAAAGGCTGATCAACTCATCTACCGAGATCTTCCGCTTCACTACCACCCTGGAATCCAGAGCCTTCCGGATGTTGCGCCGGGTATTCTGGGAGAAGCGCCCGCTGATCTCATGGTAGTGATAGGCAAGCTCTATCTCATGGTTCAAACGGAAAGTCACATCGAACATCTCCGGATCTACTTTATTCATCCCGTTGAGATGGATCTCCACCAACCTGAATTTCGGAGGGATGGCATGGAGGAAACGAGTGACCAGATCCTGGGAGAGCAGGCCTGTGGTAAAGAGTCCCAGCTGTTGGGTAAAAAACGGCTGGGCCAGGTATGGAATGCTAAATTTCCGTTTGTGTGTCAGCGGGAATACACTCTGGTAGTCATCCTCCACCAGAGCATCCCATCCCGGGGAAACCACGTCGAGGTACCAGGAGAAACCATAAACCAGGGAATTTACAGACTCCAGGACACAACGATCCCAAAGAGTTTTGTCAATCTGATTGTGGGGGAGGTAGGAGATCATGGAGCCGCCTCCGCCACCATCTCCTCATAAAGTCTCCGCCACCCCTTCCATCTTCCGTAATCAGAAAGGCTTTCATTGTGCCACAGGCTAATGAACCGGCCATGGTATAAACGAACCTGGCTGATGATTTGTTTTATCTCATGCAGGCTCTCCTCCGGAGTCAGACGAAGGTAATCCCGGAACGTGACATCCATGACCGGAACAGGATGGATACGCAACGGTTTCTCTTCATTCAGGGTAAGATCAAAAAAACGGAACGGATGTGCAATTCCTGCCCGGAAACCGGGATGGGATGCATACCCCATTGAATATTCATCCTGTATGCCCAGGGTGGCAAGATGCTGAAATGTGGATGGGAATGAGAACTTCAGAAAATGCTGACGGCTACGGGTGATCTCTGTTCCAGTTGCCTTCGCCAGTCCATCAATCTCCTTCTGCAGCCGGGAAGGGTGATTCGATGAAGATAAAGATGGATGGATCCCTAGTTCCGACCAGGTTACCAATGACTTCATTAAGTCCTTTAGACCTCTTCCATTCACCGAAATGTTGTTATCATTGCCCCCATAATCGGCAAAAAGAACAAAACATAGTGAGGGAAGCTGATGCCCCTTGTGAAGAGACCGGATGAAAGAGAATGTATCATAGGGATCCGGAGAGATGCCAGTCAGCACACGGAACCGCTCGAGCACTTCAACCAACCGGCCATGAGAGAGAGCGCGGCCAATTCCGCCCATCGTTCTGTAGAAAGACCGGTACAGGTAAGCAAAGGCGTGGTCAATGTCGATCGTGGGAAGGTAATAATAGGGCTCCTGGCGGGTCGTTAACACCGGGTACATAGCGCGTAACCGGTCGATGAATAGCTTCAGCCAGATATTCACCACCGGTTTATCCAGGAAGCCACCCTGGAATGCCAGGCTGGAGGAGGCAGAAAATCTATGGTATTTGTCGTGGTTGATCGAGTGGTACTCTTCATAGCGGGATACAAGGTAGAATGAAGCGGCCAGGAGGTCGAACGGAAAACCCGCATCAGGGCGGGTTGATTCAAAAAGGACAGGGATATCCCGGAAACGGCGAACGGGGATCTCATGTGAATAGATCGCCTGCTCAAATAACAATCCAGAGGACTCCATGAAGAGTCCCCCTCCGGGATCCTTCTTACTGTAAGCTATCTTAGCTCCTTCGAAGGAGAGAAATTCCTCCTGCGACTGGGTGAATGTCACCTGCAACCCGGCGATCTCCTCAAAAAGAAGATGGACAATATAGCGCAGTCGGTTGGGAACCGAAGAGGTATAAAACAGCAACACGGCACCTGGAGTTGGATGAGCCAAATTACACAAAAATCAAAAACTTTCGTACTTTTGAACACCTATTTGACCGATTTCACAGACCATGCAGAATTTCATCGTGTCGGCCCGGAAATATCGACCGCAAACCTTCCGTACAGTAATCGGACAGCCCTCCATCACCAACACACTGAAAAATGCCATCCTGCATAATCAGCTGGCCCAGGCGTTTCTCTTTTGCGGTCCCAGAGGGGTAGGAAAAACAACCTGTGCCAGGATCCTGGCAAAAACGATCAATTGTAAAAACCTATCTCCCCAGGCCGAAGCATGCGATGCCTGTCCCTCCTGCGTCTCTTTTAATGAAAATGCTTCCTTCAACATCTATGAACTCGACGGGGCTTCCAACAATTCGGTGGACGACATCCGTAACCTGGTCGACCAGGTCCGGATCCCCCCTCAGATGGGCAAATACAAGGTCTATATCATCGATGAGGTACACATGCTCTCCGCCTCAGCCTTCAATGCCTTTCTGAAAACTCTGGAGGAACCACCGGTTTATGCCAAATTCATCCTGGCCACCACAGAGAAACACAAGATCATCCCAACGATCCTTTCGCGTTGTCAGATCTTCGACTTCCGGAGAATCACGGTGGATGACATTGCCAGCCACCTGAAATATGTTGCACAACAGGAGCAGATCACCACCGGGGAAAATGCCCTGCACATCATCGCGCAAAAAGCCGACGGAGCCATGCGTGATGCCCTTTCGATTTTTGACCAGCTTGTGAGCTTTGCCGGTCATGAACTCACCTATGAAACAGTGCTGGAGAATTTGAATGTCCTGGATTATGATTATTACTTCCGGATTACGGAAAAGATCCTGAATCATGATGCCGCCGGAGTGTTACTGATCCTCAATGAGATTCTGGAGAAGGGTTTTGATGGACAACATTTTTTAATCGGTTTTGGAGAGCACATCCGGAATCTTCTGGTTTGCAAGGACCCTGTAACGGTACAATTACTGGAAACAGCTCCGAATATCCGGCAGCAGTATCAGGAACAGGCAAAGGTTTGTTCGCCTGACCTGTTGCTGAAGATCCTGGATGTCAATAACCGGTGTGACCTGAATTACCGGATCAGCAACAACAAACGACTCCACCTGGAGCTTGCCCTGATGCAAATGTGCACCCTCGGCCAGGAGATTCCATCACCACAGCCCCGCAGCACCACGGCACCGCAGCACCACAGCACCACGGCACCACCCCCACCATCCAAACCTGTCCAACCCGTCCAACCCGTCCAACCCGTCCAACCCGTCCAACCCGTCCAACCCGTCCAACCTGTCCAACCTGTCAGCACCAAAGGATTCTTCGATGATCTCCCGGGAACGATCTCCATCAAATCTCAGGCAAAACCAACCACAAACACCAAGGAGTCAGATGCAGAACAACCTCAAAACCAGGCATCTTCTGCGTTTACAGAAGAGGAGCTCAAACTCCACTGGAAAGCATTTGCAGCCGGCCTGCAGACCGATTCCCCGCACCTCGCCACTACCCTTGCCTCCAGTGACCCCATTCTGAAAGAGGGGTGGCAGATAGAGTTCAAACTCGACAACAGGATTCTTGAAGAGGAGCTGAACCAGAAACGAGGCCAATTGCTGGAATTTCTTAAACAGGCCCTTGACAATTACCAGATTACGCTGCAAACCAGCATCCAGGAGAACCACAAAGAGTTGAAGCCCTATACCGACAAAGAGAAGTTTGAAAAGATGGCGGCCAAAAACCCGGCCCTGAACAAACTCAAAGAGCAATTCGACCTGGATATCGAATATTGATGAAAAAGCTCTTTTGCATCGGCGAAACCGTTCTCGATATTATTTTCCGGGACCAACAACCGGTAGCAGCGAAACCGGGTGGTTCCATGCTGAACACGGCCGTTTCACTGGGGAGGACAGGGTTGAAACCGGTCTTCATCAGCGATTTTGGGCAGGATGAGGCAGGGAATCTGATCCTGGCATTCCTGATCGAAAACGGAGTGGATACAAGCTTCGTGGGTCGATTCACCGATGGAAAGACAGCCATCTCGCTGGCCTTTCTGGATGAACACCGGGATGCCAGTTATTCCTTTTACCGGGATTTCCCCGACGAACGGCCATTTCACCGTTTGCCTGAAGCAAAAGATGGAGATATCGTGATGTTTGGTTCCTTCTATGCTATCTCCCATGAAGTCAGGAAGCCACTCTGGGAATTTCTCCTGCAGGCCAAAACAAACGGGGCTTTCCTGATCTATGATCCGAATTTCAGGAAGCCCCATCTGAAACAACTTCCAGAGTTCCGTCCATGGATACTTGAAAACATCAACCTGGCTCAGATCACCCGTGGATCGATCGCGGATTTTCTCCATATTTTTGATGTGGGAGATGCACAGGGCGCGTATAAAGAGATCAGCTATCATGGAGGGGATACCCTGATCTACACCAAGAGTAATGAAGGAGTGGAGGTGATCACCCCGGCAATGCATATGAAAATGGCCGTTCCTGAAATTTGCCCGGTGAGCACCATTGGGGCAGGAGATGCATTCAATGCCGGTTTGATCTATTCCCTGGCCCGTCTTCCGGGCGAAAAACAACTGCCACTCTCCGAACAGGAGTGGGAAAAGACAATCAGGTTAGCGGTGGAGTTCTCTACAAACGTTTGTTTGAGTCTCGACAATTATATTTCCAGTGAATTTGCTCAAGAGGTAAATCATGTTTAGATGGTTGTCAAAAAAGATCCTCAGGTTCTTCGGCTGGCACACCAACGGAGCGTTACCAGAAGGGATTAAGAAAGCGGTAGTGGTATCAGCTCCGCATACCAGTTACTGGGATTTTGTGGTTGGCCGTTTGACCTTCTGGGCCATCCATGTCAACATCCGTTTTCTGATCAAGAAAGAGGTCTTTTTCTTTCCGCTTGGATGGTTGCTGCAGAAACTGGGTGGTCTGCCGGTCGACAGGGGGCGATACAAAAGCAATATGGTGACTCAGGTAGTCAGGATGTTCCATGACCATGATTCGCTGGTGGTGGTCATCACTCCTGAAGGAACCCGCAAACGGGTAGAGCACTGGAAAAAGGGGTTTTACCTCATTGCCCTGGAGGCCGGTGTACCGCTTGCGCTCTCTTTCATTGATTACGGTAACAAAACAGGCGGGATCGGCCCGGTTTTTCATCCCAGCGGGGATTATCAGAAAGATCTGGCCTTTATCCAGAATTTCTACCGGGATAAAACAGCCTGTCACCCCGAACGGTTTAACCTTTCCAAAAAAGATAAATCATGAAGAGCCATCTAATCATTACTTTTACCGTGAATTAACTCATTTCATTTGACTTCGAATTCCCGACCGGCTATCCTGCTTCTTCTGGGTGCGTTCCTTTTCCTTGGAGCCTGCAACGTTACCAAAAATCTTTCCGAAGGGGAGTATCTGCTGGTGAAAAACAAGATTGAGATCGATACAAAAAAAGTCTCGACGGATGATCTCTCCGGATATTACCAGCAAACACCCAATTCGAAATTCCTGGGTATATTCAGGCCGGGCATCTCGATCTATCACATGGGGAGCAAAGGGAAGGATACAAAATTTAAAAAATGGCTGCGCAACAAGATCGGATCAGCTCCGGTAATCCTGGACACAAGCCTGGTCACTATCGGCCTCAAACAGATGGGATTATATCTGAATAACGTGGGCTATTTCAATTCCACCCTTTCAGATACCATGGTGTACAGGAAGAAAAAAGCTAAGGTCTTCTATCGGATCCATACCACTCAACCCTATACGATACGAAATCTCACCTGGTCGGTCACCGATACACAGCTGGCCGCCTTCGTATATATAGACTCCTCCAAATGCCTGATCAAAAGGAAGAGTAATTACAATGCCTATGCGCTGGATGAAGAGCGGACCCGGATTGCCACTGCCCTGGTCAATCATGGCTATTACCGTTTTACTACCAACTATATTGTTTTCCAGGTCGACAGTTCCCTGAACAATCGCCAGATGGATATCACGATAGAGATCCTCAACCCGGTGATTCCTTCCCTGGTGGAGTTTGGGATGGTCATGGAGACCACCCACCGGAGATATAAAGTTCACCATATCTATATCTACCCCAAATTTGATTATCAGACCAGAGATACCATGCAGTACGATACGGTTGTAAGAACATATGTGGATCCGTTCAGAGGGAGAAAATCGATCACTTACTATTTTCTCTATCATGATAAATTCAAGTTGCGCCAGAGAACCATCGCACAGAATATCCTGATCGAGCCGGATACCTGGTATAACCTCAAGGATATCGATCAAACCTATGCCAGGTTGTCTGGACTGCAAAATTTCAAATTCATTACCATCGATTTTGATGATGCAAAGCTGAGTCAGGTCGAAAGACGCATTTGGCCTGATCAGCTGGACTGCGATATCAAACTGGCCAGATCCTCATCCCAATCTCTAAGCTGGAGTACTGATGGGACCAATTCGGCTGGCGCACTGGGTGTGGCAGGAAACATTGGGTACCAGAACAGGAACATTTTCCATGGAGCCCAGCTTCTGAAGCTAACCCTCAGCGCTTCGGCCCAGATGCAGGCAGGAGGCGGACAGGGAGGCCTCTTGAACACCCTTGAGTTTGGTGCAAATGCCAGCATCACTTTTCCCCAGTTTCTCATTCCCATTAAACAGGATAAACTGCCAAAGTCGTTCAAACCAAAAACCACCCTGAGCATCGGTTATAATTTCCAGCAGAAACAGGATCCCGAATACGACAGACATATTGCCAATGCCGCTTTCGGGTATACCTGGATCCAGAACCCGACGATCTCCCACACATTGAATCCCATTGAAGTATTGGTTGTGAAGGTATTTCCCAGCCCCGAATTTACCGCTAAGCTCGACTCACTGAAAGACAAACGGTTTAAAAATCAGTACACTGATCACATGATCACCGGGCTGAAGTATACGCTCACCTTCAGCAATCAGAATGTGGTAAAACACAGGAACTTCTTTTATATCCGGTCTAATCTCGAAACCGCCGGAAACCTCCTTTACGGCATCGATAACCTGTTCAAGGCCCCCAAAAATGCCAACGGAGAGTTCACCCTGTTCAATATCCAGTACTCACAGTATGTAAGGCCAGATCTCGATTTCCGGTTTTACAACCGGTTTGGGAAGGGATTTTCGATTGTTTACAGGTTCTACGGGGGGATCGGGATCCCCTATGGAAATTCCAGTGTGCTGCCGTTCGAAAAGGCCTTCCTGGCAGGAGGAGCCAACGATATGCGTGGCTGGCGGATGGGAGATCTGGGGCCCGGCTCCTTCCACAACGATACCGTTAGCCAGAATTTCGGACAGCTGGGCGATCTCCAGCTCCAGCTCCAGGTGGAATACCGGTTCCCAATATACAGTTTTTTCAAAGGGGCCCTTTTTACCGATATCGGGAATGTATGGCTGCTCAAGGATTCACCCGACCTGCCCGGAGGAACCTTCCATTTTGATTCCTTCGGCTGGCAATTGGGCATGGACGTGGGAGTTGGATTCCGGTTTGATTTCGACTTTTTCATTTTCCGGATCGATCCGGCCGTTCCTATCCGGGTTCCTTCCCTGCCGGAAAAAAACAAATGGTACTTCAGCAAACTCCAGCTGAAAGATATCATCTGGAATTTCGGGATCGGGTACCCGTTCTAAAAGCACCAAATCTCAAATTCCAAATCACAAATAAGCTCCAAATTCCAATTTTCGAAATTAAAAATGTAGTATCTTTGCAGCCTCTTTTTGGGAGCATAGCTCAGCTGGTTCAGAGCATCTGCCTTACAAGCAGAGGGTCACAGGTTCGAATCCTGTTGCTCCCACCACAAAATCAGTCACTTACAAAATATTTGTATGTGACTTTTTTCTTTATTGAATACTTTTATACCTACAACGTCCCATTTTCCGCTCTTTTTCTTTTTCATTCAAGGACACTCTGGAAGGATGATGGTCGAACTTGTTCGTTGTTCTCAGATGGGAACCGGTACAGAGTCCACTTGTTTGATTTTCCTGGAAATTGATAGACTGGTAGAAAGGATCCATGAGTACAAACAGAACATATCCGAACAGCGGAATGGTGCAGGAATGTGATCCCGACTGGCAAAAGAAAAACCCTGACTTATCGCTGGGGTTCTTTTTCATCCATTTTGAATCCCGGTAAAAGGTACCCGGTGCGTTTATCAGGATCGTTTTTGGTTTCGGCGACAGAGGGCTGTAAAAGGTTAATTAAATTAAGGCAGGTCGACACACTTGTAATAATAAAAAGGAAACAATTTTTGTTAGCAAACATGGTTACAAATAAAACAGCCGCAAGTCGGATCTGAAAAATGTCTAACGCCAACATACTTTTGGTTCTTTTTATCGAATCGACTTTTAATTCTATAAATCAAATCTACTTCATTGTTCTCATGGAAACGACGCATTGAATAACTACAAAGATCAGCAACTTGTATAAGTGAAGTTAATTCAGAATTAACAAACAAGGGGGTTTCAATTGTCTTTTCTATTTTTGTCCATAGAGTGCCATGATATAAAAACTGCTTCATTAATTGAGTATGTTTTCTAGAAACGGTTTCATTATTATCATGAATTAACATTCCATAACAATTATCATCGCCGGGTTTGCGCTTGCTGATAATCTGAAGATAATGCTCAAATCTTGTAACAAGTTGCTCAAATGCCTGCTCATCAACTGATTGTCCTGTTTTTGCAGGATTATAATGTACTTTATTAACACATTCTCCGAAAATTCTTGCAAAACCCCAATTTCCTACAATATCTGCTACTTCTTGAATAAATTTAACTCTATCTGAATAAGTTAGATGAATATAAGATTTCGTTTGTTTGTAATTCTTTTTTGTTTGTCTATAAAGGTTATGATTCTTCGTTTTTTGTAAGTCTAACAATGTTTTATTCCTCAATTTTTCAACCTCGTATATTCTTTGGTCCTTTCCAAGTTTATCGAAATTTTTTATGCTCGATTGTTCAATGTATTTCCTCATAATCCATCCAGTATGAAACTCACAATCTTCTAGCCCGTATCTTTTTTTAATTTTGTAAATATCCATATCACAATGCTTCCATTGAAATATTGGGATAGAAATTCCCGATAAGACATAATGACTAGTATTACCCGGAATCGAAGGTGTTCCTGATTCATCAATGTAACACAAATAAATCATATGAGTGAAATTAGGTATAAAAAAAAAGCGACTGGTATCGGGGAAAAATTATTCCCTTTATTGAGACGCTTAGCGACTCATCCCAGACGCGAGGCACAAAGATACAACAATTAATATAGCAAAGTCAAGTTTTTCAAAATGATTTCAATGGATTTAAACCCTTTAAAGAAGATGAATTCTTTATACAGGAAGACTTGAAAGATCCCATTATTCACTAGCATTTATCCTCATATGAAATCAATCCTTATTCTTTTATTTACTTGGTTTATGATCCAAGCAAATTGTCAAACAGATACTAATAAAGTGGTTCACAAGGTTGGTGATCATTTTGGTGGAGGCATTATCTTTTTTCTGGGTGAGACAGGGCAACATGGGCTGATTGCAGCTCCATATGATCAAGCATATCAAGCAATGTGGGGTAATTTTGGCAGGACGGATGCACTTTATATGAATGACGGGGCAATTAATACAGAAAGAATCATTGCATCTACAAGCGAAAAATCAAAATTTCAAGACAAAATAGCTGCGTGCATATGTGATACATTAACACTTGGGGGGTTTGAAGATTGGTACCTCCCATCAATAAATGAGTTAAAGGACATGTACGAAAAGCAAAAAGTGATTGGGAATTTTGTTGCTTTGGATTACTGCAGTTCAACTGAAAGTAGTTTTAGTGACTGTTGGAATATTCATTTCAGACCACACAGGAGAATAATTTTTCATTATAAGAAATATTATGAAACTTATGCAGTGCGGTGCATTCGAAAGTTTTAATGAATATAGACTGTACTAAAACCAAGGATTGACCATTTGAGTCTTTCATCCATTCATCCACACCTTAAACCATGAAAATAATACCTACCATCCTCATTATCTGCTTATTATGTCTTTCTTCTTTTGGTCAAACGCGCCATTGTGATATATTAAGCCAAGAATACAGTAAGGAAATTACGGAGTATTACTGTAAGCAATATATCGTGGATGAAGTACTAAAAGTCCCAGACCGGCAGCCTGTTGAGGTATATATTGATGCTATCACTGCTGCAAAAAAGCGGAGAAATAACAACTGTTCTATATCAATGTGTTTCTTTGGCAAAAAGTGTTGTGGTTTTCGCCTTTTGGAATGATTACTCAACTGGAGTTATACTTACCTACACAGGATATTCCTTTTATAATCTTGAGATGGAAGAAGCGCAAGAGTTGTTTAATGCTTTGGAGTCATTGATGGATCAGGAAAATAAAATATTGACAAATTACATTGGTAATATAGTCTACAAGTTTGATGAGTTGACTTTTCTGTTTTTTAATAGTGGTGACATTCTTGTCAATAAGCCTATTAGGATTTGGTATGACTTATTTGATTCTGATTGGAATCAAGGAAATCTAAAAACAACAATAAAGCGGTTCAGAAAATTTTTCAAGTTGGCAGAATAAACTCAGATCCAATGTTCATTTCCAATAAAACGCCCCCCTGTTGTACCTGGCGAACTCTTTCATGAAATTGTTGTAGTATGACCTGCCCTCTTCAGAGATAGTCCAGTACTGCCCTTGCTTGGTTGTAAAGTGGATCCTGCGTAATGCTACCAGGTACCTATGGCAATTTTCCCAGCTTAAGCCCTTTACCAGGACATCCCGGACCAGAAAATCCTCAACATGCCCGTTTTCAATCAGTAACGATAGAAATATTAATTGTGCCCTGGTGATTGTAAATACCGTTTGAAAACTGCACAGGATTCCGGTTGAAAATTACACAGCTTATCAAAGAAGTTTAACTTGCCGTGGAACAACACCAAGGCAAAAAAAATGATAAGCATGGTAGACAAACAAAAGATCATTCAGTATTGACATGTCGAGAAGAAGTCGGAGGTAGAGATCGCCTCTGAACTTAAGATTAGCAGGAATACGGTCCGGCGGTACCTAAAGGCTTTCCAGTGTGCGTTAGAACAAAGCCGGGGAACGGGATTACCGGAACCGGTCCTCTCAGATTTTCTACTGACAATTCCGAAGTACAATGCCAAAAACCGGGGCAAAAGAAAATTGACAACCGAGATCATGCAGATGATCGATGGGTATCTGAAAGAGAACGATGAAAAGCGACGGAGCGGCAAAAGCAAGCAAATTTTAAAGAGCGTGGATATCTGGGAACTACTACAGGGATCGGGTCAGGATATCGGCTATACGGTTGTCAGTGATTATATACGGTTGAGAAAGTTGGGCCATCAGGAGGCTTTCATCCGTCAGGAATATAATCCGGGCGAGAACTGTGAGTTTGATTGGTGTGATATCCGCCTGACTATTGGCGGAGTGGACCACAAACTGTACATGGCCGTCTTTACGATGTGTAAGAGTAATTACCGGTACGGTATGATCTTTCAGCGACAGGATACCCTGTCATTTATGGAGGCGCATAGGGCCTTCTTTGCCCACATTGGAGGTGTTCCACTGAGGATGATGTACTACGACAACATGCGTGTGGCCATCGCCGAGTTTGTGGGGTCTCATGAGAAGAAGCCGACGGTAGCCTTGTTGCAATTGTCCACCTTTTCAGACCCAGGACTTTTTTTGGCAAAAGATGCGAACCATGCTGGTTGAATATCACCATAGTGAATAAGCAGTCCGGGTGGGACATTTTTTTTGTATCTTGCTGAACCTTTAGAGTCAATCACATATGGCAGCAAGAAACAAAAGCATCACCCTTCTTCGCCTTCTCCTGATTTTTCTGGTCCTGATCGTTGTTCTGACCATAGGTACCTTCTTCTGGATCCGGGACACCGAGGAGGAAAAGATTGCCGGAGCACTAAATTTTCTGCGGTTCAAAGACCGGAACCTGGAGATGATGGAGAAGAGTTTCCAGAAGCTCTACGAAGCCGACAACGATTTCTGGCTATACACGCTTACATACGACAAGGTGTATTCAACAAAATATTCCGAAGACATCAATGCGTTATTGGCAACCCTTGACACCCTGCGCCTGAGATTGGAAGCCTACCCCGCAGAGACGATCTTTGTAGAAGAGGCCAGTGAAAGTATCCTTCGTAAGGAGGAGCTCTCAGAGAGCTTTATCCGGATGAAACGGTTGGCTGACTCTCTGCTTTATGGAGTCGTGAAAATGGGTTCCATCCAGCGAAGGATTCAACCCCAAAGGAGCAACAACATCCAGCGATACTACCCCGACCTGCAGGCCATGGGTATCGACACGCTCGCCCTTACCACCAATTCTGAACGTGAGAAAAAGGAATTATTCAAGAAGGTCCGGGAGTTTCTTGAAGGGAATGCAGCCGATAGTGAGCTTACGATTGATGAGGTCAGCCAGGTCATCGCCGGGCAAACCAACCTCTATTACCAAAACCAGCTCCAGCTCCAGAATTCGTTCCGAAAACGGATGGAAACACAGGAGATGAAACTGATCCTGACCAATAAGAGGTTGATGGAAGAGCTCAATGAGATTCTTTATCTGCTCGACGGCCATGTAGAAAAGCGAAATACTGAGATCCACGGTAGTGCGCTGGCAACCATTAACCGTTCGGCCCGTATCATCAATCTGACCAGCATGGTCAGTCTGGGCATCGTGCTCATTCTCCTTGTTTTAATTATCGTGACCATCGGGAGGATCATCCGGTACCAGAAGCAACTCCAGGCTGCACGCCGGAAAGCGGAAAATGATGCTGCGGAGAAAAGCCGTTTCCTGGCCTACATGAGCCATGAACTCAGAACTCCATTGACCTCTGTCGTCGGATTCACAGAACAACTGAAGCATACTCCGCTTAATCAAACCCAGGAGAAGTACCTCTCCTCCCTGCATACCTCCTCTGAGATGTTATTGACCACTGTCAACGACATCCTCGATCTTTCCAAACTCGATTCAGGAAAGATGAAGTTTCTCAGCAATCCCTTCATTCCATCGTTAGTTGTGGAGGAGATAGTGAACAGCCTTCGTCCGGCTGCAACCAAAAAAGGGCTGAACGTCGCCTTCACCAACCTGGTGGGAGAAAAAACAGTGCTCTCGGGAGACGAGATGCGTTTGAAGCAGGTGCTCGTAAACCTTCTGAACAATGCTGTGAAATACACGGAACAGGGAGAGATCGTGGTAACGATTTCCCTGAAACCCCGCATATCAAAACAGTACCTGAAGGTGCAGATTGCCGATACCGGGATCGGGATCTCGAAAGAACATCTGGGGGAAGTCTTCAGTGAATTCAGCCAGGTCCATGAACAGTCGGGGAAGAAATGGATCATCGGGACCGGACTTGGATTACCGATCTGTAAAAAGATCGTGGAACAGCAGGGGGGTAAGATCTGGGCCGAAAGCCAACCCGGAAAGGGTTCCGTTTTCTCCTTTATCATCCCTTACAATATCAGTAAAAGGCAGAGAGAAGAGGTCGCCCCGCCGGAGAAAGGGATTGACACCTCTATCTTTACCGGGAAACGGATTCTGATTGTGGATGATACCGATATCAACCTGAAGTTGCTGGAGGCTATCTTTGACAATTGGGGAGTGAAGGTCGATATAGCCAAAAACGGGAAGGAGGCGCTGGAGCTGATCAAAACACATCCCTTTAACCTGATCCTCTCGGATGTAAATATGCCGGAGATGGATGGCATCGAGATGACCAGGCAGATCCGCCATGATCCCTCCCCTGAGTTATCAAAAATCCCGGTCATCATCCTCACCGCCAACATCGTGCAGGATGAAATCGGGAAATTCCAGCAGGCAGGCGTCACTGACTTTATCATGAAACCCTTCCTGATGCCCGACCTTTACCGGGTGATCCGGAAACACTTGAAATAACAGCCATTGGTATCAATCTCTTGAGTTGATATCCTTAACGGCTGCCAACTCGTCATATAGACCTGAGAGTGGATGCCAGTAGAGGAATATCGTATACTGGTTTTCGGTTTCCCAGTGATTTCCTTCAAAGAAAGAGACATCCCCAGCCGGAGATCCATCCGGTTTGAAAACATATTGATATCCATAGTAGCCTTGCTTAAGGAAAAGCGAACATGTATACCTTTTGCTTTGCGGATCATAGACCATCTCATTGGGTGGAGCCATCCGGTAGTCGGCCAGAGCCCCCATAAGGTAAAACTTCCCCCCCGGAATCATACTGCTTGATGGAATGGAAAAGTGCACCCACGCATAATCCGCTTCGACCTCGCTGTTTTCCGCGTAATCCTCATTCCGGATCAGCTTTCTCCCGTTGATATCCTGGTACAGGGTGTAGGGTTTTCTGGCCCGGCTCATATCGTCGAGTAGATATACGTGGTACTCCCCGTCCCAGCCGATATGGCGGATATTCTCAGTCTGGTACCTCAGACTTTTGATATCCAGCGTGCGAAATTCGTTTCCGCCGTTAAAGGCGAGCGTTGGGTCAAATGTAAAGTCGAGCACATCTCCCCTGACAAACCGGGGTTTGGGATTCCGGATGACATTGTCCCACCGTTCATTTTGCATGATCACGATCTTGATCTCCCGGGAGGGATTTGACCAGATAAATCCGGGCATGCTTACGGTAAAATCAACCTGCTGCTTCGAGTAGCTCTCCAACGGGGCATCCGACCCGACCACCCGTGCAACGATCGACACCGCAGTGGGTTGCACCACCATAAACCGCCGGGTAAATACCGGTATTTCAGGGTCCTCCTGGTAGACAATCAACAGGAAGTTTCCCGAAATTCTCGGTTTCATGTAGGGGGAGGGGAAGTAAGCGGTATAGTGAATATACGCCACAGTGGTATTATACGAATAATTAAACTGCCCGATGATCTCCTCCTGCATCCCATCAATGTAATCGGTTACCAGAAGGTCTGAAGTGGTTTCCCATTCAGCGGTACAGTGACGGATCGTAAAGCGGTATGTTTTCAATGATACATTCAGGTCATCGAAGCTCAGTTTCAACTGCTCCCCCGAGTTCAACGCCATGACTGGTATCGCCATCTCAAATCCATCTTTATGCAGCAACACGGTATGAATGTCGGGATCGTATACCCTGTTTTCATTCGGAAAATCCCAGGCAAACAACGCTCCCGAAAATACTAACAAGCCAAAAAGAAGAAGTCCTCTGATTTGCATATAATCGATGTTAGCTATTCGCTGTTGGCTGTTGGCAGTGGGCAGTGGGCAGTTACCGGTCACAATTCACATCCCTAGTCCTTCGTCCTACGTCCTACGTCTCACGTCTCACGTCTCACGTCTCACGTCTCACGTCTCACGTCTCACGTCTTACGTTTTTACGGAACTCCGCACACACAATCCCCGTCGCCACCGCTGCGTTCAGTGATTCGGCATGTTGTTTCCGGTCAGCCGGGAAAAACGGGATAGCGAGACTGTGCTTAATAAACTTCGAAACCTCTTCCGAGATCCCATGTGCCTCACTCCCAATGACAATGATCCCATGGGGTGTGATCTCTGCACCAAAGATATTCTCTCCTTCCAGCCCCATCCCAAACACCGGTACATTCTCTTCCAGGGATGCCAGATATTCAGCAAGCTCCAGATAGGTTACCATCACCCGGGTGATGGACCCCATGGTTGCCTGTATCACTTTTGGATTATAGAGATCCACACAATTTGTGGAACAGATCAGCTGTTGGATCCCGAACCAGTCGGCCGTCCGTATCATGGTCCCCAGGTTCCCCGGATCCTGAATTCC
>JBDROF010000111.1:0-11947 GCA_043810345.1 Bacteroidota bacterium | reverse complement strand
TTCCCGCGTTCGGAAGCCATTCCCAGCTTCGGGGATTTGGCACCAATCATCACTTCAGCCAGGAAAGAGGATTAGGCTCCCAGGGTCGGTATCCCCACACCTTCGGGAAGGCGTCCCGAAATACCTGTTAATTTTTCGGTCACGATCTGGCGGGCGCGGTAGATATCTGTCCCCCAGTCGAATTCGACCCAGATCACCGAAAAGCCGGTGGTGGAAGAGGAGCGGTCAAATCAGGAAAGATATCCACCTCCATGTGCCAGGCGGTGATGGCTCCGGCAACGGTGAGGATCAAACCGGCAAAGAGGGTAATGAGCCGGTTATCAAGGGCTAGTTTGATGAATCTGTTTACCATGGCTACCTCCCGTTTTTCAAAATGTTCACCATCCCGCTGTATATAGACAAAGAGGGTTCCTGCTTCATCAGTGAGGGCAGTCAGCGGGATAACCAGCGCAGAGGGGCTCGCAGCCAGCTTCAGGTAAACTTCGGCAAAAGAGCCGGGAACGATTTCTCCCCGGGAGGTCTGAGGTATACCGTGGTGATACGTCGGCTTTCAGCACTAACCGGCGGTTTTGAGACACCATCGCCAGCGGCTGGCCCACAGATACAAAGTCCCCTTCATGAACGTAAACGGTTTTGAAGTACCCACTGATGGGGGAGAAGACCTGCTTCCCTCCGGAGCTGACATTCCTGGTGAGGGCATCGTACCGGGTGGTGGCCTCCGTGAAGGCTGTTTTGGCAGCCAGAAACTCTTTCCGGGAGATAATGTTCTCCTTGCTGAGCTCTTCAGCCAGTTTGAAATCAGCCGCGGCTTTTTCCAGTGTGTTTGACGCCAACATCTCATCCCCTCGGGCAGGCAACACCTGCCCACTGGTGTTGATGACCTTGTGAAAGGGTTTGCGAACGACTATTTCCGTGGAGAAATCTGTCTTCCAGGCCTGTTCCTTGGTGAAGGTAATCAGGTTTCCATGTGTTTCCATCGTCGTCGGCACCTCGTGATCACTGGAATAAACAGGAACTGAGTCTAGATTGAACACGACGGGTTTGCCATGGAAAAGCGCTTCCACGGAGATCACTGAGAACCCATCCGCTGCTGGTGTATAGAGAGCATGATAGATCCCGGGAACATCTTCTGCTTTAAAAGGGATCACCTTTGTCTGTCCGTCGCAGGTTACCTTTAGGATCACCTCAGACCCTTCAAGTGGCTGGTAATCGTCATTCAGAATGGTAAAATGGGCCAGGAAGCCGGTTTCCTCCTCTTTGACCATCGGCCCATACTCCAGGAAGAGCTCCAGGCTGTCAGCAAAGAGGGTAACGCGTGAAGAGGTTGCTTCATGCACATCAGATTCACCTCCATGACCATAGGTGTCAGTTTGCTCGGGCTGGCAACCCATCAGAAGGACTCCCAGCAATAGTATATTAATAGCTTTCATTCTCGAGATATTTTCAATATTTTTTGTGTACTTCGTGCTTTTGTGTCTTTGTGGTGAAAATATTCACCACGAAGGCCTCGAAGATTGGTAAGAAAACTGGAAAAACGGTCAGGCAAGAGGAAAAGCCCGGAGGCCGGGGAGGAGCAATCCGGGATTGCTGTCCCAGGGGAGCGAAAATGGGGAAAGCAGGGTTAACGGATAAATATCAGGGCCGGAAATCGCATCTGATTGAGCAGGCAACTTGGCAAATGAAAAAGATCCTTCTGTAACCCGTTGAACCGGGTTGATCGTCACCCTTTTCCCGAGGGGTGGAAGGTAAAGTTGTTTCAGGATACAGTTGTCATCGAAGGGGTTCTCCGGGCCATGGTGATGGGAAGCCTCCTGTCCATGATCCTCCGGTTCATCCTGATGATAGCAGAGGCCGCCATCGTGATGATGATGGGGGATCACAGCATGGGTAACCAGCAGAGAGGTTCCGAGTCCCAGGATCCATATGAGTAGCCAACGGTTCATAGGGGGCAAAGATAAAAAAAGTTCGAACTATTAGTCTTTTTTATCCGTCATATACCCAAACCGTTTCAGCAGGTGCTCATTCTCCCGCCAGTTCTTCTCAACCTTGATGGTTAATCCCAGGAAGATGTGTTTATCAAGAAAGACTTCAATCTCCTTGCGGGCTTCCATGCCTAGTTTCTTGATCGCTTTTCCCTGTTTGCCGAGAATAATCGCTTTCTGCGATTCGCGCGAAACATAGATTGTGGCTTCAATCCGGTCGAGGTTTTCCTCCTCTTTGAACGCATCAATAATTACTTCGCAGGAGTAAGGAATTTCTTCACCAAAAAGCAGAAAGATCTTTTCCCGGATGATCTCCGAAACAAAAAAGCGCTGGGAGCGATCAGAGAGTTCATCTTTCGGATAATATTCCGGGGCCTCAGGCAGCCGGTCTATGATAAGATCCAGCAACTTCCCCAGGTTAAACAAATGCAACGCTGAAACAGGAATGATTTCCGCAGAAGGAAACTGCATCTTCCACTTCTCGATAGCCTGCTTCACAATCTTTTCGGATGAGAGATCCACTTTGTTGATTACCACGATCAAAGGGATGGTACTTTCCAGGAGCTTCTCCAGGATTTGTTCGTTGTCGAACGGGGTGTTGATCTCCGTGACCAGCAGGATCACGTCGGCATCAGAGAGGGAGGCCATTACCGCCGACATCATCGACCGGTGCAGGAGGTAGTGTGGTTTGATGATCCCAGGGGTGTCAGAGTAAACGATTTGAAAATCCTCCCCGCTGAGGATTCCCATGACGCGATGCCGGGTAGTCTGGGCTTTCGGCGTGATGATGGAAAGACGCTCCCCTACCAGTGCATTCATGAGGGTCGACTTCCCCACATTGGGATACCCGATGATGGATACAAATCCTGCTTTATGAGTCATATTTTTTATGATACTTGCAGGGATTGGGAATGTTTGCTATCTTTGCATCCCTGTTTCGAGAACAAAAATACTTAAAAATAGATTGCGGGGTGGAGCAGAGGTAGCTCGTTGGGCTCATAACCCAAAGGTCATAGGTTCGAATCCTGTCCCCGCTACCAAGTAAAAGGCTGTTGGAATGATCAACGGCCTTTTTTTGTACTTTCGCAAATCGTAAATCGACAATCGAACTCGTAAATCGACAATCGAATCATTCGAAAATCCTTTTTATGTCTATCGTTGCAATCGTCGGCCGTCCTAATGTTGGTAAATCCACCCTCTTCAACCGGCTGGTCGGAAGGCGTGATGCCATTGTAGATCTTACCAGCGGAGTAACCCGCGACCGACACTATGGCAAATCGGATTGGAACGGATTGGAATTCTCGGTGATCGACACAGGTGGATATGTCGATCATTCGAGGGATGTGTTTGAAAAGGAGATCAGGAAACAAGTCCGGCTGGCGGTAGAAGAGGCTGACAGTATCCTCTTCATGGTGGATGCACGGGAAGGACTGACCGGAATGGATGAGGATGTGGCAGCTGTGTTGAGACGGGCAAAGAAACCGGTATTCCTCGTTGTCAATAAAGTGGACACCCACAAACAGGTGCATGATGTACCAGAATTTTACAAACTGGGTCTGGGTGATCTCTACAGCATCTCAGCCGTCAGCGGCAGCGGCACCGGGGAATTGCTGGATGCGGTGGTAACAGCGATCGGGCCGAAGGATCCCGCATCCCCGGATGAGAGGTATGCCCCGGCCTCACAGGATATCCCCCGCGTCGCCATCGTGGGCCGGCCCAATGCTGGAAAATCGTCACTGGTGAACCTGTTACTGGATAGTGAACGTACCATTGTCACCCCGGTACCCGGGACAACCCGCGATTCAATTCATTCACTCTACAAAGCATTCGGACTGGAATTTGTATTGATCGATACCGCTGGCATCCGGAAGAAGGGGAAAGTGAGTGAGGACATCGAGTTTTATTCGGTGATGCGGGCTATCCGGTCGATTGAATACAGCGATGTGTGCATGTTGATGGTAGATGCCGAAAGGGGATTTGAATCCCAGGACCTCAACATTTTTTCTCTTATCCAGAGGAATCATAAAGGGTTGGTGATCCTGGTTAACAAATGGGACCTGATCGATAAAGAGACCAATACCCATAAAGAGTTTGAGACAATGATCCGGGAACGGATTGCTCCATTCCGTGATGTGCCGATCCTGTTCACCTCAGTGATTCAGAAGCAGCGTATCCTGAAATCGGTAGAAACAGCCATCGAGGTCTTCCGCCGCAGATCCAAGCGGATCTCCACCAGCAAGCTGAACGACACCATGCTGCCGGTCATTCAGCACCATCCTCCTCCCAAAGTGAAAGATAAGCTAATCCGGATCAAATACATCACCCAACTGCCCAAACCCTACCCGATATTTGTCTTTTTTTGTAATCATCCGCAATACGTTAAAGAGGCCTATCAACGTTTTCTTGAAAACCAGCTCCGCGAGAAGTTTAATTTCAACGGAGTACCTATGGAAATTTTCTTCAGGCAAAAGTGATGCATGGAAGAGAGCAAACGGAATCCCTCACAGAACTTGTTTTTCAGCATAGGAACAGGGAGTACGGCTCGTATCAACTCCGGAAGCGATACCTGAAAACACTGATCTTATCAGCTATTACAGGCATCCTGCTCTTTCTGTGTATCGTCATCGTGCCATTTATGGTCTACCTGATCAGGGATGTTCAGTTGGATCTTGAGATGGAATATATCTACGAAGTAGAATATATTCCCTTTGCCCCTCCGGAAGATATCCTGCTGGTGGAAATGGCCAAAGCTCATTCCACGCCACCGGAGGAAAAGCAGTTAGTTCCGGTCGTTGCCGACACGCTTACGCCTGAAGAGGAACAGAAACCGGTGGCAGAGGATGCTGACAAACAGGAGGATGAGCCGGAGGAATCCGATACTGCCTCATACGGGACAAGAGGGGAAGAGATCGGCCGACAAGCGAACACCGGGTCAGATGTAACCACTACCATCGATGTGTACCCACGTTACCCAGGAGGAGAAAAGTCGCGCCTCTATTACCTCCGGCGTCATATATCCTACCCGAAAGAAGCAGTAGACAAGGGAATTCAGGGGGTTGTAATGGTGCTCTTCGTCGTTGAAGCCGATGGCTCAGTTTCCAATGTAAAGGTTTTACAAGGCATCGGTGGAGGATGTGATGAGGAAGCAGTACGGGTAACCCGGGAGATGCCGAAATGGAGCCCAGGGAAACGAAGCGGCCGACCCGTAAGGGTCCTGGTGAAGATGCCCATCGTTTTCGGGATCCCTAAACAGTAGAGGCAACTCGATTTATTTTTTACCAGGATCTGTCTTAGTGGGTTTAGCACCAGACTTGCCATGGGCACAACTTGCCTTGGAGGTCTTGGCCTTGGAACATTCTTTCACCTTGGCACAATCATGTTTGGCTTTGGTAGTTTGTTCAGTCTTGGCTGGTTCTGCCTTCTTGACGGGCTGTTGAGGCTCCTGGGCGAAGGTTAAACCGGCGAAAAGGAATAAGGCGAAGATTAACACAGCTGTTTTTTTCATTTTTATTCAGGTTTAAGGATGTAACTTAGATTCAATTTAGATAACGCAAATATATGAATAAAAGTACATATAAATTTGAAAAACTAGTTAAAAAAAAGTTAAATCGATCACTCCTTGCCGTAGATCGCCTCTTTGACAATCGCCAGAAAAGACGATTTTTCAAAGGGTTTGGCTATGTAGTGGGTGCATCCGTCACCCATTATTCTCTCCTTGTCGCCGATCATGGTATACCCTGTTACAGCGATGATGGGCGTTTTCTCATAACCCGGGATCGATTTGATCTTTTGGGTTGTCTCAACACCGTCCATACCCAGGCCAAGGTTGATATCCATCAGCACAGCAGCATACCTGGTATTCCTTGCCATGTTTACGGCGGTTTTTCCATCGAACGCATAATCCATCCGGTAAAAAGGTTTCAGGAAGAGTTCAAACAAGGTTTTATTGATTTCATTATCCTCCACCAGCAGAACCAGCGGCACCTCTCTTGTCTTAATGACCGGGAGAGGCTGCAGCGATTGTTCAAGTTCCTCGGGTTTAATGGCAATAGGTTTTTCTGCCTGGGTGGACGGAAGCCAGATAGTGATTGTAGTCCCTTTGCCAGGAGTGCTTTTCACGGTGATCTTCCCCTTCATCAGTTCGCAGATATTACGGCAGATGGTCAGCCCCAGTCCACTTCCCTGGAATTTGCGGTTATAACCCTCACTCACCTGGCGGAACTCGTGAAAGATCATCTCATAAAATTTTTCATCAATACCAATGCCGGTATCCTCAATCTCGATCGTTTGCCATTGAGTATTATCCTGGGTAACCGCTTTGATACGAATGGTGATTCCACCTTTTTGAGTGAATTTCACAGCGTTATCAAAGATCTGCCTGAAGAGCTGTTTGAAGAGTTGCTGGTCGGTATAGACGATGATTTCCCCGGGAAATTCTGTCCTCAAATAGAGTTTTTTTTCGTTTAGCTCTTCATCGAATGTTTTACAGATGCTCTTAATTGCCGCCACGAGATCGATGTGTTTGAAAACCATCGTCACCTTTCCTGCATGAAGTTGTGAGAGGTTGATGATGGAGTTGAGCGTCGACATCAGCCTTCTTCCCGAAAGGTGAATGTTCTCGATCATGGGAAGGTACTCAGTTTCTCTCAGGTCATCCTGAAGAATCTCTGAAAAGCCCAGGATCCCGTTCAACGGGGTTCGTAATTCATGACTGATATTGGTGAGGATGGATGACTTCAGCCGGTTTGACTCCTCCGCTTTCTCTTTTGCAAGAATCAGTTGCTGTTCATAGTTTTTTCGTTCGGTGATATCCTGGGCCATCATAAACAGGAAGTTCTCTTCGAAAATGGTCACCATTTTTCCGCTAACCAGGATTTGGATCTGGGTATCGTCTTTCCTTTTCCAGGTGGTTTCGATATTATGAAACTCCTGGATGCCCCTGTTCCTGGTATCCTGCCTCTCCATCACCTCCCTGAGATCCACATCCTGGATGAATCTTTGTCCGGGGGCCTCCAGGATCTCCTCACGGGAGTACCCAAGCATATGACAGGCCGCCTGGTTGACATCTACAATGCTTAGGCCGGCAAGTCGGATCAACAGGATTGCATCATGCGCTGTATCGAATACTGCATGGTATTTGATTTCACTCCTCCGGATAGTCTCACGGATCTTCTCCATCCGCTGTGTGATCCGGACAAGAAGTTCATCAAAATCAATGGGTTTGGTGATGTAGTCGTCTGCCCCCAGTGTCATCCCATAGTGAATATCTTCCAGTTCCGCTTTTGCCGTAAGGAAAATGAAAGGAATCAGGGAGGTGGTAACATGGTTCTTCAACTTTTCAATCACATTATACCCACTCATCTTGGGCATGAGAATGTCACATAGAATCAGGTCGGGCAGCTCCTTTGCTGCCAACTCCACACCCTTCCGGCCGTTTTCTGCCAGCAGGGCATGCATCCCCACCTCCTGCAGAAAATCTCCCAGACACTCCAGCAGGATGGGATCGTCCTCAATAATCAGGATTTTGTACGGGATTTTCATCGTTCTCATAGTTCTCTATTTATTCCCAAAGTTATTGATAATGAGGACTTTTTCCTAGTAAAAACAGGCTTTTTTAGTATCCGTCAATGATCTCCGCATAAGTGTATCCGTTTCTACAGTAATTGGGATGATAGAAATCAACTTATACGCTGAAAACAAAACCGAATCGGAGGTAATTTCGTCCTTCGTCCCTCGTCCTTATTCCCTGTTCCTGGAGTCGATGATGAGGGTGACCGGACCATCATTTACCAGCGAAACGTCCATCATGGCACCAAAGTCACCTGTTTGAACAGGTTTTCCATGCAATGTGTTTAGTTTCTCAACAAATCGATCGTACAGCGGAATAGCGGTTTCAGGTTTTGCTGCCCGGATGTAGGAGGGGCGATTCCCTTTTTTCGTACTGGCATGGAGCGTGAATTGGCTGACGACGATCATATCTCCACCAACTTCTGTGACCGACCGGTTCATCACCCCCTTGTCATCGGGGAACACACGTAACCGGGTGATCTTTCCCGTCAGCCATTCGATATCTTCAGGCGTGTCAGCTTCTTCTATCCCCACTAAAAGCAGGAGACCCTTGCCAATAGAGGCTATGGTATTCCCGTTGATCGCCACCGAAGCCTGAGAAACACGTTGAAGGACTACACGCATTACCAATTACGAATTACGAATTACGAATTACGAATTACGAATTTAACATTTTACTTAGATTTGCAAAAAAAGAATCCATGACAAAGCTTAGTGTCAACATTAATAAGATAGCTACTCTGAGGAACGCACGGGGAGGAAACCTGCCCGATTTGCTGAAAACGGCAATGGATTGTGAACGGTTTGGTGCTGAGGGTATTACCGTTCATCCACGTCCAGATGAGCGGCATATCCGGTACCAGGATGTTCTCGATCTGAAGCCCAACCTAACCACCGAATTTAACATTGAGGGGTATCCGTCCGAGGCCTTTATCAACTTGGTGATCGGGGTAAAACCGGCCCAGGTAACCCTGGTTCCGGATCCACCTGATGCACTGACTTCCAATGCCGGATGGGATACCATCACCCATCAATCCTTTCTGCAAGAGGTCATTGATGAATGTAAACGAAACGGCATCCGTACCTCCCTCTTCATCGAAACAGATCTGAAGATGATCGGGCAGGCTCCCTCGACCGGTACCGACCGGGTTGAGTTGTATACCGAGGATTATGCCCGGAACTACGCCTCCGGCCGCGATCAGGCTGTTCAGCCTTATGTGGTGGCTGCTAACCTGGCAAATGAGCTTGGATTGGGACTAAATGCCGGACATGATCTCAGCCTCGAAAACCTGCATTTCTTTCATCAGCAGATCCCCGGTTTGCTGGAGGTCTCCATCGGTCATGCCCTGATCTGCGACGCACTTTATTACGGATTAGAGAACACCGTTCAGTTATATTTGCGGCAGTTGAAAGAGTAGTTGGCAGTGGGCAGTGGGCAGTTGGCAGTGACCAGTTGGCAGTTTATTTGAAATTTTTGATTTTTGATACTATGAACAAGACAATACTACTTATTTCCTTTCTCGTTATTACTTTCAATATTTCTGCGGGTCGCCCGGAAGCAAGGAAGCTGGAGCGGAAAGCGAAGAGGATCCATGACAAGATGCTAACGATCGATTCTCATAACGATACCCCGCTGCGAATGATCCGTCCTGGTTTCGACTGGAGTGAACGCCACGATACCAAAACCGATCGTTCCCGTGTGGATCTGGTAAAGATGGAAGAGGGAGGTCTGGACGGGGCCTTCTTTGCGGTTTTCGTAGGCCAGGGGCCCCTTACACCTGAAGGGAATGCAACGGCAAAGCAACGAGCGCTGATGGTGTGCGACACCCTATTGAATGTTATCCACCGCAACTCCGACAGGATTGGTCTTGCCTTAACTCCGGCCGACGCCTACCGGCTGGAGAAACAGGGAAAGCGGATAGCCTTCATCGGGATTGAGAACGGGTATCCTGTCGGGAAGGAGATAGGGATGATACGTACCCTTTACGATAAAGGAGCACGATACATTACACTGGTCCATACCCGGAACAACGATATTTGTGACTCCTCGACTGATACGGTCATTTTCGGGGGACTGAGCGGCTTTGGCAGGGAGGTGGTGGCTGAGATGAATCGCCTGGGAATGATGATCGATGTGTCGCATGCTTCCGATTCCTCATTTTACGATATCCTGCAGATAACCCGTTCCCCGGTCCTGGCCTCCCACTCCTGTGCCCGGGCGCTGTGTAACAATCCGCGGAACCTGGGTGATGATATGCTTCGTGCCCTGGCGGCGAACAGAGGAGTTATCCAGATGTGTATCCTCAGCGACTATGTAAAAAAACCGGCTCCCAATCCTCCACGTGACTCGGCCAGAGATGCCGTGACGGATAAGTTCCGGAACTTTGAGAATCTCTCTGATGAGGAGATGAAGCAGGCACGCAAAGAATGGTATGCCATTGAGGACCAGTTCCCGAAAGAGCTGGCAACTGTTGGCGATGTAATTGATCATATTGATCATATCATTGACGTGGCCGGAATTGACCATGTGGGCATCGGAACTGATTTTGATGGGGGTGGAGGGGTTACCGGATGTTATGACGCATCTGAGATGGGAAACATCACCCTTGAGCTGGTAATGCGGGGCTATTCCAAAGAGGATATCCGGAAGATATGGGGAGGCAACCTGATGCGGGTGATGAACGAGAACATCAGTGTCGCACAGGAAATCGCCCAAAAAAGATGACCGGATGAAGATTGTCGTCAGCCTGATACCGGTATTCCTGTTTCTTGGATTGCTGCTCTTCTTCGACAGTTTCCGCCTGGTAAACCGCTGGGTGCTGATCACCTGTTTATTGTGGGGAGTTGTTGCGGCCTCTCTGAGCCTTGTTGGAAACACCTTGCTTTCGAACTTCTTCCATCTCTCTTTTGATACACTTTCGCGGTACGTGGCTCCCATCACCGAAGAGGTCCTGAAGATGGTCATCCTGATCTTTCTGATCCAACGCCACCGCATCGGCTTTGCTATCGATGCTGCCATCTATGGGTTTGCCATAGGTTCGGGATTTGCTTTCACTGAGAACCTGATCTACCTCCTGCAACTGGCTCCTGAACAAACAACCCTGTGGTTCTGGATCACGAGGGGTGTGGGCACAGCCGTGATGCATGCAGGAGCCACAGCCATTGCCGGGGTCATCCTGGTCAACAAGCTGACCGATTCCCGGAATCTGTTTCAACCATTCCTCCTGGCCATCGTGATCACCTACCTCATCCATACGCTTTACAACACCTTTCTGATCTCCCCGCACTTCTCGGCGCTGGTAGTCATCATCCTTGTTCCAGCGGTGTTGGTAATTGTCTTCAGGCAGGGTGAACAAAGTCTTAAAAGATGGCTTGATGAAGGGATGGATGCTGAAGTGAAGCTTCTGCTGATGATCAAGCATGGCAGGTTTGCCAACACCCGTGCCGGCAACTACCTGATGTCGATCAAAGACCATTTCCCAAAGGAGGTGGTTGTTGACATCTATTGCTTCATGGCTCTCTACCTGGAACTGTCTGTCAAAGCAAAAAGCCTGCTGCTGCTCAAGGAGAATGACCTGCCCCTCCCTGTGGATCCAAACATCATGGATAAACTGGTTGAACTGGATCAGATGAGGAACCGGATCGGGAAATCAGGAGTCCTCGCACTCCGGCCCGTTCTGCGGATGAACCGCAGTGACCTCTGGGCTCTTTCAACCCTCAAGTTAAATCTATAATTTTAATTACCTTTACCCCATGTACAGACACGATTCATCGCCTCATTGCGCATGATTGCACAACATTGAACAGGAGTTGAGGTATGAGTGATTTTGTTTCGGCGTTGTTAACCGGAGATCTGGCGCAGATTCGGGCTGTTCCGAAGGCGGATCTGCACAACCATTTCCTGCTGGGAATGAAGCTACCACAGTTGCTCGAGATCTCCGGGCGGGATGTCAAGCCATTCCGGCATCATGGTCGTGGCATCCGGGATATCAACGACTGGATCCGGGAGCAGTATGTCCCTGTATTGAAGATCCCTGGCATTTTTCCGAAGCTGGTGGCAGCCAGTTTACAGCAAGCAGTGGACGACGGTGTCAGCGTGCTGGAGGCCAGCATTGATGTTGGATTCGGACATCTATTTGGGATCCCGCCTGAAGACGTTGTGAAAACCCTGCGTTTGGCTCATCAGGAGGTAGCCCCGTACATCGATTTCCGGCCCTGCCTCGGGTTTCCCCGAAGCAGGCCGGTGAGGCAACTGCTGCGTTTTTTTGAGCCCTATCTTGACCTGGACTATTTTACCGCCATTGATCTCTACGACGATGAACAGAGTCAACCGGTACAGAACTTCAGAGAGATCTTCCGGTTCGCCCGGCAGCAGGGATTTCGTTGTACCGCGCATG
>JBDROF010000110.1:0-48432 GCA_043810345.1 Bacteroidota bacterium | reverse complement strand
AGTTCGATATTTATAATAGCTTGTTCCTAAACCTACCGTACAATAGAGAAAGTAAGGTTGGAATGCTTATTCCGGTGCTTTATCATCTATGTAAACAAGGGCTTGAATCAGGACAAACTCCTCATGAAATTCTTGATTCCTTTTTTCGCAACAATGCAAACATTGGCCTGGAAAAAGATAAAATCGATTTCATGTTCAGAGTCATTCAGTACGTTGAACGGCAAGTTGTACTCTACGACAGTGTCGAAGATGCTGCATATACGAATATTCAGGAACTTGGAAATAATCTATCTATCAAAGATTTCTTTCAATTATTAGATAGTAAAAAGAGCTGGGACAGCATATCAGAGAAATTATCAACCTTCAGTGCTCGAATCGTATTTACAGCTCATCCCACACAGTTCTATCCACCTTCAGTTTTAGATATCATCACTGCTTTGAGATCGCTTATTGCCGGTAACCAAATAGATGAGATAGACTTGAAGTTACAGCAACTGGGATTAACTTCATTGATTAACTCAAAAAAACCTACACCCCTTGATGAAGCAAAGAATATTATCTACTTTCTTAGAGATGTTTACTATCATGCCGTAGGCGATCTATATTCCTATATCAAAGAGAATATCAGAAATAATGATTTTGATAATCCCAACATTATTAAGCTGGGATTTTGGCCTGGAGGAGACAGGGATGGTAATCCTTTTGTTACCTCCGAAATCACTATGGCTGTGGCAGATGAATTACGAATGACGTTGATGAAATGTTATTACGATGATGTGAAGAGTTTACAACAAAAACTCACCTTCAGGGAGGTAGAAGATACCCTCAATGATCTTAGAGACAGGTTATACGATATGATGTTTAATCCAGACAAATTTATACTCTATGAAGAGATCAATAATCCGCTTTATGCTGTCAGAAGATTATTAGTAGATAAATACCATAGCCTGTATCTGAAAGATCTTGATGATTTTATAGATAAAGTCAAACTATTTAGGACACATTTTGCGACACTTGATATCAGGCAGGACCATTGCATACACAAGAAAGTGATAGAAGCTATAGTTAAAAAAGAAAGGCTCATCTCAGAGAGTTTAAATGAACTTGGAAAAGATGAATTGATCCATATTCTACTTCACAAAAACATACGTGCACATGCTCACAATTTTGATGAAGAGATCATTAAGGATACGATCAGGAATATTTCCCAACTAAAAACCATTCAAAGTAAAAACGGAGAAGAGGGTTGTAATCGATACATCATTAGTAATTCTGAGGATCTGTTTTCTGTTCTATTTGCTTATGGTTTATTCAGGTGGTGTGGCTGGGAGGATCGAAAAATAACCTTTGATATCATCCCGCTTTTTGAAACGATGGAGGGCATGAGTAGTTCTGAGTCGACCATGCGAGAGCTATTTGATCTTCCGGAATACAGATCCCACATTTTTCAACGTAACGATAAGCAAACCATTATGCTGGGTTTTTCTGACGGAACCAAAGATGGGGGATATTTAAAAGCAAACTGGTCAATATTTAAAACGAAAGAAAATTTATCTGCCGTTTGTGAAAAATATAATATCAAGGCCATTTTCTTTGATGGACGAGGCGGACCTCCTGCCCGTGGTGGCGGTAAATCCCATCGCTTCTACGCAGCACAAAGCAAAGACATTGCAAATCATGAAATCCAATTGACCATCCAGGGGCAAACGATTACGAGTAAATATGGAACTAAAGAACAATTCATTCATAATTGCGAGCAACTTCTCACAGCAGGATTATCCAGGAATTTTTTAGGGAAGGAAAATGTCATCTCTGCAGAATCAAGGCAATTAATAGAAGAGCTGGCAACCATTAGTTTTGAAAAATATAATGACCTGAAAATCCATAAAATGTTCATTCCATATCTTGAAAACAAAAGTACACTCAAGTACTATGACAGGGCTAATATAGGGAGTAGACCCGGCAAAAGAGGCAACAGTAAAGAACTGGATCTGAAAGACTTGAGGGCTATTTC
Organism: Bacteroidota bacterium; assembly: GCA_043810345.1. Classification (GTDB taxonomy): domain Bacteria; phylum Bacteroidota; class Bacteroidia; order Bacteroidales; family FEN-979; genus QYOJ01. Next base: position 46,418 of record JBDROF010000110.1, on the reverse strand, counting down.
CTTTGTTGGCGCATGGAGTCAGTTGAAACAAAATGTCCCTGGTTATTTCGGCACCGGAACGGCAATACAAGCCCTGATAAAAAAAGGCAAACTAGAAGAGTTAAAGAAATTGTTCGAGGAAATCCCATTCTTTAAAGCCCTTGTTCTCAACAGCATGATGTCGTTATCCAAATCTAATTTTGAGTTGACTGCGTACATGCGAGAAGATATTGAATACAAAGATTTCTGGAACGTACTTCATGAAGAATACAAACTATCTAAGGAGATGTTGTTACGCATTTCTGATTTCGGCATTTTGATGGAAGAAGAACCCATATCCAGGGAATCGATAAAAATCAGGGAAAAAATCGTGTTACCATTATTGGTTATCCAGCAGTATGCTCTACAAAAAATCAGTCAGAAAACCAGTAGTAAAAATTTATATGAGAAAATAGTTACAAGATCTTTATATGGAAATATCAATGCGAGTAGAAACTCTGTCTGAGATGAACCACCTGCCATGACCGGATAAAGGCAACGAGAGCACGCCGTTGCTGAGCTGTCAGTGCCGTATGCTGTGCCGTTGAATCACCCCAGGTGGGCATCTCCGTCGCCGGGCGCCCCAGGGTAATGGTAGCAAGCAGGAATCCATTAGTTGCTGCGTTTAAAAACACCTGGTCGTTCAGGGATGGGGCCTTTAGACCGGTTCCATAAGTGCCGTGGCACTCAGCACAAAGGGATGAAAAGAGTATTTTCCCCTCCTCCTTAGTTCCCAGGGTTGGGCCGGCATAGTTGTATTCCCGGATGGTATCGGTGCAGGATCGCATGAAGGAAATGATCTCCCCGATCTCGTCAGGTTGAATTCCGCCCTCCTGCCTCCCCGGCCTGATCCAGACATGCATTGCGGTATGAGATCGTCCGGATGAGATGGTCTGATAGAGGAAGTGATCATCGGCTGTTTGCAGAAAATCCCGGTTCAAAATAGCCGGACCCGTTCCCCCTTCGCCATGCTCGCCATGGCAGCGGGAGCAAAGGTAGTGGAAGCGCTCCTGGCCAGATTCTGGATCCTGGATCCTGGATGCTAGATCACCGGAAATTTGAAATTTGAAATTTGAAATTCGAAATTCGCTTCGACCCTCGTCCCTCATCCCTCGTCCCTCGTCCTTCCTCTCTGTAATGTATGCAAGCAAATCCGCCATCTCCTGATCCGTGAACATCGACCAGGAAGGCATGGCAGTATTCATCCTGCCGCGATAGAGGGTATAATATACATATTCCAGGGAGGCGGCCCGGAAGAAATCCGGATTGTTGAATCCGATTGCTAGCCCTCCGCGGGCTTTGGCTCCATGGCAGGTCCTGCAATGGGCATTAAAGAGAGCAAGTCCTGTGGCTGTCGATCCTTTCCCGGAAAGAACCAACATTCGTGTTTCCGCCCAGGTAGAGTTGGAGGCTCTTCTTGAACGCACATACCGGTTCAGGTCGTGGAGCTCTGCCAAGGTGAGCCCGGAGAACTCAGGCGCCCAGGGGGTCATCAGCTGGCTGGTACGTCCATATTGCAGGATGAACGACAGGTATTCACGGGAGGCAATCGCCAGGAAGCCTGGCTTTCCGATGGCCGGCACACCGGATTTATAGAGGCCCCAGGATTTCCCTTCACCGGTCTTTCCATGGCAGGCGGAACAGAGCATCTCGTACAGGGTGGTCCCATCCAAGGCTGGCCTGCTCCCCTTAAGTTCCAGGATGACATTCTGGCCCAGGTAATCATATGGAATTGCGGGTTTCGACAACCCCATCACCAGAGTGGCAAGGGCCTCCAGCTCCTCTTTGGAAAGATCGTATTGTAACATCCGGGAGCCGGGGGAGACCATTTCCGGATCGATGAAATGCTGTTTCAGCCAGTTGGAACTAGTCTGTTCACCGCGGATATTGCTGAAATTGTATTCGTGCTTGGACTTGTCGCCTTGGGCGGTCAGGTCGGGCCCCAGGATTCCACCAACCTGCCTCGCCTTGTGGCAACCGAGACATCCCTCCCTGAGAAAGGTCATTTTGCCATGCTCCAGCACCATTCTCTCGTTCAGTAGCGAATCGCTGGAAAAGAGAGAGAGGTGACATTTTGCGCAGGAAGATTCGATGAAGGGCGGGTTCAGTATCGGCTGATCCCATTCGTTCCGTGGATTCCGGGCATAGGTATTTCGTTTGTCCAGTGCCTGCCCTTGTCCGCCATGGCAGATGGTACAGCCGAACCTCTTTACCGGATGGTAATCCAGCAGCTCTCCGGGATGTGGTTTGAAAGGTTCCGGCAACGAGTCGAGAATCGCCCCTTCGATGGCCAGGTGGCAGGTCATGCAGCGATCGGTCCGCCCCAGCTCCGGAAGTTCGGCCTGGTACACCCCTTGCTCGGGGAGAAGCGCCGCCCGTTCTGCTTTTGTTGTCAATGTCTTGCGGAGGGTACGCCGGTACTCGCGCTGGGTTTGTTTCCAGGAGGGAAATAGTCCTTCTCCGATCCAGCCTACCACCAGCACAAAGATGATCAGTAGGGCCGAAAATTTGGCTGTACGAGAGAAGTAGAACCGGTAGCGCTCTTCCTGTTTCATAGTGTAAATTGCCAGTTTTCACCCCGGAAGCAGATCCCGATGATCATTAGGACGGTCCAGCCTGTCATGAAAGCTGTAAAAAGGGCTATCACGGTTAGCCTTCGGGAGGCAGTGGCACGCCTGACCAACGCTGCCCAGATGAAAAAGATTAGGACGGAAAGTGTTCCCGGGTTCAGCAACATGACAAGAAGGATGGTCATTGGAGAGCCCTGATGTCCCTGGATCCGTATCAAATCCGAGAGCAGGATCAGCAGGAGGGTAATGATGGTTCCAATGAGAGCCGATAACCAGGTAATCCGAACCCCTTTTTTACCGCTGAACCAGATTCCCTGATGGGCCTCCCCGGAGGGATCGAACCAGGGAATATAGAAGAGAAACGAGAGGAAGAGCAATGGGATCACAAATCCTCCCATGAAGGTGGAATAGGAGACTAATTCCTGGATTCCTAGCAGGTACCAAGGGGATTTGGCCGGGTTCTCGGGCAGATTGGGGTTGGCGATGATCTTGAGCGGCGCATCCAGGAGGAGAGCGATGATCAGAAGGATGGCCACCACGCTGAGAAAGACCACCACTTCGGCCCAGAGAGCTGTTGGCCAGGCCGCGATCTCTTCAGAAGAGGTGCTGATTTTGGACAGCGGTCGCGCCAATCCGTCATCTTTCCGGATCCGCCAGAAATGGTAACCGATCAGCACCAGTAACGTGACCGGCAGGATGATCACATGGAGGGCGAAGAAGCGGGTAAGTGCCTGCTGTCCAACCTCCTCGCCGCCAAGCAGTATTTTCCGGAAGAAGCCGCCCGGATTAAAATACCCTGTGATCCCCAGCAGGTCGGTCAGTTCCCGGAATGAGGCGGCGATGTTGGAACCGATGGTTACGGCCCAGAATGCTAGCTGGTCCCAGGGCAACAGATATCCGCTGAAACTCATCATCATCACTACCAGGAGCATGATCACCCCAATCACCCAGTTGGTACGCCTGGTTCCGTAGTAGGCCCCTTTGTAAAAGGCCCGGAAAAGATGCAGAAAGGTGATGAAGACCATAGCATGTGCCGTCCACCGGTGCATATTCCGGAATACCCGCCCGCCGGGGATGTAAAAGATGATCTCTTTCACCGAGAAGTAAGCCATATCAATGGATGGTGTATAGTGGATCATAAGCAACATGCCGGTGACCAGTTGAACGAAGAAAAGGGAGGCCAGAATGACACCCAACCCCATCGTGGTGGAGGGGGCAAGCACATCTAAGTGGATCTCCGGCGCATGGATGTGCAGAAAGAAGTTTCGGGAGATCCGCTGAAGGCGCTCCCTGGTTGATTCATGGCCGGTGATGGGATCGGGGGAGGGCATGTCAGACATCCAGACGGGTTTCGGGAGAGACGATGCGGTTGAGGTTTACTTGAAGTGATCGGTTGGGGAGGGCTAAGACCTGGAACCAGGAGAGGTTTCGCGGGGCCGGTCCCTTCTCTATCAACCCCTCCGGATTGTAAAAGGATCCATGGCAGGGACAGAGAAACCCGGAGGCATCCTGCTCCACCACACACCCCAGGTGGGTACAGATGGCAGACATCGCAGCAATACCCCGGTGATCACGCAGGATGAACAGGCGGGGACCGGACAGGTAGGTCATATGGTTGATGGGGAAACCGGAGGGATGACCGATCCGGATCCGCTTGTTTTCAATTACCTTCCTCGGAATGACAGAGGAGACAATAAAGGGGATGGAAGCCAGGCCTGCAAAACCCAGTACCGACCAGGAGAGGTGACGGAAAAACTGTCTTCTTGAATAGGTTTTCGGTTCTTCTATTTCTGGTTCCATGGGGGGGAGTTATGCAAACTTAAAGAAAATAACGATATAGCGGAATAGCAAAAATTCACTAGCTTTGTTAAAAAAGCAAAATATATGGTAACGTTCGGTCACGGCATGAAGACAATTCAACCGGTGCCCTTTGGGTGGAGTGCCAAATGACAGAACGGACTTACATGCAGGTGGATTCCATAGGAATCTGAGATTCATAATGTTTTCCTGAAGAAAAAATTGTACATTTGCCGCCCAAAAACGACACCTGCTATACGATGATAAATATCACTTTACCAGATAATTCTGTCAGACAATATCTGGAAGGGATTACAGGGCTTGAAATAGCTAAAAGCATCAGTGAAGGACTGGCCCGCAATGTCTTATCCGTTATGGTGGATGGAGAGGTGTGGGATGCCACCCGTCCTGTTTTACAGGATGCCAATATCAGGCTGCTCACCTGGGACGACCCGGAAGGAAAAGCCACCATGTGGCACTCTTCTGCCCACCTGATGGCCGAAGCGATTGAGCTGCTCTATCCAGGAGTGAAGTTTGGTATTGGTCCCGACATTGAACAGGGATTTTACTACGACATTGACTTTGGAGATCAGCCGATCTCATCCGACGACTTCCCGAAGATCGAAAAGAAGATTCAGGAACTGGCACGCGAGCGGCAGCAATTTACTCGCCTGGAGAAAACCAAACAGGAGGCACTCGACTATTTTTCAAAAAAGGGAGATGACTATAAGATCGAGTTAATCGATGAGTTGGACGATGGCGAGATCACGTTTTACGAGTCGGGGTACTTCACCGACCTTTGTCGCGGCCCACATTTGCCGGATACCAGTGTGATTAAGGCGGTAAAACTGCTGGCAACCGCCGGTGCTTACTGGCGGGGTGATGAAACCCGCAAACAGCTGACCCGCATCTACGGCATCACCTTCCCCAAACAAAAGGAGCTGGATGAATACCTGGCCATGCTGGAGGAGGCAAAAAAACGTGACCACCGGAAATTGGGGAAAGAGCTGGAATTATTCACCTTTTCCCAGCGGGTTGGGCAGGGGCTGCCATTATGGTTGCCCCGGGGAGCTCAACTCCGGGAACAACTGGAGACCTTTTTAAAACAGACCCAGAAAAAGATGGGCTATGTGCAGGTAATCTGTCCTCATATCGGACATGTGGAGTTATACAAAAAATCCGGCCACTATCACAAGTATGGAGAGAGCTCATTCAGGACGATCACCACACCAATTCCCGGCGAAGAATTTTTCCTGAAACCGATGAACTGTCCGCACCATTGCGAAATTTACAACTCCCAGCCACACTCATACAAGGATCTGCCGATCCGGATGGCTGAATTTGGCACAGTATATCGGTATGAGCAAAGCGGTGAGCTTCACGGACTGACCCGCGTACGGGGATTCACCCAGGATGATGCCCATATATTCTGTACTCCCGACCAGGTGAAGGATGAGTTCAAAGGGGTGATTGAGATTGTGATGTTGATCTTCAAAGCATTGAGCTTTGAGGATTTTATCATCCAGATATCACTCCGGGATAAGATCAACAAGGAGAAGTATATCGGGTCCGATGAGAACTGGGATAAAGCCGAACAGGCGATCCTGGAGGTGGCCGAAGAGAGCGGCCTGGATACGGTCGTGGTTCCCGGCGAAGCCGCTTTTTATGGCCCGAAGATGGATTTCATGGTGAAGGATGCCATTGGCCGGAGGTGGCAACTTGGCACCATCCAGGTGGATTACAACCTGCCAGACCGTTTTGAGATGGAGTATATCGGGGCGGATAACCAGAAGCATAGGCCGGTCATGATCCATCGGGCCCCCTTCGGATCAATGGAGCGTTTTGTGGCTGTTCTGCTCGAACATACCGGCGGAAACTTCCCGTTGTGGCTGGCTCCTGATCAGGCTATCGTACTACCAATCAGTGAAAAATATCATGACTATGCAAAAAAAGTTTTAAATTTGCTGAATAATTCAGAAATTCGCGTCCTCGTTGACGAGCGCAACGAAAAGGCAGGGAAGAAGATACGCGACGCAGAGTTGATGAAAATCCCTTACATGCTGGTGGTTGGCGAGAGAGAAGCGGCTGAAGGAACCGTCTCTGTAAGGAAACATGGGCAGGGCGACCTGGGCCCCGAGAAGGTGGACGCGTTCATTAACCGTGTAAAAAAAGAAATGGAAAAAGAACTCGGCGGTTTATAATTGAAAATTGAAAACTGAAAATTAATTCGTAATTCATAATTTGTAATTCATAATTAAACAATAGGAGGTTTTAACAATAGCAAAAAAGCCGTATCATGGACCAAGGCGGCACTTCACCAGGCCGCATAAAAAAGAAGATCTTCACTTAATCAATGAGAGAATTAAATCGCCGGTTGTTCGTGTGGTGGGCGAAAATGTTAAAGCAGATATCTATAATCTGAGAGATGCTCTGGCCATCGCAGAAAGCCAGGAATTAGACCTGGTGGAGATCTCACCAACTGCCAATCCGCCTGTCTGTAAAGTGATAGATTACAAGAAGTTCCTTTATGAACTGAAGAAGAAGCAGAAGGAGATGAAGGCCAAAACGGCCAAGGTCGTAGTGAAAGAGATCAGATTGGGCCCCAACACAGATGATCACGACTTCAACTTCAAGCTGAACCATGCAATCAAGTTCCTGAAAGATGGTGCAAAAGTAAAAGTGGATGTTTTTTTCAAAGGGCGATCCATTATCTATAAAGACCAGGGAGAGCTTATGCTCCTGAAATTTGCCCAGGGTGTAGTGGACTTCGGTAAAATCGAACAGATGCCACGTCTGGAAGGCAAACGAATGATCATGATCATCGCCCCTAAGAAATGACCCCACCCCTGCCCCTCCCCTTGAATGGGAGGGTAGGGAGGGGTTGCTAACAATAAACAACTCAAGCAAATGCCAAAAATGAAATCAAAATCCGGTGCGAAGAAGAGATTTTTCCTGACGGGTACCGGAAAGATCAAGCGGAAGCATGCGTACAAAAGCCATATCCTGACTAAAAAATCGACCAAACGGAAGAGGAACCTGACCTACTCCACAACGGTTGACAAAGCAGACGCAGCCAACGTGCGGAAGATGCTTCAAAGCTAAGACAAACATTATTTCACATGCCAAGATCAGTAAATGCAGTCGCTGCCAAAGCGAGAAGAAAAAAGGTCCTCAAACAGGCCAAAGGACAGTTCGGAAGGAGAAAGAATGTCCACACCGTAGCCAAAAACGCGGTAGAAAAGGGCCTCTCATATGCCTACCGTGATCGAAGGACGAAAAAGCGGAACTTCCGCAGCCTCTGGATCACAAGAATCAATGCAGGTGCCCGCGAGTATGGAATGTCCTATTCCGTACTGATAGGAAAACTGGCCGAAAAACACATTGCCATCAACAGGAAAACCATGGCCGACCTGGCTATGAACCATCCCGAAGCCTTTAAGGCGGTGCTCGAAGAAGCTGCAAAATAAGACCGAACATCTGGGGAGTTTGTTAACCCCGTGGTGCAGTAGTGCCGTGGTGCAGTAGTGCCGTGGTGCAGTGGTGAGTGGATTTGCCAAATGCCCACTTGCCCACTTGTCCATTTGTCCGGTTGCCTCACTCGAAGATTTCTCCCACCTCCCGTCTCACATAGTTGTTCAGAAACTTCTCCACCTGTCCGGCTTGAAGCCGTTTTGCCAGGATCCTCTTGTCCCTGTCAAGGATGTAGATTACCGGGGTGGTTTGGATATCATAGAGCTCATGATAGTCCCCTGTCAGCGTTCGGGGACCGTTTACGTTGATCCACGTCATTTTCTTTTGCTGGATATATCCCTTCATCTTCACCATAGAGGTGTCTGAGCACACGGAAAATATCTCCAGATCATACTTCTCTTTGTAGGTATCATAGAACTCCTTCAATTGTGGGATCTCCTTTTCACAATGCCCGCAATCCGGATCCCAGAAAAGCAAGATAGTGATGAAGTCATTGAGACTGTAAAGAGAGACGAGCTGGTTGCTGGTGTCCATCATGATCATGTTGGGTGCCTGTTTGCCAAGCAGTAACGGTCGGATCCGGCTCGCTTTCTTAAGGATATTTTCAAGTACCGGTCCAGAGATCCAGGTAGCCTCCCCGGTCACATAGTATTGATCCACGATATCGACAAAGACTTTGTCGAATCCCATGATTTCCGAATTTTCGTAGTGATAGGTGATGAACCATACGATGTATTTGAACATCTCAGGATCAGGACGAGCTTGCTCGATCAGGATCACTGCCTCCTTGAAAATAGAGTCGGGATGTTGAACAACCACCTGGTCAAAGTATTTCTTCAGTTTGGCATGGAATACCGGCGTCCGGATCAGCCGGTTGTCAGCCAGATCCATGTCATCCCAATAGTGTCTCATGAAATAGCGGTAGCCGTAGGTTGAATCCTTCCGTCCACTGGGCAGTGTTGGAATCTCTTTGATCACCGGCTCTTTCATGGCATTGATCAGCATGGCCAGGAAGGAGAATGGCCGTTCTTTCACAATGTTAAGTTTGTAGTCGATGAGTTCGTTGTTGAGTGCAACGATCCGCTGGTTGATCGCCTGAACGGAATCCTCATTTGATTCATAGGACTTTTGCTGTGCCTGAAGTGCCTGGATGGACTGGATCTTCTCCTGGGTATACCGCATGTAGGCGTAAAACTCGTCGTTATCGAGTGAACCGGTGACTTTCATACTTCTGACAGGGTCGTCCTTATCGGTCTCCATGGTGAACTTCCGGTCGTTGTTCAGTACGAAGTCGAAATAATTCTTTTCTGAGATTACCAGGATATAAACTCCCCTGGGTTGATCGGCCGGAGCTGTAAAGGTACACCTGCCTTGCCCGTCCACTCCCAGTGTATCAGTAACGTAGGTGCCACTTCCATAATAGTTGGCCACCAGGCATATCGTATCTTTCAGTCCATGGATCTTGAACTTCACCGTATACCCATCAGGACCGGCAAACAGGAAAATGGGAAATGAAAAAAGAAACAGGAGTATATAAGATTGGGCTTTAGTCATAGGATAGTATGAAATTAAGTCATTAGGTCATTAAGTCATTTTTAACCCCTAAATCCTGAAGGGGACTTACTCCCCCTTTAGGGGGTCGGGGGGTATTTTATAAGGAACGAAAAAAAGCTTCACAAAGACATATCCCAGGAATTCGTTTATCACTTCCCGAAAGCCTTTGCTGGAACGCCACCAGTTACCGCCACCGTAATAGAAGCTTCGAATAGAGATGATTCCCACCTGGATACTGTCGCCCAGAGCAGCCTGGAACATCATCTGACTCCGGCGACTATGCGGGCCATAACTCATCAGGTTAATCGCCTTCACTTCCGGATAGAATGTCCTCAAAAATTTGCCTAACTCCAGAGCCGAGTTGTAGGTTCTGTCGTTTTGAATTTCATCTGTGGAGATGGCAACCAGCACCGTTGTATCAAAACCCATTCTCTTCAACGAGGAGGCAGCCACTAAGGCGGTATTCTGGTAATCAATCAGAAGATGGCCCCATTCGAGGGGAGTTCCGGTAGTTATCAGTAGCTTGTAATGATTCCGGGTGAATTCAGCCACAGCAGAATCGAGGACATAATCGGGCGCCGCACCTTCCAGTACCAGTATATCAGCATTCACCGGTCGGGTAGGGGCCAGCAGTGAATACACCCGTGTCAAAAAAAGGAATACTGTCAAAATGATGATCAGCAGGATCAGTAACCACCCCCAGACCGTCAATCCCCACCGGGTCCGCTTACTGACAATCCCATAATGTTTTATCGTCGTTTCTCTCATACTTATTTGCTTTCTTTAAAGTCTTTAAATCGTTTCTCGTAATTCGTATTTCTTATTTCGTACTTCCAGTTCGTAATTCGTAAATCGTAATTCGTAATTACTCTTCCAGGTGTTCTTTTCGCAAAAGGTCATTGACTGTCTTCACGGGATTGAAAGTAACGATGGGCACTTCAACAAATATCGTGATCCAATTAGCCATCGCTCCGTTCCACAGCCCTGGCAGTTCCTGTGCTTTCAATGTCAGGACTCCACTTGATTTCAGGGAGATAAGCCCGGTGTCCACATCGACAAACTCATCCAGGTTAAAGAGTTCTCCGCGGAAATTCCGGATAGAACAAACCAGGTCGACGGGATTGAAATGGGTTGCTTTGTCAACAATGGCTTTTTGTTCCGGATTCTTCAGGTCTATCTGGGAGGATTCAACGATTTGGAGAGACACGGTTCCGTCGCTTCGTTTTACCCAGAATGGACCGCCACCCGGCTCTCCCTCGTTTTGAACCATCCCACAGACCCGGATCGGCCTGTTCAGGAGTTCCATCAGTCTCTTCTGCTTTACTTTCAGGGAGAGCCGGGAAAAGTCGCCGGGGAGGGTCATACACAGGTGTTTATCTATAAACTTTACCATGTCCGTGACCTGCTCTTCGCCAAGATTCTGGCGGTCGGCCCCGACAAGAAACCGGTGGATATGGTCTCTCAGGTAAAGCAGGGTTCCTCCGATCAGCTTTTTATACCTGAAGGTGGTTGATTTAAGCCGGTCGGGAACAATGTTGTCGATGTTTTTGACGAAGATGATGTCAGCATCTAACATGTTCAGGTTCTTCAGCAGGGCTCCATGTCCAGCCGGCCGGAACAACAGGGAGCCATCATGATTCCGGAATGGCCGGTTCTCTTCATCAACGGCAATGGTATCCGTGGAGGGAAGTTGTTCCGAAAAACCAATGGAGAAGGTAACCCCGAACCGGGATTCATACATCTCACAGACCTGGTCGAAAAGTGCCTGAAATTTTTCCCGGTGTTCGGGTGAAATGGTAAAATGGATCCGGGCAGTTCCATCGCTGTTCCTGGCATAATTGGCTGCCTCTACCAGGTGCTCTTCAGCAGTGGTTCGTGCCCCTTCAGGGTAATCATGAAAGAGGATTAATCCTTTTGGCAAATTGGTATAATTCAATCCCTTCTCCTCCAGGACAAAGCTGATCAGCAGATCAAGCTGCCATGAATCCATCAGGCTCGTTGCATCGAGTCCGTGCAGGGAAAGGATCCCCTGCAGCCTGGTATAGAAAGCAATTTCATACAGGTGTGATAACAGATAGGATACGGAGTTGAAATCTTTCTCTTTCAGGAATGCTTCACGCTCGGCTCGCGTGGCATGAAAAGAGTTCTGAAACTCAAAGAGGTGCTTGAACATCCGGGTAGCGGCTCCTGATGCCGGAACAAATTTCACCACCCTGAGATCCTTCACCTGATCGTTGAAGTAATTGATAAAGCAGGAGATTTCATCCTCACAGAATGAGAAGAGACCATCCCCGGCAGTGGCAGGTCTCACCAGGTTAATGAAAGGAAATCCGCGCCTGAAATTCTCAATCTGCCTGTCAATGACGGAAAGCCCGATCGCTTTTCTATTTATCTGTTTCAGATCCGTATCGGTGAACATAACCGGATTTTTATTATTTTTACCCGCACAAATATATCTGAAAAAATGAGAAGAGTAACCGCTACCCTCGTATTCTTTCTGCTGTTTCTGGCCGTCACATCACAAATAGCGCCCAATAAATACTTTGTAGAATTCACCAATAAGAAAAACTCCCCTTACTCTATCGACCGTCCCTGGGAATTTCTCTCTCAACGGGCATTGGATCGCCGGGCCATCGCAGGCATTGCGATTGAGTTTAATGACTTGCCGGTCACTCCTGATTATGTCGAGGATGTCAGTTTGATCGGAGTAGAGGTGATTACACGATCCAAATGGTTCAACGGGATTACCATCTATACCACAGATTCTTCCAAGATCGCTGAAATCGAACAACTCCCCTTTGTAAAACAGGTGGTGAAAAATGGGTTAAAGAACTCTGAAACGGCTTTTTCTCCGGATAAATTCGCAGTTGAACAGGCTCCGGTGGACCCATTGAATACCTTGCCGGATATTCCTTTGAAGATCTCTGATTCAACTGATTACGGGATCTCCTTTGACCAGGTTCACATGGTTCGTACTGATTTACTACACGACCTAGGTTTCCGGGGACAGGGGATGATGATTGCCGTACTGGATGCAGGTTTTCACCTTGCTGACCAGCTGCCTGCTTTCGACAGTCTGTGGGCCAATAATCAGATCCTGGGCACCCGCGACTTTGTCAATCCGGGAGGAAACATCTTCATTGGTCACGATCATGGCATGAAAGTGCTCTCGATCATGGGGGGATATGTTCCAGGTCAGCTGATTGGTACCGCTCCCAAGGCCGATTACTGGTTGCTTCGGTCGGAAGATACAGGTTCGGAATTCCTGATTGAAGAGTATAACTGGGTGAGTGCGGCTGAGTTTGCCGACAGCGTGGGTGCCGATATCATCAACTCCTCCCTGGGTTATACCGTCTTCAGTGATACTACTCAAAACCACACCTGTGCTGATATGACGGGTAATACAACACCAGTAACCCGAGGGGCGAACATCGCTTTCAGCAAAGGGATCCTGGTGGTCAATAGTGCCGGCAATGAAGGGAATAACCCGAGCTGGCAATGTGTGAGCGCTCCTGCCGATGGAACGGATGTACTCGCCTTAGCAGCAGTTGATTCACTTGGTAACTACGCCTCTTTTAGCTCCAAAGGGGTGGTAAACGGGTACTACGTCAAACCAAATGTGGCAGCCATGGGGCGACTGACCGTAATCTCTGCTACTGACGGAACCATCACACGGGGCAGCGGAACCTCCTTTTCGTCCCCGGTTATGGCTGGCTCGGCCGCCTGTCTGTGGCAGGCTTTCCCAGCCTATTCAAATGCCACGGTAAAAATGGCGGTTGAAGAGTCAGCCTCCCAGTTTACTAACCCCGATATCTATCTTGGCTATGGAATCCCAAACCTCTTCCAGGCATATGAACGACTCACCGGGATCAGGCAGGTTGGGGAAGAGACCACGCTTCGGGTCTATCCGAATCCGCATGCAGGCAGCGGGATGATCTACCTGCTATTCACTTCTGAGCGGCCCTATACAGCACGGCTGGAGGTCTTTGCCATGGCAGGGCAACGGTTTGCCCTCCTGGAGAATATCACGGTTGTGACCGGAGAGAACAGACTTGAAATTCCATTTGCTTCAACCATGAAACCCACGTTGTATATCATAAAATTGGTTGACAGTGACGTCCCGGAGCGGTTCAAAATCACTCGCTTCCAGAAAATAAACTAATTTTTAAAAGGGAGAAAATTTCCCGGCGTTATCCTTTAAAGATTGCTTTAAACACGGTTCCGTCTACATCTATGGTCTCATATCCAACGGATTCGAGGTGATCTGTGAGTTCCTTAGGATTGTATTGGTCGGTCATGGCTTCGAAAATAATCTCCCGGATGTTGGGAGCCATGGCAGCATCAATGGATTTGATGATCTCGTATTCAGCAAGCTCACAATCAAGCTTCAGAATATCGATTTTTCCTGACGAGGTGTTTTTCAGTACATCATGCAGATCAACGAGCTCCACCTCCTGCTCTCCGGCAGGACGGTCAACCGGGAAGATGCTGTGACCTCCAGAGTTGGAACCGTGAATGTAGAGTTTGGTTTTCTTATGCGTGGCAGCAACCCCTTGTGGATAAAAATGGACCCCAGAGATCGAACATAACGAAAGGTTGCTGGAAAGTTCCTCAAAATGTCCCTGGAAGGGCTCATAGCAATGGATCTCAGCATGTGGATAGGATTGTTTGAACCGGATGGCGGATAAACCGGTGTGTGCTCCCACATCGATAATTGTCAGCTGACTCTCTTCCCTGGGTTGTAATTTATAACAGTCGTAGAGAAAGATCTCCCAGTAGAGGTAGCATCCAATGAAATCATGAATGGTAAAGCAACTATTGTCCCTGAGTTCAAAGCGTACCGCCTTCTTGGGGAATCCCGGCAACAAGGAAAGAAACAGCGTTTTATAATAGACAAATGGATGTTTTAGTGTTTTCAGGTTCCCGGTGAATACCTTCCAGCTGAAAACATGTGAGACTGCCCATTTAATTTTCCATGGAATCATAGTATCTCTTTCTGGTTAACACTACATCACGTCAAGGTCAGCAAAGAAAAAGCGACACTCAATTTCGGCATTTTCATCACTGTCAGATCCATGCACAGCGTTTCTGGTTAGATCGGAACCATACTGTCGACGGATGGTCCCTTCGGCCGCTTCCACTGGATTGGTTGCCCCGATCAGGGCGCGGTATTCCGCAACAGCGTTTGTTTTTTTCAGAATGGCGACAATAATGGGTCCTGATGACATGTAGTCAGTGAGTGTATCAAAAAAGGGGCGATTCCTGTGAACCTTGTAAAAAGCTTCGGCTTCCCGTTTGCTCAGGTAGACCATCTTCAGGGCGGCGATCCGGTATCCCTCCCGCTGGGTCCTGGCAAGGATCTCGCCTGTATGTCCCTGCTCAACGGTAAGAGGTTTAATCATGGTAAAAGTCTTGTCTCCTGTCATGCATCGGTTGATTTGGCGTAAAATTACAGATAATTTTAATTTATCTTAATTTTGCATCCTGCAACTCATCAAATTTTATTCCCTTGGAAAATACAGATTTTTCGAAGATACGAGATCTGCTGGCCTTACCCCAGAACATTCTGCTGACCACCCACACCAATCCTGACGGAGATGCGATCGGATCATGCCTCGCCTTTTTCTGGTACCTTTCCCGGAAAGGCCATACTGTATGGATGATGGTTCCCGACCCGTTTCCCTCCTTTCTCGCCTGGCTGCCTGGCGCGGAGAAGATCCTGGTCTTCTCCCGGGAGAAAGAACAGTGCCTCCGTGCAATTGCAGAAGCTACTGCCGTTTTCTCACTTGATTACAACGATCTTGACCGGCTCCGGGATGCCTGTAAACCGGTTCAGCAATCCAGTGCCACCAAAATCGTTCTGGATCACCACCTCTACCCGGCTAACCACTATGACATGTCGATTTCGGTGGTAGATATTTCTTCTACTTCCGAACTGATTTTCGACTTCATCCTCGCTATGGGAGATGAACAACTGATAGACAGAACAATCGCTGAAGCATTATATACCGGAATTGTGACCGATACCGGATCATTCAGTTACTCCTGCAACCGTGTCAGAACGTATGAAGTGACGGCTGCCCTGTTCCGTCATGGCATCGACGGTGAACATATCCATCGGTTGATTTACGGCACCTATTCGGAGTGGCGTTTGCGTTTGCTTGGATATTCCCTGAGTGAGAAACTGGTCGTGTTACCGGAGTTTCATACAGCCTACATCTCCCTCTCTGCGGATGACCTGGATAGGTTTCAATACCAGATAGGGGATACAGAGGGGGTGGTCAATTATGCGCTTTCCATGGAAGGGATCAACCTGGCTGCGCTCTTTAGCGAACGCGATCATTCAATCCGGATCTCGTTCCGGTCGAAAGGAAACTTTTCTGTCGACCAGTTTGCCCGGAACCATTTCGATGGGGGAGGACATGCAAACGCTTCTGGTGCAACAAGTTATATTTCTATGGAAGAAACGGTACAGCATTTCCGGAATTTGCTTCCTGTCTACAAGGAGGCCTTAGCTGAGGTCTATTCATGATGTTCACATTCAAAATGGCCAGGGAACGCTTATTCGTGGGACTTTATGTTATCCTGTTGGTTTACAGCTCTTGCAAAGAGGCTTCGCGTCCCTTGACAACCACCTCACATATCCGGCTTACCGACGAAAAGTTGATGGACTACCACCGGGGTGTTGTCAAGACTGAAGATCAGGAAATTGAAGATTTCCTGGCAAGGTACCGGTGGGATGTAAAGCGAAGTTCCACCGGATTACGATACCTCATTTATAGGAAAGGAAATGGAAGGCAGGCTGAAACAGGGATGATCGCCCGCTTCCATTACGCGGTCAGGTTGCTCAATGGCACATTGGTCTACTCTTCAGATTCGGTGGGAGAGAAAGTGTTCATTCTGGGACACGGCGGAGTTGAAACAGGACTCGAAGAGGGTCTGCTTCTGCTCCGGGAAGGTGACCGGGCCAAATTCATCATTCCATCGTACCTGGCTTACGGATTACTGGGAGACCAGCGAAAGATTCCCCCTGGAGCTACGCTGGTATACGATATTGACCTTATCGAGTTAAGAACCATCAAATAAACAGCTATGAACTACAAACCAATAACGGGTAAACTGTTAACCCTGATAATCCTCCTCACGCTTTTTACTGGTTGGGGATGCCAATCTGATCAGGATGGATTCCGGACAACCCCGGCAGGGCTGTCCTATAAGTTTCACGAACAGAACAAAGAGGGAGTAGGGGTACTTCCCGGAGATATGGTTACGGCTGATGTGGTATTCAGGACCACGGATACCGTCTTTTTTGTCAGTGCAAGGGATCTGACGGTACCCTACCAGTTTGAGATCCTGAAATCCAGGTTTCCGGGAGATATTTACGATGCATTTCTCCTTATGGCTGTGGGAGACAGTGCCACTTTCATCATCGACGGGGATTCCCTCTTTCTCCTCGATTTTGAAATTATAAAGGTTCCTGAGTTCATTGGCCCCACCACGAAGGTATTCATGGATGTGAGATTACTTGATGTCTTGCCCCGGAACGAATTCCTACAGGAAAAAGAGGCCTATAAGAGCAAGGTAGATCGATTGTTGACCGAACTGAAAGAACGGGAGGAAGAAGATATCCGTTCTTACCTGGAACAAAACGACATTCGTATAAATCCAACGGAATCAGGGCTTTATTATATTGAATTGGAAAGGGGTAATGGCCCTGCTGTGAAACCAGGAAAAACAGTGAAAGTGGATTATTCTACGATGTTCATAAATTGTGAAATCTTTGAGACTACGAAACAGGATATCGCGATGAAATATGATATATTTGACTCGGTAATTAAGTATCAGCCCTTTCAGTATCTGCACGGCGATACACTTACCATTGAAGGCTGGGATGAGGGGTTGTCATACATGAAACAGGGTGGGCGAGCGCTCCTGATCGTTCCATCCGCTCTGGCATACGGGGCAGAAGGCGTGGAGGGATACATTCCTCCTTTTACTCCTTTGATATATGAAGTTGAAGTTTTAGAAGTAAAATAGATATTAACAAGTATTGAAATTAGATGATTATGAAAAAAGTGCTGATTAATCCAGTCACCTTTTTGGTGATGGTTGCATTAACCTCGTTTGCTTGTTCTTCGAAATTTTCGGGTTTTGACAAGACTGGATCGGGATTATATTACAAGATATACCGTTTAAGTGAAGATACCGTGAAAGCTAAGACGGGTGATTTTATTTCGTTGGATATGAGATATACTACGGAAGGTGATTCGGTATTGTTTGACAGTAAAACAGGGATGAACGGACAACCAATCCGGTTTCAGTTATCGGCTTCTGAGTTTGCCGGAGATCTATACGAAGGGATCCGTATGCTCTCCCCGGGCGATAGCGCCGAATTCCTGGTCAATGCGGACTCTCTTTTCACGATAACTTTCAAAATGCCGAAAAGACCTGATTTCATTGACAGCAACTCATTCCTGAAGTTCTTTGTCACCCTTCATTCGGCCGAGTCGCTGGAAGCCTTGCAGTCGAAGGAAAAGGAGGTCCTGAACCAGTACCTTGTGGCCAACGGGATTACCAGTGAACCGCTTGAGTCGGGGCTCTACTTCATCGAATCAGTGCCCGGCAGCGGCCGGGAAATTGATTCCGGGAATATGGTTACCTTCCACTTCACCCTCTTTCTTGCAGATGGTTCAAAGGTGTTCTCCTCACTGGAAAGAGGAGAACCCCTGCAAATGACCTATGGGAAACCTTTTGACACACCTGGCTTTGACCAGGGGATCGGAATGATGAAAAAAGGGGGCAAAGCGAAGTTCATTGCCCCCAGTGAGAACGCTTTTGGGGCAGCCGGCAGGGGAGCTATTGTACCGCCCTATTCCACACTCATTTATGATGTGGAGGTGGTCGACGTGATGACCAGTAGCGAGTTTGAGAAGATGCAGGCAAATCAGAAAAAACAACAGGAGATACAAAAAGAGATAATTAAGCAAAAGGAGGCTGGTGATCGGAATGCTTACCTGAAGGAAAATAACATCACCGTAAAACCTACAGCCAGCGGCTTGTACTATATCGAAACCAAGAAGGGAACCGGAGCCAGGGCTGAACCCGGAAAGAAGGTGAAAGTCCATTACACCGGCAGGCTGCTTGACGGGACAAAATTTGACTCTTCCCTCGACCGGAATGAACCCTTCTCCTTCACCCTGGGACAGAGACAGGTGATCAAGGGCTGGGATGAGGGAATTGCCCTGATGAATGTCGGCGGAAAAGCGACCCTGATCATCCCTTCGGCTATTGGATACGAGGATCGGGATATAGGTGTGATCAAACCTTACAGTACGCTTGTGTTTGATGTGGAATTAATCGATGTGGAATAACAAAAAGTCCTCCCGTTGAAGAAGACAGCCATTGTCATACTCTTTACACTGACGCTCCTGCCAATCTCTTTATTGGCTCTCCAGGCCGACTTTCAGTTTACAAAGGTTTGTGTCGGATCTGAAACCATGCTGTTCAATACCTCCACTCCTTACGACAGTATCTACAGGGTGTTATGGGATCTGGATGGCGATGGTAAGTTTAATGATGAAGTAGGGGATACGGTGTTCGTGGCTTTTCCTACCGCAGGGGCTTACAATATCGGGATGAAGGTCATCTCCTTCGACGGGGGACAGGATGCCGTGTATAAGTCAGTCCCTGTAGCCTCCCTGCAGGTTGCGTTTTCTCTGGATTACTCCTGCTGGAACATGCCGGTTTATTTTTTCGATGAGTCAATCATCCTGGAGGACGTCGCTTTTCAGTATATCTGGGATTTCGGGGATGGGACACCCGGTAGTTTTCAACCCAATCCAACCCACAATTACATTACAGCAGGAGGGTATACGGTGCGCCTGACCGTCATCACATCGTTCGGTTGCATCGATTCTGCCAAAACGACTATCACTATTCAGAATCCCCCCATTGTGGATGTCTCTTTTTCCGGTGATACTATCTTCCCCCTGGGCGACAGTGTCTTCGTGACCGTTGTCGGATCTTATGACAGCATATTCTGGAGTACCGGTGAGCGAACATACACGATCATCATCCGTGAATCAGGGCACTATTTCGTCCAGGGTTACCTGAACGGCTGCTATGGTGAAAAATATTTCACTATATCGGCTATTGAAGATCATACCGTCAGGATCATGACTGTGATAACCCCTAACGCTGATGGCTTTAACGACAGGTGGGAGATCTTCAACCTCGATGAAATTGAACCTTGCGAGGTGGAGATATATAACCGGTGGGGACAGAAGGTCTACTCGGCCTCCCATTATAACAACGACTGGGACGGTACCGACAATGGGAGGTCTCTTTCGAATGATACGTATTACTATTTCCTGCGCTGCAAAGATGGAAATTTGCAGACAGGAACCATCAATATTGTGAAATAGAAGGTAACTCAAATCAACCAGTTGATATCGGATATGATCAGGATGCTTAAATCAGGAATACAGTCTCTGCTTCTGTTGCTTGCTCTCTCCGGACCAGCTTTCTCCCAGCAATTCCCGATCATGGACCAATACCTCGTTACCCCATCGAGCATCTCTCCTGCCTTTGTTGGGAAGGAGTCTCCTTTTGAGGTTTTTCTGACCAGCCGTATTGAATGGACCTCCATCACTGGCCATCCTTTTATCGGATCCCTTAACCTGGCCACAACACTTCCAAAGAATATGGGTTTGGGAGGGACCATCTTGTATAATGTTGCGGGACCGCTCGAGAATCTGACCATCAACCTCAATTATGCGTACCACGTGAAATTGGCAGCTGATCATACACTTAGTTTTGGTATCACCGGGGCCTATTACCAGAATGTACTGGACCTGACCAATGCGGTACTTGCAAATCCCGATGATCCCATTCTAGCCGGAAGAAGCACTATCTCAGAATCCTATTTCAATATGGGAGTAAGTCTTCTTTACTCCTGGCGAACTCTTGACGCCTGTGTGGCATTTCCACTCCTGTTCAATAATAAAACATTCTACAACAGCGACAAGATCTACTCCCATGTCCTGACCCTTGACCGGAATTTTATGGTCTACCTGGGATACCTGTTGCAGCTTAAAGGGGATTGGGGAGCTCACTTTACCTTCCTCTACCGTCAAACGCAATACACTCCCTGGTCATTTGATGTGGCTGTACGTGCGATATACCGGGATATGGTTTGGTTTGGCTTGATCTACCGGAAATACAACACCATTGGTGTCACCGGCGGACTGACCATAGCCAAAGGACTGATATTCAACTATACCTATGAATATTCGCCCACAGCGATGATGGGAAAATCAAGCGGAACCCATGAGATTTCGCTGGGCTACAGAATGGTTTCGAAGAGTGTAAAACCCTCTATGAAGGATTATATCAAATGAAGCAGACACACCAATTATATCATCCCTTTTTACATAACCTCTTTGTTATGCTGGTTGTACTCGTTTTTGTTACAGTATCTTCAACCACAACCGCGCAACCATTCCCGACCAAAAAAGGAGGCATCATTTTCCGCGTGGATAACAATCCAATGCTTTCAAAGCTGCACAAGCTGGATTCGCTTTTCTCCCTGTACGATCAGAAATTCAGCATGGCGATAACATCGTGGATCTTCCCGCTGGCCCCCGATTATGTCGATACCCTGATCAGCTATAGTGCGAAAGGATATGAGATGATGGATAATTCACCCACCCACAAGACCCAGTTCTTTAACCTGCTGAATCCGGCAGATACGGCCCTCTTCATTGGAAAACCCGGTGTTCATCATGTGACCGCGAACAGGGTCTGTCTGGCTTATAGCGCAGTAGATACTTTACAGTCTCACAATGAGGGGCTGGTAAATGTATTTGGGAATATGGTCATCAGCCATGATCCGGGTGAGTTTGTAGACCTGACCGGAAACCCGTATTTTTTCGCCCTCTACCTGAATACGATCAACAAGGTCTGCCTGTGGTACAATCGCTCTGCGTCTAATCCCCTCGATCCGGATACCGTCTATGTGCAGTCTTTGTGGGAAGAACCGGTCAATTTCGGGAACCAGCTGAACCTGCAATACCACAAACTGACACAGGTAAACGTACTCATGCAACCTGAAGCAATCCGCATTCTGGGTAAGCGTTCGGTGGATCTTTTTGAACACCACAATATTCCCCGTCCCGTCAGCTGGATCCACCCATCTGGCCAGATGCCTATGCTCGACGGCTACCAGATCAAAGCCAACCTCGGGGATTCACTACAGTACAAGGCAGGGTCCAACTTTATCAATGAGTCGTACCTTTGTTATAATGAATACAATCCATATGGGATCCGTCAGTTTGGTATGCAACATGATGAGATCTCCATCTCCAACCATACCTTCGTATGGAATAAACACCTAATCGCCAGTGCTTTGGCCAGGCATTTTGTGAGCATTGACATCACCACCCTGGAAGGCACCCTGGGAGGCTTGACCAGTTACCTGATGCGCCTCGATAGCCTCCTGAACTGGTGTAGTGTAAATGCTATTCCGATTGGAACCTATTCACAATGGAAAACCTGGCTGTATGACAGCATCCCTAACCGGGTGATCGATATATTTCCCTTACTGGATGTCGATCTGGACGGGGATAATTACCCGGATGGTTTTGATCAGGATAGTACGATCATCAGTCAGTACGATACCACCGATGGGGTACCTGTGAGCGGAGGATGCAGTTTTGTACTTACTGAACAGGGAACTTTCTGCCAGATCACCCACCTCGGAGGAATAGAAAAGGGGGATAACTTCTTCACCATTTGGACAAAAAACCTCGGGCCAGACTCCTCTATGGTAAAAGCCAGGTTCAGCTTCCCGGAAACCAGCAACGTACAGGAATTGGATTTCACTGCCGATACAGGGATCTGGACCAGATACACCGGAATCGTGACCGTACCCGGATCAGCCTCCTTCATGAATGTGCTGATCATCCGGAATGATACCATGCCCGATACCCTGAAGATCAGTGGTATCGGATTCAGGTCAGCCGGGTTCCTTAACCGGTCTGCTTACCCACACCAGACGGTTGTTAAGAATGAGCAGTTTGACCGTATTGATCTTTACCAGCTGGTGATCGATACCATTTATGATCCTTCAACCATCACATGGTGGGTGGAAGATGCTGATACCATGAGTTTCAGAGACCTCACATCCCAACATATGCTCCCGTTAAAACCCCGGTCATTCTGGATTGGTTCCGATTCCGCCTGGCTGATGGCGATGAGCCCGAATGGACTGAGAGATAGTTGCCGTTTAACTTTCACGTCAGTACCCCTGCAAGGAGCCTGCCCGGGATTGCCAATTACCATCACCCTCCTTGATACCCTGGAGAATGACTTTATCCATTGGTCATCCATCCCGTTTGACTCCACGTTGTCTGATTCAACTATATACAACCCAACAGCCAATCCATCTGTGACCACACTCTATAAAGTGACGGCTGTCAATCCCCAGGGCCCGATCCATCGCGACAGCCTGCTGGTGGTCAGGTATCCCGTTCCGGAACCTTACCTTCCACCCGATACCTCTATCTGTAGTGGCGACTCGGTGACGCTGACCGCTTCTGGAGGCCTTTACTACCTCTGGAGTACCGGGGATACCACCGCTTCCATTCAGGTTGCTCCGCAGGTCTCTATCCTCTATAGTGTGATCGTCAGCAATCAATATGGCTGCTCGGGTACAACTTCCACACAAATCTTTGTGCATCCAGCACCTAACGTCCGGATTTGGGGATTATGGCCTGCCTATTGTGTCGGTGATATTGCATCCACGGTTTTTGTTGAACCAGAAGGAGGAATACTCACAGGACCGGGAGTGGTGGGCGGCCTCTTTTACCCTGATAGCGCCAACCTCGGGTTAAATGTGATCACCTACTATTATTCGGATACTATCGGTTGTGCCAGCGCTGACACGGTTCGGGTTCATATCTATCCCAAACCATATGTCCTTCCACAACCCGAAGATACTTCTGTGTGTGCAGATAAATTTATCATCCTTCGGGCGGGCTCAGGTAATTCCTCTTACCTGTGGTCCAATGGCGTTGCTGACTCGGTTGTAGTGGTGGATACTATCGGTATCGGGCTGGGATATTATATGATATGGGTCTACGTTACCAAGGATGGATGTGTGAACATGGACACTGCTTTCATTACCTTCATCCAATGCCCAATTGGTATGGATGAACTCTCCCCGGACCAGGCTTTCCACATCTACCCCAATCCTGCCGGACCATATGTCAATGTAGAAAGCATGAATCCTGAAGAGGAGCGTTATTCGATAGAGGTTTTCGACCTGAGAGGGCAGAGCTTGATCCGCACATCAGACCATCAGGGCAAAACCAGGGTGGACCTGCATGGCATCCCCTCCGGTTTTTACCTCCTTCAGGTCAACGGAGAAGTCACGGTATACCGGTTCCGGCTGATCCGAAAGTAGCTGATATCAGAGGATATCAAGCTTCTCAATGATTCTGAAAAGATCATTTGGACGGTAAGGTTTGGCCAGAAAATCATTCATCCCTACACTCAGGCATTTCTTTTTATCCGTCATCATGATGTGAGCTGTGATAGCGACAATTTTAACAGGTGTAAAAGCTTCCACCTCTTTTTTACTCATGCTTTTCAGCTTTGTTTGCTCGATCTCACGGATCATACGTGAAGCTTCCATCCCGTCCAGGACCGGCATAGCAATATCCATGAGGATGAGGTCGTAATGGTTGTTACGGAATTTATCCAGGGCGATCTTCCCGTTGGCAGCCAGATCTACCCGATGGTCCTCCCGCGTCATCGTGGTCATGGCAAACTTCTGGTTCAACAGATTATCTTCGACCAGCAGTACGTCCAGTTTCCTGTTTTTCCCTGCCTTTACTGCAATCCCTTCCGGCTCCTTTTTGAGCAGTGCTTCATCACCTGCTTCCACCAGCAAGGTAAACCAAAACATGGATCCTTTCTTCTTTTCGCTGACAACGCCCATCTTCCCTTTCATCAGCCGTGTGAGGTTGCGGGAGATGGAAAGCCCCAGACCGCTCCCCTCAAACCGGCGTACCAAGGGATTCTTAAGCTGTGCAAATTCATAAAAGAGGGTCTCCTGATCCTCCTCTGAGATCCCGATGCCAGTGTCGATGACTTCAAATTTCAGGATCCGTTGTTTGGGATTCAGTTTGCCCGCCTTTATCTGCTCTGGAATAAACCTTTTCTGATTCTTAAAATCAGGGGATTTGGGATCAATCGTCTCAATGGTGATCAAGACCTCCCCTTCGTTCGTAAATTTGATGGCGTTATTCGCAAGGTTGATCAGGATCTGCTTCAACCTGACAGCATCACCAATGACGCAGACCGGTACGTCAGCGTCAATCCGAGAATAGAGTTCAATTCCTTTTCCCCTGGCTTTCAGAGAAAGTAACTTGATCACCTGTTGGATCTCTTCATGCAGGGAGAAAGGGTTGTTCTCCAGTTTCAATTCACCCGCTTCAATTTTCGACAGATCCAGGATGTCATTGATGATGATCAGAAGGTTCTGGCTGGCGATGTGGATGATCTCCAGGAACTCATGCTGTTCCTCATTGAGATTTGTCTGTTTCAGAAGACTATAGATCCCCAGTATACTATTCATCGGGGTTCTGATCTCATGACTCATGTTGGCCAGAAACATGGTCTTCTTCCGGTTGGCATCGTGCGATTCCATCTTCGCCTGCGTCAGCTCAATTGTCTGTTCTCTGATGCGGCTTTCCAACTCCCTGACCATACTTTCCAGTTCCTTAACCCGACCTTCCAGTTTACCTCTGAGCTCGTTATTCCAATCTTCTTGTTGCTTTCCGGTAATCATGTTCAGTGTATCTTCAATTGATTCTTCATGATAGTGTAAAGTTCATTCTTGTTGATTGGCTTGGGGATATAATCGTCGAAGCCGGCTTCCAGCAGCTTCTCACGATCGCCGGTCATGGCATATGCAGTCTGCGCAATGAACGGGATCCGCTGATATTCCGGAAATTGTTTTCTGATCGTGTGCATCAGTTTCACACCATCGTAGGGAGGAGGAAGGTTGATGTCAAATAACATGATGTCGAAACTTTCGTCTTTAGAAGCTTTGTCGGCAATGATTTTGAGGGTGGCCTCTCCGTTCACAGCTGTGGTAACCTTCCCAAGGGACTTGGTCATCTGAACCAGTACCATGGAGTTCATCAGATCATCTTCTACAATAAAAATATCCAGATCCTGCAAGACCTTGGTCTTCCGCGGAGTAAGCTCTTCTTCGGGTTTTTCCATGACCTCTGGAACAGCTTCTTCTGCCTGCTTTAACGCTGCTTTGAGGAAAATAGTAACCGTGGTTCCCTCTCCCTTTTTTGAATCAATCTCGATACCCCCGTCCATCATCTCCACTAACCGCTTTGCGATAGGTAATCCCAAACGGGTTCCCTGGATCTCTTTGCTGTACCCAGGACTTTCCGGCCTGAAAGCATTGAAGATCTCTTTGAGGTAGGAGGGGTCGATTCCATTTCCCGAATCTTTAACTCGGATGGTGATCTCGTTAGTTTTGGCCTGGTATCCGCTGGAGATGTTGACGAATCCCTTTTCCGTGTATTTGATGGCATTATCCACGATCCCTCCAAGTACTTTCGTCAGCACCTTGTCATCTGCCAGGGCATCAGGGATATCTTTGTTGATAATGTTGAACTTGATTTTCTGGTCGTTGGCTTTAAACACATAAAGCTGAGCCACACTGGAGATAATGGTGGAGACCGCGCAGGTTTTGATCACAATTTCTACATCGTGTGATTCAATGCGGCTGATATCGATGATGTTGTTCAGGAGATTGATCAGCCGGTCACCACTCTCAGAGATTCCACGGGCATACTCAAATAACTCCTTATTTTCGATCAAAGAGGTCTCGGTTTCCAATAAACTGGCAAATCCGATGATGTTATTCAGGGGGGTCCGGATCTCAGAGCTAAGATTTGAGAGGAAGGTATTCTTTTGAAAGTTCTCTTCCTCAGCTCTCTTCAGGGCCTTTTTCAGGGTAAGCTCAATACCGGTTTTCAATCGTTCTGACTCTTCCTTGCCCTCCTCCTTCGATGCCAGCATCTGAACCAACTCATGCAGCGAACTCAGCTCCTTGGTTAACCGCTTCAGTTCTCCCTCTTTTTCCCCGATCTGATGTTGCAGATGCTGACCCTTTTTATGCTGTAGGAATAAGAATATCAAAGCAATGATCAGTGAAACACTAAGAAGAATCAATACGATGATCAGGAAGAGGGAATTCATAGTCATCTCTTATAGGCGACATAGAGTAGTTCGTCGGGATTCAGGGCGTATTTCTTTACCTCTTCAGCCTGGGCATCTTCAGAAGGCGAGTATGGTATGACGGTGAATCCCTGTCTTTCAATAATCCCAGGATAGTCCTGTCCGTAAATCCTCACATGATCAAACTGTCCATAAACCCTTTCGCGTTCTTCAGGGGTTTTTACAGAAGGGTCATAAAAGGTCTCTTGCATGGTCAGGGAGATAGGTACCTGAAGAATGGCCCAGGAGTCTGGCTTCAGGACCCGGTGGATCTCTTCCAGCGCTTTCCGGTCGTCTTCGACATGCTCCAGGACGTGGTTGCAGAGAACTACATCAAACGACTCCGATTCGTACGGCATGGATGTGACATCAATCAGGTTTACCTTCCGGTCATAATAGTATCCTTCGTAATACTTGACACCAGACCGGTATTCGATATTGGGGAGCGACATCAGCAGGGCCCGGATACATCCTTCGGGAGCGACATGCAAAACTTTCAACGGGGCAGAGAAAAGATTGGTTCTCTTCTTCATGTAAAGATAAATTAGCCTGTCACGATCGACGGAGAAACATCTGGGACAAACCAGGTTATCCCGGTAGCCTCCCCCAATGACCTTTTTCTCTGTCAGTACAGGCAGATCCGTTCCGCCAGGTAAGAGTTTCCGGAAGTGATGCCCGCAATAAGGGCAATAATATTCGGTACCCCTGTACTTGAATGATAAATATTTTTGCCACGCTCCCCTCAGCTTTTTTCCAAGCCAGAAAGGAATTAATTTTTTACCGGGGAACTTCATACCAGTGGTTTTTCTATTTCGTTACAGTAAAAATAAGCATATGTCAGGGTAAAATTACCTGCATAGCTGAAATTTTTTAGAAATATTCTCCTTGCCGGCAGTCATCCTGAAGATATACACCCCTGCTGTGAGACCGCTTATGTCAACTTGCTGTTCATATTCACCAGGTGTGAGTCGGGTATCTACAGCCATTCCGGTGAGCCGACCGGTAAGATCATACAATCCGATCTGAACATCAGTAGCATCCGAAACACTGTACCGGATCACCAGCTGATCAGGATTGTCAGTCGATTCGATAGTAAACCGGATCGAAGGATTGCTGATCAGTTCAGGAATAGCGATCAGGGAGGAGTCGTGGCATTCGTATGCTCCAATGTCATTCACCAGGGCAAAGGGTCTGTTGCGGTCCAGAATATCAAAGTTCAGATTCAACTGACTAACCGTTACGGCATCATTGACACAAGGAGAGGAGGGTTTCAGATCAAAATTTCCATTTGCAGGATCGACAAACCATGATAGATCGATAGTAGGGGAGGTATAATTATTCTGGAAAGAGATATTGCTTCCCAACGAGAGCCCTCTTCCATAGTTCATCACAATGTTGTTGATGAAGAGGTTCCCTGCCGTGGAGAGGTTCCGGAAGTCGATACCGTAATCTTTCGGTGAGAGGATTGTATTATAGGCAAAGAGGAAACTGCTTCCCGGCGTAGTGGATTGATCTCCCACATAGATTCCATTCATGTATGGAAACTCCTGGAGGTATGTTCTCCCTGCATTGAGGATCAGGTTGTTGTAGACTTTATTCCCACCCAGTCCCAGAATCTGAATCCCGTTTCCTTTCCCGTATAAGATCTGGTTATTATAGCAGTCGCATTCACTTCCTCCGCCGAGGATGATCCCGCTCATTTGGTTTTGTGCCGCCTCCTCACTGTCGAACCAAATCTGGTTACTGTAAATCACACAGCCTGAATCTGCTGAGGAGACCTGGAGTCCGTCCCATCCGGATCGCATGATTATATTATTATATACTTTCAGCCCGCGTATCACGTGTGGCAGGAGGATGGTATCCACCCCTCCGCACTGGATCGTATACCCATTATAGAATGAGTTTCCGATATAGAATCCTTCCGTCCCAGTATCATGAATGTAGTTATCATGGATAGAGATATTCCGCATTACGTATTTATCCCGGGTGGAGGTGAAGGAGCAGTCCGGATCACTCTTGCATAAGAAACCGGGATAGAGGATGTTGGAGATCTCAATCCCTTCGATCTCAATATCGGAACTCAACCCTTCGATGCTCATGCCCCCTCCATCAATATCGCTGACACTGATGCCGTAAGAGAAGGCGCCTACGCCTCTCCCCGATAGTTTAATAAACGAACAGGAATCGATTTTGATCCCATAGTAAAACTGTGAGATCGAAACCACTCCTATGGTGTTCATAATAACGATAGGGGATTCCCGTGTGCCATGGAGATACCGGATCCAGAGGAAACTCCTTGATCCGGGTAAAAGGCAGATTGTATCCCCGGGGCCGATACCGGCTGCATTCCCATGTCCATCGATATAGCTTTCTGCTGCAGTGATCAGCAGGTCACAGGAGGGAGATTGACTGTAGAGGGCGGGGAAGAGGGGAATCAGCAATCCCACCAGGATTAACAACCTTATCTGTTGTGGTGCGCGGTATATCATGAGTTTCTGTATAATGCTATTATCCCCGTTTTGCACGTTCCCAGTTGACCGACTGCTGTTTCTTAATATATCTGAAAAATCCAAAATAGACAGCCAGGTTCATGATGAAAAAGTAGAATGGGATATAGAGCAGTTTAACTTTGATGTTTTTATCTTCCAATAACCAGCCTGTCAGGGCGGCTACGTAAAAGAGGATCTGGCCCCAGAAGAGCCAGGGGTAGATATTCTGAATGTTGAAAAAACCGTAATGCAAGGCCAGTAAAAAGTTGCAAACCAGGATGATAAGAAGTCCAAGAGGAGCCAGGGTCCAGCGCAACACCCTGTGAGAAATATACTGAAAGGAGAGGAGCCCATACCTGAAAGGGTTAAGCAACTCCTTTAGTCTTACAATAGATTGTATTCCTCCCGCAGAGATCCTGATCTTTCGCTTCAACTCTTCCCTTACGTTGACCGATGGATTCTCCAGGGCATACGCTTCCGGGTCGTATTGGATTTTATATCCCCGTTTGGCGATCCGAAGGGATATGATGAAGTCATCCAGCAATGTGTCAGGTTCTACCGATTCGTGGAGTTCGGTACGTACTGCAAAGAGCTCTCCGGCAGCTCCCACCACGCTGCTCAATTCAGCGTCCCACTTTTTCAGCTTGCTCTCATATTTCCAGTAGATGCCTTCTGTTGCAGCTGTAGAGCCTGTCATGGCAACCCGTTTCTCTCCTGAGACGCAACCAACCTTTGGATCACTGAAAAGATCAACGATCCGTCGGATCGACTCCTTGCCAAGCATCGAATTGGCATCGGAGAAGATGACGATGGGGGTCTTGATGAATTCCATCCCCCGGTTCATGGCGGCAATTTTTCCGGCCCGTTCCGGTTTATGGAACACCTCAACACCTTCATATTTCCTGAGAAGGTCAGGGGTTCCGTCGGTCGAACCATCTGTAACCCAGATTTGACGAACCTTCTCTGGCGGATAATCAAGAGACCTGGAGTTCTCTACCTTTTTAGCCAGAAAATCTTTCTCATTGTAAGCGGCGACGAAAAGGGTGACCTCCGGTTCGTATATCTCTTCTGTTACGGGATTGGTTTTTCCTTTCATAAGTCGTTTCAGGCGGATCATCACAAACAACAGGATCCCATAGCCCAGATAGGTATAGAAAAGGATAACCAGAAAGCACCAGAAAATAATCTTGACTGTAAGCATAGCTCAGGATTTATTTGTCATAAGGTCACTTATACCTTTCTCTCCCATGTTTTTGTCTCCTGGTTGTATTGTTTCAAAACCCGGGCCGGATTTCCGGCAGCTACCGAGAAAGAAGGGATATCCTTGGTGACGATGCTTCCAGCTGCGATGACACAGTGCTTACCAATGGTAACACCGGGTAGCACCACGCAGTTCGCACCTAACCATGTTTCATCTTCAATCACGATGGGGGCGGTTGTGACCCCCTGGTCGGGGATGGGGATGGTTACATCTTCGTAGTTATGGTTGAGTCCTGACATCACGATGTTCTGAGCCAGCCGGATGTCGTTCCCGATTATTACAGGACCGATCAGGGTACAACCCAACCCGATCCTGGTACGGTCTCCAATGTAGATATCTCCCACACCGTTGTTGATGGTGGTAAAATCTTCTATGGTGGAATTATCTCCCATATAAAACTTGTTGAAAGGGAGGATGTCCATCCGTGTCCGCCTGCGTATCAGTGAATTCTTTCCTTTATGATGGATAAAGGGATTCAGAAACCATTTGACCCACCTCCTGGGCCTGGCCTGGTTTCGGGGGATCAATGCCCTGGATGCCAGCTTTTTCAACCTGGGATTTGTTTTTATTTTCTCGGTAAATGACATAGGCTTGGTTTATGAGGGTCTGACTTTTTCAATGTCTTTGAATATCTCCCGGATATTGTTCTCCCAGCTATGGAGTTTTCCCAAACGGATTCTCTTTTCGTGAAGTTCGGGAGTGTCAGTCTGGAATGCCTCTTTAATCAACCTGCAATACTCGTCTGGTGTTCTCCCCAGAAAACAGTAGTCGGCAAACATCTCCATCGCTTCTGTTTTAGTAGCTACAACGGGCTTTCCCATAGCCAGGTACTCATCGATTTTCCGCGGGTAATTCCCCCGTGTGACCTCATTGTATACCTGGGGATTGATGGCCACATCAAACGCGTTTATATAACTTGGTAATTCCGTCTCTTTTTTGGAGCCAAGAAAAAATACATTGGGGAGGTCATGCAGAAGGCTTTTCTGAAAAGCTTCATCTTCCCATCCTACCAGGACAAGTGCCCAGTCTGGACAACTTATTGCAACAGACTCCATCAATTTGAGATCAATCCGGAGGCATCTCAGCGCACCAACGTATCCGACAACCAGGTTAAACTTTTCCCTGATCTTCTTCATGTCTTCGGGGATTTCAATCGTTTTCTCCGGATCGAAAAGTTGTGCATCACATCCCTGTCCCACAAAGAATGAATTAGGATTGTATTTTCTTGCGTAAGCGGCCAGGAATTCCGAGTTGGTCGCTACCAGATCCGCTTTTCGGATGATCGCCTCTTCCATCCGAACACCATGACGGCGATAAAAATCAGTAGCAACCATGTTATCCCGGATATAATAGATGAACAAAGAGGGTTGCAATATCTCTTTTAACCTGAAGCTGCGATAAAAGTCACTGTCGGTAAAAAGGATAAAATCCCGGAATCCCAGTTTCGATACAGCATTTTTTACCTTGTTTCCGAAACGCTTCATATTCAGTGCATTTACACGATCAAAGAGCCAACGGGGTTTAATCCGGCCAACGGATTCCATCACTACATCAGGGGTATATACCCACAGCGTTTCGGAGATCTGTTCGATCTGAGAAGAGGGGTTGGCTCGTGATTCTTTGTATTTCTTTACGGCAATACTTTGGCGTTGAAAAAGCAGGGAAATTCTGTCAACAGCATAATTGACGTAAAGAACCCGGTGTTGCTTTGACAGCTCTTTAGCCATGTTGACAGCATTTCCTCCCATAGACATGTACCACGATTGAAGTCCGGTGATCACAACGTCGCAATGAGGATCTATCGAGGGCTTCTTTTTCTTTTCAGTATCCAGTGATAAAGCGTAAATCTTTCCAGCAAAGTTTTCCCAGCTATGTTCTGCTGCCAGTGCTTTCCGTTTGGCGATCCATTCCGGAGAATTTTCCTGTAAGACCTGTTCAATGCCATGGACCCATTCCTCATAGGTAGATGCCAGGCATACATGGTCTTTAAAGTAATCCATAAATGCGGTTTTTGTAGCCACTATAGGTTTCCCCAAGGCCAGGTACTCGTCAATTTTCAATGGATAGTTTACGTCTGTAATGGGATTACGAATCTGAGGGTTGATCGCTACATCGAACGATTTCACATACCCGGGAAGCTCTTCCGGGTCTTTCCTTCCCAGGAAATGGACATTTTGAAGCTGATGAAGTCTGCAGTTCTTGAACCCTTCATCTTCGGGCCCAACCAGAACGAGGTTCCAATCAGGCCGTTGGGTTGCAATAAATTCCAGGATACCCGGATCCAGGCGGATGGTGGTGATGGCACCGGTATAACCGATAATCGGTCGGTGAATCTCCCTTACATCAGCGGGGAGAGGCAACGTGTCATCTTTATCGCTGAACAGGGATACATCGCAACCCTGGCCGATCGTGTGTGAATTGGGGTTATGTTGTATGGTATAATTGCAAAAAAATTGTGAATTCGTCACAATCAGATCCGACTTGGCAATCAATTTAGGTTCTAACCACGTTCCATGTTTTTTATGATAAGGAACCAGGGTGACAGCATCACGGAGCAGGTAGATATAGAGGCTGGGGTTCAGCATCTCTTTCAGGAAGTAGCCTGTCAGCATGGAATTGTCATTCAAAATGATGTAGTTATGAAAACCAAGTTCGCAAACAGTTTTTTTGATTTTTGAGGCAAATATCCGCTCGTTCAGGTAGTTTAGAAAATAGAAAATCTGATGAACCGGGATCCAGTTGATGGACTCACTTACCATTTTAGGGTATAAAACCCACAAGGTCGGAGAAACCTGAACCAGATCGGGTTCCTTCCCTTCCAGGATCCTTTTTCTCTTTTGAACCTTCGGATCCTTGGCATTTTTCAGATATGAACTGCGTGTCAGGGGAAGATTTACAAAAAGTACCCGGTTCTTGCGGGAGATCTCTATTGCGGTGTATTTGCGTGTTGTGGCAATTGGTAGATCCCAGGCTGGGAGTCCGATAATGATAAAATCCCTGTTTTCCATCTGGAGATAGGTTAAGTTTGACGTGAGATTTGCTCAACAATTTCCTTATAAATATCCATGTACTCCTTTGCCATTTTGGCCCAGGAGAAGCGGGTAGTCTGCTCTAATCCTTTTTCTGATAAGCTTTTGCTGAATTCAGGCTCGGTCAGCACACGGTGTATTGAGCGCGCAAGGTCATAAGGATTCGTTGGATCCACCAGAACAGCCGCCTTCCCGGCAACTTCCGGCATAGAAAATACATTGGAAGTAATTACCGGAGTGCCACATGACATTGCTTCCAGTATCGGGATCCCGAAACTTTCCCGGAAAGAGGGGTAAAGGAATAAGGCTGCCATGGTATAGATTCCCGGCAGGTCGGCGTTTTTAACGTAATCAAGACGGTGGATATATTGTATGATGTCGGGTTCATGAATTTCCTGCAGGGTCCTCTCCAAATCGGGTTGCGGGTAATCGGCGATCACAAGCGGGATCTGATCGCTTGTCTCCCGGATATACTTAGCGAATGCGGTAAGAACTCCCGGGGTGTTTTTCTTCGGATCTGTGTTTCCAAGGAAAAAAATGAAATGTTCCGGTAGGTTATATTTCAACCGGATCTCATCCAGGGTTTTTACGTCTGTTACCGGCTTGAAATTCAGGCTTACACCGTTATAAACCACCGACACCTTTTCGTTTTTCAGATGGAAGAAATGAAGGATCCGGTTTTTCTCCGATTTGGAAACAGTGATGATACGTTTGGCTCTTTTCACAACACCGGGGACAATGTACCTGCGATACATATTCCCGAATTTCTGGTATGCTGAAAACCCTTTATTGAAAAGGCTGACGTTCTCCATGTAAAAGATGTCATGAAGCGTAACAATCATAGGAACCGGGTTAAACAAAGGGGCAGTATTGCTTGTGCAATGCAAAAGGTCACATTTGTACTTTTTTACGGCATGCGGCAACGCATTTTGCTCCCAGGTAGGATAGGGCCCTCCGCCAAGTCCTATAATGGTCATATTACCAGTTGATCGAAGGCAAACATCCTCATCCGGCTTGATGAATACAACGTATTCATTTTCCTGGTCCAGCAGCTGGATATTCTTCACGAGTTCCAGGGTCACGAAATCCATCCCGTGTTTCTTTGGCCTGAATAGCCGTTGTCCCTCAATTCCTATTCTCATTTGTTTAGTTTACTTCCCAGTTGATGATGTGTGTTCAGTATGAATGAATCTCTTATTCGCTCCTTTGGTGGAAATCAGTGAGATCAACATCAGAAAAATCCCTCTCGGGATGGATAAAATGGCCACCAGCGTTTGTACGGTATAGAACTTCCGGGGGATTGCAAAGAGAAAAGTAAGGAGCAGCAGTGTCAGGAGTCCAGCCCAGATGATCGTATATATCAATGGATTAACGAATAAGGAGAGCAGTGTGAGCAGGGGTAATAATCCGATCAACAGGATGCGCGGAGGAAGTAACATCTGTACTGCTTTGTCGAGATAATCGATGTTCCCTTTAGTAAAAAACGTACGAATGGCATCTCCGAAAAAGGCAGTATAATGAATCTGAGCAGAGAGCCAGCGGCGGCGTTGCCTGACAAATACCTCTTCTTTCTGTACTTTCTCGTCGTAGACTATTGCGTTACCCAGGTATTCAATATGGACACCCTGCTTCAGCATTTTTAACTCGATCTCTTTATCAAAGCCTCCAACAGCTTTTACACTCTGCATCAGAGCTTTGAAAAACCGGTATTCAAATGCCATTCCCGAACCGATCAGACTGGAGGAAAACCCTAGTTTACGGTGTCCCTTCCTGAAAATTGAATTGTTGATTTCTTCACTGACAGCATCCAGAACGGCAAAGGAGGTATTGGTGTTTTTCGCGATCCGGTGACCCTGGATAGCAATATAACCGGCATTGTATGTATGGTTGATCCTGGTCAGGAAATCCTGTTCCATCAGGTTGTCTGC
Organism: Bacteroidota bacterium; assembly: GCA_043810345.1. Lineage (GTDB taxonomy): Bacteria > Bacteroidota > Bacteroidia > Bacteroidales > FEN-979 > QYOJ01. The sequence goes on along the minus strand of JBDROF010000110.1, from coordinate 10,994 downwards.
ATCCAGAATGACCACTATATCAAACAGATCATCAGGGAGCAGGGACATCGTTTTATTCAAGGCTTTGGATTTGGTGCTTTGTTCGAAAGATACTTCAATCACCTTGATGGGCAATCCCCTAAGTTTCTCAAGTGTTTGCGGCTGAAATGAATCCGCTGTCACTATGACCTCGTATTTCTACTTTGGATATTTCTGCTGAAGGGCATCGTCGGCTACTTCAAGGATGACAGCATCTTCTTTATATCCCGGGATCATGACAGCAATCCTGTTTAGATCTTCCGTTTCGGCTTTTCCTGGATGGTAATGAAAAAGAGAGGCAGTGGCAAACACGAAAATATAGAGCGTACCGAATGCCAGGTAGACCAGGATAATCCACTGGATGATCATCAACATGAGAAAGATTATATCCACAGTCATAAACCAGGTGTTTACTTAAGTCTGTCAATCATAGAACAAATATAGTCGATTTTTACCTATGCTACAACGCCGGATTGTTATGGATATCTTTGTTGAATACATTCCTGAAATGCCATCCCAGCGCCCGTAAGTAGGCGTAGAAATGCCCAAGCTTGAATTTCAGCAGGTTGACGAACATGTTTTTGGGAATGGCAATGAATAGCTGGTAAAGAATACCCAGGTAAAAATCCTTGCCCCATATGTTCCGTCGCATAAAAACCAGCCTGTTCCGGTTAAGGTAGTAAGTTTTGAGGGTACTAAGCTTGCCGGTAGAAACCGATTCTTTGTGATAAACCAAAGAATTGCCCACATACCAGATCTGGTATCCCGCTTTCTTGATCCGGTAACTCCAGTCAGCCTCTTCGTAGTAGAGAAAAAAGATATAAGACATCAGACCGATCTCTTTGATCACCCGCATAGGTACCATCATGGCAGCACCATGTGCATAGGCAGTTTCCCTGTCTTCGTCATATTGACCTTTGTCCTTTTCACGGAATCCGACGAGAGAATTCCTTACCGTGTACTTACTGATCGGGTGAAAACCGGCATACTGGATGATCTCCGGGTCATAATAAAATCTGATCTTCGGGCTGACAGCTCCGATTTGTGGATTGGTCTCAAGCTTTTCTACCAGAGGCTCCAGAAAATCTTGATCCACAATGGTATCGTTGTTCAGGAGCAGCACGTAGTCACCCCTTGCTCGCATGATCCCCTGGTTGTTGCCTCCGGCAAAGCCCCAATTTACATGACTTTCGTACAGGATGACATTTGGGAAACACTCTTTAATGATAGCGGGATCATCGTTCGGGGATTTATTGTCGACAATGATCACTTCGATGTTCGGGTAGGTTATTTTGTGCAGTGATTCAATAAAATCACAGGTTACTTTCGGGTGATCAAAGTTTACAGCTACGATCGAAACAAGGGGATACCGGACAAGTTTTTTACGGATCAGCATGTAGGGTGTTCGTGAATGAATTTCTGGAAAACTGTCCGAATATGCCATCCAACGGCTCTTGCATAGGCTCTGAACAGGTCGACTTTTCCTCTGATCAAATAGAGCGCCAGGTTTTTTGGGATAGTTACCAGCAGCAGGAAGAGGATGGGAATGATCGATTTCGGGCCTCTGACATTTCTTCGCATATAGAGGATACGGCTTCGATTCAGATAATAGGTTTTGAGGGGACTCTGTTTCCCGGTGGCTACTGATTCCAGGTGGAAAATCTTCGAGTTGTGCACATAATAGATCTTATAGCCGGCTTTTCTGATCCTGAATCCCCAATCCAGCTCCTCATAATAAAGAAAAAAAGAAAGAGACATCAGGCCAACCAGCTCCACCACCTTCCGGGATATCATCATGGCGGCACCATGGGCATACGCAGAGATCCGGTCGTGATCGTGCTGACCGGTGTCCTTCTCCATATAGCCGTAAGAACGGCTTCTGACCGTGAACGAGTTGATGGGGGTCATCCCGGCAAATTGAAGGGTGTCGGGGAGGTCATAATAAAGAATCTTTGGGCTGACTGCTCCGATCTCCGGATCTGACTCCATTTTGTCGACGAGTGGTTCAAGGAATCCGGGAGTGACAACGGTATCGTTATTTATCAACAGGATGTATTTCCCCTTTGACCTACAGATCCCCAGGTTGTTGGCCCCGGCGAATCCAAGATTTTCACCGGTTTCGATATAAATTGCGCGGGGGAATTTCTCATGAATGATCTTCGGATCGTCATCCGGGGAACCATTGTCAATCACAATTACCTCGTAGTCGGGATAGGTTATCTGGGATAACGACTCCAGCATCTGGCAGGTTACATCCGCGTGATTATAGTTGATGGTTATAATGGAAACCTGTGGATATTTTTTCTGAACCTTTTGACGATCATTCATCTCCGAAATATTAAAACCCTCAGATTGTATTGGTGATTAATAATAGTAAATTTGGCACAAATACACAACATTTTTTTCAAGATTTTATTAAATTTGATTTTTCAAAGGTAATTGCATTTTTGTATTCTGACATGGAAAACCAATTCGCTATCAAAACAGGATCCGCTCAGATAAACAACCTGTTAGTCCTTCTCCTTTTGTTTATCAGTCTGATTGGGGTGGGTTTTTTCATTGCTGAAAACGGGATGATGGCCGTAGCCATGTTATTGGTTTTGCCATTTGCGTTTTTTTTTCTGATCAAGGTGTTTGAAAATCCTTTGGTGAGTTTCTTTACCGTTTACGTGGTGAATTTTATTGCGTTAGGTCTTAGCCGGTATGTCCTGTTTGCCCCTTTCGGATTGCTGGTGGATGGATTCCTTGCTCTTACATACATTTCCGTTTTTTTTAAGTATTTCAACGAAAAGTTTGACTGGAGCCGGTTGAATAATCCGGTAGTTAAGGTGGCGCTGATATGGTTTGGATATTCTCTTTTTGAATTTGTCAATCCCGTGGTTGCCAGCCGGTTAGCCTGGATTTATCATGTGAGAGGTATCAGCTTGTATATGCTTATGACAGTTATCCTGGTGTTTATCCTGATGGATAAGTACAAGTACTTTATGGTGTTCATCTATATCTGGATGTTCTTTGGAGTTCTTGGGGCGTTGAAGGGGGCGATGCAGTTATACATCGGGCTTGACCCGTATGAGATGCGCTGGCTGGATGTGGTTGGGCATACCACTCACATTATTTTCGGAAAGCTCCGGGTGTTTTCATTCTTCAGTGATGCAGGACAGTTTGGCGCTTCGCAGGGCCACACCGCAATGGTTGCCCTTATCATCGCTTTTACGACAAAAAGTTTCAGAGAACGGGCGATCTTTATTATCGTCGCAATTTTTTGTTTCTATGGCATGCTCATCTCAGGTACCAGGGGGATTTGGGGAGTGTTGGCCGGAACAGGTGTCTTTTGGCTCCTCCTGAACAGGAACTTCAAACTATTCTTTATTGGTGTTGCTATGGCAGCTGCGGTATTCTTCTTTTTCCGGTACACCTTTCTCGGACAGGATATTTTCTTCATTCGCCGGATGCGTGGGGCCTTTGATCCGAACAACCCTTCCCTCATAATCCGGTTAGAGAACCAGGCCAAGCTTCGTCCCTACCTCGCCATCTGGCCATTTGGTGGAGGCATTGGAAATGCCGGGGCAAAAGCGCAACGGTTTTCACCAAATACCTTTCTGGCAAATACAGCAACCGATAGCTGGTTTGTGGAAATCTGGGCAGAACAGGGGGTGGTGGGTCTGACATTGTACCTGGGATTATTATCCTTTATCCTGATCAAGGGTTCTTATATCATTATGCATAGAATCAGGGATCCGGGGTTGCAAGGGAAAATGATTGCGATCATCAGCGGAATTTTCGGTACCATGGTTTCCAGCTATGGAAACGGGGTATTTGGTCAGATGCCAACGGGTTTGCTCATGTACAGCTCCATGGCATTTATTTTCCTTTCACCCTTATATGACAAGGAAATAGCTGAAAAGAGAGCAACCGGGATTCCTCTTACCCACTGAAACCGGTCAGGTTACCGGATAATTTGTTTGACTGCTTCAAATGCTTCTGCATACGTGCAGTTGCATTGGCTCCCCCTGAATTCAGCCAGCGATCTCATCCCGGTCAGGATCTTATTTGCATATCTCCCTACGACCTGGGACTCATGGGCTATCAACGATTTCTCTTTGAAGTGATAGTAATCAGATACATCGACATAATAATTGACCTCAGAGAAGATCTTCCCGACTCTGGGATAGGGGACCTGTTCGAAGAGAAATATACTGTCGACATAACGCCCGGCAGCAAAGACTACTTTTAGCGTATTGATATGATCCTGGTGTGAGTCCCCGCTCCAGTGGGAAAAAATCGTATCTATGTTCAGCTCTTTGATCAATCGCTCGATGGCAAAAATACTCTCCCGATCAAACGGGACCAGCTGATCCAGAAAATCCAGGATGATCAGATCTGCCCCGATGATCTTTGCGGCAGTTTCCGCCTCGCTTCTCCTCGTCTCCTTGGTGTCAACGATTTCATGATAAATGTTCATACTATCGCTGCATGTCATGTGGACAATGGTAACTTTATCTCCGTCATGCACATGCTTTGCCAGTGTTCCGGCGCAACCAAATTCGACATCATCCGGGTGAGCGCCAACCGCCAGTATATTTTTCATAGGCTCGAGATTTAAAGGATCAATTCATCATATCCAAATATATATTCAAGGGTGGTATGATAATTTTTTACGTTGGGTTCAAAAAAATCAACCTCAATCCCATGATCCCTGAAGAGTTCAAGATCCAGGTAATCCTTCCCAAAAGAACCTGATATATAGCGGGTTGCTTTAACTTCTTTCAGGATGTCAACCAGCAGATCAGATTTTGCGCCATCTACTCCCAGGGAAGAAGCGTAAACCATAGGGACGGTTATATTCAATTTTTCGCGGCAGAACTCCAGCCCCTTCATGTTGATATCGATCAGCTTCTCGCCTTCGTAGATCGAGGAGAAATCATGTTTGTAATGGGATTGGAGTTTGGTCAGCAATTTTCTTTTCCACATGGCCTCCGGAGCCACAAGGACCTCATTAATATTCTTATGGGTGGCCTTGGGTTCCACGATAATCGTAAAAAAACTCTTATTCTGGTTTTCATCAATAAACCAGTTTCGGTTCACCCAGTAGTTTTTTCGGTAATGCACATTATCCAGGATCACAAACAGATCCGATCCTTTCATTTTCTGAAAAAAGCCCAGGTATGGAAAGTGTTCCGGCTGATGTATGGTAACTATCATAATACAAATTATTTATTTAATTATATTCTCCTCTCTGTCCTTATAGCCTTTCCTGGCGGGGAACAGATATACATGAATCCGTTTGAATTCTTTCCGGATCTTTTCAATGACCATGGCATAGAGACTCCTTTGGTGGTCCAGTGACCGTGATGTGGTCCAGATCCGGGACCTGGAAGAATTTATGAATTTAATTCTTCCATATTGCTTCAATGCAAACGCCATGGATCCATCTTCACCCCGTTTGATCCGGGTGTACCATCCTATTTCTTTTCCCTGTTTCATCGGAATACCAAAACTACCACCTCCGACACTTAGTTCGGGTCGGTTAATTCGCCGGAGAACCAGGGAGATATCTCTGATCAGCTCATACACAGCAAGGGTGATTCTGTTTTTGGAGGAAGGAATATATGAATCGACGCTATATACTGCAGAAACTCCCGGGGTATCCAGTGTTTTTGCAAACTCCTCCGCCCAGGTTGGAGGATACATGCAATCGGCATCCGCGCAAAGAAAATACTTCCCCCTGGCAACATCCAATGCGGCCTGCCGGGCATATCCAATTCCCAGTTGTGGCTGGAACACGGAGAATGCTCCGCATTTATCCAGAAGATACTGGGTCTGATCTGTGGAGTTATTATTGGAGACAATAATACGGAGGGGGAATGGGCTCTCTTGTTCCGAAAGAGAGGCCAGGCAGCTAAGAATGTTATCCTGCTCATTATATGCGATGACACCGATCGTTACATAGGCATCCTCTGCCTTTTTTGAGGCGAGACCCTGTTTGATCCTATCAAAAACCTCGTCCGGGATATCCTCGATATTCTTGAAAGAAATGATATTTCTTTTTACCCATTCAGGGACTGTAATTGATGGAATCATACGATCCGATTGTTAGATCCTGGTTTTGTCAGGTTATAAAGATATAGTTTTTTCTGAAATATTTTAAGATATAATTCCTTGTAAAAAAGGAATCCTTCTTTGAAAATGGGAGCATATTTCACGGAAATTTCCTTATTCAGAAAATGCATCCCGAGAGTCAGGCCGATGATCTCAAAACCAATGGAACCGATGGATACACAAATTAAAATGAATACGACACTCAGCCCGGGAAAGAGAGCATGAATCAGAAAGACTGCAATGATGTCCCCGACAATATTGGCAGAGGTCATGGCAATGGTTTTGTAAAAATTTTTATTAGGTTTGTTCAGTGCATCAAGAGAGATACCGGTGAAGCGATCAATCGAAAGCGGAAAGGAGAAAATGATAAACATTTGCATAATAATCCCCAGCTCGCTTGAAACGGAAAGGTATTCCTTCCCCCCGAGGAGATAGACAAAATCTTTGGCAAATATGGCGAAGAAAATACCAATCGGAATGACCAGGAGAGTTAATGCCCCTGCATATTGATAAAAGATTTTCCTAAACCGGTCGATGTCATTCTCAATGCTCGCTTTTGAAAGTTTTGGGAAAGCAGTGGCGGAGAAGCTTCGTATGATGATTTCGATCAGTTCCGTATATTTGATAGGGATACTGTATAAAGCCACACCGGTAGTTCCCAAAAAGGGACTCAGTCCAATGATGAATGCGTCTGCACTTTTTAAGAGGCTGCTTCCGATAGAGGTTCCCATGGAATATTTGCCGAACTGAATGGTGGCAATGTTGGAGTACTTTTTTGCGTGAAAGATATATTTCACTCCGTCCCAGTTGAAAGCGGTTGAAATCAAGGATGTGAGGACATTGGTGATGATATACCATATTACTACCCACTCCGCACTCATCTTCCACAGGAAATAATTCAATACCAGATACAGCAGGAAACCGGCCACATTGACGAACCTGAGCACCAGGATTCTCCCGAATCTTTCATCCGCCTGTAAAATGGAAAGAGCGTTCCCCCAGGGGAGATTGGTAAGGGCCAGTACCGGGTACCATTTAAAAAATAAATAAAATCCAGAATTTCTGATCGGCTCTGGAAAAAGGATAAGAACCGGATATAGAAGGATGCAAATGAGCAGGATACTGATCAGGCCAATCAGCCAGCTGGAGCCTATATAGTGTTTTCGTTTTTCAAAGGCAACGCCGGAAAGAAAACGGGTAAGAGCGACCCGTGTGATTCCGAATCTCAGGAGGTCGACCAATGTGGCCGCCGTGATAAACAGCACCCACTCCCCGAAAGGATCAGTCTTCAGGCTTCTGACAAGGACAAAGAAGGTCAGGAAACCCAAGGCTGCAGTAATGGTATTTCCCATCAGAGACAGGAAATTCTTATCTCGGGCTATTTTCTTTATCGTAGCAAACATAACACAAGCACCAGAGTGTGCAGAAAGATCAGACCCTGCTTCTTTCTCTGAACCGGAAAAGAATAATTCTGGTTATCATCCGTCGAAACTCTGATCTTGGTTTCGGGACTTCTCCGAAAACGGAATCCAGGAAAAAGAGTTCCACTCCGTTGAGAATAACCTGGGGCTCTTGTTTGCACAATGGTTTGAATGCATCCAGCAATATGATATCTGCCTCTTTCCAGGAGCGGTTTGCCCTGATAACCAGCAGTGAGAGATCAAACATCCGGACAAATTCAACAGGGAATGGGTGGTTTAACAACGAGGGAATTTCGATAAGAATGTAATCATATTCTGCCTGCTTGTAAGCATCAAAACCGGGGATCAGTGTCTCCAGTTCCTGTGTATCGAAAAAGGTATTTCGGATCTCATACTGGATCTCATTGTCGGTAATCCCTGGCTGGGCAAGATTTTCAAAGTAGGGGGAGGTGCTTTCTGGCCCCACGTTGTAGTAATTCAGGTAGAGCACTTTTTCTCCGAAGGATTGCAGTTTATTGCAAAGTTCACGACCGACCGTGGTTTTTCCCTCTCCGTCCAACATACTGAAGAAGAGGATCATGATTGGCTTTTTATTCTCCACCTTTTTTTCCTTAACGGCCAGGGAAACGTTCTGAGCCAACATCTCTACCAGTCGTGGTACAATGAATTCCATGTCGGCCGACTGCAATTTTCGTGTGATCCGCGGATAGATGCCTGCCACTTTCAACTTGAGTAATCTTTCCGCTCGTTCTATCGTTTTAACTGTGGTATCGAAATACTCCATTGCAACGAGGATGGCGATGATGAGGACCAACCCGATTAATCCGGCTAAGATCACCAGGAACATGGCCCTGGATTTCATGGGGTTCAGAGGATAATAAGGAGGGTCAACCACTTTGATGTTGGTGGACATCTCAGCGTCCTGTTGTCGCAGTTTTGCCAGGTTCAGGTCGTGGAGCAGCTGTAGAAACTCCTCTTCGGTCACGCCGATCAACCGTTCAATCCGTTTCATCTCAGCACCCAAAGGAGCAAAGATATCGTAGTAGCGCTGGAATTGTTTCTTTCTCTCTGTCAATACCCGGTGGGCTGCTTTACTCTCTTCGTAGGCGATGACATTGGTTAGCCAGGCATTCAGGAGGGTTACCACCGGAAGACCCTCAACACTGTTATTGATGATATAAAGTTGATCTATTTGCTTGCGGATCTCTTTTTTGAGGTATTCGGAATGGGATTTCAAGGCTGCCAGCTGCTTGATGGTGGCCAAATCGTTGCCAAGGTCGATCTCGATGTTGACGATCTGCATGGTCACGGCCGCAAGTTCAGAGCGAAGTTCGATGATCGCGTTGGTGTTGAGCGTCAATCTCGCGTGCGCTTCCAGTTTTTTCTCTATGATTTTTATGGCAGCGTCAGCAGAAGAATAGGCGATCTGGGCATTGGAGTATTCCCGGTCGAGTTCCTCCTTCATCCCCGCAATGGCTTTGGTTTGCTCGTAGTAGTTGATGATCTTGTTTTTTTCATTGAAGACAAGAAGATCGTATTCGGCTTTCTGTAGCCTTCGCATAGCCTCTTCCAACTGCCGCTTGAAATAGGCCACAACCGCATCTGACTGATGCTGTCGGAGTGCCTTGTAACCCCGGATGAATACCTCGGTCAGAATGATGAGGGTTTGCTGGCAGATCCCCGGATCGGGATTGACGTATTGGATGGTGAGCAGGTCACTGGTTTCCATCCGTGTAACCGTGACGGTATTGAGCGCAGCAACGCTGTAAAACTTGTTGTTAGAATTCCAGAGCCTGTAAATATAATTGTAATCGTTGGAATGTCCGTAATTCATCAACTCACTGACGCACCGTTCGTAAGGTGTGGTGGTATCCCAAAGTTCCTTGAGTAAGGCGGGTTCGATGCTAATCCACCGTTTGGTGATCAACGGCGTTGTGTCGATCTCCCGCTCATAGTCGTCACCCAAAGCGGTGTCATATCCACTCTGTCTGGCCGGGGCAGGGTAGGGATAATCTGAGGTTGATGGGGTGAAGTTATCATTAACCCGGATGCGCTGCCCGGTAGCGAGCTCGTATGATTGGAGATCATTCAGATTCATCAGCTTCTCGATACTAACCCGGTAACGTTTCGCGATGGCATACATGGTTTCCCCGCGCCGGACGATGTGGTAATCCTGGGTTGTTTGATTTCTGGGCTCCTCCGGGTATCCGGCATCTCGCACGGTGGGTGAGGCCGAGGGATAATCGCTTGTGTTATCCTCTAAATAAGAGGTTTGCTGCGGCGGGCGGTAGTATGGCTGTTGCTTCTGGTTTCGTTTGTATTTCCTGACGATCTGAACGATATCGGGGGGGACTTCAGCCAGCAACTCTTCGTAATTTTCCTGCTGGATGTATTTCGGGTCATAGTGATCCAGCATCAGGTGTTGAACCAGCAACCGAACCGAGACCTGTTCCATGGTTTGCCGTGATTTAATCAGGTTGATGAGGTTGTCATAGGCGGTGTTACTGGCGAAGTAATCTATCTGGATTTCCTGCTGTATCGAATATCTTGAGAAAATACCGGTATAAACCGTAGTTTCTGAACGGTAATTGCGGGCCTGTTTCCGGGTAAAGAGATAGACAATCGCTGCCAGAAACAGGGGCACGAGTATGATCAGAACGATATACCTTTGCAATAATTTTATCAGATGAATCAGCTTCACTACTCGATAATGTTTATCACGTTAAATTTAATACCAACGATTTCTTGTAAGATCATGTATGCATTGTAAAACTCGTTGCGGGATGTCTCAAAGTCCGTTACTGCTCTCCGGTTCATCTCATTCAGCCTGGCCAGTTCATAGAGACCGATCTGACCGTTCAGGAACTCTTTTTCGGCCAGAGCCATCTGGAGCGACATGTAGATCTGGTTGTCATTGGCAATCTTGAGGATTTTCTGATTGATGGTCAGTCGGTTGTATTGCACAATGATGTCTCTCCTCATCAGCCTGATCTGATACTCCCGTTCTGAAAATGCCTGTTCCATGAATTTGGTGGCGTGTTTGACTCTATTCCTGCGATCCATAAGGTCATCCAACGGCATACGGACACTGATGCCCAATGCATAACCGGAGATATCCCGGTTAGCCAGCACCGAGTTGATATCACCGAAATTTGATTGGGTGTGGGTCAGACCGTCCTCGTACCAAATGTTCAACCCGGCATCCAGATAAAAGTTCGTCAGGATATCCCGGCGGGCTGTTTTGATCATATATTTCCGCATGTAGATTTCCGCATCGACTGCCTTGACATTGGGTGAATGCACGATGGCAGAGTCGATCAGGTCATCCAATGGTGGGATCCGCAACGTAATATCATCTATGATGGGATTAAAAACGAAAAGGGTATCCCGTGTCTGACCAAAGGTCGATGCCACTATAGTTGTGGAAACAAATATTAAACCGATGATCCTTATCCT
>JBDROF010000109.1:0-19712 GCA_043810345.1 Bacteroidota bacterium | reverse complement strand
GTTATTGGCAGGTAAATTTCTGCCACTACCTGGCAGTTGGGTTCACCCACATTCGCATTGGATACCGATTTGTTCATTAACTCTCCGTTGGGGACACTGACCCGCGAGTCGTCGGGTGTCACAAGCCTGGTGGAGCGAAGTCCGATCTCAACCACTTCACCGTAGTAATTGCCAATCTCTATTTTATCTCCAACCAGAAAGGGCCTGTCAATTAAAATTATGATCCCTCCGAAAATATTTTTGAGAATATCCTGGGCAGCAAAACCAACAGCAATAGCAATGGATGCAGTCACGGCGATTACGGTTGAAATGGGTGGTTGAATAATCCCGGCAATGACAATGAAAAGAATAAACATCCAGCCAAGGATCTTTACAATGGGGATAAATCCTTTTATGGTTATCCGGTATTTGGTTGTTTTTTCGGCAATGGATTCAAATACAAAACCGATGAACCGCAGGATAAAATACCCTAAAACAAGAAAAATGAGTGACCATACGATTTTTCCCACAGAAAAAATTTCCGATAACAAAGGAGGCTTCAGATCTTTTTCAACCTTTTGGACCACTTCTGTTACCGCGGTTTCTCTTGTCTGTGAAATAGTATCCGGACGATCGGTGGCAGATGAATCGACGGCAGCTACTTCCCCTGGCATGTTTGCAGCCGTGTCTTTTTGCTGTGCCGTAGAAAAGTAAAAAGCACCTAAAAAAAGGATGAAAAAGATTGCTTTTTTCACGTTTTCTGATCTTAATGAATAATATTTTTGTTTTTTAATAATGTGATGGTTTTTATGTAAAGCAATGGATTCACACTGAAATAGATATCAGTTGAAATAAGGATTCCATCTTCATAAAGTGGCTGGATTAGCCTTCTTGCCTCGACAGTGTTTATATGCAGCACCTTACCTAAATTTTCTTCTGTGAGCCTTTCATGCAAAATAAATGCGCTCAAGACAAACAATTTAGGGGGGGATAAACTATTTAAAAATGACAGGTCAATATCCTTCAGAGATCTGATCAAAATGGTATTTCCGGAAACTTCAATGACCGACCGAAGCCAGTAAGTAAGCGCCAGACTGATATTACTTTTGACATTTTTATTCAGATCACTGAAATATTCCCTTTGTAAAACGGTTTGCTTCTCTTCATCGGTGAGTTTTTTGAACTTTTTACTAATCAAGTCAGAAGGAGCGGGTTCATAGTGAATGTTATAACCACTTACCGTGTGCCGCCGTTTAATAATATCAACCATGGTTTCATCATCAAACAAATCAAGCCTGATAAAATAACTGAAATGGTCAGAAAGTAATATTGTTTTATCCAGATAGGTGAAGGCATACTCAGTACAGGTCATGATCCAGAAAATATTTCTACTGGTCAGGGAGATGAGTTCTGTCAACTCTTTTAATGCATCAAACCCATTCACTTTTTTCAGGTAAAGGCATTGGATATCTTCGAATATCACAACCTGTTTTTCCAAGGCATTCAGATAATCAGCCCATTCGCTTAATTGGTTAATTTTCTGTTTGAACAGAAAATTTAAAAAATTATAAAGTTCAGTTTTTGTGCTGATAGTACTGTCGGCCTTGAAATGAACAACCGGAACTCCCTCGGGGAGAGTTCTCTGGAAGATGTTAGCCAGAGAAGTTACACCACTGCCCTGTTCACCAATAATTATGGTCGCTGCAAACCGTCCTTTCAGCCAGTTATTGAAGGCGTTGTTGAGTGACTGTACTTCTTTGACCCTTCCGATGAAGAAATTCGGATCAGAAAGCGGTTCTATTTTAAACAACCGCTGATATACATAGGGCAATTTTTGCGCGGATTGCTGGGTTTCTGCCAGAAAATCAGCTATTTCGGTGGTTATCCTGTCTGGTTTTGCAGCGATCCCATATTTTTTAAAAGTACCCTTTACGATCTGCCTTGCCTCTTGCAAAAGTCTTTTTATGGATCTGGTTGCCAAGGGAAAAAAGTTCCTAACCATACGAACGAATTGCTTACGAATCAAACGGCCTCTCTTAATAGCTTTTCCTTTAGCAATTCGTACTCTTAATTCTGTAATATTATTGTTATCAGTTAGTTTGATGAGTTTCTCACCGAAGGTTAGAAGCCCTTGAAACAAATCTTTCTCCCATAATTCATCTAATCCGGACAGGGCTTTTTTGATTTCTGCCAGGCGTTCCAGTGACCTGTCCAGACCTTCAGAAGCAATGGCTTTGGGGGAAGAAGCCGACGACGCCTCCGCATCGAACTCCAGGGCCGATTCCAGGTTGAACAAGACGATCTGACCCAGGTCGGAAATTGAATTCTGGACTTTGGCAAGTCGTTCAATCAGGTTTATTTTAATTTGCTTTATGACTTTGAGCAACTGTGGCCAACTCTCAAAAGTGATCAGCTCATAAGGGGAAATAAAACTGATTAAGGAAGATCGGATGGGGGCAGTGAAATCGGGATTCTTGATGATGGATCGTTTCGTTGAAATTTGCTGGATGAGTTGATCAGTAATGGCTTCAACTTGAGCCATCAGGGAGGGGAAATTCTGAGAGAGTATCTGATCATTGATCGCAGGGAGCATCTGATTCATCAGGATGGGAACAACGGCCTCTTTTTCATCTTCAATAATCTTTTTCTGGCTGGCGATGTGCTGAACCTGTTCAATTCTCTTTTTTAATCCGGTCAAATAGTCCCTTATTTCATCCAGGCTGGTTATGATATTACTATCCCGGCTGGATTTCAGAGCAATTACAGAGGCAAAGAATTCATTAAACACCGAAAATAATAAATGATATAGTTCATTATCAATTTGCCAGTCATCCCGTAAAACCTGCCAGGTGACCTTCCACCCTTTCTCTATGTTGATGGTTTCCTTCTGCAGACCCTTATGCTTTTTAAGAATAGCAACCCGGTTGAACCGTCTGTTTGATAACTCAAAGGTGCCTGCCTTGTAAAAAGCTGACTCATATTCGTTATGTGTCTGTTCAAATATTTCACTGAGTTCCTTTCGGATGATCTCTTTTTCAGCCCTTAAAGAACCAATTCCTTGTTCCGATAATTCTATCGCAGATTCATCAAGGATAAAAGGTGTCTCTGAGGTCAGGAAAGCTTCCACCTTTGCGACAATTTCTTTATCGGCCTTCCAAACAAACAGCGATGTGGCACATTTTCTTTCATGAATCCGGTTCAACAGGCTCTCCACTCGCTGTGAAAGCAGCTCTTTCAGATAGAATTTTGTGAGATTTTTATAATCTATGCGATGGGTCCAACCTTTCAAAGGTTGGGGGTTTTTATTACCTACTTTCCTGAAGAGGTTAACCATCTGCTCCGGGATCTTGGACAGGGCAAAGCATGCTCGCTTAAAACCCTTCCCGGTCTTCACAAAGGCGCTATCCTCAGGCTGACTGGTAAAACGTTCAGGTTCCTGAATCCTGAGTATCCGCTCATCGAGTGGCTCAATATAGTTATCGACGGCCTGGATGAAGGATGGAAACTGAACATCAAAGCTGGCAGGCTCCTGAGTAGCAAAATGATTCTCAACCACCGGGATAAGATCCTGCTTATATTTTTTAATACGGTGAATAATGTCACTACTCTCCTGTTGATCAAAGCGGACATTGGCAAACCTTTTATGTAACACCTGAACCGTTTCAATGAATGAAATATGGGCCTCAAGTTTTTGTTCAAGGATAGACATAAAATGTTGATCAACAATAGACATAAGTTGATCTTTCTCCTTTGTGAAATCGTTTTTCATGTTCAAGAAATTGACAACGATAACATATAATCAAAATACTATTTTACAGAAGCTCCATTCACAGCTCCTTCGTCGGGAATGATGAAAAATAGTGCCCCATCCGGATTTTCCGCCATCAGGATCATCCCCTGTGATTCGATGCCACGGAGTTTACGGGGAGCAAGGTTCACCAGGATGGAGACCCGTTTACCGATGATCTCCTCTGGTTTGAAGTACAGGGCGATGCCGGCTACGACAGTCCGCTGGTCGATGCCGTTGTCGATCTTGAGTTTCAACAGTTTATCGGTGTCAGGAACGATCTCGGCTTCCAGGATGGTACCGACACGGATGTCCAGTTTGGAGAAATCGTCGTAATTAATTATTGGTAGAGCCGCCATTAATGGCGGCTGTACAGATAATCGCGGCTGTACGCTATCCTCATTCGCCTTCCGTGTATCCAGAAGCTTCTGGATCTGTGCTTCGATGGTTTTGTCGTCGATTTTATCGAAAAGGAGTTCAGCTTTGTGAAGCTGGTGGCCAGCGGGAAGCCAGGTAAGGAGGGAGACATCTTGCCAGGCGAATGCAGGGAGGTCGAGCATCCGGCGGATCTTTGCAGTGGTATAGGGAAGAAACGGTTCGGCTACAATCGAGAGTTGGGCGCAGATCTGCAGGGAGATGTTCAGGATCGTCCCCACGCGCCCGGGATCTACGGTATAAAGTTTCCAGGGCTCACTTTCTGTCAGGTATTTATTTCCTAGCCTGGCCAGGTTCATCATGCCGGTCAACCCTTCGCGGAACCGGAAGTGATGCAGGCTTTTGGCGATCCGGCCAGGGATCTGCTTCATCTCTTCCAGAGTAGCTATGTCGAGGTCTGTAAGAGCTCCCTTTTGAGGCACCTTCCCTGCGAAATACTTCTCTGTGAGTACCAGTGTACGATTCACGAAATTGCCGAAGATGGCAACCAGCTCATTGTTATTTTTTGCCTGAAAATCTTTCCAGGTAAAGTCGTTATCTTTGGTCTCCGGGGCATTTGAGGTCAATACATACCGCAACACATCCTGTTGCCCTGGGAACTCTTCCAGGTATTCATGCAGCCATACCGCCCAGTTACGGGAGGTGGAAATTTTGTCGCTCTCCAGGTTCATGAATTCGAAAGCCGGCACGTTATCGGGAACAATATAGGTGCCCTCCCCTTTGAGCATCGCCGGGAAGATAATGCAGTGGAATACGATGTTATCTTTTCCGATAAAGTGGATTAACCGGGTTTCGGGATCTTTCCAGTATTTCTCCCAGTTGGGAGTAAGCTCTTTGGTGGCAGAGATGTATCCGATAGGAGCATCGAACCACACATAGAGCACCTTCCCGTCAGCACCTTCTACCGGCACCTGCACTCCCCAGTCGAGATCGCGTGTGACCGCCCGGGGTTGCAATCCCTGGTCGATCCACGATTTGCACTGGCCATATACATTGGTTTTCCAATCTTCTTTATGGCCTTCCACGATCCATTCCCTTAACCATGGTTCATACTGATCAAGTGGGAGGTACCAGTGTTTTGTCTCCTTCATAACCGGTATATTACCGTTCAGTACCGACTTCGGGTTGATCAGGTCGGTGGCGTTAAGGGAGGAACCACACTTTTCACACTGGTCTCCATACGCTTTTTCGAATCCGCAAACCGGACAGGTCCCGGTGATGTACCGGTCGGCCAGGAAGTGGCCAGTGGCTTCATCGTAGTATTGTGCGGAAGTTTTTTCAATAAACTGTCCGGCATCATTCATCTTCCGGAAGAATTCAGCTGCGGTTTCGTGATGGATCTTATTAGAAGTACGCGAGTAAATATCAAAGGAGATGCCGAAATCTTCAAACGATTTTTTAATCATCGTGTGATACCTGTCTACAATCTGCTGAGGAGTGATTCCCTGCTGCATCGCTTTGATAGTGATGGGGACTCCATGTTCGTCGGAACCACCGATAAAAATTACATCTTCTCCGGTCATTCGCAGGAAACGCACATAGATATCGGCTGGCACATAGACACCGGCCAGGTGTCCGATGTGGATGGGTCCGTTGGCGTATGGCAACGCCGATGTAACCAACGTTCGTTTGAAATGTATCTCGGATGATGGCATGACGGGCTTTTGATTTACAACGCGTTGCGGCAAGAAATAAAATAAAGGGTAAAGATACGAAAATTATCTCCGGAACCGGGATCGTCCGGATGAGCGGGAAGGAGTTGCTGAAGATTCTTCCAACTGATTTTTGTATTTTCGCTGAAGCACCTGCTCAACAAACCTGTGTAAGAGATTATGGAACTCTCCATCCTCAAAGAAATCGTCATCATCCTGGGACTTTCGGTCCTGATCATCCTGCTGTTTCACCGTTTCCGCATCCCCTCTATTCTTGGCTTCCTGCTTACCGGAATCATCATCGGACCATATGGTCTCAGTCTCATCAATGCCACTCAAGAGGTAGAGCTGATAGCGGAGATCGGCGTTATCTTCCTGTTGTTTGTCATTGGCATTGAGTTCTCGATCAAAGGGTTGGTTTCTATCAAGCGTACTGTGTTCATGGGAGGATTTCTGCAGGTGGCACTGACCATCGGGGCCATTGCACTGATCAGCCTTGGTTTCGGACTCCCTCTCCGGCAGGCACTCTTCATGGGTTTCCTGTTTGCCATGAGCAGTACGGCTATTGTATTGAAAGTCCTGCAGGAACGGGGAGAGATGACCTCTCCGCTGGGGAGGGTGTCCATAGGCATTTTGATATTCCAGGATATCATCGTGGTTCCTTTGATTCTTTTCACCCCCCTGCTGGCCGGGAATTCCCCAAATATTCCCATGACCCTTTTGATGATGATGGGAAAGTTTCTGGCCATCATGGTGATCCTGTTTTTACTTGCAAGGTATATGGTTCCCAGATTGCTCGATCTGGTCATACGGACCCGGAACAACGAACTGTTCCTGCTGACCATCATTGTGCTCTGTTTTGCCACCGCATGGCTCACCAAAAGCCTCGGTTTATCGCTGGCCCTGGGGGCTTTTTTCGCCGGATTGATCATCTCCGAATCGCCTTACAGCCATCAGGCTACTGCCAATATCCTCCCTTTCCGCGAAATTTTCATCAGCTTCTTCTTCGTCTCCATCGGCATGTTGCTGGATCTGCGTTTCTTTTTTCAGGAGATCCTCTACATCCATTTTCTGGCGATCGTTACGCTGATTGCCAAGATGCTGATCATTGTTATCGTGGTAATCATCCTCCGCTACCCGCTGAGGGTGGTACTATTGTCGGCACTAACCCTCTTTCAGGTCGGGGAGTTTGCATTTATTCTCTCGGCGACCGGTATCTCCGAGGGGTTGTTATCCCCTGAAAATTACCAGTATTTCCTGGCTGTTTCGATCATGTCGATGGGGGCAACCCCCTTCCTCATTGCGGCATCTCCCAGGATCGCCGGGTTTGTTCTCCGCCTTCCCCTATCCCAGAAGGTGAAACACAGACTGGATTCCCTGCAACGGGTAAAGGCCCAGGCACACCGGTTACCCGAAGAGATGGAGGACCACCTGGTGATCATCGGGTATGGCATCAACGGACAAAATGTTGCCAAAGCAGCCCGTGGTGCAGAGATTCCGTACATCATCGTGGAGCAGGACGCCAAAGCGATGGAGGAGGCCCAGCTGAACAAGGATACCGTGGTATTCGGGGATGCTACGCAGGAGGTGATTTTAAAGCATGTACACGCCTATTCAGCCCGGGTGGTGGTAGTGGCTATCTCCGACCCCGATGCCACCCGGTTGATCGTGTCGAAAATCCGTGAGCTTTCCGATACCGTATATATCATCGTGCGGACCCGAAACATGAAGGAGATTGATGGCAACCTGCGCCTGGGCGCCGACGAGGTCATCCCGGAAGAATTTGAGACCTCCATTGAGATCTTTGCCAGGGTGCTTCACAAATACCTGGTCCCGGAAAACGAAATTGAAGCGTTCATCGAGTCTATCCGTGCTGATAACTATGAGATGCTAAGGGGTGTCAGCGGTTTGCTGAAGAAGGGATCCTTGCATCTTGACATTCCACACATCCGGATCTATTCCATCCAGGTGCAGTGTGAAGACAACCGCATTGTTGGGAAGAGTGTGGAAGATTCTGGACTTCGCAGGGAGTTCTACATTACCTTACTGGCCATTCAACGTGGACAAAAATACATTACCCATATTGAAGGAGACACGGAGATCCGTATGGATGATGTTCTCTATCTGCTTGGCACACCGGAGAATATCTCCCGGGTCAGCAAGTATTTGCAGCTTTCGTAACTTTGTTGGATCATTCTAATCCAATCCCCATGATCCAACCTCCGTTTCTCAGGAAAGGCGATAAAGTTGCGATTGTTTCCCCCGCCCGGAGCATTTCGTTTGAAGAGGTATTTCCCATAATGAAACTGTTGCAGAAATGGGACCTGGAAGTTGTGCTTGGCACACATGTCTTTGGGAAACATCACCAATTTAGTGGTACAGATGAGCAACGGTGCCAGGACCTCCAGCAAATGCTCGACGATCCTTCCATCCGGGCGCTGATCGCTTCACGGGGTGGATATGGAACGGTGCGGATCATCGACAGCCTGGATTTTAAACGGTTCACCAAGCATCCCAAGTGGATCGTCGGTTACAGTGATTGCACGGTGCTCCATTCCCATATTCACCGGCATATGGGAATCCAGACCCTCCATGCAATGATGCCATATAATATCAAAGAACTGAATAACAGAGAGATATCTCAGGAATCTCTGAGAAAAGCACTGTTTGGTGAAGAAATTTCTTACTCCAAACATATAACCTTTTGGGATCGAACCGGATTAACAGAAGGGGAACTGGTGGGTGGTAATCTTTCTATTCTTTGTAGTTTGGCAGGAACCTCTTCAGATATTGACACAAAAGGGAAAATCCTTTTGCTTGAAGATGTTGATGAGTTCCTCTATCACATTGACCGGATGATGATGAACCTGAAGCGAAGTGGAAAACTGAAAGAGCTGAAGGGATTGATCGTGGGAGGATTGACAGATATGAAAGACAACGAAGTGCCATTTGGGAAAAGTCCTCAGGAGATTATCCAGGAGGCGGTAAAAGATTACAAATACCCGGTTTGTTTCGACTTCCCCGCCGGCCACGGGAAAAACAACGTTGCTTTGTACCTGGGCCGGAAGGTGAAGTTGATCGTGGATGAAGAGGTGTCTTTGTTATTTGACTAGAACAACGTCTATGACAGCGAACCATGAATTAGGGAAAAGGGGAGAAGAGCTCGCCGCCCAATACCTGAAAGAAAAGGGATACAAAATCCTCGAAACCAACTGGCGGTTTCACCACAATGAACTGGACCTGATCGCGGAAAATGGCTCCACTCTGGTAGTGGCAGAGGTCAAAACCCGTCGGTCCAACGCCCTGGGAGATCCGGAAATGGCGGTAACGCGGGAGAAACAGCGGGCTATTATCCGTTCGGCGAACGCATATGTCAGGTGGAAACGCAGGGATATTGAGGTCCGGTTTGATGTAGTCTCAATCCTTGTGCAGGGGGAGAAGGTGACCATAAGCCACATTCCGGATGCTTTTTATCCAATGGTACGGTGAAGGGATCATATTTTTCATTACATACAAAGATAATCTATCGTTAAGGGAAATTCAAGTTGTCCATGTTTTTCTTAATTTAGCCGGAAGTCCTGTAATTCATTCATCTATAAACTACATGCCATGAACAGAAAGCTCCTTTTTTCGGTTCTGATCATATTCCTTTTTTCAACCTTATACGCCTTTCCCTGCACCATCATCGTGGCCGGCAAAAAGGCCACCACCGACGGATCAGTGATTGTCTCCCACTCCGATGGCGGTCCTGATTGCCGCATCAGGGTAATCCCCCGGATGAAGTTTCCCAAAGGCGCCATGGCCCCGGTCTACTGGGGAATCCAGAATCCGCAGCAGCCGTTGGATCAATATGGAGATACGCTGGGATTCATTCCCCAGGTGGAGGAAACATACCAGTACATCCATTCTGCTTACAGCCACATCAATGAATTCCAGGTGGCTATCGGGGAGAGTACCATGAGCCAGAAAGAGGAGCTGGGAGTTGACCGGGAGACCGGCAACCAGATCATGACCATTGAGCAGGCGATGATCTTTGCCCTGCAGCGCTGCAAGACTGCCAGGGAAGTACTGACGCTGATCACTCACCTCATCGATACCTATGGGTTCCTCCCTTCCTGCGGACCTGAGTCCGAGGGCCTGGCTATCGGCGATAAAAACGAAGTGTGGATCCTGGAGGTCTTTTCAGTGGGACAGGACTGGACTCCTGATAGTGGAAAACCCGGCGCATTATGGGCGGCACAACGGCTACCCGATGAACATGTGACGATGATTCCCAACTGGAGCATCATCCAGGAAATCGACATCACCGATACCAACACTTTCAGGGCCTCTTCCAATTACCAGCAGGTTGCAATCGACAACGGCTGGTGGGATCCGGCAAGTGGGAAGGAGTTTATCTGGCAGGAGATTTATGCTCCGGTTCCCCGCGAGTGGGCTACCAGCCGCTTCTGGCTCTTCCATGCCCTCTATGCTCCCGATCTCCCTGGTTTGCCCGACCGGTGGACTACCGATCCGTTCAAGGGGGATGATCAGTATACCCAATTCGTGGAACCGTTATCGCTTTATCCATTCTCCATCCAACCGAACAGGAAAATTTCAGTTCGGGGATTTAGGGGTGCTACTTCCTCCCGAAATCCGCCGGGATCTCCCCCCAGTACTCGGTCTCCCATTTGAGGATTTTATTAGGCCAGGAATTATCTCGAAGCCAGTTCTCGGCCCGGTGAACCAGTTCAAACAGCTTTTCGTTTTTCGCTGTTCGCTCAAGTTTGGTGTTGGCAGATTTTTTACGCACCCAGGCGATCGCGGTGCGGGAATCGGAGTAGACGGGCCAGTCGGAATTCCGCTGTTTCAGGTAGGCCAGTGCATGCACAATCGCCAGAAACTCCCCAATGTTGACAGTTCCTTCAGGGAAAGGCCCCTGCCGGAAAAGCTGGGCACCGGTTTTTGTATCCACTCCGCGGTATTCCATCACCCCGGGATTCCCACTGCAGGCGGCATCCACACAGATGCTGTCGGAGATGGGGGCACCGATCAGTGGATTGTCGCAAACGATCTTTTTAGGAGTATTCAGCTCTTTGGACAGGTACTTTTCGTGGTCGTCAAAAAAAGCAGCTTCTGCCAAATTCTTTGACGGGAACCCTTTGTATTTCGCTCCGTTATAACCCTCCACCTGCTTTTTGCAGTCAGCCCAGCCAGTGTAAATCCCTGGTTGCTTTCCTACCCATACAACGTAGAATTTGTTTTTTGGCATCAGCGTTAAATTCTAATCAAAAATACTATTAAATATGGAACGCTGCTGACACAGATTGAGACTGATTTTCGCAGATTTAATCTGTGGTAATCCGTGTTGCCGAAGGCATCTGTGTAATCTGTGTTCGGTTTTTTAGTTATCATAAAAACGCAATAGTTTCGTTACATTTGTCAGTATGAACCCCATCAAACGCCTGGCCGGACAAACAGCCATCTATGGCATCCCGAGCATCCTTACCCGGTTCCTCAACTACCTCTTGGTTCCGCTCTATACTTACGGGATCCTGACCCCGGCAGAATATGGTGTGGTCAATGTCTTTTACTCCTATTCGGCGTTGCTGATGGTCATCCTCACTTACGGAATGGAAACGGCTTTCTTTCGTTTCAGCGAAACCCATCCCGACAGAAAGATGGTTTTCAGTACCGGCCTGACTTCCATCCTGGTAAGCAGTGGACTTTTTCTGATCCTGACCAACCTCTTTCCGTCAACCATCGCCACCTGGATCGATTACTCCCAATACCCGGTATTCATCATCTGGTTTGCCTGGATTCTGGCTCTGGATGCCATTGCCGCAATTCCGTTTGCCAAACTGAGGGCCGACAACCGTCCGGGAAGATTCGCTCTGGTCAAATCGGTGAGTATCCTTTCCAACGTATTCCTTAACCTTTTCTTCCTCTTGTTATGTCCCTGGATCTACAAGCATCATGGGGAATCATTCGGAGGTCAGTTGATCGATCTCTTTTATCGCCCGGATTGGACCATAGAGTATATCTTCATTTCTAACCTGATCGCCAGCCTGGTCACCCTGGTAATGCTATTACCTCAGGTACTGCGAATTAAATGGGCTTTTGATCCTGTTCTCTGGCAACGAATGCTAATCTATGCGCTCCCGTTGCTCATTGCCGGGATGGCAGGGATTGTCAATGAAACGTTCGACAGGCTCCTGCTTCGCTACCTCTTACCTTCCGATATTGCGGAGGATCAGGTAGGTATTTATAGTGCCTGCTACAAGATCGCTGTCCTGATGGTCTTGTTTATTCAGGCTTACCGTTTTGCAGCAGAGCCCTTTTTCTTTGCCCAGATGAAGAACAAAGATGCAAAGGAGGTCTATGCCCGGGTCATGGATTACTTTGTTATCTCCGTCTCGCTGATCTTCCTGGTCACCATGTTATACCTGGATTATGTGTTTATCTATTTCATCGGGGCAGACTTCCGCAGTGCACGAAACGTGATTCCCATTCTGATGATGGCGAAACTCTTCCTGGGAATCTATTTCAACATATCCATCTGGTACAAGTTAACAGGAAAGACCATGTGGGGTGCACTGATCACCATTGCGGGTGCCATTGTTTCCGTGGGCCTCAACATTTACTGGATCCCCCGTTCTCCCGACCATCTGATTTATGGCTACCTTGGCTCAGCCTGGGCCACCTTTTTCTGTTACGCCACCATGATGTTACTTGGCTACCTGATTGGTCAGAAATATTATCCCATCCGGTATAATCTACGGAAGGTGATTGGCTTTCCACTCCTGGCAGCCTCTGTTTATATTGTCAGCAGGATTCTTGCCGTTGAGAACACCCTTTCCGGGATACTTATAAACACCTCTCTTTTTATACTTTTCCTTGCTATTATTGCGTTTGTGGAAAGAAAAGATATGGTGTCGCTGTGGCTTTCCATCCGCCGAAAAACCGGGTAGAGTCATCCAGCTTTTTTTTAACTTTGCCCTTTTCAACTGATTATGAAGGTTAAGGTCGTCAACAAATCCCATCATCCGCTACCGGCATACGAGACAACCACTTCAGCAGGATTGGACCTGCGTGCGTTTCTGATGAAAGACATCGTCATGAAACCTCTCGAACGAGCCCTGGTACCCACCGGTCTTTTTATGGAACTTCCGGCAGGGTACGAGGCCCAGGTACGTCCACGGAGCGGCCTGGCCATTAAAAAAGGAGTTACGGTATTGAATACGCCGGGTACCATCGATGCAGACTACCGGGGAGAGGTAAAGGTGATCCTGATCAATCTCTCTTCCGAGGAGTATATTGTAAAGGACGGAGAGAGAATTGCACAGATGATCATCTCCGCTCATGCCAAAGCGGAATGGGTTGAGGTTGACGAATTGATGGAATCGGTTCGTGGAGCCGGAGGATTCGGTCACACAGGGACAAGCTAAAAGAATGGACCAATGATCAAATTCCAACTAACAAAATATACGTTACTTCTTTTCTTCCTGGTGGGATGGTTAGCGGTTTCTCCTGTGCTGGCCCAGCTCGAAGAGGAGATGGACCGGCAACAGAAAGAGAAACACACCAGCAATCCTTCGGCACTGATCGATGCCAAGAAACTGTTGATCACCGGCAATGAGAAGGATGCAGAAGGATTGCTCCGGAAATATATTGACAGGTACCCAACGGATCCGGTGGCTTATTATGAACTCGCAAAGATCCTGGCCGGGCGCAAGTCGTATCCGGAAGCCAAAATGATTGCTGAAAAGGCTTACGAGCTGAATAATAAGAACATCTGGTACCAGCTTTTTCTTGCAGAAACCTGCCAGCTTACCCAGGATTATGATCAGGCGTTGAAGATTTACGAAGATATTGTAGCTACAAATCCCGATAACCTGGATCACTATTATCAGTTGGCATCGCTGTATATGGGGCTGGGAAAATACCAGCAGGCGATCAAGATCTATGACATGATTGAAAAGCGTCTCGGGATTTCTGAAGAGATATCTCTTCAGAAGCACAAGATCTACCTCCATCTAAAGGAATACCAGAATGCTGAAGCAGAACTGCGAACACTGATGGACGCCTATCCCGACGATAGTCGTTATTACAGCATCCTGGCCGAGTATTATATGTCGAGAGAGAAAAAGGAGAAAGCGCTGGAATTATACCATAAAGTACTTGAGATTGACCCCGATAACGCGTATATCCACATGACCCTTGCCGATTATTACCGGAAAACGGGAAATCGGAACAAGGCGTTTGAAGAGTTGCAACTGGGATTTGGGAATCCAAACCTGGATGTGGATACAAAGATCAACATCCTCTTGTCATTCTATACCATCAATGAGATCGTATCCGACCTGAAAGAGGAGGCATTCGCGTTAACGGAACTATTGATCCTCACGCATCCCGAAGATCCCAAGGTTTACTCGATCCATGGAGATCTTCTCTCCCAGGACCAACAGTATGAGGGAGCCCGGGATGCCTTTCTGCAAGTCATTGCCCTCGACAGCAGCAGATATATCGTGTGGGAAGAGTTGCTGCGGATGGATCTTCTGATAAGCGATTACGAACACCTTAGCAGGTACGGTCATCGTGCCATCGAGCTCTATCCCGAGCAACCCGTGATCTATTTGTTCACAGCCCTGGCCGAGCTTCAGCGTAAAAATTATCCGGAGACAGAGAAACTACTCAAGAGGGGAATCACCATGGTGGCCAACAACAACGAACTCCTGGCTCAGTACTACATGTACCTGGGGGATACCTACCATGCCCTCGATCAGGCTACAGAATCGGACAAAGCTTACGAAAAGTCTTTGCAGATCAAAGATAATAATCCGTATGTTCTGAATAATTACAGCTACTACCTTGCTCTCCGCGAAACGGAGCTGACCAAAGCCGAACAGATGTCGAAGCGAGCCCTGAATATCGAACCCGATAACTCCTCTTTCCAGGACACGTATGGTTGGATCCTGTTTAAACTTGGTCAGTTTGACCAGGCCCTTGAATGGATTGGAAAATCCCTCGAAGACCGGAAACATGCCTCTGGGGAAGTGTTGGAACATTACGGTGATGTGCTGTATCACCTTGGGAGAAAGGAGGAGGCAATCGAATACTGGAAGAAGGCATCGGAGAAAGGAGATGGATCGGAACTTCTGCAGGAGAAGATCACCCAAAAGAAATGGATCGAATAATGAGTCACCAGAAGTCAGTTATTTTCAATTTATTCCTGATTGGCCTGGCCGGAACTCTTCTCTTTTCTTCGTGTAAAACACAGCGCAGTATTATCAGAAAACCGATTAAGGAAGAGGGCCCGGAATACTTGTTTGCAAAACTGAAGGAGCGTGAATTACAATTTACCTGGTTCAATGCCCGCTTTTCAGCCGATTACCGGAATGGGAATCAGAAATACGCTTTCTCAGGGCAGATCCGCATCCAAAAAGATACCCTGATATGGCTCTCTCTTAGGGTGATGGGACTTGAAGGAATGCGACTGATGATTACCCAGGATTCGATCAAATATATCAACCGAATCAATAACACTTATCTGATAGGGGACTGGTA
The DNA here is from genome assembly GCA_043810345.1 of Bacteroidota bacterium. Taxonomy (GTDB): domain Bacteria; phylum Bacteroidota; class Bacteroidia; order Bacteroidales; family FEN-979; genus QYOJ01. Next base: position 4,313 of record JBDROF010000109.1, on the reverse strand, counting down.
CGATCTGAACAAATTCCTGAATGCCAATATTGAATACGACATCCTCCAATCCTTTCTGATTGGCAATGATATCTCTTTCTACGAAGAAGGAAAATTCAAAGCGACCATCGACAGGAACAAATACAAACTAACGGCTACTGCCCGTCAGAAATTGAAAAAATACATCCGGAAGCATCAAGATGAATTAAACGTCTTAATCCAGAATATTTGGCTCGATCCTGAGACCTTCAAGATCACCCGCGCAGACGTAAAGGAGATCCGGAAAGATAACATTAAGCTCGATGCCACCTACTCTTCGTTTGAGGCCATTGGACGTCAGCTTTTCCCACGGGAGATGACCTACCAGATCTCCGCAGGGAATAAAATCTTTGTAGATGTGGTGTTTTCCAGAATAGACATTAATGAACCGATGACATTTCCGTTTACAATCCCGTCCTCATTTACACGGATCCGGCCATGAAGCACCAGCTGGCAATATATCCTGTCCGCCTGATGATGGGGTCACTTGCGACGCTTTTTCTGAGCTTTTCTTTGGTAACATCCGGACAAATCACCAAAGAAGAGCTAAATCAGAACCGCCAGAAACTGGAGAGTGAGATTGAGTATACCTCCAAGTTATTGGATCAGACCAAGAAGAGCAAGGAGACTTCGGTACATGATCTGCAACTCCTCAACAGTCAGATCAAGAAGCGTGAAGCATTGATCAATACGATTAGCCAGGAGATTGGAGAGGTGGATCGAAAGATCCGGGAGGATCAGAATCTGATTGCCAAACGGTCACGTGAACTCAAAGCTTTGAAAGATGAGTATGCGCGTATGATATATTATGCCCACAAGATCTCAAAAGCCCAGAACAGGCTGCTCTTTATTTTTTCGGCAAAGGATTTCAACCAGGCTTATCAACGGCTCAACTATTATCAGCAATATACCTCTTACCGGCGCAAGCAGGCTGAGCGTATCCGGGAAGCGCAGATTGCCCTGAGCAAACAGATGCAGACGCTTGAAGGTGCCAGGGTTGAAAAGTTAAAGCTGGCTGAATCAGAGGCGGGAGAAAAATCGAAACTGGACAGAGAGAAGCAACAAAAAGACAGAACCGTTCAGGAGCTTTCCAGAAAAGAGAAACAGCTTCTTGCCACCCTGCGGGCAAAACAAAAGGCGTTACAGAAGCTTCAGGCAGAAATCGAACGTATTTTAGCCGAAGAGGCACGTGCACGTGCAGCAGATGTAACCAGGGATGCCAGTGTCAAAGCTGCAGAGATGCGACTCTCTTCCTCTTTCGCTGCCAACAAAGGACGACTCCCCTGGCCTACTGACCAGGGAGTGGTCACATCCACGTTTGGGGAGCACGCACATCCGGTTCTGAAATATGTAAAGATCAATAATAACGGGATCGACATCATGGTCAGTCAGAGCGCCCCCGTCAAAGCTGTTTTCAATGGGATGGTTAGCAAGGTTCTGACTATCCCAAACCTGAACAAGGTAGTGATGTTACGTCATGGAGATTACCTTACCGTCTATTCCAACCTGGATGAAGTGTCGGTCTCAAGCGGCCAGACTGTGGTAACGGGACAGGTGATCGGAAGAGCACACTACGACAGGGATGAAGGAAAATCGGAGCTGAACTTTCAGGTTTGGTACGCCAAAACCATTATGAACCCGCAAGACTGGCTGAGGTAATAAGGTACGAACACACACCAAAGAGTTGTATCCACACTGGGGCGAAATAGCTGCGTTAATGACGGCCATCTTCTGGACAGCCACCGCACTCGCATTTGAAGCTGCAGGACGAAAACTAGGAAGCCTCGTGCTGAATCTTCTTCGCCTCATTGCAGGGTTTGTCCTGTTAAGCCTCTTTACACTCATCTACAGGGGGTCCTTTTTTCCGGTGGATGCAACTGCAGAAGCCTGGTTCTACCTTTTTATCTCCGGACTGGTTGGCTTTGTTTTCGGCGACCTGTGCCTCTTCCAGGCATTTGTATTGATCGGGGCACGCATTTCCATGCTGATTATGGCGCTGACACCCCCGATCACAGCCCTGATCAGCTGGATCATTCTCGGTGAAGTACTGACACTCCAAAACTGGCTCGGGATGGCGATAACCCTGGCCGGTATTACCCTGGTCATCTTTAAAAAAGCGGAACGATCCAGTCAACAAGGGATGTTTCGCCGTGTTAAGATCGGGTTTCCCGTGATTGGCGTCCTGCTCGCGTTGGGAGGGGCGATTGGCCAGGGAACGGGATTGGTTCTAAGCAAATTCGGGATGCAGGAGTTCGATGCTTTTGCGGCTTCCCAGATCCGGATCCTTGCCGGTATCTTTGGATTCGGTGTGATCTTTACCCTCCTGAGACGCTGGCGGGATGTTGTCCTGGCACTCACCTTCCGGAAACCGATGATCCAACTATCGATAGGTGCCTTTTTCGGCCCCTTCCTGGGGGTCTCTTTCTCCCTGATCGCCGTGAAATATACTTCTGTTGGCGTTGCCGCCACCCTGATGGCGATCGTCCCGGTGCTGATCATCGCGCCATCAGTGGTCCTCTTCAGGGAGAAAATAACGGTCAAAGAAATTGTCGGCGCAATTATCGCTGTTGGAGGAGTAGCACTCTTTTTTCTGTAATCAATAAAGCCCCAGCTTCAGCGTCACAAAAACCTCCCTTCCTGATCCCGGCTGATAACAGTTCCCATCCGGGTCGGGTTCAGTGAAGGCGATATAGGACTCGTTGAACAGGTTTTTTCCGTAAAGTGAAACCTCTCCCTTCAGCAACCCGATTTTCCAGTGGTAAGCCAGGCGCAGGTTGTACAGGTTATACCCTTTCTGGAAGACATCTTTATGCACCACGTCGGTATAGATGTACCACCGGCTGGTCCACTGTGTGGCAGCCACCACGGAAAAGTGCCTCAGGAAATTCCATTCCACCTGGGCATAGAGCTGGTGTTCGGGGCAATTGGGCAGCCAGTTTCCGCTGATGCTGTCAGGAGAGGTGTAGTTAAAGTGGTTAAAAGTATAAGCCACCTTTATATTCAACGGATCCCACGGTGTAACGGAAACATAGGTTTCCACCCCGAAGCGGTCACTGGCCCCGGCGTTTCCGTAAAAGGTTTCCAGGGGACGGGCAGGCACCCGGTACCGGTAATAATCATCCCGGGTCTTCAGGTAGAAAGCGGTCAGTTCGTAATAGAACCGCTGCCAGACGGTACCCCGCAGCCCGATCTCTTCCCCGCTGGAGGTAGCCGGCACCAGCTGCTGGTTGAAACCGCCATAGGAGACGGGATTGTTGATCAGCTCCTCGGTGGAGGGAGGCAGAAAACCCTGACCCCAGTTCGCAAACACATTGATCGCGGGATGAATCGCATAGGAGAGGCCAACCCTTCCGGTCAGCCTGTCAAAGGTGGCTTTCCCGGAAAGCTTGCCGGTCCGGTTCATTTTATCGGTCAGCTCGTTCTCAATGTTATCATACCGGAGACTGAGGATCAGGTTCAGTTTTTTCCCGAACTCCATCCGGTCCATGAGGAACACCCCGAAACCCTGCTGGAAGATGCGCTGGTTGGCCAGCATCACCGAGTCCTCGATGACATCCATGCGGATACTTCCCCGGGATTCAGTCCGGGTGGTGTCTTTTATATTTCCCACCTTGTATTCACCGATGGTTTGCCACTGGACGTCCCCGCCCACGCTCAGGTGGTTGGCAAACCAGTTTTTGCTCAGGCTCAGGGTATATTGCAGCGATCCTCCCGGAGCGGCAATGTCGCGGTAGGTAACGGCCGTGGAACCGGTCTCCTTGTAGGTTCCCATCCGTAACAGTCCGTTGAACCGGATCTGCTGGTGTTGCCCCAGGTTGATGCTTCCAACCATTCCGTTGGTAAGTCGAACCGTTTTCTGGTATTCGTTGCAGGGAATGGCATCGGGGTTGCATTGTTTGGGGTCGTCCAGTTGCGACAGGTTCAACCCTTCCGGATTCTGGGTGAAATAGTACCCGTAATTAATGATAGGGATAATGGTGACTTTTGTATTCGGGGTCCAGGTCCCTCTAAGGTAAAGGTTATTCCCCCGGAAGGCGCTGTGCTGCCGGTACCCATCGCCCCGGATATGGGAATAGGAGACCCGGTAGTTGAACTGCTTCTGTTCCCCGTCAACCTGGCCCAGCACCTTGACAAACCCGTTGGATCCTGCCGTGGCATAGAGCCGTCCCCCGATGGGAGCCGGATTCCCTCGTTGGGTGATGATATTCAGGATCCCGGCGTTGGAACCCCCGCCGTAAATCGCGGCAGCCGGACCGCGTAATGCTTCGATCCGCTCCACGGTCTCCCAATCCACA
>JBDROF010000108.1:0-39533 GCA_043810345.1 Bacteroidota bacterium | reverse complement strand
ATCCAGGATAAAATACTGGAACATGGCGCCGTGCAATGTGGTTTCTGTACTCCGGGAGTGGTCATGTCAATAAAAGCAATCAGCGATGAGTTTAAAGAGCAAGGCAAAAGCCCTTCACGGAAAGAGATAGCGAAAGAGCTTGAAGGGCATTTGTGCCGCTGTACCGGGTATATTAAAATTATTGATGCGGCTGAGGATTATTTAACTCATCCATCCGTTTAAACAGTTCTGAGCATGGATAAAAAACTCAAACTGATCGGAACATCCACCCCCAAGCTCGACGGAAACGAACGGGTAAGCGGCAGGGCCGTGTACGGACATGATATTGAACTTCCGAATATGTTGCATGGGATAATCCTTCGCACTCAATATCCCTGTGCGCGGATCAGATCCATTGATTGTTCAGAAGCGCTGGCGCTTGATGGCGTAGAATGCATACTTACGGCAAAAGAGGTGGATGTGAACAGGATTGGCTACAAACGCGACCATCCCGTTCTGAAAGGAGAGACAGTCAATTGCCAGCGGGATGAACTCGCTGCAGTGGCTGCCTCCAGCCGGGACACAGCCCGTAAAGCCCTGGGACTGATCAGGGTGGACTATGAAGTAATGGAGGGTATTTTTGACCCGTTTGAAGCCCTGAAAGAAGAAGCACGGCAGATCAACCTTCACGGAAAAGGCGCAGAAAGGTTCGGGAATAAAAATATTGCCGAATCCTTCACCTATTCACACGGAGACCTGGAAGAACAGAAAAAACATTCCAAAGTGATTGTCAGCAGGAGGTATCAGCTGCCACGGGTGACCCATTGCTGCCTGGCAACCAGTAACATCACGGCCGATTACTCGGTACTCGACGGAAGGCTGACCCTGTATGCCTCCACACAGGTTCCGTTCCTCTACCAACGCGACATGGCCCATGCGCTTAAGATGCACCCTTCCATGATCAGGATCATTCAACCCACCATAGGTGGCGGATTTGGAAGTAAGCTGGACATGTATCCCTTTGAACCCATTTGTGCTCTGCTCTCTATGAAAACCGGGAAGCCGGTACAGCTTTTATATGATCGCGAAGAGGAATTCATTGCCTCTCCCACCCGCCAGCCCATGATCATCGACCTGGCTACGGGAGCGGATGCAGAGGGGAAGTTCACCTTCAGGGAGGCACGCATTGTGATGGATAATGGCGCCTACACCTCCTGGGGGGCCACCACCCCATTCGTCATGATGCAAACCTATTCTTCACTTTACCAGGTACCCGCCTGTCACTTTCAGGCCGATGCCATCTACACCAATAATCCCTTTGCCGGCTCGTTCAGGGGATATGGCAATCCACAGGCTACCTTTTCCGTAGAACGAAACATTGACCTGATGGCTGAAGAGCTGGGAATAGGAAAAGATGAGATCAGGCTGATCAATGCCAATTATCCGGGAGAGATCACCGGCCAGGGGTTGCACTTTAACACCTGTGGTGCCAAACCAGCCCTGGCGAAGGTGCTTGAAACCAGCGATTACAAAAGGAAAAACGGGGAAAAACAAAGCGGACGCTACCGGAGGGGGATCGGTTTAGCTTCCATGCTTCATGTGGGAGGAGGGGCCAAAATATACCGGTCCGACGGCTGCGGTACCCGGCTTAAACTGGACCACTACGGCTACCTCACCATCATCACGGGCTCCAGCGAAATCGGTCAGGGATCGGAAACCGTACTGGCCATGATCGCTTCAGAAGAACTTGGAATTCCCATGCAACAGATCAGGGTCATCAACACCGATACGGATGTAAAACCCTGGGATGTAGGAGTGCACGCATCCCGCACCAGCTTTGTGGCCGGCAACTCCCTGTTGGGAGCCATTCGTTTGCTCAAAGAAAAATTGAATCACAAAGCTGCACAGCTCATGGATTGTGAAACAGGGGATTTCCTGTTTGAAGACGGATGTATCAGGGCAGATCAGAAAGAGATCAAAATTGACAAGGTGGTCAGGGAGATGCATTTTGGTTCTCCCAATGAATTATGTGTGGTGGAGTATTTTTATGAACCGCAAAGCAGCTTCCAGGATAGAAATTACATGGGGAACGTTTCCGGGAATTATGCTTTTGCTTCCCAGGCTACCGAAGTGGAAGTAGATACCTATACGGGAAAGGTAAAGGTATTGAATGTTTATGTAAGTCAGGATGTTGGGAGGGTCCTTAACCCGGTTGGTTTGCAGGGGCAGATTGATGGGGGAGTGGCCATCGGGATTGGTTACGCCCTCACGGAAGAGATGATCTATGAAAAAGGCTGTCTGCAAAATCCCAGCTTCCATGAATACAAGCTGCTTACGGCCGTGGATATGCCGGAGATTCATTTTTACCCCATAGAGACCATGGACGAGGCAGGCCCGTACGGTTCCAAAGGCGCCGGGGAAGCTCCCCTGATCCCGTCGGCTGCAGCCATTGCCAATGCCGTGTCCGGTGCACTTGGAGTGGAATTTCAATCGCTCCCGCTAACGCCTGAAAAGGTGTTACGGGCCTGGAGTGAAAAAAGACAACATGAACCTGCAAATTCTCTGAAGGTATGAATTTCGATGTAGAGAGTCCAACAACCAGGGAGGAATTATTGCAAAGCCTTCGCAGGCACCAGTCAACGGATTTCAAGCTGGGAGCAGGCTTTACGGACTTGCTGATAGAACTGAAAGCATCGGGCCGGGAAGATTTAACCCTGATCAACCTTGCCCGGCTGGAGGAGGAAGAGTTTACAGGCATAGGTTTTTACCCAACTGAAATCCGGATCGGCGCCCTGGTGACCGTAGCCCGGATCCAAAAAGATTCGTATATCGATGAACACTTCCCTGTCCTCCATCAGGCAGCCCGGTCACTGGCCTCCCGGCAAATCAGGGAAGTAGCTACCATTGGAGGCAATGTTTGCCAGGCCTCTCCATCGGGCGATCTCTCCTGCGCATTGGTTGCTCTGAAAGCAACGTGCGAGATCATGGATATGGAGGGCAGGATCCGTCACGAAGCGCTCACCGGGTTTTTCAATGGACCCGGGAACACATCCCTGCAGAAAAGCGAAGTATTGACGGGCATTTCCATTCCTGTCAACCAGGGTAAAACAGTGAAGTCGGGGTTCATTAAGATTGGCAAAAGGTCGGCCATGGAGTGCTCCATTGTTTCCATCGGCTATCACTTCCAGATGGATGCAGACGGAGTGTTGACCCGGGCCGGGATTGCCATCGGGGCGGTGGCACCTACGGTGGTCTTTTGCAGCCAGGCTACCGGATTCCTGACCGGGCGGAATGTGAACAAACTCGATGAGGAGGAGCGACTTATGGTGGCCGGATTGATCCAACAGGACGCCTCCCCGATTGATGACCTTCGCGCCAGCGCCTGGTATCGCAGGGAGGTTCTGTTTAATTCTGCCAGATCCATTTTTGAATAAGCAAAAGAGATGAGAAAAAAGGAATCCCCTCTATATGTAAATCTGGCTTATGAAAGCCAGGTCAACAGGCTTGCACAAAATGAAAACTCTTACGGACCTTCTCCATTGGCCACGGAAGCGGTATTAAAAAATATCCACAAGATGTCTTTTTATCCTGATGTGGTGTTAACTGACCTAAAAGAAAAGCTGGCAGCTAAACATAAGGTGATTTCTGAAGAGGTCATTGTCTGCAACGGATCTGTTGCCATCATTGACTACCTCGTAAATAGAATGCTTTCCCACGGGGAAAATATGGTGGTACCCGAAATATCCTTCGTGGCGTATAAGCTTTGTGCAGCTATATATAACAGGGAGTGCCGGCTGGCTTCCATGGTAAATTATTCCATCAGCCTTGACAAGGTGGCCCAATGTTGTGATGAAAAAACCCGCCTGATATTCCTGGCCAATCCCAACAATCCCACCGGTACTATTTTCACGCATGATGAGATTGCGGAATTTCTCCTCAGGATCCCTCCTGAAATCCTTGTTGTGCTTGACGAGGCCTATAAGGAATATGTGGATAATCCGTTGTATCCCGATTCCAATCAGCTGTACAGGAAGCACTCAAACGTGGTGATCCTCCACTCCTTTTCCAAGATTTACGGACTGGCCGGCTTGCGAATAGGATATGGCATTGCCCAGAGACCAATTATTGAAGAGCTGGAGAAGAACCGCCTTCCTTTCATGGTAGGCTCCATTGCCAATATTGCAGCGTTGGCTGCTCTTGATGACAAAGAGCACATCCGGGAAAGTGCCCGTAAGAATGCCGAGGACAGGGAATTTCTTTATGATGGACTTACAGGGTTTGGATACCATGTAATTCCATCCCAGGGCAATTTTCTTTTTATTTCCTTCCCCACCACCGTTGAGCGGGACCGGATGTACGATACCCTGTTCGCCAATAAAATGGTGGTCAGAAAAATGGAAGCTTTTGGCGACAACCGTTCTCTCCGTATCAGTCTCGGACGGAAAGAAGACAATATCCGGCTGCTGGAATGCCTGAGGACATGATCAGGTTAATATTCAACCTGTGAGCACCCAGTGGGTTGTGACATCTAAACCTGCGATCTGAGTTTTGTTTCAATGGCGCTGATCGCCTGCAGGGTTTTCAAGATGGAATCGGGAGTTACTGAGATGGAGTCGATCCCTAATTCCACCAGGAACTGAGCAAAATCAGGGAAATCTGATGGCGCCTGGCCACAAATGCCAACCTTTCGCTTACATCTTTTGGCGGTTTCAATCAATTGTCTGATCAGCTCCTTCACCGCCGGATTCCGTTCATCGTACAAATGGGAGACCAGGTTGGAATCCCTGTCCAACCCGAGTGTCAATTGGGTCAAGTCATTTGAACCTATGGAAAATCCATCCACGTACCGGGCAAATTGCTCCGCAAGGATGATGTTGGAAGGAATTTCAGCCATGAGATATACTTCCAGCCCGTTTTTGCCCCTTTCCAATCCGTATTCCTTCATGGTTTCCAACACGGATTGACACTCCTCTACGGTCCTGCAGAAAGGGATCATGACAATCACATTCTTCAGCCCCATCTCTTCCCGAACCTTTTTGATGGCATAACATTCCAGGCCGAAAGCCTCTTTGTACGCATCCGAATAATACCTTGAAGCTCCCCTCCATCCGATCATCGGATTCTCTTCCCTGGGCTCGAAATGTTCGCCTCCCAGGAGATTGGAATACTCATTGGATTTAAAATCACTGAACCTGACAATGACCGGTTTATCATAGAATGCAGCGCCGATCTTGGCAATGCCATGAGCCAGTTTGGTAATGAAGAACTCCTTTTCAGAAGCATAGCCTCTGCATAGTTCGGCAATTTGCCGGCTCAACACCGGATCACCCAGTTCACGGTGTTTTAACAGAGCCATCGGATGCACCTTGATGTAATTGTTGATGATGAACTCTTCCCGTGCCAGCCCCACCCCCTTGTTGGGTAAAAAGGAGTACTTAAACGCGAGATCCGGTGAAGCGACATTCAGCATCAGGGGGGTCTTGGTTTGAGGCAACTCTTCCAGCTCAATGACATGTTTCTTAAACTCGCAAATACCATCATACACAAATCCTTTTTCTCCTTCGGCACAGGAGACCGTCACCTGTTCACAGCCATTCAGCAACTCCACTCCGTTCCCGGTTCCGACGATCGCAGGCACCCCTATCTCCCTGGAGACAATGGCCGCGTGGCACGTTCTTCCTCCCCGGTTGGTGACGATACCGGAAGCCAGCTTCATGACCGGTTCCCAATCAGGATCCGTCATGTCTGTCACCAGCACATCTCCTTTCCGGAAGGCAGCGGCCTCTTTTACATTATGCATCACACGCACCCGGCCAACTCCGATCCGTTCACCCACCGCAATCCCCTCGACCACCCGTTTCAGATCGGCGCTGTTTTCAAGTTCATAATAGACCACCCCTTCGTTCAGTCTGTTGGAATGGATGGTTTCCGGCCTGGCCTGCAACAGGAACAGGTCGTCGGTGAAACCATCAAACGCCCACTCCACATCCACCGGACACCATCTCTGATGCAGGGTGGAATAGTAGTTCTCTACTTTCTGGACCCACTCTGCCACCTGCAGGATCTGCTCCTCCGACAAACAAAATTGATGCTGATACTTTTCGGGAACATCTTCAATTTTCGTAGCACGGCCCGAATGACCCGCATACACCATTCGCTGTTTCTTTGAACCCAACTTCTTTTCAATGATCGACCGGGTAGGCTTAAAGACCAGATACTCATCCGGAGAGACGGTCCCCTGGACAAGCAGTTCGCCCAATCCGTAGCTGGAGGTGATCAGTACCGTATCCTTAAATCCGCTTTCCGTGTCGATCGAAAAAGCGACGCCGGAGGTAGCCAGATCCGATCGTACCATTTTCTGGATGCCGATGGATAAATATACCTCCATGTGGTTATAGCCCCTGGACTCCCTGTAAGAGATAGACCGGTCAGTGAACAGAGAGGCATAACACCTCCTCGTGTTCAACAGCACCTCTTCAATCTTGCTGACATTCAAGTAGGTTTCTTGCTGGCCTGCAAAGGAGGCATTAGGCAGATCTTCCGCTGTGGCTGATGAACGTACGGCCACATCCAGGTTTTCCACACCATACAGGCTTGATAGCTCCTGATAGGCCTCTGCGATCTCAACCTGGACCTCAGCCGGAAGTTCGGCTTCCAGGATGGTCTCCCTGATCTCTTCCCCGGCCCGTTGAAGCGCAGCTATATCTTCCACACGGAGGTCAGAAAGCGCTCTTGCGATGATTTTATCAATGCGATGGTGCTTGATAAATTCCTTGTATGCATTGGTCTTGATGGCAAAACCACCCGGCACCTGGATACCGAGTTCCGACATGGTTCTGGTCATCTCTCCCAGGGAAGCATTTTTGCCACCTACTTCATGAATATGATCCTGGGAGATTTCGTGGAAGAACGCGATGAATTTTTTCAAGCGTTTGGTTTTAAATTCAAACCTTTAGATATATCGCGAAGATAGATTACGAATAGACGCCTGTCGCAAAATTGTGAATAACTGTGAATAACTGTGAATAACCTTTTGCCGTCAATGAACCCGGTTACACCCGGTAAATCAATGAATTGATATTCATTCCTGCGCCAACAGAAGCGAAAACGAGGGTGTCCCCTTTTTTTATTTTATACGTTTTCAGCTTGGCTTTCAGCAACAGATCCAGTAACGTAGGCAAGGTCGCTACGGACGAGTTGCCTAACCATGCAATGGTCATAGGCATGATGTTTTCAGGGATTTCAACCATATCATAAAGGCTGTACAGCCTTTGTAAGATGGCATCATCCATTTTTCCATTGGCCTGGTGGATGAGTACGTTCTTGATCTCCTTCAGGTGGATTTTACTCTTCTCCAGGCACTCTTTGATCGCCAGGGGAACCGTTTCCAGTGCATATTGGTAAAGCTTCCGCCCATTCATCTTTAAAAACAGGGCATTCCTGTTTTCTTTATCAGGATGGTACGATTTATCCATTTGTAACATTTTGGAATACAAAAGGGTATCTGAACGTGTTTTATGTGCAAGAATGCCAATGGGATTATCACTCTTCCTGGCTTCAAGAATAGTAGCTCCGGCTCCGTCGGAATATAACATACTGTCGATGTCGTGCGGATCGGAAACCCTTGATAATACCTCTGCCCCGATTACCAGGATCTTCCTGGCATCCCCTGATTTGATGAAATAGTCAGCCTGGATAACGGCCTGCAACCAACCGGGACAGCCAAATGTTAAATCATAGGCGATCGTGTTGGGGTTTTTTATTCCCAGTTTAAACTTTACCCGGGCGGCAATACTGGGCACAATATCCGACATCTTAACATCAATTCTCACATCGCCAAAATTATGAGCCACAATGATGTAGTCCAACTCTTCTTTATCAATGGTTGCCGACAGAATCGCATCAACCGCAGCATGATAGGCAATATCGGAGGTGACCTCATTGTCGGCCACATAACGTCGTTCTTCAATAGTGGTTATTTCCTTAAACTTTTCAATGATCTCCTGATTCGTTTTTCCGAGCTTCTTGCCGCTTTCATCATAAAATTCATGGGTGAGAAAATCCTCATTTCTGATACGCTTAGAAGGGATATAGTTTCCCGTCCCGGTGATCACACTATAAATAGAACCATCCATATGTCATTATTTACAATTACAAAAATAAGCAATTTCTGCCTCCATGGCAAACCTGATCGGCGCTTACATCTCTGTTTTAGTTCCCATCATCCTGGCGTAGTAGGCTTCTTCACCGTTTTTTACGATTTCATCAATCGTCTGGTTCATCATGGAAACACCATACTCTTTCTGTTTCCAGAAGTGAATGAACATGGCGGCCAGGTTCACTGCCGTTTCGACTCCTTTGGGGTTTCTGAAAAGTACAGTAAAAAACATCTTCCAATAAAATAATCCGGTTGCCGCATTAAAACCTGCTCTTTTGGAAACCCTTAGGAATGAACGCATATACATAACCCATGTCCTGAAATCCGGCGTATATTTATTCTGAGGTTTGATATGTAAGCTGGTATAAACCGCTCGTTTATAATAGTTCGAAGGATCATACACAGCGTTAATCACCCGGATAAAGTTCTTCAGGATCTCGGTACGCGGAATCCGGGTAATGAAGTTCAAGCCACTTGTCGACTGGTCAATATCGCTTTCACTGACCGTTCGGGATGACTGCAGAAACAACCGCTCTTCTGCTGCCAAACGCCGGGTTAATTGCGTATTTGGCAGAGCGTAAAGCAAACCGATCATGGCCATGCAGATTCCCGATCGCTGGATGGAATCGATCATGTGATCGGCAACCTGATTGCTTTCACTGTCGAAACCAATAATATAGCCTCCATTACTCACGATGCCATAAAATAAGAGTTTCTTCACTGCAACTTCGATGGGGATGTTTACATTCTGGGTTTTATTGTTCAGTTTCAGCGTCTCGTTTTCGGGTGTTTCGATCCCAAGGAAAACGTACCGGAAATCAACATCTTTCATCAATTGAAGCAATTCATCATCATCGGCCAGGTTAATGGACGCTTCCGTGGAAAAATAAAACGGATACCCATGGGTTTGAGTCCATGTTTTAACTTCCCGCAAGAGCTCTTTCGCCCTCTTTTTATTCCCGATGAAGTTATCATCCACGATGTCAATATGCCCCCGGTAACCCAGATCGAACAGGAATTGCAGTTCTTTGATCACCTGTTCGTTCGACTTGAACCTGGGGATCCGGCCATACAGCTCAATGATATCGCAGAATTCGCAATTATAGGGACATCCCCTGAGGAATTGAAGTCCAATCATCAGGTAATTCCGGAAACGGATCAGGTCGTATCGGGGAACGACCGCTTCCAGCATGTTTGCTTTTTCTTCCGAAAAATACCTTCCTCCGGTTGCCCCCTTCCGGAGATCATTAAGGAACATGGGAATGGTCACCTCTCCCTCTCCAAGGACTAAAAAATCCGCCTCCTGGTAAACATCCGGCTGTGAAGTCGGATCAGGGCCACCTACCACAACCAGGCGATCCAGGTCATGCGCCCGCCGGATGAATTCGAGCATGCTCTTCTGCTGAGGAAGCATCCCGCCCGTACAAACGAGATCGGCCCAATTTAAGTGGTCGTCAGTCAACGGTTCAACATTCTCGTCGATCAACCTGAATTCCCAGTATTGCGGAAGGAGAGAAGCTACAGTTAACAATCCCAGGGAGGCAGCAGGGTATTTGGCTCCTACCATATCGCAAACATCCTGATAATTCCAGAAACTAAACCCGGAAAATTTTGTTTGGACAAGAAGGCATTTGGTTTGCCCACCATGTAGATCCTTCATAACCATCCATTATCACTAAATATTATGTTAAAAAATGCATAAAAATAAAAACTCCCTATGATGGTTAAATCACTGATCTTGTTGAATTTAAACGATAGATATGTCGAAGGTGAAAAGGGATGAATTCTGTGATTATGGTGATTGAAACAAATAAAACATATATTTTTTATACCTGGCAAAATTGGCTCCGGTTCTTTGACCCTGGAAATGTTTATTTTCCATTTTGCTAAGTTTCTTTTTATATTTCCATCTGATAAATTTTATAACCCATGGAAATCTATCTTCAGCAAGTTTAAAAACGACATTCCATATGGGATAAAGAAACTCCATGGTCATTTGATTGACCAGGTCAAAAGTTGGTGCAGTTTCTTTTGTGATGTCTCTTTCTTTTAATTGTTTAAGGTTAAATTTGGCTTTCTTTTTTCCCCATTCTGTAAACTTATGCCCACCACCCATGGGACTTTTTCCGGGTTCATCGGTTTGAAAAAAATCGCTGACAATGATAAAGCCACCGGGATTTAATACATCCAGGGCGCCAGGGATAGAGCGATCCATGGGGATGTATTGAAAACTTTCACTAAACATAACAAGATCATATTTTTTGGTAGTTTTCAGCTCCTCGAACTTACAGTTATATAGTTCAATCCGGTTTCCGATAGTTTCTTTGACATAATTGGTTAATAAAGTTCCGGGAGAAACACAATCCACCTGATAGCCTTTTTCTAACAATGTATGAGCCATTCTACCTGAACCACAACCCACATCAAGAATGGTTTTAACTCCATCCGGAATAGTTGAAAATAAAAATTGCGCATAATTTTCCTGGGCTTGAGCCAAGTGTTGGATGTCGATCTCAATGCCTTCAAATAAGCCATAATGCAAGTATTCACTTTTTAAGAAAAACTTAAAAAAATGCAGACCTACTTCTAAGCCTACCTCCTTAGAATCTAATTTTTTTGCGATAACAATTTTTATTTAGGCAGAGACAAAAGTACAATTTTTTTCAGTTTTGAAAAAGCGTCCATGGATTTGCTCATTTTATAAGAATAAGCCGTATATTGCAGAAAACCGAATAACCTGAATGTACAAGCCATGAAAATACGATTCATTCTATTCTGTTCAGTGACCATCCTGCTTCCGTTGCTCTATTTCTCCTCCTGTAACAATATCAAGGAACTGGCGGCTTTCGACGTCATCTACACCCTGCCTCCTACCAACTTTACTTACACCCCCGTATCCCTGAAGGGAGGGGAGGAGGAGCTGCTTTATTCAGGCGCCATTGAAGCCAACCTCGACAGCATTCTCAATGCCAACGGGTTCTCCTCCGGCGTGGTTGGAAACACACAATTTGTCGAATGCACTATATCCATCGTTCAGCCCTCTGACGTCACGTTCGGTTGGCTGAAATCGGCCTGTGGTGAGATATCAGACAACCCTGATTTCTCCCCTGCCCGTGAAGTGGGGAGCGTGTTCAATGAAGACCCTGAGGCCACCACCGTGGTGTTGCTGGTCAGCAACACCAACATCCGTCCTTACCTGGGAGCTAAATATTTCTATTTCAGGATATTTGGTGTGCTGAACGAACCGATTCCCACCGAGTGGATAGAGATGGTGATTGAAGGAAAGTTGCTGATGCACCTGGAGCCACTGAACTGATTTTTCAGCTATTTTCTGACTACATGATGCCTGATCCCGTTCTGGTAGGCGACGATAAAGGCATCCCGGATTCCCACACTGATCATCCGTTCACGAAGCTGCACGGCACAGCTGAGATCCTCGCAATGGCCGACCAGGAACCGTTCCAGTGTCCCTGATCTCTCCATCCGAACCTCCATCGGTACCCGGTAGCGCTTCCGGATCCAGTCGGTCGTATAGGTATGCTGTGCATAGGCACAGATCTGAACGGCATAGGTGAATTCGGACGGAGGGGGTGGCGTTTTGGGTTCAATCATCGGGGGAGGGGGAGGCTCCTGGATTCTCCTGGGCTGCGAAGGCGGAATGTAGTTGTAAACCTGTGGCCCTTTTTTATGCCCTTTTCCCAGGTTCAGAGAGATTCCGAAAGCGAGGTAATCGAACCGGTCGTTGTTAGCTTGCCAGACGGTCTGATCCAGCAGATCAGATCCCACCAGGTGAAAACTGTATTCCACCGAGGCATTTACCCTGTCGCCCAACCGGAACAGCGCACCTATCCCAACTGGGATAACGAGGGCGGCTTGAAAATTATTCAGTGGATTGGTGGTATTGATGGTCCCGGCATTGTACACCTGGTTGGAGAACTCAGTGTACCATCCGGCATACCCCAGGCCTGCAGTCCCGTAAAGAAAAAACCACCGGGAAGAGCGATAGGGGGAGATGAGATTGGTAAAGTTGATCACCGCCTGAAGGTTGCCCTCCACCAGGATCCCGGTGAGGGGATTTTCAACCAGCACTCCGTTGATGAGGGAATCGGCGGAGCCGTTGAGCCAGGCCCCCATAAGCTGCATCCGGGCACCAAAAACGTTGCTGATCTGGTACCCGATCACCAGGCTGCCTGCAATGCTGACATTTCGGTACCGGCCTAACTTGTCCCGCGTGAGGTCTCCATAATAGAAATCGGGACCCAGGGTAATGCCCAGGTTCCACCGGTTGGCAAATCCCGGATCCGGCTTTTTGAAATAGGTCTGGGCAAATGCACTGGAAATAAAGAAACAGCCCAGGCAGAGAATGATCATTACTCTTCTGGCGAACTTCATGAAAGAATAAAATTACCGGTAAAAATAAGGGAATAGAACTACAGGCAATCAGCAGGTCAGAGATTTCTTTGCACAAAATTATTAACAAGATCTTCGTCCCTCATCCTTCGTCCTTCGTCCCTCGTCCTTCGTCCCTTCCAGCCGTTTCGCCTTCTCCGTTTCCACATTAGTAAACCGCTGCGGTTCTTTGGTGCGGTCGAAGAGGTAGCGGTAGGTGATGTGGCGCTTCACCACGGGAATATCCAGCAATCGGTAGATCTTATTGACGGTGGTGTTATAGTCACCCACCCACGACATATCCAGCACCTTAATCTTATTCTTCTTTACCGCATTCACCATGGTCAGGAAGAGGGCGCTGGTGACCCCGGTCCGCTGGTACTCAGGGATAACGGCGGTGAGAAGCTGTCGGGCGCGCGTGATGGTGCCGGTGTTTTTGTGCCAGAGGAACTTCAGTTTGTTCCAGAAGGTGAGCTGGCCGTTGCCAAGCTTCTTCAGGATCTGGTTCACATCAGGGAAGACCACTACCAGACTGATTGGCATCCCCTGGTCATACCCGAACCAGATCAGCTCTTCGTTGATGATCGGTTTGGCCTTGTTGAAAACCTTTTCGATCTCGGTGTAGTCGAGCGGGGTGTAATCCTCATGGAAGTCCGACCATACAGCGTTGTATACGGTACAGATGTCCTGGAGGTATTTCTCCTTGTTCGAAAACGAGAAATGCTCAAACTGAAATTTCTCCTGCATGTGGCTGGCAAATTTCTCCTGCCGTTCGGGGAAAGGCTGGGAGAGATCCTTCTCATAGGAGAATTGTTCGAAATAGGTTGTGAATCCATACCCTTCGAACAGTTCTTTATAGAAGGGGAAGTTGTAGGGCATCCCGTAGGCAGGAAGGGTGAACCCGTCCACCAGCAAACCCCAGTAAGTGATGTTCTCGCCGAAGTTGATGGGACCATCCATGGCCTCCATCCCTCTCTCTTTCAGCCAATCCCTGCAGGCGTTGAAAAGTATGTTGGCAGCTGCCTGGTCGTGGATGCACTCGAAGAAACCAAGTCCGCCGGTAGGCTGATCATTTTTAGAAGCTTTGTCGCGGTTGTAAAAGGCAGCCACCCGTCCGACAGGGTGACCGGAGTCGTCGCGCAGGACCCACCGGATCGCCTCTCCGTCATGGAACAGGATGTTGTCGCTGGGGTTGAAAATATCCTCAATCTCAACATCGAGCGGACACACCCAGTATTTGTCCTTTGCGTAGAGGATCCGGGCTACTTCATAGAACTCCCGCCGGGTTGCTATGTTGTTAACTTCAATCAGTTTCATGATTCCGAATTGGTATTGCAAGATAGCAAAAGCATTTCAATGATCAGGGATTTTCTTATTTTTGGTCATGAAATTTCACTTTACGATTCGCGCTTTCACGCGAGAAGATACCTTCTTTCTCAAGGGGGTTGCCATCCTCCTGATCGTCCTGCACAACTATTACCGGTGGGTGACTCCGATTACAGGCGAAAATGAATTCTGGTTCGACGCATTATCCATCAACCGGTGCTGGATCTTTCTCAGAGCCAATCCGCTGGAACTCTTCCATGTGTTTTTCAATTTTCTGGGACATTACGGGGTACAGGCTTTCATCGTGATCAGCGCTTACGGCCTGACGCTCTCTTATCGCAAATCCCACCCTGCTTACAGCCGGTTTGTGCTGCACCGGTTCGACAAGCTATACCCATCCCTGATCCTGGCCGGGATCGTCTTCATCATCTTTACCCTGATCACCACCGGGAAGCTGATCGGGGGGCACACCCTGACCGACCTGGGGATCCAGTTTACCCTCTTTGCCAACCTGGTCCCCGGAAAAGCGATGGCCATCACCGGTCCCTGGTGGTTCTACTCCTTCATTTTCCAGTTTTACCTGGTCTTTCCGCTGCTGATGTGGATCCACCGGAAGGGTGGCTGGATCGGGCTGGCCAGTCTGGTAATCATCGGATATCTTCTCACTATGCTGCTTTACAAACCCATGCTTTCGGCGGATCTGAATCCCTACCAGACCTTCCTGGGGCACCTGCCGGAATTTTGTCTCGGGATCTTCCTCGCCTCACGCGATAAGGTAAAACTGCCCTGGTGGGCGTTTCTGCTCACGGTGCTGATCCTGGCAGGAGGGAACATCTACCGCTGGCTATGGCCTTTCGCTAACCTGGCAACGGCCGTGATTTTAGTGGTAGCGATCCAGGGCCTGATCGGAATGAAAGCGCGGATGAAGAATATGTACGCCCTGATCACTGCCATCGGGGTGATCTCGATGTATCTTTTTGCCGTGCATGGATATCTGCGTTCCCCTTTCGTCAACCTGGCCAATGTGCTGGGGAGTACGGTTACCGCCCTGTTGCTCGGGATCCTCTTTGTGGTGGTTGTCTGTGGCGTGGCCTCCCTGCTACTGCATACAGAATCTGCCGCGAGGAAATGGATCGCCGCTCCGGGCAGCCGCAAAACCGGCCTGGCGAGGCTCCTGCTGCTGGTCATTCTGGTGACAGGAGGATTTGCCCTCCTCCTGTTCCAGGACTACAGAAAGCAGCAAGAGAAGGAGAAACAGACCCTTGAAGTCATGGCGTTTGAGGTCTCACACAACTTCGAGGAACCGATTCCCGGAAGGTGGGATCTTTTTTCAGACGCTGTTTTTTACCAGGGAGCCCACAGTGTGGTCCTTGACGACACCCGGTCGTTCTCTCCCGGATTCCTGGTGGATCTGGACTCCATCAATCCCGAAGGGGTATATGAACTGGAGATCTCTGCCTGGCTCTATACGGCGGATCCTTTCATCAGCATCCAACTGGTGATGGAGATCTGGGATAAACCCACCGGCATGCAGGTGGAGTGGCAATCGGAATATATACGGCCCGGGGCCTATCAACCCGGCAAGTGGTTCCAGGCTACATTCAGGTTCTCCATGCCCCCGGAATTTCGCATACCACACTGTAACATCAAAGCGTATGCATGGAAGCCTTCGGAAGGTACCTGGTACATTGATGACCTGACCCTGCGTTTGAAGGCCCGGAGAGAGCCATGAGGCGGTTGGCGGTTGGCAGTTCGCAGTAAGCAATGAAGCCGCATCCCGTAGCCCATATCGCGTATCTCGTATCCGGCAATCGAAGAGATTGCCACGTTAAGGCGTTGATCCGATTTTCGGATTTGTTATATTTGCGGTGCAGTACACCGAATCAATTGAAAATCATGAACCCTTCTTTTACACTTCGCAAACTAGGCAGTTCTGACCTCCTGGTCACCCCCATCGGCCTTGGCTGCTGGCAGTTCAGCAAGCGCAATAACATGGCCGGGAAGTTCTGGCCCGATCTGGATGATGAAGTCATCCGGCAGATCGTCCGGGATAGCCTCAACCTGGGGATCAACTGGTTTGACACCGCAGAGGTATACGGCAACGGGGCCTCTGAACGAGCCCTCTCCGAGGCGCTGCAACAAGCAGGAAAGAAGCCCGGCGAAGTGATCATCGCGACCAAATGGTGGCCGATGTTCCGCTTTGCCTCCAACATTCCGAGAAGCATCAATACGAGGTTGAGAGCATTGGATCCTTTCCCGATCGACCTGTACCAGGTGCATCAGCCGTTTGGGTTCTCCTCTGCTACCGAAGAGGTGAAACAGATGGCGGAACTGGTCAAAGAGCAAAAGATCCGGTACATCGGTGTGAGCAATTTTTCGGAGCAGAAGATGCGGGAGGCTGCGGAAGAACTTCAAAAGCACGGCCTGTCGCTGATCTCCAACCAAGTGAAGTACAACCTCCTGGAACGGAAAATTGAGCAAAACGGGGTCCTGCAGGCAGCCAGGGAATTGGGCATCACCATCATCGCCTACTCTCCGTTGGCCCAGGGGATCCTCACCGGGAAGTTCCACGACAACCCGGAACTTCTGAAAAACGTGGGATGGCGAAAGAATTCAAGCCCATTCCAACCGGAAAACCTGAAGAGAAGCAAGCCTATGATCGACCTGCTGAAGGAACTGGCGACCAACTACCAGGTCTCCCCGGCCCAGGTTGCCCTCAACTGGGTACTCCACGCTCACGGCGACACCGTGGTGGCGATCCCCGGCGCCACGAAACTTTCGCATGCTCAGGATAATGCCGGGGCGATGAGGTTTCAGTTGACGGTGGAGGAGATTGAGAAACTGTCCCGTATTTCTGCCAGCTACCCCACCCCCTAACCTCCTCCCCAAAAAGGGAGGGGGGAGGATTAAGCCTCTCCCTTCTTGGGGAGAGGTTTGGAGAGGGGTATTAAGCCTCTACTCATAACAAAACCGCTTCATGACCTTATAAGCATCGGGGATGCCAAGCTCGCCGGCCTGGCTAAGGTATTTGCAGCCGCCGTTCTTGTCCTTCATCAGCAGGTAGATCAGCCCAAGGTTGTAATACCCTTCAGCAAAATTTTTCTTGAGGGCTACCGACCTCCGGAAGTCAACTAACGCCTCCTGGTAGTTCCCCAAGGTGGCATGAAGGACCCCCCGGTTGTAATAGGCAAAAGGGAACCCAGGGTCCAGTTGGAGGACCATATGGTAATCGAGCAGTATCTCCTCAATAAGGATGGCATCCTCTTTGATTTTTACCGAATCTATCTCTGCATCCGGTGTTTCACCGATCCCGGGAAGCCTCTGGGTTGGCTCCTCCGTTTGCCGGAGCAGGTAAAGACCATGGCGGGCATTCGCCCTGGCAAAATAGACCAATACAAAACCGGGATCCAGACGAATGGCGGAGTCGCAATCTTCGATGGCCCTGAGATACTGTTTTAAACCGGTGAAGGAGACAGCCCTGATCAGGTAGGACTCCGGGTTTCGGGAGACCGAATCCAGCAGGATCGTCTGGTGTTCCACGATCGCTAACCGGGCTGAGTCATTGAGCAGGTAAGGTTTATTGGCCAGGGAGATGATGCTGGTGTAGTAGTGGTCTTTGGGGTAGGAGTCATAGAGTTCAATCTGATCGTACCGTGCCTGCCCAAAAAAGAGGTTGAAAACAGGAGAGAGCTGGATGTCTACATACTGATTCTGGAACTTGCTCGACATGGTGTTCATCTCCTCAAAATTGCCCGATAATTTAATCAGGTTTTTGAGGTAGTTTTTTTCATCGAAAGCCAGGGTGTCGGGGCGGTTCTGGTTGCGTTTGGCCGCCTCCAGCCCAAGCTGGTGGTCCAGGGCAGCTCCTTTCCGGTCTTTCATCTTCTCTTTCACATTCGACCGGGCCATATAGCCATCCGTATAATCAGGAAAGAGCTCGATGGTTCGGGTGAAATCCTCCAGGGCACCTTTCAGGTCATTGGATTCCATCCGTAGCAATCCCCTGTAATAATAGCTGATGAGGTGTTCGGGGTTGAGACGGATGACCGTGGTCAGATCACGGATGGCGGAACCGCTCTCCTTCATCTCATTCAGGATGATAGCCCGGTTGAAATAGGCATAAGAGTTATAGGGGGAGAGGCTGATGATCAGGTTAAGATCCTTCAGGCCGCCCTCTTTGTCTTTGTTGTTGATGTGTGCCAACGAACGGTTGAAAAGGGCATAAATGTTATTGGAATCGAGGTTGAGCGCTTGATGGAGGAAGAAAAGGGCCGAATCAGGGCGTTCCAGCTCCAACCATGCCGCACCCATCTGAATGGGACCGAAGGGATTTTTGGGATTTTTCTCCATCACTTGCTGGAACGAGGTGATGGCGGTGTAGTGATTGCCCAATCCCATCTCGGCACTCCCTTTCAGCAAGTAAACCATCTCATCAGGATCCCCCAGCTCTATGGCGTTGTAACAATCGTTGATACAAGCATCAAAGTGTTTGGTAATGAGGTTGATCCGGGCCCTGTTCAGAAATACAGTGGCGTTGGTGCTGTCGAGTATCAGGGCACTGGTGAAATCTTCGAAAGCCCCGTCAAAATTTTCCTGCTGACTGCGGACAATGGCCCTGTTGATATAGACATCGGGCTGATACGGAAAGAGCTCGATGGAAGTCGTGTAATCCGCTTCGGCCCCGATGTAATCATCCAGCCCGTATTTGGCATAACCCCGGAAGAAGTAAAGATCCGAAGCTGTTGGTTCATACCGGATGGCATCATTCAGCGTATTCAGCGCTTCGAGGTACATGCCGGTCTGAAGCTGAGTAACGCTCATCTGCCGAAGGTTTGAACGGGGCTGGGAGAAGAGAACCAAGAAAGGAAAACAGGCAAGAAGAAAAATTAAAATTGGTTTATATCGCATGAAGCGTAGTTTGTGAAAGGTCATATAATGTTGGGTCAGGAAGTTAAGAGGTCAGGGCGTGATTTTGCTCAGGTCACAGGGCTCAGGGCTCACGTCCCACGTCTCACGTCTCACGTCTCACGTCCTACGTCTCACGTCCCACGTCCTTCTTCCCTATTCCCTTGATTTCATGTAGTTCAATGCGCTCCCTGCCTTGAACCATTTGATCTGCAGGTCGCTATAAGTGTGGTTTGCCAGGATCTTTTCGGTTGTGCCATCAGCGTGATGAAGTACAAGGTTCAAGGGTACCCCGGGTGCAAAGGTGTCCAATCCGGTCACATCCAGGATGTCATCTTCCCGGATCCGGTCGTAATCTTCAGGATCGAGAAAGGTCAGAGCGAGCATCCCCTGCTTCTTCAGGTTGGTCTCATGGATCCGGGCAAACGATTTCACCAGCACCACCCGGGCGTTCAGGTGCCGTGGTTCCATAGCGGCATGCTCGCGGGAAGAGCCCTCTCCATAATTTTCATCCCCCACGATGATCGAGCCAATCCCTTTGCTCTTGTAATCGCGGGCCACCGTCGAGACCTCTTCATATGCTCCGGTGGTCTGATTTTTCACCGCATTGGTTTTGTCGTTGAAGGCATTGACAGCTCCCATCAGCAGGTTGTTGGAGATGTTATCCAGGTGTCCGCGGAACTTCAGCCAGGGTCCTGCCATCGAAATATGGTCGGTCGTACATTTCCCTTTGGCTTTGATCAACAGCCTTAGCCCCGTAAGGTTTTTATCATCGCAGGGTACAAAGGGTTCAAGCAGTTGAAGCCGATCCGATGCCGGGTTTATATGTATCCTTATCTGGCTTCCAAATTCAGGAGGAGCCAGGAAGCCAGTTTCCTTTACTTCAAAACCGGCGGGAGGGAGTTCATGTCCGGTCGGTTCATCCAGCATCACCTCCTGGCCCTCCTCATTCAGGAGGGTATCCTTCATCGGGTTGAACGCCAGCGTACCGGCCAGCGCCATGGCGGTGACGATCTCCGGCGAGGCAACAAAAGCATGGGTGCTGGCGTTGCCGTCGTTCCGTTTGGCGAAGTTGCGGTTGAAAGAGGTGATGATGGAGTTTTTTCGGCTGGGGTCATCCATGTGGCGTGCCCACTGTCCGATGCAGGGTCCGCAGGCGTTGGCCATCACCACCCCGCCGATTTCATGAAAGATTTCCAGTAATCCGTCACGCTCGGAGGTATACCTGATCTGTTCAGATCCAGGTGTGATCACGTATTCTGATTTGACCGTCAGTTTTTTCTCACCGGCCTGCCTGGCAATGGATGCGGCTCGTGTAAGGTCTTCGTAGGAGGAGTTGGTACAGGAGCCGATGAGTCCGACCTCCAGCTTCTCAGGGTAGTCGTTCTTCCTGAGAAAGGTTGCCAGCTCCGAAACGGGATGGGCGGCATCCGGAGAGAATGGCCCGTTTATGTAAGGCTCCAGGGCGGAAAGATCAATCTTTATATACTGATTGTAGTAGATCTCCGGACTCTTGGTCACCTCCTCATCAGGGATCAGCAGGGGAGCATGTTCATCGGCCAGGACTGCGATCTTTGACCGTCCGGTAGCCTCCAGGTAAGTTTTCATTTTGCCATCATAGGCAAAGAGAGAACAGGTGGCCCCGATCTCAGCCCCCATGTTGCAGATGGTCCCTTTTCCGGTGCATGACAGGCTTTTTGCGCCTTCGCCGAAATACTCCACGATGTAACCCGTTCCCCCTTTCACCGTCAGGATGCCGGCCAGCTTCAGGATCACATCTTTCGGACTGGCCCAGCCATTGAGTTTACCGGTCAGTTCAACCCCGAAGATCTTGGGCATCTTCAATTCGAGCGGCATTCCCGACATCACATCCACCGCATCCGCACCTCCAACGCCGATGGCCACCATCCCCAAACCTCCTGCATTGGGGGTATGGGAATCGGTCCCGATCATCATCCCACCCGGAAATGCATAGTTCTCAAAGATCACCTGGTGGATGATCCCGGCGCCGGGCTTCCAGAATCCGATCCCGTATTTCGCCGAAACGGCCTGCAGGAAGTCGTAAACCTCTTTGTTGGTTTTCAGTGCCTGGGGAAGGTCACTGTTCACTCCCTCTTTTGACTGGATCAGGTGATCGCAATGAACGGTTGCCGGTACCGCACTGGTTTTACGACCAGCGGTGATGAATTGTAACAAAGCCATCTGGGCCGTGGCGTCCTGCATGGCCACCCGGTCGGGCTGGAAGTTCACATAATCGGCTCCCCGCTTGTAGGGTGTGCCAGGAAGGAGATCAAATAAATGTCCGTATAATACCTTTTCGGTCAGGGTGAGTGGCTTTTTCCAGTGCGCCCTGATATGGTCAACCCCCTTCGCGAGTTTCTCATACACTTCGTGGATCAATTTTATATCTATCATCATGGTTTTTTAAAAAAAATTGGTTGCAGGACAAAATTACAATTTCAAATTGATAAATTTGTGTTCTGTTATAAAACTAACGATCATGAATGGAGAAAAAATTACTATCAAAGCCGGAAAATTAAGCGTACCGGATTTCCCGGTAATCCCTTTTATTGAAGGCGACGGAACCGGTCCCGATATCTGGAATGCCAGTGTACGTGTGTTCGATGCAGCAGTGGGAAAAGCCTATGCCGGAAAACGGAAGATCATTTGGAAAGAGGTATTGGCCGGTCAGAAAGCGTTCGACCGAACCGGGGAATGGCTTCCGCAGGAGACACTGGATACCATCAGGGAGTACCTGGTGGCCATTAAAGGACCCTTGACCACCCCGGTGGGAGGAGGGATCCGGTCGTTGAACGTAGCTCTGCGACAGATCCTTGACCTCTATACCTGCCTGCGACCGGTGAGGTACTTCAAAGGAGTTCCCTCCCCGGTGAAACGACCTGAGCTGACCGACATGGTCATCTTCCGGGAGAACTCGGAGGATATCTATGCCGGGATTGAATGGATGGCAGGAACACCCGAAGTGAAAAAGGTGATCGACTTTCTGATCAACGAAATGGATGTGAAAAAGATCCGCTTTCCGGAAAGCTCCTCCATCGGGATTAAACCGGTATCAAAAGAGGGGACGGAAAGGTTAGTGAGAGCCGCCATCGAATATGCACTGAAACATAACCGCCCCTCCGTGACTCTGGTCCACAAAGGGAACATCATGAAATTCACCGAAGGGCAGTTCAAACAGTGGGGCTATGACCTGGCCGAACGGGAATTTGGCGACAGGGTATTCACCTGGCAGCAGTATGATGCCATCAAGGAAGAGAAGGGAGAAGAGAAGGCCATTGCTATGCAGGATGAAGCCATCAAGGCCGGCAAGCTCCTCATCAAGGATGTGATCGCCGATGCCTTCCTGCAGCAGATCCTCACCCGTCCGGCCGAATATTCGGTGATCTCCACCCTCAACCTTAATGGTGACTATATCTCCGACGCATTGGCCGCCATGGTAGGGGGCATCGGCATCGCTCCCGGCGCCAACATCAATTATGTGACCGGCCAGGCCGTTTTCGAAGCGACTCATGGTACCGCACCCAAATATGCAGGCAAAGACCAGGTCAATCCGGGCTCAGTCATCCTCTCCGGGGTACTGATGCTCGAATACATGGGCTGGCAGGAGGCTGCCGACCTGATCGTCAAAGGACTCGAAGGCGCCATCAACAAAAAACGGGTCACCTATGATTTCCACCGCCTGATGGAGGACGCCACCAAACTGAAGTGCTCGGAGTTTGGGGAGGAGATCATAGCGAATATGTAACAACGTCCGGTTGTAGGGGCGGGTTCCGAACCCGCCCCTACAACGACCCGGGTATCAATCAAACACCCCGATATACCGCGCAATCACCAGCCGCTGGATCTCGGAGGTTCCTTCGCCGATCTGGAGGAGGCGCTGGTCGCGGTAGAAGCGTTCGATGGGATAATCTTTCATCAAGCCATATCCACCATGGATCTGGACACCTTCATCGGCCACTTCCCGGGCGATTTCTGAACAGTAGAGCTTGGCCATAGCCGCTTCCTTGGCAAAGGGTTGACCTGATGATTTCAGCCATGCGCCTTTGTAAAGAAGATTCCGTGCCAGTTCAATTTTGGTTGCCATATCCGCCAGTTTGAATGCGTTGATCTGGAAATGGCCGATCGGCTGACCAAATTGTTTTCGCTCTTTCGAATACTGCAACGACATTTCAAATGCTCCCTGCGCACAACCGAGCCCCATGGCTCCGATTGCCAGCCGGCCGCTGTCGAGGGTATTCAACATGATGTGCGATCCTTCTCCCCGTGTCCCCAGGATATTGGAGTAGGGAACCCGGCAATCGTCGAAATAAAGCTCGGCGGTATCGGAGGCCCGCCACATCATCTTGCCGTGCATGGGAACCCGTTTGAACCCTGGCGTATCGGCATCCACCAGGATGGTGGTAAACTCCTTCTTCCCGTTTTTTTCACCGGATACCACCTGAACGGTGGCTCCTTTATTAATGGAGGAGGCTCCGTTGGTGATGAAGATCTTGGACCCGTTGATCACCCAGTGATCATTTTCTATGCGGGCTGTAGTCTTGGTTCCCCGGGAATCACTTCCGGCATCAGGTTCGGTCAAACCGAAGGCCCAGAGCGCCTCACCGGTCGTAAGCATGGGAAGGTACTTTTGCTTCTGCTCGTCGGTCCCGAAGTTCATGATCGGACCCATCCCCAGTGAAATATGAGCCGCCAGCGTGGCTGCGTGTGAACCGTCGATACGTGCGAGTTCCTCAACGGCGATGACATAGGCCAACATGTCCATCTCGGAGCCGCCATATTTTGTTTCAGTGATAAGGCCAAACAGGCCAAGTTCTCCCATTCTTTTCGTCAGCTCCAGGGAGAATTCGCCTTTTTCATCGAGTTCCTGTGCGACCGGACTGATCTCCCGCTCAGCAAAGTCCCGGACCGTCTTCCGGATCATTTCGTGTTCTTCGGTGGTATACATAAAATAGCGATTATCCTTCTTCGACAAATATAACAATTCCTACCGATAAATTTCATTTGCAATCATCACTGACCGATGCAGGGCATCCGGGTCCAGGCCATCCGGGATCCCTTTTTGTTGTAAAAAAGAGACCAGGTTCTGGGTGGCCAGGTTGCCCATCATCTCCTGTCCTGACACCGGACATCCTCCCTGGCCGTTGATGACGGTATCAAAGCGCCGGCAGCCGGCTTTGTAGGCAGCATCAATCTTAGCATAATAATCCTTGCGGTTTGTATGCAGATGCAGTCCGAACTCCATATCCGGGAATTCACGGGTCAGTGCGGTAAAGACCTGTTCAATCAAAGAGGGACTGATCTCCAGGGAGACGTTGGAAAGGGGGATGGCACGAATACCCATCTTCTTCAGTATTCTGACCCACTTCAGAAGCAGATCGATGCTCCAGGGATCTCCGTACGGATTCCCGAAGGCATACGAGATGTAGATCACCGCTTTTTTCCCGCTTTTTATGCAGAGGTTGGCCACCTCGCCGGTCGTATTCAAGGCCTGGTTTACCGTTGCGCGGACATTGTTCATCAGAAAGGAGGGGCAAAAGGAGAAGGGATAAGCCAGGATCGAAATCTCCTCCACCGGGGCAACCCGTTCAGCTCCTGTACTACTCATAACCAGCACCATCCTTTCCGATTTCGTGTCAGAAAGATCGAGGTACCGGATCACCTCCAGGGTATCGGCCATCTGAGGGACGATCTTCGGGTTGACGATACTTCCCAGTTCCACCGTATGGAAGCCGGTTTGAAGGAGTGCATTGATAAAACGGATCTTGGCTTCGGTCGGGATCAGGTGATCCACTCCCTGCATTCCCTCCCGCGGCGATTCGATGAAGGTGACCATTAGCGGCCGGTAAGGGACTTCGGGATACGGCCATTCTTGATGGCTTCCGAACGGAGGCGTCGACCAACAATGCGTTCTACCATGGCACCAATCTCAAGGACTTTATCAACGTCCAGTTGCGTGTCGATCCCCATTTCGTCCATCATTACCACCATGTCTTCGGTTGAGATAAGACCGACAAGGTTTGGATCCTTATAGTAATAAGCACCAGTTCCGGCAACGGGAACACCATCCACAAAGTTGGCCGGTTGCCCCCCGATGCCGCCCATGGTCGATTCGTAGTTGACCATTCCGGCCTCCATGGCAGCCAGTACATTGGCAAGTCCCCAGCCGCGTGTCTGGTGGAAGTGGACGATCTGTTTCTCCACCCTGACGCCTGAATCGAGCAGCATCGAGTAGTATTTGTAAACCCGGTCCGGTGATGCGGAACCATCATGATCGGCATGTTCCACATCGTTGGCTCCGATATCCAGCCACCGTTTGGTAAACTCAATCGCCTTGTTCATGTCGGTCGGCCCTTCGATCGGACAACCCCAGATCGTACTCACCGTCCCGTTCACTTTCAACCCTGCATCTTGGGCCAGCGGGATGTATTTCTCAGCCATCTTCCAGTAATCGTCCAGGTTCAGTCCCGAGTTGGTCTTATGGTGCGACTCGCTCGTGGAGACCATGAAGAGGATCCGGTCGGGACCCCAGCCCTCCTTCCGGGCTTCAATGGCACGTTCAACTGCCTTCTCGCGGATGGTGATGGTAGTTAGTGATACCTTGTCGAGTAAATGAGCAATTTTTTTACTCGATCTGATCCCTTTCAGCACCTCATCTGCATCTTTGAACTGCGGCATCCCCTTTGGGTTACCCATGTTAGTGACCTCAATGTGCCGGAATCCTGCCAGGATCAGCTCCTCGGCCAGCCAGATCTTCGCTTCGGTCGGGATGAACTTCTCTTCATGCTGAAACCCGTCCCGCACCGTGATATCACCTATCGTTACTTTTTTGGGATAATTCATTCGTCATGTTTTTATTTGTCTGAAATTTTTCTGAAGTTGTTTTAATAAGATTTAACCACAAAGGACTCAAAGGATTACACAAAGTCGCACAAAGGCATATGGTCTGATTTTCAAATCCTTCGTGTTACTTTGTGGTTCATTTTTGTTCTTTTGAGAAAGTCTCACAGGAGTGGGGGTCATACCTGCATCTCCGGGATTTCCCCCTCAATGATCAGATTCCCTTCGGTCGCTAGCTGGATCTCCTCGACACTCACGCCGGGAGCCCGCTCGATCAGCTTGAATCCCTCTTCCACCACATCAATCACGGCGAGGTTGGTCACAATCCGTTTCACGCAGTTGACACCAGTCAGGGGAAGCGTGCATTGTTTGAGCAGTTTGGAATTCCCCTCTTTGTCGGTGTGTTGCATCGCTACGATGATGTTTTTGGCTGCCGCCACGAGGTCCATCGCCCCACCCATTCCTTTAATCAGTTTACCAGGCACTTTCCAGCTGGCAATATCGCCTTTTTCAGATACTTCGAAAGCGCCCAGCACCGTCAGGTCAATATGGCCTCCCCGGATCATTGCGAAGCTGCTGGCCGAATCGAAAAAGGCAGCGCCGGGAATCGCAGTAACCGTTTGTTTACCGGCGTTGATCAGGTCGGCATCCACCTCGTCAGGGGCAGGGAAGGGGCCAATGCCCAATAGACCGTTTTCCGATTGCAGGATCACCTCAATCCCATCCGGGATGTAATTGGCAACAAGCGTCGGGATCCCGATGCCCAGGTTGACATAGTAGCCGTCCTGCAACTCCTGGGCGATCCGTTTTGCTATTCCGTTTTTATCTAGAAACATAGTTGTTGGTGTGTTAAGGTTAACTCCGTGTAGTTTCAAATTCGATCTGTTTCTCATAGTCTTTACCCTGGAAGATTTGTTGGACAAAGACTCCGGGAGTATGGATATGGTTTGGATCCAGATCACCATAGGGGACCAGCTCCTCTACCTCGGCGATGGTGATCTTACCGGCTGTGGCGATCGGCTGGTTGAAGTTGTTGGCCGTTTTGTTGTAGATCAGATTCCCCATCGTATCCCCGTATCTGGCTTTGACGATGGCAAAATCGGCCGTCATCCCCAGCTCCAAGATGTGTGGTTTGCCGTTGAATTCACGGACCTCTTTAGTACCCTGTACTTCCGTACCATAACCTGCCGGAACGAAAAAGGCCGGGATCCCGGCACCACCTGCCCGGATCCGTTCTGCCAGGGTGCCCTGGGGAATCAGCTCCACCTCGAGCTCTCCGGTAAGGAACTGACGTTCAAACTCTTTGTTCTCGCCCACGTAAGAGGCGATCATCTTTTTCATCTGGTGCTTCCGCAATAACACCCCAAGCCCGAAATTATCGATCCCCGCATTATTGGAAATGCAGATGAGGCCGGTGATCGTCGATTCGGCCAGCGCCTTCAGGCAGTTCTCCGGGATCCCGCATAATCCAAATCCCCCGAACATCACGGTCATCCCGCTTTCGATCCCCTGAATCGCATCATACGCGTCTTTTACTACTTTGTTCATATATGGTTATGTTTAATGTTATCGTACTTAATTTACTTTTTATAGTGATGTGGTGCAAATTTCGCTATTTCGCTATTTCGCTATTTTCCTCCTCAAACACCACCAACGGTGAATGTACCTCCACCAATTGCTGAAGATCTACATTCACCTCTTTGATCTTTGCCTCACGGGAAGCCACAATGTTATTCTCCATCTTCATCGCTTCGATGATCAGCAACACCGCTCCTTTCTTCACCTTATCCCCTGGTTTCACATTGATCTTGATGACTTTTCCCGGCATTGGGGCACTCACATGCGACTGATCTGAACCCTGTGATTCGGGGGAGGCAGCGGAAAGCTCGTTGGGTAAAAAGTCATGTCGCTTCATCAGGAAGATATGTCCACCCATGCTGATGTACTCCCGGTGATCGCGATCTTCAGAAAAGAGAATATGGTAAGACTCATCATTTACCGTAAACTGGAGGAATGAGGGCTGGATGTCGCGTATCCTGGCATGGTAACTCTTCCCGGCGATCTCAATGGTTAAAGCCTCATCGGAGTAACAGGAAATAAAAACCGGGAACTCTTCATCTTCACAGGAAACGGCAAGCTGGATCCGGTGCCTCCAGAATCCTACCCTCCTCCACAGCTCCCCTGGTTCCTGAAGTTGAAGGCCTGTGGCGGAATCATGCCTGAGGCTCAGCAAGAGGTATCCGGCAAGCAGGATGTGCCGGGGGAGCTCTGCCTTCTCCTGCTGTATCTCGGCCACGATCTCCCCGGTGTGTTCGTCGCAGAATTTGGTCGAGATGCTGTTGGTCAGAAAAGGCTTGCCGATGATCAGTTTCTTAAGGTAACTAATGTTGGTTCGGATGCCGTGGATCCCATAAAAGGCCAGCGCTTCGTTCATCCTCCGGGCCGCCAGTTTGCGTGTTTCTGCCCACACCACCAACTTGCTGATCATGGGGTCGAAGGCGCTTTTGATCTCGGTGCCGGGAGTGACGCCTGTATCGATGCGGATGTGGTCTCCCTGTGGCTCGCTGTACAGGGTCATGAACCCCGGGGAAGGGAGGAAGTTGTTCTCCGGATCTTCGGCGTAGATCCGGCACTCGATGGCATGTCCGTGCTGATGGATATCCTCCTGTTTCAGACGCAATGGTTGCCCTTCGGCGATGTTGATCTGCTCCTCCACGATGTCGATCCCGGTGACCAGCTCAGTGACAGGGTGTTCTACCTGGATACGTGTATTCATCTCCAGGAAATAGTAGTTTAGG
Organism: Bacteroidota bacterium; assembly: GCA_043810345.1. GTDB lineage: Bacteria > Bacteroidota > Bacteroidia > Bacteroidales > FEN-979 > QYOJ01. The sequence continues at coordinate 11,120 of JBDROF010000108.1, read as the reverse complement.
TTTTTATCGACCAGGAACTCAATGGTGCCGGCGCTGGTGTAGCCGATCTCTTTCCCGATGCGGACGGCCGCTTCTCCCATCTGTGCACGGATCTCCGGGGTGAGGGTAGCGGAAGGCGACTCCTCTATGATCTTCTGGTACCGGCGCTGAATCGAACATTCGCGTTCGAAGAGGTGGATCACATTCCCGTGCAGGTCGGCCAGGATCTGGATCTCGATGTGACGGGGTTCGTCCAGGTACTTTTCAATGTAGACCGTATCGTCGCCGAAATAGGCCTTCGCCTGCCGGGCAGTTGCTTCCAGAGCTTCTTCCAGCTCTTTTTCGTCTCTGACGATCTGCATCCCTTTGCCCCCTCCTCCGGCAGCCGCCTTCAGTAGCACAGGGAAACCAACCTTGTCCCTGGCTTTCAGCAGCACCTCTTTGGTGCCGGTAAGCCCTTCGGTAATCGGGACTCCGCTTTTCTTCGCCCAGGCCCTGGCTTCGATCTTGTTGCCCATTACCTGCATGGCGTGGGCGTTGGGACCGATGAACCGGATACCGGCTTCGTCGCAAGCGTTCACGAAAGCGTCATTCTCGGCCAGAAAGCCGTAGCCCGGATGGATGGCGTTGCACTTCTCCTCTCCTGCGACTTCGATGATCTTCGAGATGTTGAGGTAGGTCTCACTGAGTTCAGCCTCCCCGATGCAGACCGCTTCATCGGCCATCGAGACATGCAGGGAGTCGGCATCGATACGTGAATAGATCCCTACCGTGCGGATCCCCATTTTTTTGGCTGTCCGCATAATCCTGACAGCGATCTCACCCCGGTTGGCAATAAGGATTTTCGTTATTCTTTTACCCATTTTGGTTTTCGTTTTTCGAGAAACGCGTTCATCCCCTCCTGTCCCTCATCGGATGACCTGATGTCGGCAATCATACGGGCCGTAAAGTCATAAGCCTCCCGAAGGGTGAGGTTATTGGATACTTCATGGATCAGTTTTTTTCCGTGTGCCATGGCCGCTGGACCACTGGTCCGCAAATGCCGGATGGTCTCTTCGGCTTTGGGATCGAGTTGCCCGGCCGGAACCGCTTTGTTGACCAGGTGAAAGGCTTCCGCCTCCTTGCCGTTGATCCGGCGTCCGGTGAGCATCAACTCCCGGGTACCATATTCTCCTACACGCTTGACCACGTATGGGGAGATGCAGGCCGGTACGATCCCGATCTTCACTTCACTCAGCGAGAAGGTGGCATCCTCTGTGCAATAGGCCAGATCGCAGGAGGCCAGTAATCCGTTCGCCCCTCCCAGGGAAGCTCCGTGCACCAGGGCGATGGTTGGTTTGGTACAGGTATAGATGGCGTAGAAACATTTCGACAACAGGAGGCTCTCCTGGTAATTGACTTCGTAGGTGTTGTTCGCCACCTCTTTCATCCATGAGAGATCTGCTCCGGCACAGAACGATTTGCCTTTTCCGCGGAGGATCACACACACGGCATCCGTGGATTGCAGGTCGAGGAAGCATTCGGCCAGCTCTTCCAGCATGGTGGTGTTGAAGGCATTGTGTACCTCCGGACGGTTCAGCCAGATGGTGAATACCCGGTTGTCTGTTGAGGTCTCGAGTGTGGTAAACATATTGGTCATCTTCGTTATTTAACTGCTTGTTTCAGGTTTCATGTCTCACGTCTTACGTCTCACGCCCCTGCGTCCCTACATCCTGAAGATACCGTATTTGGTTTCCGGATATTTCTTATTTTGTGAGATGGCGATAGAGAGGCCAATGATTTTCCGGGTATCGACCGGGTCGATGATGCCGTCGTCCCAGAGCCGTGCCGTACTGAAGTAGGCCGATCCCTCTTCTTCGTACTTCTGGAGGATGGACTGCTGCAACTTTTCACGATCCTCGGGAGAGAGCTTTTCGCCTCTCGCTTTTAGCTGCTCCTCCTTTACTGTGATCAGCACCTGAGATGCCTGCTCTCCGCCCATCACAGAGATCTTGGAGTTGGGATACATGAAGAGGAAACGCGGTTCGTAAGCCCGTCCGGCCATGGCATAGTTGCCGGCCCCGAATGATCCGCCAAAGATCACCGTAAATTTGGGGACATTAGCATTGGCTGTGGCATGCACGAACTTGGCGCCGTCGCGAGCGATTCCCCCGTGTTCGTATTGTTTCCCCACAATGAATCCCGTGATGTTCTGCAGGAAGAGGATCGGGATATTGCGGGCGGTGCAGAGCTCGATAAAATGGGCTCCCTTGAGCGCAGTTTCCGAGAAAAGCACTCCATTGTTGGCCAGGATCCCCACCTCATACCCCATGATCCGGGCAAAACCGGTCACAAGAGTGAGACCATATTTCTCCTTGAATTCATGGAAGAGGCTTCCGTCGACCATCCGGGCAATGAGTTCCCTTGAGTCAACCGGTTTCCGTACGTCGATTGGAAGAATGCCGTAAAGCTCTTCCGGGGCGTAAAATGGCTCTTCGATAGGGGTGGTCGGCAACTCCTGGTATTCACGTCGTTCGATCGACTCAAAGATGTTCCGGCAGATCTGGATGGCATGTACGTCGTTTTCTGCCAGGTGGTCGGCCACGCCGGAGATCATGGTATGCATCTCTCCGCCGCCAAGCTCTTCAGCCGTTACCGTTTCGCCGGTGGCTGCTTTCACCAGGGGAGGTCCGCCGATAAAGATGGTTCCCTGGTTGCGGACGATGATTGCTTCATCGCTCATGGCCGGCACGTAAGCGCCTCCTGCCGTGCAGGAGCCCATTACGACAGCGATCTGCGGGATCTTTTCGGCCGAAAGGCGGGCCTGGTTGAAGAAGAAACGGCCAAAATGATATTTGTCAGGAAACACGTTGGACTGCTCAGGTAAAAACACCCCTCCCGAATCGACCAGGTACACACAGGGCAACCTGTTTTCCATGGCGATCTCCTGGGCACGGACATGCTTTTTGATCGTCTCTTTGGTATAGGATCCTCCTTTTACCGTGGCATCGTTCGCAATAATCATCACCTCTTTCCGATGGATCACGCCTATTCCGGTCACCACACCAGCAGAGGGGAACTCATTATTGTACAGGTTATAAGCTGCCATCGGGGAGAGCTCAATGAACGGGGTATTTTTATCGACCAGCAGGTCGATCCGCTCCCGGGCCAGCAGTTTCCCGCGCTCCTTGTGCCGCTGAACCGCCTGATCTGATCCACCCTTCATCACAGTGGCCAGCCGTTCTTTGTAAGTAGCGAGGATCTTCAGGTATTCTTCTTTCTGCGCTTGGAACTCCGGGCTCGAGGTGTCGATTTTACTTTGAATACGAAACATGCAGGATGAAAATAAGATCTATTGTTAGAGATTTCACAAAAATACAATACTTGCAAAAGTAAAAGTATAAAAATTTCGCTATTTCGCTACCTTACTACCTCGCTTCTTCACTTATTTACAATTGGAACACGGATCACGCAGATGGCTGCGGCAACACGGATGAACACAGATTGCCTTCGTGAACCCTTCGCGTCTTCGTGTCTTCGCGGTGAAGACTTCAACACAAAGACACCAAGACACAAAGTACACGAAAAAATATACTTCTACCTTCTACCTTCCAGTTCGTACTTCGTACCTCGTACTTCGTACTTATTCTTCGAGTTTCTTCCCCTTTGTCTCCGGAAATATCCAGATCCACAATCCCGTAAGGATAGCAAATAACGCAGCCAGCGAGATTCCCCCGGAAAGTCCGTAATGGACGGCAATGACAGAGATGATGACCGGGGTGACGAACTGGATCCCGCGGGCGAGGTTGAAAGCGGTACCCATGGCAGTACTGCGGATGGAGGTGGGGAAGAGCTCAGAGAAGAGGGCTCCGTATCCGCCAAACATTCCGGTACCAAATCCTACCATGAACATAAATCCAAGAATCACAGCCGGGTAGGCGACCACCGTGCTCCAGAAGATCGTGATCATCAGCAGGCCGGCAGCCATGATGAAGGAGTATAGGGAATAGGCGGGTCTCCGGCCCCACCGGTCGGAGACAAACCCGAACAACGCATAACCCAGGAAACCTCCCGATTGGGTGACCAGCATCCACAACGCCGATTTGGTAAGTGAGAACTCACGCTCGGTATGCAGGTAACTCGGCATCCAGGAGTAGGTGAACCAGTAGGCAGTCATATCAAAGATGGCCAAGATGAGAGCGAGGGAAAAAAACTTCCGGTGTGCTTTTGAAAAAAGTTGAAGTAGTTTATTCTCCCGGCCAAGTAAAATTTCCCTTACACTTCTTATCCGAAAGGCACCTTTTTGTTTCTGGGCCAACCAGAGATCCGACTCCGGAAGTTTCTTATGGGATGTAAATGATGAGAAGTGCGGGAAGGATGGAGACAAAGAAACTGGCCCGCCAACCAATGACCGGAGCTACCAGGCCACCCACAATGGCCGCCAGAGCAACGCCCAGTGGAGCCCCGGTTTACATGAAAGCGCAAAACCGGCCCCGCACTTTCGCGGGGAAGGTTTCGCCCACGTAGGTTTGCCCGGTTGCCCACTCACCTCCAACACCAAGCCCTGTGATGACCCGGAAAACCATCAGGAACCAGAAGCTGGAGGCGAATCCGCAGAAGAAGGTCCCAATGGAATATGTAAGGATGGTCCATTGCAATACCGGTCGCCTACCAAACCGGTCTGCCAGCACGCCGAAAATAATCCCGCCGACTGCCGTGGCAGCCAATGTCGCTCCTAAGATGTAGGAGATCTCAAAGCTGGAAAAATGGTACTCCTGGCTGATGGGGATCAACAGGAAGGTGAAAAGGATCAGGTCGTAGAAGTCAAACACCCACCCCGCCCAGGACAAGCCCAGGATCCGGTAGTGCTGACGGGTGATGGTGGGAGACTCGTTGAGGAGCATAGGCGTATGTTGTTTGAATACCCGTAAAAATAATCAATTGCCATAAATGGCCATGGATTGCACATACATTGCCATAATTTTCTTCGTGAATTCTTCGTGCCTTGGTGTCTTCGTGGTAAGGACCTCAACACCAAGACTCCAAGACACAAAGGACACGAAAATATGCTTCTTCATTCTACCTTTTCAACCGCCGAAGTCCATTTCGGGACGAAGGAGGTCGTACTTGATTTCGTACCTCTGACTTCTGGCTTCTGACTTCAGGTTTTCCTCTATCTTTGCACCTCCATATGTCTGCCTCCCCCGTCATCGAAGTCAACAACGTTGTCAAATCATTCAAAACCGTTCAAGCCGTCCGGGGTGTCGATCTCACTATTCTGTGCGGACAATTTGTTGCGCTGCTTGGCCCTAACGGCGCCGGTAAGACCACCCTGGTAGAGATGATCGAAGGGATCCAGAAACCCGATAGCGGGGAGATCCGGATTCTGGGGAAACCTTGGAAGGGACATGAAAAGGAGCTCCGGCAGATCATTGGGTTGTCCCTCCAGGAGACCCGGTACATTGAAAAGCTGAGTGCGTTTGAAACGTTGCGGCTTTTCGGAAGCTTTTTTGGATTGGGCAGGGAACGTGTGGAGGAGGTACTGCACCTGGTCGGACTGGAAGAGAAACGCAAAGCGTATACTGTGAACCTCTCTGGTGGCCAACGCCAGCGGCTGGCACTCGGTATTGCCCTGATCAACCATCCGCGCATCCTGCTGCTTGATGAGCCCACCACGGGTCTTGATCCAAATGCCCGCCGGGAGATCTGGGAAATCCTCCAAAACCTCCGGAAATCCTCAGATACCTCGATGATCCTCACCACCCACTACATGGAGGAGGCGGAGCAACTTTGCGAACAGATCGTGATCATCGATGAGGGGAAAATCCTTAGGGAAGGAACCCTGGAACAGTTGCTGGGCGAAGACCCATCGCTGAAAAACCTGGATGACCTGTTCACTGAATTAACCGGGAGGCGCCTGCATGATTAACCGGATTCGGAATAACCAGTTATGGCAGCTTATCAGGTCCAACGTCCTGGAGAAGGTCCGGGAACCAGGGGTGCTATTCTGGGGTATCGGCTTCCCGATCCTCATGTCGATCGGACTGGGCCTGGCCTTTACCCGGAAGCCGGAGAGCGTCAGGCACGTGGCGCTGATCTCCGCCGATACGGGAAGCTATTCCATTATCCTGAAAGACGACGAGCTTGGAAATACCACCTTCCGGTTGGAAAGAATGCTGTGGGATGATGCCATGGTTCAGCTAAAACGGGGACATGTCGCTATAGCGGTTACCCTGCGAGACAGTGGTTACAGGTATCACTTTGATCCGATGAATCCGGATGCCCAGCTCACTTATGTGAGGTTATCGCCGGTCCTGAAGAGGATCCCTGCTTCGGAATTTCTCAGGAAACCCAACGGGATGCAGGGGAACCGATCCCTCTACGAAGAGGACCTGAGTGCGACGACCGCTTCAGAAGTAGATGCCCTTACTGTAACCGGTACGCGGTACATCGATTTTCTGATCCCCGGAATGATTGCCATGGGGGTGATGTTCTCCTGCCTTTGGGGACTGGGATACGGGATCATAGATAACCGTTCCAAGAAACTTCTCCGGCGCATGATCGCCACCCCGATGAAACGGTCCAACTACCTTATTGCCATGATCAATGTACGGCTGGCGATGAACGTGATCGAAGCGGCATTGCTTGTGCTCTTCGCATGGCTCGCTTTTGGGATCACCATCCAGGGTAACCTCCCCGCCCTTCTGGTTCTGTTCATGGCGGGGAACATTGCCTTTTCAGGGGTCGGCATCTTCCTTGCATGCAACACCTCCAAAACCGAGATCGGCAACGCCTTTATCAATGTGATCAGCATGCCGATGATGGTCCTCTCCGGCATCTTCTTCAGCTACCACAACTTTCCCGATTGGGCTATCCCGATCATCAAACCCCTGCCGCTGACCATGCTGGCCGATGGCATCCGGAGCATCTTCATCGAAGGCGCCGGTTTTGCTCAAACCGCGATCCCGTCGTTGATCCTGGCAGGAACAGGGATCGTATTCTTTACGGTAGGGTTGAAGGTGTTTAAATGGCATTGAGGCAAGTCAGAAGTCAGAAAGACGAAGGAAGAGGGACGAAGGACGAAAGCAAGTACGAAGGGAGAAGGTAAAAGTTTTTCTTAGAGTACATTCAGGGATTTCATACATTTGTCTCTACAGGATAGTAAAATTGAATCTTGGGACGTTGTCCCAAAAATTGAATGAATGTTACAACATTAAATAAATGACAAACGATAAGATAAACGAACTGGAAAAAACCCTGTGGCAGGCTGCTGACAAACTCCGCAACAACATGGATGCGGCGGAATACAAACATGTCGTGCTGGGACTGATTTTTCTCAAATACATAGCAGATGCGTTCGATGAACTGGAACCCATGTTTGAAGAAGAGATTGGACCAAAATGGGAAAACGAAGCAGCTTTTGTGAAAGATATATGTCTGTCGGAGAGGGTCTTTTATGTTCCACCATCTGCCCGGTGGAAGTACCTTCAGGGGCGTGCCAAACTGCCGACCATCGGCAAGGACATCGATGAGGCAATGGACTCGATTGAAAAGGACAATGCCTCTTTAAAAGGCGTGTTGCCTAAAGACTATGCTCGACCTGCTTTGGACAAACAACGGTTGGGTGAACTCATTGACCTGATAGGCTCCATTTCACTTAGCAATAATGGCAGCGGAAAAGGAAAAGATATCCTGGGGTTTGTATTCGAATATTTTCTTGGTCAATTCGCTGATGCTGAAGGAAAAAGGGGGGGGCAGTTTTATACACCACAGAGCATTGTCAACCTTCTTGTTGAAGTCTTGGCTCCTGCAGCTGAAAAACGGGTGTATGATGGCTGCTGCGGTAGTGGAGGCATGTTTGTTCAAAGTGAAAGGTTTATTGAACTTCACGAACATCGCAGAGGAAAAATCAGCATCTTTGGACAAGAGAGCAATTCAACGACCTACCGGTTGGCAAAAATGAACCTGTCCATCCGGGGCATTGACGCGAACATTGAACTGGGAGATACCTTCATGAACGACAGATTTCCCGATCTGAAAGTGGATTTCATCCTTGCAAATCCTCCATTTAATGTTAGCGATTACTCCATCCGAAAAGATGATCACCGCTGGAAATATGGCTTGCCCCCCTCCGGTAATGCAAACTATGCCTGGCTGCAACATTTTATCAGCAAGCTCGCTCCCGGAGGAACCGCCGGTATCGTTCTCGCAAATGGCTCCATGAGTAGCGACATTTCTACTGAAGGAGAAATCCGGAAAAACCTGATAGAAAACGATTTGGTAGACTGCATGGTAGCCCTGCCCGCACAGTTGTTCTACAACACTCAAATCCCAGCCTGCCTGTGGTTTTTAGCCAGAAACAAGAGCAATGGTAATCCTTCGGCAGGCTCAGGACAGCGGTTCCGGAATCGCAGCAATGAAATTCTGTTCATTGATGCACGGGAGATGGGCGCCATGATCAGCAGAAGGCAAAAGGAGTTGACTGAAAAAGAGATTGAAAGGATTGGAGAGACTTACCACAACTGGCGGGCTTCGACAAGCTCAGCCCCCCCCGGCCAATACAAGGATGTTCCCGGGTTCTGTCAAGCCATAAGTATTCAGGAAATCAGAAAGAACAACTATATCCTGACACCGGGCCGGTATATTGACTTTAAACATGAACAAGAGGATGATGAGACGTTTGATGAGAAGATGAAATCTTTGACGGCAAGTTTGAAGGATCAAATGCGAAAAGCCAGTTCGCTTGATGAAACAATCAGAAACAATTTAGAGAAGATCGGGTATAAAATGTAAAGGAGGTCAACGCAATGAAGTATCAAATCAAAATAGAGAATGCTCCGGAAGCGAAGGGCACCATTGACCTTCAACGTCTATCAGTAATTGCCGATGGCATCCGGAAAATATCTGAGGGAGCGCTTCAAATACGGCTCAGAGGGTTCAGTCTTACCAAAGGCCGAAAAAAAGTATCCCTGCATGATGCGCTGAGGGTGTCTCTTTCGGGAATAAAGGAAGGAAGCACCATCATTGATCTCACAGCCGAAAAGTTTTCCGAAACGTTAGAACCCTACCAAACGGATATTTTCAGGTTTGAAGCACAGCAGGAATTGCCTGACCAGACACCGGTTTCCCTGTTCATAAAATCATTTCAGGATGCCATGAGCGATACGCCGGAACCAGATTTATTAGACAAACCATTATTACAGGAATTAAAACATTTTAAAAAAGCCTTTATTAACGACAATGAAGTATTTTTTATTTACAATCAGGGAAATTTACCCGAGCTTCGGTTAAGTAAACAGGAATTTGCAAAGATTAAACAGCTTGAAGAGGAGATACCCGAACCCGAACCGGTCCTTTTAAATGGAACAGTAGAAGAATTAAAATACAGCAAGCTGAAAGTCAGAATTAAGACGGAAGAAGGAATTGTAGATGGTTTTTTAGGAGACGGTTTTGATTCCGAGACCATAGCGCCCTTTTGGGGGAAAGAAATAAGCCTTACGGGTACTGCTCATTATAAACCGGGAGGTAAATCGGTTATAGAAATCGATCGGGTTTTCAAACCCTCTGAAGGGGATGCATTTTTTTCCAAAAAACCCAGATCCGAAACCGTGGAACAACAAATAGACCGGCAAATCCATGAAGGGAAAAAAATGAATCCCCTGCCCGATATTGTAGGAAAATGGCCTGGGGATGAAACATTTGAGGAATTGCTTGAAATGCTGACCAAATGAGGCGCTTTGTTTTGGATACCAACGTGTTGCTGGCGTATTACCGCGGCAATTCACTCTATACTGTCATTGAAGAGGAAAATGGTTTGCATGATCCGGAGGTAATCCTGATCATGCCCATTGCTGTGAAGGCGGAGATCCTTTCTATAGCCCTGCAAAACAATTGGGGAGAAAAGAAATACAGGTTACTAAGGAAAATGGTGGATCAGTCGTTTATTATTCACACCAACGATGAGATTGCAGATGCTTATGCAGAGATTGACGCTTATTCTCAGGGTCGGTTACCAGGGAACGCTCTTGGTTTGAGCGCCCGCAATATGGGGAAGAACGACCTATGGATTGCTGCTACTACCCGTGTAGTCAACGCCTCACTAATTACTACAGATGCCGATTTCGACCACCTCGACGGTACGTTCATAACGGTGAAAAAATATCCCGTGAAGAGGAATTTGATACAATGATCGGAAACAGAAATAATTAATTGAATTATGACAGTCACAGAATTGATTCATCAGTTACAAAAAATGCCACAAGATGCATTGGTAGTGACTGAAGGGTACGAAACAGGCTTCGAACCCATTAAAAAAGTAGAGCTGTTGAAGGTTGAGGATAACATCAGCCGTCAATGGTGGGACGGTAAATATGAAAAATCGGACAAACCCGATGCATTGCCCGTGGTGTTTTTATATGCCGGAACAAAGGATATTAATAAATGAGTGAATGGAAAACATATAAGCTGGCAGAGATTATCCAAATAATTGGTGGAGGGACTCCGAAAACAACAATAACTGAATATTGGAATGGATATATCCCTTGGTTGTCAGTAGTTGATTTTGCCAATGGGCAAAAACATGTATATAATACGGAGAAAACCATTACTTCAAAGGGGTTGAGAGATAGCAGTACCAAACTTTTACAAAAAGGACAGATCATTATTTCTGCCAGAGGAACTGTTGGAGCGTTGGCCGTTCTGGGCAGGGATATGGCCTTTAATCAGTCTTGTTATGGTATTAAGGCTAATGGCAAAACCGATAATGATTTTCTTTTTTATTTATTAAGAAATACAATTGAAAGGATTAAGAAGAAAACTCATGGTGCCGTTTTTGATACCATAACCAGGCAAACCTTTGAAAATATTGAAGTGCAAATTCCGGAAGGCCTGGATGAACAACGTCAAATCGCCTCCATCCTCTCCAGCCTGGACAACAAAATCGAACTCAACCTACAGATGAACCAAACGCTGGAGGCCATTGCCCAGGCCATATTCCTTGAACGCTTCGGGAAATATAAGACGGGAGATGAGTTACCGGAGGGGTGGAGATGGGCAAGAATTTCGGACCTTACAAAGAATATTCAATATGGTTTTACTCAAAGCTCGACCCCAGATAGAATAGGACCTAAGTTTCTGCGAATTACTGACATACAAAGGGGAGA
>JBDROF010000107.1:0-36980 GCA_043810345.1 Bacteroidota bacterium | reverse complement strand
TGCTGAAAGTCCCTTTTTGATTGTCCTGCAACACCTTCGGAAATGTTGGCCCCAACCGATGTTCCAGCTCTGAGCAACTGCTTTGAAATGATATACTCTCTTTTCTTTCATGCACCAATAGTTTTGAAGTTTTATTCATTAATCAATCAAAACCATAAAAGGTAATACCTTTGTTGAAAACTTTTTCATTCCTGCATTCCCACATTCCTGCATTCCTGCATTCCTGCATTCTACATTCTGCATTAAAAAATATGATCTCCCTTCCCCCAGCCCTCATTTCCGACGACCTGAAAGAGGTCTTTTTCTGTTGTGACCTGAAACAATGCAAAGGAGCATGCTGTGTGGAAGGAGATGCAGGCGCCCCGCTGGAGGAGGAGGAGATCTCGTTGCTAGACGACTACCTGGAGGAGACCAAACCATTTCTGACACCAGAGGGAATTGCGGAGATAGAACGTTTGGGTGTGTTTGACTACGATGCGGAGGGTAAATTCGTGACGCCACTTATTGAAGGTATGGAGTGTGCCTATGTTTTTTTTGATGGAGGAGTGGCCCGTTGTGCTATTGAAGAGGCCTTTCAGCAGAAAAAGATCCCTTTTCCCAAACCGCTTTCCTGTCATTTATATCCCGTACGGATCTCCAGTATCGGGAAGGAGGATGCTGTCAATTACCACAAATGGCATATTTGTAACAAAGCCCTGGAGAAGGGTTACCGGGAAAAGCTGCCCCTTTATTTGTTCATGGAGGAGGCATTGATCCGGAAATACGGAAGAAGTTGGTTCAACCGCCTGGTGAAGCTGATCCCGTAACTTCCTGGGCCTTCTTGGCTTTCGCCAGGTTTACCAGCTCTTTATCCACCATGAAGAGACCCCCTTTTTCAGCTCCTGCCAGGTTGATCTGATCGAGAATGCCGCGTGCCGTGCTCTCTTCTTCAATCTGCTCATTGATGTACCATTGCAGGTAGTTGGCGGTGGTGAAATCCCCTTCCTTCACACAAACAGCATAAAGCTCATTGATGGAGGCCGAGATGTACTCTTCATGCTTCAGTACCTGTTGAAACACCTCCAGTAACGACTTGTACTTGGCAGCCGGTGCTTCCAGTTTATCCACGATCACATTGCCACCACGGTCGTTCAGGTAATGGACCAGTTTCAGCATGTGCATGCGTTCCTCTTCCGTCTGTGCATAAAGGAAATCCGAAGCGCCCGGATATCCGTTACGCTCACACCAGGAAGCCATGGCGAGGTAAATTCTTGAGGAGTGCTCCTCTTTCTTAATCTGCTCGTTCAGCGCTTTTTCTACGTTTTTTGTGACCATATCTCAGTGTTTAGATTTTCGTTGTACAAAGATCAGGAAAAGTAGCGAAATAGCGAAATGATGTGCAATGATGCGCAATGATGTGCAATGATGTGCAATGATGTGCAATGATGTGCAATGATTTCCGCTACCCTTTCAATGCCTCTGCTCCGGAGACGATCTCAATGAGCTCCCGGGTGATTTGATTCTGGCGGGCTTTGTTGTAAGAGATCCGAAGCTCTTTGAGCAATGCACGTGCATTGTCGGTTGCCTGATGCATGGCGGTCATCCTGGCCCCCATTTCTGCAGCATACGAATCAAGGCTCGCTTTAAACAACTGGATCCGGAGTGATTTTGGGATCAGTTCCAGTAAAATGGTCTCTTTGTCCGGCTCGAAGATGTAATCGGCTTCCACTTTTTTCAGGTCGGACTCCGATGTTTTCCGGTTGTCCGGTTGTCCGGTCTCCTCCGGAACCAATGGCAGGTATTGCTCCACCACCTGCCGTTGTACGGTTGCATTTTTGAATTGGTTGTAGATCAACTTAATCCGATCATACTTCTTACCGTCGAAAAGCTGTATCAATGACGCAGCCTTAGTGACCACCGTTTCAAAGGTCAGGGAGTCGTAAATCTCATCCCAGGATTCAATTACCTGGTATTTTCGCTTACGGAAAAAATCGGTTGCCTTTTTCCCTACGGTAATGAGATCCACTCCATGGTTCCTGTGTTGCCCGGCATAGGTAACGTGTATCTGTTCAACGGCCAGCTTGATGATGTTGGCATTGAAGGCACCGCACAGCCCCCTGTTGGAGGTAAAGACAACCAACAGGATTCGTTCAGCTTTGCGAACTTCTGTAAATCTGCTTTCGTTTGAATCCTCGGCGCTGGCGCTCAGGTGTAGCATGATCTCCTTCAATTTGGCAGCGTAAGGCCGGAGCTTGATAATGGCATTCTGCGCCCTTCTAAGCTTGGAGGCAGCCACCATTTTCATGGCGTTGGTGATCTGCTCAGTCGATTTAACCGATGCAATCCTGATCCGTACCTCTTTTAATCCTGGCATTTATTCGTATTTGCGAATTACGAATTACGAATTCTCTATTATCATCTTACCCTTTTCTTCTTGCCTCCTACGTCTTACGTCCTACGTCTCACGTCTTACGTTTTACCTTTTCTCTTGGTATTTCCTGGAAATATCCATTGCCACCTTCTCCATGATCTTTTCATCCTCTTCCAGCAGTTTTCCCTCCCGGAGATGTTCCAGCACCGCTTTGTGATGGGATACCATAAAGTGAAGGTACTCCACTTCAAAGTCGATCACACTCCTGACCGGGACATTCCTCAACAGTCCCCTGGTACCGCAAAAGATGATAGCGATCTGTTGTTCCACGGGCATAGGTGAATACTGTGCCTGTTTCAGGATCTCTACATTCCGGGCGCCCTTATCAAGCACCGCTTTGGTAGAAGCATCCAGGTCGGATCCGAATTTGGAGAAGGCTTCCAGTTCACGGTATTCGGCCTGAGCCAGTTTCAATGTGCCGGCCACCTTCTTCATAGATTTGATCTGGGCGTTCCCTCCTACCCGGGAAACGGATATCCCTACGTTGATCGCCGGGCGGATCCCTGCATTGAAGAGTGCTGTTTCCAGGAAGATCTGTCCGTCGGTGATCGAGATGACGTTCGTTGGAATATAGGCGGTAACGTCACCGGCCTGGGTTTCGATAATTGGCAGGGCCGTGAGGGAACCACCGCCCTTTACCATGTGGCGGATTGATTCCGGCAGGTCGTTCATTTTCTTTGCTACGGCATCGGAAGAGATGATCCTGGCTGCCCGTTCCAGCAAGCGGGAGTGCAGGTAAAAGACATCTCCCGGGTAGGCTTCCCGTCCGGGAGGACGACGAAGCAGCAAAGATACCTCACGGTAGGCAACAGCCTGCTTGGATAAGTCATCGTAGATCACCAGTGCTGTACAACCTGTATCCCTGAAAAACTCTCCGATAGCAGCTCCTGCAAAGGGTGCATAAAACTGCATGGCTGCGGGATCGGAAGCGGTAGCGGTAACAATCACGGTATAGGGCATCGCCCCTTTCTCTTCGAGCGTCTTTAAAATATTTGCTACGGTGGAGCCTTTCTGACCTACGGCCACATAAATGCAGTAGACAGGTTCTCCTTTTTCGTAATTCTCACGCTGGTTAATGATGGTATCAATGGTGATAGCGGTTTTTCCGGTTTGCCTGTCGCCAATGATCAACTCCCGCTGTCCCCTGCCGATAGGAATCATGGCATCGATGGGTTTTATTCCCGTTTGCAGTGGCTGGTTCACAGGTTGCCGGTAGATCACCCCGGGGGCTTTCCGTTCCAGTGGCATTTCATATCGCTTCCCTTCGATTTTCCCCTTCCCGTCGATCGGTTCACCAAGGGTGTTTATGACGCGTCCGAGCAATCCTTCGCCGGCCTCAATCGAAGCAATCCGGCGAGTTCTCTTTACGGTATCGCCCTCTTTGATGTCAACGGCTTTACCCAGTAAGACCACCCCTACGTTATCCTCTTCCAGGTTTAGCACAATTGCTCTTATACCGTTCTTCTCAAACTCCACCAATTCTCCTGATTCGGCATTGGTCAGGCCATAGATCCGGGCGATCCCGTCACCGACCTGCAACACCGTGCCGATCTCTTCCAGTTCAGTTACATTATGATAGCCGGCTAACTCCTTTCGCAAAATTGCAGATACTTCGGCTGGTTTTATGTCTGCCATATTAAAATCCTTTTTTATACAAGTTAATGCTGGCGGAGTCTCTTCGCATCCGCTCAATCTGAAAATAGATACTGGCATCGTATTGTAGGTCTCCCCAGTTCAGGATAAACCCTCCGATGATCTCCGGATCGATCTCCTGAACCAGTTCAATCTGCCATTTCGTAAAATCCTTCATGATGGTGGCAACCCGGTTCCGGATCGCTTCAGTGGCCGGAATAGCGGTGGTCAGATAGACCGGCAGGATCTCTTTAAACTCCTTGTATAAAGTGATCAGATTCCGGGCGATTTCAGGGATGAAAACCTCCCTGCCTTTCCGGACCAGGATCAGCATGAATTTCATGGTCATTTCGTTAAACCTGTTTTCAAAAAGATCCTTCAGGATCTTCTCCTTCTTCTCCTGACTGATCACGGGACTCTTCAGAACAAATACAAACAATTTATTTTCCTGACATACGGAAACAAGTTCCTGCGCATCCGAATAGACTGCTTCCACCTGCTGTCTCTCTAACGCAAGTTCGAACAACGCTTTTGCATACCGTTCCGATACCAGGGATATCCTCATCCGTAATTCCTGCGTTAATTAAAGTGTATCTTGTCCATTTGCCGGTTTACAAATGCCTCCTGCTTCCTGGGATCAGCAAGCTCGTGCTCGAGGATCTTGGTAGCGATCTCGAGCGACAGTTCAGCGAGCTGATTCTTGAGATCCGTCATCGCAGCCATCTTTTCATTTTCAATGCTCTCCTTTGCGCTGGCAATGATCCGTGAGGCCTCTTCTTTAGCCTTCTCCTTCGACTCATCGATGATCGAATCCCTCACCTTTCGGGCATCGCTTAAAATGGCATCCCGTTCATCCTTGGCCTGGTGAAGAAGCTCCTCGTTGCTGAATTGAAGCTGCTTCATCTCCTCTTTTGCCCTGTCGGCTGCATGCAATGCATCATGGATGGATGTTTCACGATCCTTCAGCGCTTTGAGAATGGGCTTCCAGGCAAACTTCCGGAGAATCAGCATCAGGATCAGGAAGGGCAGTGCCATCCAGATAATCAGACCTAATCCGGGGGTTATCAGTTCCATATTCTAATGGTGTTTAAGTCAATAGTTAACGTTCCGAATGGCTCAACCAACCGTTATGCCGTTCAGAACCGTTGGTCTGCTAGATGAACAATATCAGCAAACAAACCACAATAGCGAAAAACGCTACCCCTTCCACGAGAGCGGCCGCGATGATCATGTTGGCACGAATGTCCCCGACAGCTTCCGGCTGACGGGCAATGGATTCGAGGGCACTCTTACCGATATTTCCGATACCGATACCCGCTCCAACAACTGCAATACCCGCACCAATGCCTGCTCCAAGACGGGCGATGGCGGCAAAATCGCCGGCCACCTGTAACAAAAAAGCTAGTAATTCCATAGTGTCTGTTTTAATTCGTAATTCGTAATTCGTAATTCGTAATTGTTTAGTGTTTTTCCGGTTCTATTGTTGCCAGGCCGAAGTAGAGGGCTGACAACAGGGTAAATACATAGGCCTGGATGAAGGCAACCAGGATCTCCAGCAGGTCCATAAACACAATAAAGGCCACGGAAACGATGGAGACTCCATACCCCAATACCGCGCTGATGGATCCGAAGATGAAGATCAGGCTGACGAACCCCAGTACGATGATGTGTCCTGCCGTGATGTTGGCAAAGAGACGAACCATCAACACAAAGGGTTTGGTGATGATCCCGATGATCTCTACAACCGGCATCAGGGGAACCGGTATCTTCAGCCACCAGGGAACACCCGGCGTATTCACGACATCAACCCAATAGTGTTTGTTTCCGTTGATGGTGGTCAGGATCAGGGTAAACACGGCCATCACCATGGTGACGGCTATATTTCCGGTCACATTGGCGCCACCCGGGAAGATTGGGATAATCCCCAGCAAGTTGTTCAGAAAGATGAAAAAGAACAGGGTCAGGAGGTAGGGCATGAACTTCTCGTATTTCTTCTCCCCGATAGAGCTCTTGGCAATATCGTCGCGGATGAAAATGATCAGAGGTTCCAAAAGAGATTGTATTCCTTTGGGTGCTGACCTGGGATTTCGTTTATACCGGTTGGCAACAGAGATGAAGATCCACATCAATAACAGGCAACTGAAAAGGATGGCCAGGACTGTTTTGGTGATCGAAAAATCGTATACCGTTTTGGCTGATTCGCCTTCTGCATGGATCTTTCCATGTTCCAGGATGAATCCCTTGTGAGAATGGGTGGCATTGTGGAACCTGGACGACCAGAAAGCAGTCACCTTCCCGTCGTAAAGCAGGATCACAGGCAACGGAATGGTGATATGGGTATGCCCGAGGGTAGCAAGATGCCATTCATGATTATCCACCACATGTTCCATGATCATCTTGCCGGCATTGAACTCCTGCTCAACAATCAGATCTTCATCATGCTGAAACGTCGTATCTGAATAAGCTTCATTGGAAAAATGAGACGCTGAAGAGCCAAATACCTCGGAACCCGAAGTACAGAAAAAGGCCAGAAAAAGCAGTGAAACGAAGGTGAGAAACCTGACTTTATGCGTTTGAATCATGGATGAGTAATACCTGCTAGATTTCGGGCTGCAAGTTTACGAACATTTCACGAAATATGAAAATCAACTTTCATGAATACATGAACATATGTAATATTGGTGCGCTTTTAGGGTTGAGGGGTATTCACCCAAAGGATCACAAAATGTTCAATTCCCGCGTAGACCTGGACTGCCCCGTAATCTTCCCAGTGTTCGGTATCGTACCAGTAGTAGATCGGTGTCAGGTCCATAAAAAGCACCTCGCCGTTTTGATCAGTCCACTTGTTGCCGATGTAATTGCCCGTTTGCAGATTCTGGTAACTGGTAGCAAGGTACACCTGTTCTCCCACAACAACATTCCCGTTGGTATCCATGACCTTGATCACAAGAATGCCAACGGTAGCTTCCTCAGAACTGCAGGAAGGCAGCATCACAATGGAGGCAAAGAGGAGAATTCCGGACAGTAAAACAAACCACTTTTTCATGCTTACGACTTGTTAAAAATTGACTGTAAATATACGAAAATTCAACAGCCTGGAAAATAAAATTGGTGATTTCCAGTTTGTAACATTTGAGTGTGTCCGACGTCTAAGTTTTTCAGTCCTTGTTGATTTATTAAAATTAAGTACATTTGAACCCTTAAACGTAGATGTCATGTTTCGATGTAATCCGCTCCTGATGGGCAGGCTATCTTTGTCTATCATCTTTACTTTGTTCTTAACTTTTCACACTTATTCGCAGAATGTCTGGACGCTGGAAGATTGTGTGGCGTATGCGCTGGATAATAACCTCGACATCCAGAAGCAGATCCAGGCGGTGGAATCCAACCGCGTGAGCCTCCTCCAGAGTGGTTTGGGCATGTTGCCGAGCCTCAATTTCGGCGCTTCCAACTACTGGAACACGGGACAAACCATTGACCAATACACCAACACCTTCGCCACCACCACTGTCAGGTCGAACAACTTCAGCTTGTCCACTGATGTAACACTCTTTAACGGATTGCAGAAATTCAACACGTTGAAACGCAACCAGATTGAATTGATGGCAAGTAAATACGACCTGGATGTGCTTAAAAACGACATCTCCCTGGCGGTGGCTGGGTATTACCTGGATATTCTTTTCAACAAAGAGATCCTTGATGTAACCGAAGGCCAGCTTGCCATCACCAGCGAACAGGTTGAACGTGTCAGGAAGATGGTGGATGCAGGAGCTGCTGCCCAGGGCGACCTGCTGAACATCCAGGCTCAAGCCTCCACAGAGGAGTTAAATACGGTAGAAGCCAGAAACCGGTTGAACATTGCCTGCCTTTCCCTTCAGCAACTGATTGACCTCACTGTTTCCCGTGATTTTGATATCGAAAAGCCGCTATTAAAAGAGGTGGCCCCGCCGGCAGAGCTGGTGACAGCCGATGTCATTTACGGACATGCGTTGAACACCCGGCCGGAGATCAAGAGTGCAGAACTCCGGGTGGAGAGCGCTATGAAAGGGCTGGCGATTGCCCGTGGTGGGCAGTCACCCAGCCTCTCCTTCAGTGGGTCCTATGCCACGGGATATTCCGGTGCTGCAAGATCTGTCGATCCATCTATTCCACCGGTCATCACAGAGTATCCCATCGGGATCACCCAGCTCACCCACGATACTGTCCTGGGGCATCACTCTGCCTATTCATATATGACAAAATCATTTTCCGATCAGTGGAACGACAACGATAATTTTTCGCTCGGCTTTCGTCTTTTTATTCCTATTTTCAATGGCTGGCAGGTGCGCTCCGGGATTACCCAGTCGAAAATACAACGGAATATCGCTGAGCTGGATCTGGAACAGAGAAAACGCACACTTCAGAAGACCATTGAACAGGCTTATGCAGATGCAGTAGCTGCACTTCATAAATATACATCGGCCGAACAGAAAGTTACGGCCCAGAAGGAATCATTTAAATACACTGAACAAAAGTTTGACGTTGGAATGGTGACCTCCTACGATTACAACAACAGCAAAAAAGATCTGACGAGCGCCCAGTCCGAGTTCCTGCAGGCCAAGTACGATTTCATTTTTAAAACCACGATACTTGACTTCTACATGGGGAATCCTATTCGTATCAGTCAATAATAAACATCAAATCCATGACTCCTAAAAAATCAAAGAAGAAACTCTGGATCATCATTGCAGCGGTCGCTGTACTAGCCATTATCATTGTTTTAGCCGTTATTAAAGGAAGCAAGAATGAGGGGATCAAAGTCTCTGTGGAAGAGGTGGCCAAGCGGACGATTGTACAGACTGTTTCGGCCAACGGGAAGATCCAACCTGAGACCGATGTAAAAATCTCACCCTACATCTCCGGTGAGGTAGTTGAACTCTATGTAAAAGAGGGCGGCCAGGTGAAGAAGGGGGATCTGCTGGCCAAGATCGACCCTGAAATTTACATCTCCCAGTATGATCAGAGTGTGGCTTCTTTGAACACCCAAAAAGCCAACGAGTCGAATTCCAAAGCCCGCCAGGTTCAGATGGAGGCACAATTCGAAAACGCCCGTCTGAACTTCGAACGCCAGCAAAAGTTATTTGAACAGAATGTGATCTCCAAGGCCGACTTTGACCAGGCTAACGCCAATTTTGAGGTGGCCAAAGCGCAGGTTACATCCGCCAAACAGGAGGTGAAAGCATCGGAGTTCATGGTGAAGAGCTCGGAAGCAGGGTTGAAGCGCGCCACGGAAGATTTGACCCGAACGGCAATTTTTGCCCCTAACGAAGGGACCGTTTCCAAACTCAATGTACTGAAAGGTGAACGTGTGACCGGCGCATCCCAGTTTTCCAGTGGCACGGAGATCATGCGGCTGGCTAACCTCAATGAGATGGAGGCCCAGGTTGAAGTAAATGAAAATGATATCATACGGGTAACCCTCGGCGATACCGCTCTCATCGAAGTGGATGCATACCTTAACCGGAAATTCAAAGGGATCGTGACCGAAATTGCCACTTCGGCCAATACAACAGGGGTTAGTGTAGATCAAGTGACCAACTTTAACGTAAAAATACACCTGTTGAAAGAGTCATACGCAGACTTAATGGACCCTGAAAAGTCCTTTTATAGCCCATTCCGCCCGGGGATGTCCTGCACGGTGGAGATCCAGACCGAAACGGCCTTCGATGTACTCACGGTACCCATCCAGGCTGTGACAACACGTGTATCACAGGATACCCTGGATAAGCTGAATGCAAAAAACAGGGAGACCGTACAACGGGGTGAAGATGAAATTGAACGGGTCACCACACAAAAGAAGGAGGAGATCCAGGAGTGTGTGTTTGTCTTTGAAGATGGGATTGCCAAAAAACAGGATGTCAAAACAGGCATCCAGGACAACACCTATATTGAGATCCTATCGGGCTTGTCCGACAGCCTTGAGGTGATCACTTCGCCCTATTCGGTGGTTTCCAAAACCCTAAAGGATGGCGACAAGGTAAGGAAAGTTGACCGTAAAGATCTTTTTAGCGCCGGCAAATAATGTCGCTGATCCTGGCCATTGAAACGGCTACCCCGGTCTGTTCTGTTGCCCTCTCACGCGATGGGAAAATCCTCTCACTGCGTGAGTCAAGCGCCCCCAACGTCCACTCTTCCGTGTTAACCGTGTTTGTAGAAGATGTTTTCAGGGAAACCTCATTACACTTTACTGATCTGGATGCTGTATCGGTGAGCATGGGCCCGGGTTCCTATACCGGTCTTCGCATCGGGGTGGCCTCCGCCAAAGGACTGTGTTATGCATTGGACAAACCCATGATCGCAGTCCATACGTTGGAGGCGATGGCGATGGGAATGATTAGTAACCCCTCCCACAACCCCTCCCCAAAAAGGGAGGGGAGCAACAGCCAACTGCCAACTGCCAACTGCCAACTGCTCTTCTGTCCTATGATCGACGCCCGGCGGATGGAGGTCTTTTGTGCTGTGTATGATGAAAACCGTATGGCGATCAGGCCGGTAGAAGCGGTAATTATCGAAAGGGATACTTTTAAAGATCTGCTGGCAGAGTACGCGATACTTTTTGCAGGGAACGGTGCCGAAAAATGCAGAGAGGTTCTTTCCTATCTGCCAAATGCCTTATTTATAAAGGATTTTCAGGCTTCTGCCAGGTTCATGATCCCACTTGCAGAAAAACGGTTCCATGAAAACCGGTTCGAGAACCTGGCTTACTTTGAGCCGTTTTACCTGAAGGATTTCGTGGCCGGAAAATCCAACGTCAAGGGATTGAAGTAAGTGGTGTCACAAGAGCACCCCATCACCTCATCACCATCTTGGTCAGCTACCGTAAGAGTACACAGCGCCGCGTAAGGGTCGCGTCAGCTGTTTTCATCCGGTAGAGGTAGATCCCGCAGGGAAGTTGCTGTCCGGTTTCATCCGTACCGTTCCAGGTGGCTTTGAAGTTACCCGAGGCATGCGGCGCATCTACCAGGGTTTTTAACTTTCGTCCGTTTGCATTGAATACCTCGATCAATACCGTTGCCGGCCGGGGAATGGAATACTCTATCGTGGTGCTGGCCCTGAACGGATTGGGGTAGTTCATGGAGAGGGTACTTTTTCCGGTGTTTGCCGGATCCCCGATGCCGGAGTAGAGACCTTCATTCACGGCGATCGTCACATAATGTGTATCTATTTCGCTCACTACCATCAGGTCATCATAGAGAAACTCAATCAGGCCATCGGTAGTTAAGGGTATCACAACATTCAGGTCGACCGATTCCCCCGGTGCCAGGGTGTGCGGGAAGCCGGTGAATGGCCAGGGGTCTACCATCCATATGAACGGGGAGGTGCCGGATGACTCCTGCTGCACGTAAAGCAGGTCCAGATCCAGAGTAGAATTGTTGGTAATGGTCACGACCTGACCATCCAGGCATTGCTGCGGATCTACAAAAAAGAGGGTGTCGGCGGTCAGGTTTACATCCGGCGTGATGTAGGTGGTATCTCCGGCAGCACAACCGATCCCGGTGATCACTTCGGTGGAGGCGTTGTCGATCACATAGGCCATGAGTTCACAATTTTCCATGACGTAGTCGGTCCCAAAATAATCATACGTAAAGATCCGGGTATAAAAGGTGCCTGCCGTAGCATCTGTTACGATCGGATCACCCCATTGTCCGACAAACGCTTCCCTGAAGGTGTGTTTGTGTACATACGGGTAAGTCCCTCCCGACTGGTGGGAAACCAGGTTGTTCTCGGCCAGGGTCACCATCAGGTTGTGATCACCGGTAAAATCCTCGGTGTAATAAATATCCACCACAACGGTCAGGATCTGGGTTGCCGGATCGTACGCGGTAGCCATCCCGACATTCATTGGTGAGGGTTCTCCCATGATGGTGTTGGCATGGGATGTCCATACCGAGCGGCTCATCAGTCGTTCGGGGGGTGTCCACACACGGCGCTGGATAAATGCACTCGGCATGAACCGGCTGGTTCCGCAGTAGGGTATCATGTATAAACTGTCGGGGAAATGGCGGCGAAAATCGGGATCGCCAGGATAGGGTGTCGTGTAACTTGAATTGTAGGGATGATAGGCCACGCAGAATGCTCTTCCCGGGTTGTTAGCCAGGATCTGCGCCATCACCTGATGGCCAGCCGGGCAATTAACACAGTTAACGCCGGTGAACTCTTCCAGGATCGCATTTTTATCCAGGGATTCGATGGGCACATAATGCTGTGACAGGATCAGGCACGGGATGAGGATGGCGATGAATCCCATGCCAACTGAACGTAGAAATGTTTTCATGACAAAATATTTGGTTTCTTACGATTGGGAAGATAAAAATACATAATCTTTGTCAATTCTTTTCCCTTTTTCGATGGTTCATCTGTTTTCAGGGATGATTTCCCTAATTTTACCATCCAGTAACCCCCAGAAGTCATGAATTTCAAATCGCCTTTTACAAGATTTAAAACCCGGCTCGTAAACCTTGGCGATTTGCCCATGGGGGGGGATTACCCGATTCGGGTGCAGTCGATGACCAACACGGATACCCTGGATACAGATGGAACGGTGGCGCAGGCGATCCGGATGATCGAAGCCGGTTGCGAATACGTAAGGATCTCCGTGCCTGGGATGAAGGATGTGGAGAATCTCCGGGAGATCAAAAAGAGGATCCGGGCGGCGGGATTTACCACTCCGTTGATTGCCGACGTTCATTTCAATCCAAAGATTGCGGAGATCGCAGCAACGATTGTGGAAAAAGTACGGATCAATCCGGGAAACTATATACGAGGGACGAAGGACGAAGAACGAAGAACGAAGAACGAAGAACGAAGAACGGAGGATGAAGGACGAGGAATAATAAAGAGCGAACAGCGAACAGCGAATAGCGAATGGCGGATATCCGATCAGCAGTACCTGGAGCAGGTCTCAAACAGACTGGCTCCGCTGTTGAAGATCGGCAAGGAATATGGTACCGCTGTTCGGATAGGGGTCAACCACGGATCCCTATCAGAGCGGATCATGGAAAAGTACGGCAATACCCCCCTGGGGATGGTGGAGTCGGCATTGGAATTTGCGCGGATCTGTGAAGATCATGGATTTGGGAACCTGGTGCTCTCCCTCAAGGCATCCAACACCCGGGTGATGATTCAGGCAAACAGGTTGCTGGTGGAACGGATGAAGGCAGAGGGAATGGACTATCCCTTACACCTGGGAGTGACCGAAGCCGGTGCAGGCGAAGACGGCCGGTTGAAATCGGCCATAGGGATCGGGAGCCTCCTGGCCGACGGGATCGGCGATACCATCCGGGTCTCTATCACCGAGGATCCCGAGCTTGAAATTCCCGTAGCTTACGGTATTCTGCAGGCAACCGGCGTTCGTATCACCCGTACCGAATACATCTCCTGCCCCTCCTGTGCCCGCACCCTGTTCAACATCCAGGAGTCGGTACAAAAAATAAAAGAGAGAACCGGTCACCTCACTGGATTGAAGATCGCCGTGATGGGATGCATCGTGAACGGCCCCGGCGAGATGGCCGACGCCCACTATGGCTACGTTGGCGCTGGTCAAGGGACAGTGAACCTGTACAAGGGGCAAAAGTTAGTGAAGAAGCAGGTGGATGAATCGGTGGCGGTGGAGGAGCTGATTGAGTTGATCAAAGAGGGAGGAGACTGGAGGGAAATGCCATGAATTGCCATGAATTGCACATACCTAGCCATTTACTTACCAGTCCACCAGCTCACCAACTACTACCCTCACCGCTTTCGGCAGGATCTCAAAGGTAAAAGGGGTGTGCCCCAGCGATTCTCCGTCGGTTTCAAGGTAGATTGCCCCGGTGGAACGGATTCGTATGGTTTTTCCCTGGTAGGTTTCTACCATTGGGAGATTCACCAAAGTACCGTTGTACAACTTATTGGTATGACGGATAACCATCCATTTGGGGGCTTTTTTGATGAGGGTGACATCCATTAGACCATCGTCGGGAACGGCATAGGGCAGCTGCATCATGCCTCCTCCGTTGTACTTGCAGATGCCGACGTTCATGGAGAAGATCTCCCCTTTGAATACGGTCTTGCCATCCACTTCGATCACCGCATCCATAAACTTGTACTGAAACAGGCTGGCAAAGACAAACCAGAAGTAGGTGAGCGGGCCTCCATAACCTTTCTCCTTGAGGAGATTGGTCTTTTTAGCTACCAGTGCGTCGTACCCCATTCCGGCCACATTCATAAAGTACCGTTCGAAGGTTTGACCTTTTTTATGGTAGGTCACTTTCCCGATATCCTGTATGAATGTCCGCTTCTTTTTCAGGAGCCTGACCGCACCTTCATGATCAAACGGTACGTTGAACATCCGGCACCAGTCGTTGCCGGTCCCTACCGGGATCATCCCAAGGGTTATCTCCGAAACCGGACAAGCCTGCTGAAGAAGAATGCCGTTGAGCACTTCGTTCATGGTTCCGTCGCCACCCACCACCCCGATGGCACGGTATCCCTCTTCAATCGCTTTCCTGGTAAGATGGATCGCATGATCCTTATGCTTCGTCAACAGATGATGATGGTCTATCCTTTCACGCTCGATGATCTCCAGGATTTTCGGCCACTCTTTGGCTCCCTTTTTCACACCGGCATTGGGATTCACAATGACCAGCCACCGGCCGGCAGGAATTTGGAGAGACTCTT
The DNA here is from genome assembly GCA_043810345.1 of Bacteroidota bacterium. Lineage (GTDB taxonomy): Bacteria > Bacteroidota > Bacteroidia > Bacteroidales > FEN-979 > QYOJ01. The sequence goes on along the minus strand of JBDROF010000107.1, from coordinate 22,243 downwards.
CCATAGTCATTTTTTAAAAAGTCAATGCAAGGTAAAAAATAAATTAAAGCGGATCCTGGTCCCTTCGCCCGAACAGGAAAAATGCATAAAAAAAGTAAAAGAAACTGACACCGGCCTGTGATTCCAAGGTATCCTCGGTGAGCATGGATAGCATAGCGATGATGAAAAAGGTAAGAAAGAAATAATCCTTGAATCCTCGTTTTACCCAGGCGGGGTAAATAAGAGAAACAAGAAACCAGATCAGGCCGATGATCCCAAAACCTATCAGGATGGAGAGAAATTGATTATGGGATCGCCACCACTGCTCCTCTGCCAGTTTGGTATTCATCTTTTCATACTGTTCCTCGAAGGCGTGATTCATATCGCCGGTGCCAACGCCGGTAAGCCAGTGATCATAGATAATCCCCCAGCTGGCTTTCCAGAATTCCAGTCGCTGCATCAGGGATGAGCCCGTCGGATTACCTGAAGCATGGTACGTTTCGTACCCCATCAAAAACTCATAGATCCGGCCCCGAATGCTTAAGCGGTTGAGGTTCACCACATCTGCAATGCCACGTTCAATGGCTTCGATATCCTTATCCGTAAGCTCCTCTATCCCACCTGCATCTTTCCGGCACCCTTTGGAAGAGAGGTACCGTATCAGGGTATATTTTACCTCCTGTCCTTTCAGGTCGGTGCTGTCGAAATGAATCTCTGATCTTCTGGTCCATCCTTCACGAAGCTCTTCCCATTGGATGTAAATCCAAACATAATGTCCATTTTCCGTTTGTCTGTTCTCTGTATAATGCGTGTACCGGTTTCCCTGAGACGAAATCGTATCCAGGGAGCTGAAATCCATTTTCTCCACCCGGTAATAGTCCTGGACTATCGACCTCAGGTAGAGCCCTCCCCCAACAACCATCAATAAAATAGAGAGAATGCAGCCGGCTTTCAGCCAGATGCTTCTGCTACGAAATGTATAAATAACCAGCAGCAGCAGCAGGGTGATCAGAAAAACTCCCAAGCCGGTGAAAGACCTGGAGATCACCAGGTAAATGAGAAACCATGTGGTCAGGATGAAAGCCCCCGTTTTGATCCAGATGGAGATCCGCTTTTTCCGGATCAGGAAATAGCCTGATACGAAGAGAGCCATGCTGATCATCAGGCCAAGAATGATGTGGGAGATGTGAACGGAGATGTCGCGGATATCAATGAACTCAAAATTGAACAGTTTCCACGTATTGGCCAGGGTGACGATCACCAGGTTGACCACGAAGATCAGCAGAAACCGGTAAAAATCACTCTGTCCGAATGCCTTGGAAGTGGCAAAGTAGATCGGCAGGATCAACATCGGTGCTTTGGTCCTGAGATCCTTGAGTGCATATCCAAAATCGGAAGTAAAAATGAGCCCAAGGATGTGTAGCAGATAGACGGAGGCGAGGATCATGGCGGGTTTATTCCGGGAAAAGATCCTGAATCCTCTCCCCATGCTCTCAAACCACAGCATCAGTGTGTATGGGAAGGCAAGCGTGATTTTTCTGAAAAGGGAGCCTTTTTGGAAAAAGCCGAGAAATTTCGTCAGGTTTACCCGTTCCAGGATCCATGCCCCGGTAATCGTCCACATACCTATGCTCAGTATGTATTTTGAAAACGGCAGGAAGACAATGATGATGGTGATCCCTACGATGTAGGATGTCCTCACAAAAATCTGATAACCCCGTTCAAATGTCATACTCAGGCAAATGGATTTTTTCGACCCCTGGTAAGTTTAATCCTGAAGGTCCGGAACGAATCGGTCCCTTTTATGTCGATCCGCTTCAGTTCATACCTGTCTTTCACCGGCAACGGATTGATCCTGTTGCCAATCCTCACGGCAAACCAGAGTTGCATGGCGGTGAAAATCTCCTTCATCTGACGATTTAGTTCCGGATCCTTTTTAGGGTATCCCCCGAAAGGATAAGCCAATACCCTGCTGGTCAGGATATGATGGAATTCCAGGGTATTGAAACAGTTCTTCAGATCCTCCTTCATATCTTCAGGGGCCAGTTCGGCGTAGCTTCTGTGAAGAAAAGAATGGATTCCTATTTCGATGGATTTATTCTCCTGGATCCGTTTCACTTGTTCGGCTGTAAGTATCTTTTCAATTCCCCGGTCCCACAGGTTCGTTTTTCCCAAAAATGCTACCGGGACAAAGAGAGTAGCCTTCATCTTGAGCCGATGCAGGACGGGCAAGGCATGGGTCAGGAAATTTTCGTACGCATCGTCAAAGGTGATGATAACCGGTTGCTTCGGGAGTTTTTTGGCCGTTTCGATCGATTCCTTCAGATCAAGGAACGAGATGGTTTCGTATCCTTTTTCAACCAGAAAAGAGAGTTCATCCTCCAGCTTTGCTGTTGTCACGGTCAACCCATCCTGCCGGTCATCCGCAACTTTATGATACAGCAGGATAGGCAATCCTTTATGTGTCCATAGGCTCACCTCTTTTCCTCCATTAACTCAATGGATTTCGCAATCTTCAGGGAAGCGTAAAAAGCAGCCAGCAACGACCACATAAAACCGGGATATCCGTCCAGAAATCCTGCTTTGCAGCAATAAAACTGGAGAAAGCTTATCGGGAACTTCAGGACGGCCCAAATTTTTGAGAACCGTTTTCCCCGATGTACATAGCCTTCTGCTGCCCGGCTGGTATAGTAGTTGATCTTCTCCAGATGGTGGGTCAAACCCTGGTAAGAGTAGTGGAGCATCTCCCCCTGGAGACGCCTGATCTTTCCCGTTACTTCAATGCCTTCATGGATTTTTACTTTCGTAAACCCTCCGGTACTTCGGTTAAATAACCTAAGATGATAATCACTTCCTGCTCCACCATATTTCAGTTTCCTTCCGAGGTAGACCAGCGAGAAACAGAGCTCAAATCCAGCTTCATCGATCACCGGCCGGTTGAATAGCTCTCTGACCTCCTCTTTTAATTCAGGTGTCACCACTTCGTCGGCATCTATGGAGAAAATCCATTCGTGGGTGGCCTGATCAACAGCAAATTGTTTTTGCGTACCGTACCCATCGAATTCGCGTGGAATCACCCGGCAGCCCAGAGAACGGCATGTCTCCGCAGTGTGGTCGGTCGACATCGAGTCTACAACCACGATCTCCGCAGCCAGCTCCCGGACAGATTCGATGCAGCGGCGGATGTTTTTCTCTTCGTTGAAGACGATGATGACAACCGAGATTTTCGGCATGGAAATCTTCGTTAATGTATCGCAAAGGTATCCCAATCCTGTCCAAAAGCAAATGCCTCCCGGAAAAGCTTCAGATTCATGTAATTCAGGGTGATGGTCTGCACTGCCTCTTCACCGGAAGGAGCCTGGTAAAGGACCAGTCCTTTGGGATCCACCACCATGGAATCGCCGGTGTGTTCCATCCCGTTGCCATCTTCCCCGATCCGGTTCACCCCGGCTACAAAGGAAAGGTTTTCAATCGCCCGTGCCACGAGTAGTGCCCTCCAGGCATGTGATCGTACGATGGGCCAGTTAGACAGGTAGAAGAGCAGGTCGTATTCGTATTCGCCTGCTATCATCCTGTTTTTGCTCCATACCGGAAACCGCAGATCGTAACAGATCATCGGCATCAGCTTCCACCCTTTCAATGGGATGACGATCCTTTCCTCCCCTCCTTTGAAAATCCCGGCCTCTCCACTCAAACGGAAAAGATGCCGTTTGTCGTATGTCATACGGGTCCCATCCGGATAATAAAAGACCAGACGGTTGACATATTCCCCCTCTTCCATGATCAGCAGGGTGGCTGCCACAGCAGCCTGACTGGACCTTGCCATCTCCAGAAGGAAAAGCATGGAGGGCCCATCCATGGGTTCCGCACAGAACTCGGGGTTGATGGAGTACCCGGTATTGAACATCTCAGGTAGCAGGATCAGGTCACTTTGCTGTGGAATCCTCTCAATCAGCTTTCTGAAGTGATCCAGGTTCTTAGGCCTGTCTTCCCAGAAAAGGGTCGTCTGGATCAATGTGATGTTCAGGTTCTTCATCCGGTTCTTGCTTTTCCGTGTAAAATTAAAAAGAGTATGCTAAAAGCCATATAAAAATTTTAATTTTGCCTAAGGTACAAAAGATAACCACTATGCGATCGATTGATGATTTCAACTTCCGGGACAAACGGGCGTTGATTCGTGTTGATTTTAATGTTCCCCTGGATGGATCCTTCCAGATCACCGATACCACCCGGATAGATGCCACTATCCCCACCATTGAAAAGGTTCTGAACGACGGGGGTGCAGTGATCCTGATGTCTCATCTCGGCAGGCCGAAAAGCGGGCCGGAAGAGAAATTCTCATTGAAGCACGTGGTTCCCTACCTGTCGGAGAAGCTGGGTCGTCAGGTGAAGTTTGCTGACAACTGTACCGGCCCTTCCGCAATAGAGCTGGCAGCAGGATTAAAGCCGGGAGAGGTGTTGCTTCTTGAGAATCTTCGTTTTCATCAGGAAGAAGAAAAGGGGGATGAAGGATTTGCCCGTCAGCTGGCCGACCACGGAGATGTCTATGTCAACGACGCATTTGGAACAGCTCACCGGGCACATGCCTCTACTACCATGATCGCGAAATTTTTTCCGGATGCAAAGCTATTCGGATATGTCATGTTGAACGAGATCGTCAACATAGACAAAGTGCTCAAAGATACCCCACGTCCCTTTACCGCCATCCTGGGCGGAGCCAAGGTGTCGGGTAAGATCGAGATCATCAACCACCTGATGGACAAAGTGGATAACCTTGTGATTGGTGGCGGCATGATGTTCACCTTCATCAAAGCGATGGGTGGCGAGGTGGGTGCCTCGCTGGTGGAGGACAACCTGCTGGATCTGGCCAAAAATATTGTGGAGGGGGCCAAGATGTTGGGAGTCAACCTTTATCTTCCTCCTGATGCCGTGGTGGCCGATGCCTTTTCCAACGATGCCAACAAAAAGATCTGCAGCGCTTATGATATCCAGATCCCCTGGATGGGGCTCGACATTGGACCCTCTTCCTGTCGTAAGTTTAAACATCCCATCGATAAATCGGCTGCCATCCTCTGGAACGGTCCCATGGGTGTTTTTGAGATGAAACACTTTGAAGAGGGAACGAAGTTCATCGCTGAAGCATTAGCCAAAGCTACCGAAAAAGGCGTTTTTACCTTGATTGGCGGGGGCGACTCGGTGGCAGCCATCAACAAATACGGGCTGGCCGACAAAGTCAGCTATGTCTCCACAGGCGGAGGGGCGATGTTGGAGTATATTGAAGGAAAGGAGCTGCCGGGCATCAAAGCCATCCTGGATTGAAACGGATCATCCTCAGCCGGACCGACAGTATAGGAGATGTTGTGCTGACCCTCCCGATGGCTGGTGTAATAAAACAACACCTTCCCGGTGTTACCATTCTTTTCCTCGGCAGAAGTTATACCCAGCCTGTCATTGAAGCCAGCGCCTTCGTGGATGAATTCATCAACTGGGATGCCATCAAAGATCTCGATTACCGCGAACAAATTGAAACCTTCCGGAGGTTTCGGGCCGATGCCGTCATCCATGTCTTCCAGGTCAGCGGGATCACGAAACTGGCCAAACTCAGCGGAATTCCCCTGCGCATAGGAACCACCCATCGTTTTTTTACCTGGTGGTACTGCAACCGTCTGATCTGGTTCAGCCGGAAACGTTCCAACCTCCACGAAGCCCAGCTTAACCTGAAGTTGCTGAAGCCGCTGGGGATCGATGTGAAGCTGGAAAGGGAGGAGATACCGGAGTACTACGGCCTGATGCCGGATGCGCGATACGGGATACGCGATACGGGAAATGTGACGCAGGATTCGGAACCCGTAGCAAATAATAAACTGTCTGATACTGCGGATCGCGAATCGCGAATCGCACATCGCGGATCTAAATTCAACCTGATCCTCCACCCGAAATCCAAAGGCAGCGCCCGCGAGTGGGGGCTGGAGAATTTCTCCCGGCTGATTGAGCTTTTACCGAAAGACCGGTTCCGGATTTTCATTACAGGTACCGGGGCGGAGGGGGAGCTGATGAAAGAGTTTCTCGGACGGCACCGGGAGGAGGTGACCGACATGACCGGGAAGTTTTCTCTTCCTGAGATCATAGATTTCATCCGGGAATGCGACGGAATGGTAGCCGCCAGCACCGGTCCGCTTCACCTTGCCGCTGCCTTCGGAAAAGTAGCCGTCGGCATTTACGCCCCCATGCGCCCGATTTTCCCCATCCGCTGGGCACCGCTTGGGAAAAAAGCAGCGTACCTGGTGCTGGATAAAACCTGCAACGATTGTCGTAGAAGCCTGGATTGTCATTGTATGAGAGAGATAAAGGCGGAGAAGGTGATTGAGAAAATTATGGCAATCATGTGCAATGATGTGCAATGATGGCAATGATGTGCAATGATGTGCAATGATGGCAATGATGGCAATGATGTGCAATAACTCAGGGTTATTTCAACAGCTCCGGCACCTTGAGCTCTGTGCCGGTCCAGCTCATGATGGTGGGGAAGACCGAAGCGAAATGCCCGTAGAAGATCGATTCCCTCTTTGCTTTGGGAGAAATCAGTTTCTGTTTGGGGTCGGCAATGCTGATGACGAAAAAAATGACACTCAGGATCAGGAAGCTTTTAATCAGTCCCAGTATAGCCCCTGCCAGGTGATTCAGAAATCCCATTCCCATCCCGTCTACCAGTTTTTGAATCAGTTTCCCGAGCAACAACAAGCCAATCAGAACGGCAAGAAAGGTGATGATAAAGGAGATCAGCGGGAGGAAAGTAGACGAGATGTTGAAAGCAGAGTTGATAAGTTTTCCGGCAAAGTTGGAGAAATAGATCGCCAGGTAGACACCTAAGATTAGAGCCACGAGGGAGACAAGGCTGATGATCAGACCTTTGCGGAAACCCAGGATCATCATCAACCCGGCAAAGATCAGGATAAAGATATCGATTACCTGCATCAGGAATGAATATTTTTCAGTCGGGAGGTGAGTTCTGTTCCAAAAACAAATTCTTTGAGTTCAGGATTGATAGTTTCCAGGATTTCATCTTTGGTGCCCTGCCACCACAAATCTCCCTTATAAATGAAGTTCACCTGGTCGCCGATGCTGAGTACTGAGTTCATATCGTGGGTATTGACAATGGTTGTGATATCATACTCCTGGGTGATCTCCTGGATCAGGTGGTCGATCACCCCTGCCGTTTGCGGATCAAGGCCACTGTTGGGCTCGTCGCAAAAGAGGTACTGCGGATTCATGGCAATGGCCCGGGCAATAGCTACCCGTTTACGCATTCCGCCACTGAGTTCAGAGGGCATCAGTGCATTGGAATTTTCGAGGTTCACCCGTTTTAGCACAAAGTTCGCCCTTTCAAGCTTCTCCTCCATGGATTTATTGGTGAACATGCTTAGCGGAAACATCACATTCTCCTCTACATTCATCATGTCAAACAACGCTCCCATCTGGAACAGCATGCCGATTTCCTGCCGGACCAGCTTCCGTTGTTCCGTATTCATGGCGGAGAAATTGCGGTTGTTATAAAGCACCTCTCCCGAATCCACTTCGTACAATCCAACCAAACATTTCATCAGCACCGTTTTACCTGATCCACTCTGCCCGATGATCAGGTTGTTTTTGCCTTTCTCAAACAGGCAGGAGATATTCTTCAGGACATGATTGTCGCCAAAATACTTGTTGATATTTACCGCTTCGATCATGTGAGCAGGATTTGGGTAAGTATCAGGTTGAATAGGATAATCAGGATGCTGCTGTATACCACCGCCTTGGTACTTGCCTGTCCCACTTCCAGGGCGCCACCCTCGGTCCTATACCCGTGGAATCCGGCCACCGTGGCAATGATAAAGGCAAAAAAGACAGTTTTGATGAGCGCATAAAAGACAATATACGGATCAAAATCAATCCTGATGCCATAAAGGTAATCGGTGGTAGTGACCAGGCCGGAAGTTCCCATAGCAAGCCAGCCCCCAATCACCCCCAACCACATACTGAAGACGATCAACACGGGATTGATCAGCAGGCAGGCAATCACTTTAGGAAAGATCAGGTAATTGGCCGAATTGACCCCCATGATCTCCAGGGCATCGATCTGCTCGGTCACCCGCATGGTACCGATCTCGGAAGCAATCCTCGATCCCACTTTTCCTGCCAGGATCAGACTGATGACCGTTGGAGAGAACTCCAGTATCACTGATTGAACTGTTGTATACCCGACCATGGAGAGAGAGATCAGCGGGCTGTCGATGTTGAAAGCAGTCTGGATGGCTACCACCGCTCCCATGAAGGTCGAGATGATGGCCACGATCCCGAGTGACTCCACTCCGAGGTGCTGGAATTCTTCAAAGAGATGATTCCAGAAAATCCTTCCCTTCTGCGGACGGGTGAACACCCTGCTCATCAAAAGCACATATTGCCCGATCGTAACTAATAATTTGTACATATTTTCGCAATGCTAATTTATAACATTTCAGGATATTGGGAAGTTCATATACTAAAACAAATTCTCCGGAGTTTTATTTTATATGTCATCTGCGTTGAAAAAAAGAAGATTATATCTGGTGGTATTGATTTTGGCTGGAGGAATATTTCTCTTCACTTCGGCCTGTTCCAGTACCAATTATTATAACCGCTATCCGAAAGAGAAGGAGTGTAAACTTCCGGATAAGGGTGCCAAAAAAGCACGGAAGAAATAGGAGCAGGAATGAAAAAGTGCCCGAAATACCTTCTGTGGATGATCCTGTTGATCATATTTTCCACTATTTTTGAAAGTTGTTCGACGCACCGGCACCCGAGACGATATCCAAAACCCAGGAAAAATTGCAACTGTCCCTCTTTCAGTCAGCACCTTTACCTCCCATTGAACACGATGAACCTCTTTTCGTAAAGTTTCGAAATGCGTTATCAGGCAACATTCCGGAGCCTGCTGTTCCCTTCATTGTTGATTGGTTCAAAAAACATCAAGTCAGCCTGCTGATTACCTGGGGAAGAACTACTAAATCGGGTGATTTCAGACCCCCGAAAAATGGCTCGCTTCCGGTCATCTCTGTCAACAAAACCCTCAATGAATATGCCTTCCTGATCACCCTCATTCATGAGATGGCACATTACCATGTATTCGAAAAGCACCATCAACCTGACTTTCTAAAACGGAAACGACGGAAACCGCCGCACGGTCCCGAATGGAAGAAGGATTTCATGTGCCTGATGGATCTTTTTCTTACACGGAAGATATTCCCTGAAAAGATCCTGGAGGCACTCACCGTACATATGAGGAATCCCCGTGCTTCCACTTACAGCGATCCGCTTTTAGCCAGGGTGTTGCTTCAGTTTGACCGGCCTGTTGCAGGGATTCTGATTGAAGAACTGCCTGATGGCGGCCGGTTTACAACGACTTCAGGGATGCTTTTCCGGAAAGAGGGAAAACTGCGGAAAAGATACCGTTGCCTGCGGTTAAAAGACCGGAAAATTTATCTTTTTTCTCCTCTTGCCCGTGTTTTCCCGGCAGAAACTTAAAAAACCCGCTCTCCCTGTTGAATTTCTACCGCTTTATCCTATTTTTGCAATAAACCAACCCCCCCTTGCTATGTCGAAACATTATTACTGTGTGATCATGGCGGGCGGAATCGGCGCCCGTTTCTGGCCCATGAGCCGAATTTCCCATCCCAAACAGTTCATCGATATCCTGGGAACGGGTGAGACACTTATCCGGCAAACCTTCAACCGGTTTGCAACTATCTGTCCGACTGAAAATATTTACATCGTTACCAACGAGCTGTATAAAGACCTGGTACAGCAGCAGATCCCGCAGATTACGCCGGAACAGATTCTCTGCGAACCATCCAGGCGAAATACAGCCCCGTGCATCGCTTATGCAAACTACTGCATCCTTTACCGTGATCCCGATGCACGGATCGTCGTTGCCCCCTCTGACCATATCATCCTGAAGGAGAAGGTCTTTCTGGATAACATCCGGTCCGCCTTACAGGCGGCTTCTGAACATAACTGGCTTCTGACCCTGGGCATCAAACCCAGCCGTCCTGATACCGGTTATGGGTATATCCAGTTTACCGAAGAAGAGGTTTATCCTAAAAACCCCCAGATAAAAAAGGTCAAGACCTTCACTGAAAAACCCAACCTGGATCTTGCTAAAACCTTCCTTCAATGTGGCGACTTCCTCTGGAACTCCGGGATCTTCATCTGGTCGCTGAAATCCATCATGAATGCCTTCGAAGCGTACCTGCCCGAGGTAGATGCCCTGTTCAAAAAAGGGATCGGGAAATATGGCACCTCCGATGAAAAGGAGTTTATTACTGGAACATACCAGGTATGTAAAAGCATCTCCATCGACTACGGAGTGATGGAAAAAGCGCCCAATGTCTTTGTGCTGGCTGCCGATTTTGGCTGGTCTGACCTGGGAACCTGGGGCTCCCTCTATGAGAACCGCAACCAGGATAAGAACGGAAACGCGATCGTAGGGAAGAATGTAATGATGTACGACTCCACTAATTGCATCGTTAACATGCCCTGCGAAAAACTTGTGGTACTGGAGGGCTTGAACGATTACATTGTGGTCGAATCAGAAAATGTCCTGCTGATCTGCAAAAAAGCCGACGAACAACAGATCCGGCAGTTTGTAAACGATGTGAGGCTGGAAAAAGGAGAGAAGTTTGTTTAAAGCAAATCCAGCTTACCCTAACCCTCTCCTCAAGGAGAGGGAACATCCCCCCTTCTCTTTGAGGAGAAGGGCAGGGGAGAGGTCATTGGACCACCACCTTCTCCACACCTACCACCTTTTCTCCTTCCAGAACCTTCAACACATAGATTCCTGGCTTAATACGTGAAACATCGATTTCGGCCTTTTTCCGAGCAGTAGCTATAAATATAGTGGATTGGAGCCGGCCGGTAAGGTCGTATAGTTTAATTTCTACGCTAGCGTGGTTAAGGGGAAGTTCAATAGCAAATTTATCGGTAACAGGATTTGGATAGATCCGAAACCTCTCTTGGGTTGGGACTTTCCAGGAGATAGCAGTATATGTACTATCCAGATCGTGAAAATAAGTGGTATAGGTTGCTCCGTAATCGCGGCTGAAATAGAGCCAGATTTTTGTATGAGGATTCAGGAAAGCCCCCGAGTCAATGGTGCAATACGCATAATAAAAAGTCCCCGGGGTCCTGCCCCCGGTGAATGTTTGCATAACCTCCCAACACACCGAATGATTGTAGGCTTGAGTGATATGCTTCAATTCAAGCGTTTGACCATAATCAAAGGTGTGAAAAATATAATACCGGTAATCCATGTCGCACCTGATCAGGTAAAACTCTCCGGGTTCGGTTCCACGGAAGATCTGATATCCTCCCAGATTGGCAATCAGACTTGTGTCAATAAATGAAGTGATAAAAGAGTAACCGTAATCATTACTATATGCCAGGCCAAGAGTATCCCATATCATTGGCAATTGAATAGCATATAGTTCACCCGGCTCTGTTCCAACATCCATTAAATTGTAATAAAAAAAAGTAGAATTAACGATTTCAAAGGTATCTCCGAAACTATTAATCCTATATAACTTATCAATTAAGGATGTGCCTAATTTTTTATATAACTCTCCTGAAAGACAACCTCCGGCTAATCCATGAGCTTTTGGAGAATGAGAGAAAAAATTGAAATTCATCCCATAATCATTTGAAACCGCTATGGTATCACATGCATTTTTTGGTAAATAAATTATTCCTGGTAAGGAGTCAGCAATTATATAATAATACCGATAATAATCATTTGAGTTATATACATGCTGAATGGAGAAATGTTCCCCATTGTCTGTTGACCTGAGAATACAAGCATAATAATTCAGATTATAGGCATACCAAAAACAATTAATATAGATCTCCGCAGTATCGGCTCCACGGGTGATTTGAGAATAACCAGGTTTGATAAATGAACTGAAGAAGATAAGTAGAATGTAAGGATAAATTTTTTTCATTGTCTTGAGATTTCAAGAGGAGGAGGGGATTCCCATCCTCCTCTTGATTCTACAAAGTTAATCCATTTTAATGCCTTTTACCCTGGCTACTTCTTTTTCATTTACAACTAGTGAAAAGATATATAATCCATCCGGTACATTATTCAGATTTATCCTGGCCGAATATTCTCCAGGTTCTTGCTGAGATATATTGAGCGATAAAATGTGTCTACCAAGAATAGTTGATACCGAAATTCTCACACTGCATTTTTCCGGAATGCTATAGTTCAATATAGTCTCTGTTTTAAACGGATTGGGATGATTCTGAGAAAGTGTATAGCCTTGTTCGTTCAAAACCTGATCCAATGGCTTAGTATCATCTTCCAAAATCTCCTTAAACAATAGGTTAATCAGCTCTTCTTTAATTTCCCTGAATTCTATGACAGTTTTTGGTTTATACTGTACCAAAGTTCCAATGTAATTTGAATACCCGGCGTCCGAGTTGCTATCGGCAGCCATTAGTAAGTAAGTATCTTCAAGATCGATAATAGAATAAATCGAATCATCCAGAGAAGCCGGATTGAGAATATCATTTTCATACCATAAAATTGCATCGGAATAAGCTTTTCGCTCCACATCACAACGGTTTTTTAGTCGGTAAACCAGTTTATTTGGAAGTGAGTCAAGTTGTAAAGCGCTTGTTGTATCATAATAGATTTTAAGGCCTGAAAAAAGTTAAGGGCAAGTGTACAAAATTTGGATAGTGTAGAAAGTTCTCTATCAGGGGCGCCAAAAAAAACCGGCCCACAATTCATGAGCAGGCTTCCGTAATTCCAGGAATGATTAAACTATGACTCTGCATTCGTCATTCCTGTGCATTCCTGTGCAATCTTGCGCAATCATGTGCAATCCTGTGCAATCACTTCATATGCTCTCCCAGGAACTTCTCCATCGCCCGGTAGAAGTCAAAGCGGTTCTCTTCATTGTGGAAACCGTGACCTTCGTTATCCTTGACCAGGTACTCCACAACTATTCCACGTTCCTTAAGCGCTTCCACCATTTGATCTGATTCTGCTTTATTTACCCGGGGATCATTGGCTCCCTGTGCGATCAGCAGAGGTGCCACGATTTGATCAGCATTGAGAGCCGGTGAGGTTTGTACAAACTGAAGGCTGTCAGAAACTGGATTCCCAACCATTTCGTACATCATATCGAGGAACGGCTTCCAATAGGGAGGAATGGTCTCCAAGAAGGTAAACAGGTTGGATACTCCTACATAGTCGACGCCAGCCGCATAGAGGTTGGGGGTTTTAACCAGTCCTTCAAGGGTTGCATATCCGCCATAGCTTCCGCCGTAGATGGCGATCCGCTCTTCATCTGCAATTTTCTGATCGATCAGCCATTGAACTCCATCGGTGATGTCATCCTGCATGGCCAATCCCCATTGCTTGAAGCTCTCTTCCCAGAACTTCTTTCCGTATCCGGTCGAGCCACGGAAATTCATCTGGAATACAGCATATCCACGGTTCGCCAGAAACTGGATCTCCGGGTTGAATCCCCAGCTGTCGCGGGCCCAGGGGCCACCATGAGGATTCACCACCACCGGAAGGTCATCTGCATTTTCCATCGTATATCCAAGAGGCAGGGTGAGGTACCCATGGATGGTAAGACCATCGCGCGACTGGTACTCGACCGGGATCTGGGGAACCATTTCATTTTCATCGATCCAGGGGCTGACGTCAACAATCTTGGTGAGTTCATCGCTGTTTTTGTCGTAGATATAATAGGCGCCTAAGGAACGATCACTGTAAGTGCGGATGATGAATTTGTCCTCCTCTTGGGTTGCCCCTGTAACAACCACTTCGTAATCGCCCAGATCCTGATCAAGCCTGGTATGGATTTTTTCAGCCTCTTCATCAAAGAAATGTCTTTCCCCTTTCCAGGATTCATAACTGGCGGTAGTCAGCACTTTCCGCTTCCTGGAATAACTTAGACGATCCACATCGTAATCAGGATTCTCATAGAGCATTTCGATCTCTTTTCCATTTGCGATATCGAAGATAACGGCGGCTGTTTTATCGCGGCCCAGATTAGAGGTTGCATAAACATGTTTGTTATCAAAGGTGAAGAATTGGGGATTCATGGTCTCTTTAAAGCTGGTCGTCAGGACCGCCCGGAAAGGCTGGTTCTCCTTGTCACGGTAAAGCACCTGGGTGTTGATCCCGTCTACGATAGCCAGCGCGACCCGAAGTTTCCCATCGTGATCAAGCATCCAGGCCTGGATGTTTCCTGGGTTCTCGGCCAACATCTCCATTTTTCCGGTTTCAATGTTCAGCCGGTAAGGATCAAAGACCTGAGGATTTCGTTTGTTCATACCGATGATGACTTCGGTTGGAACGTTCTCCAGATCGTCAATGATCTCGGTCCTCACATCCGGAAAGTCGGTAAAGCAAACCAGTTTCGAGCCATCCACATCGACTCCGTACAGACGGTAGTTTTCATCACCACCGGTATCTTTCATGTACAATAAACGGGTTGGGTTTTTCCAGAAATAGCCGGCGATGTCCCGGTCAATTTCTGAAGTAAGACGGATGGCTGTATCGCTGCCAATCACCTGAACAAAAATATTCATCCTGTTTTCATAGGGAGCCATGTAGGAGTAATATTTCCCGTCGGGAGAGATCCGGTAACGGGATTTTTCAGGGTTCTTAAAAAAATCCTCCAGCGGAATCTGTCTGACTTGCATAGGTTTTTCTTTACAACCTCCCAGCAACAGACTCATACCGAGCACAGCCACCGTCAAGAGGTTAAAAATGATGCTCGTTTTCATGTGTATGGATTTGAAATTAACTGCTTTTAAAAAGAAGAAAGAGGGCAAAGGTACGAATACCTGATCAATATTCGTCCCAGCTCTTGATCTTGATCCCTTCTTCCAGCTTGCAGATGCCGTAGATGAAAGCGCTGGCCAAACGGGCGTTGGTGATAAGCGGAATATTGAAGTCCACGGCTGTCCGCCGGATGGTATAATCGTTGTTTAGCTCCGTCTTGGAGAGGTCTTTGGGGATGTTGATGCCCAGGTCGATTTTCTTTTCCCGCAGGTAGGTCAGGGTGTTGGGCTGTTGCTCCTCATCGGGCCAGAAAAGAATGGTTACGGGAATCCCGTTTTCCTGCAGGTAGAGTGCCGATCCGCGGGTAGCATAGAGCTGGTATCCCTTTTCAGCCAGCATCCGGGCGCTCTGAAGGAGTTCTAGTTTGGAGCGGGCATCTCCGGTGGAGAGAAGGATGTTTTTTTTCGGGATCTGATAGCCCACGGAAAACATCGCTTTGAGCAATGTTTCGTAATAATTTTCACCAATGCATCCCACCTCTCCTGTGGAAGCCATCTCAACGCCCAGTACCGGGTCGGCTTTCTGAAGCCGTGAGAATGAGAACTGGGGCGCTTTCACCCCAATGTAATCGAGATCGAATGCCGATTTATTCGGTTTTTCCGTTGGAATCCCAAGCATCACCCGGGTGGCCAGTTCGATGAAGTTGATCTTGATCACCTTGGATACAAAAGGAAATGACCGCGAAGCCCGCAGGTTGCATTCGATGACTTTGATGTCGTTATCCTTAGCCAGGAACTGCATGTTGAAGGGGCCAGTGATATGGAGTGCGCAGGCGATATCCCGGGAGATCCGTTTGATCCTGCGAGCCGTTTCAAAATAGATCTTCTGGGCGGGGAAGACCATTGTGGCATCTCCGGAGTGAACCCCGGCAAACTCAATGTGCTCAGAGATGGCATAGGCAATGATCTCACCTTCGCTGGCTACGGCATCGATTTCGATCTCCTTGGCATTCTGGACAAACTCTGACACCACCACAGGGTATTCCTTTGAGACCCGGGCTGCGAGGTGGAGGAAGAGATCCAGCTCGTCGTAGTTGGAAACCACGTTCATGGCTGCGCCGGAGAGTACGTAAGAGGGTCTGATCAGCACCGGGAGCCCTACCTCTTCTACAAATTGGTGGATCTCTTCCATGGAGGAGAGCTCTTTCCAGCGTGGCTGATCCACCTTCAGTTCATCCAGAAGGAAAGAAAACTTATGCCTGTTCTCCGCCTGGTCGATGTTCTCCGGGGAGGTCCCCAGGATCTTGACACCAGCCCGGAACAGGGGCATCGCCAGGTTATTGGCGTTTTGTCCTCCGGTGGAGACAATCACCCCTTTCGGGTTCTCCAGTTCGATGATATCCATCACCCTTTCAAACGAGAGTTCATCGAAATATAGCCGGTCGCAGATGTCGTAATCGGTGCTTACTGTTTCGGGATTGAAGTTGATCATCACCGAACGGTACCCCTCTTTTCGCACGGTTATCAGGGCGTTTACGGAACACCAGTCGAATTCAACCGAGCTTCCGATCCTGTATGCCCCTGATCCGATGACGATCACTGAACGCTGGTCCCGTTCAGGCACTACGTCGCTATCGGTCCCGTTATAAGTCACGTAGAGATAGTTCGTCTGAGCCGGATACTCCGCCGCCAGGGTATCTATCTGCTTGATAAAAGGGAAGATGCCTGCTTCTTTCCGGTACGCCCGTACCTGAAGCATCTTCTCCCGCATATTTCCTCCCTCCTTCAAGACAAACCGGGCAATCTGGAAGTCGGAGAAGCCTTTTTTCTTGGCCAGTACGAAGGTTTCAAGTGGGATATCTTCCAGGGAATGATACTGTTTGAGCTCCTCCATCATGTCGAAGACCGATTTCAACTTCACCAGGAACCACTTGTCAATACGGGTAAGTGCATGGATCTGATTAACGGAAAAACCTGCCTGGAACGCACTGGCGATACAATAGATGCGCATGTCGGTAGGTTCCGAGAGGGCTGTTTTGATATCGGAAAATTCCAGGTCGTTATTGCCTACAAACCCATGCATCCCCTGCCCTACCATCCGTAATCCCTTTTGGATCGCCTCTTCGAAGGTACGACCGATCGCCATGACCTCTCCTACACTCTTCATGCTGGATCCGATCTCTTTCGAAACACCAATGAATTTGTTGAGGTCCCATCTGGGGATTTTGCAGACGATGTAATCCAATGCCGGTTCAAAAAAAGCCGTGGTGGTTTTGGTGATGGAGTTTTTGAGTTCATGCAGGCCATATCCCAGGGCCAGCTTGGCTGCAACAAACGCGAGAGGATAACCGGTTGCTTTGGAGGCTAGAGCAGAGGAACGGGAGAGGCGGGCGTTTACCTCGATTACGCGGTAATCTTCTGATTCCGGATCCAATGCATACTGGACATTACACTCCCCTACGATGCCCACACTCCGGATAATGCTTATCGACAACTGGCGGAGCTTATGGTATTCGCTGTTGGTGAGTGTTTGCGAGGGCGCTACCACAATGCTCTCCCCGGTATGGATCCCCAGCGGGTCAAAGTTCTCCATGTTGCACACCGTGATGCAGTTGTCGTAACAGTCGCGCACCACTTCATATTCCACCTCTTTCCATCCTTTGTGCGACTCCTCTACCAGGATCTGGCTGGAGTGGGTGAATGCCTTTTCAGTCAGCCGGCTCAGCTCTTCCTCATTGTTACAAAAGCCGGAACCTTGTCCGCCCAGGGCAAACGCGGCCCGGATAATGACCGGAAAACCAAGCTCCCGGGAAGCCTTTAGCGCCTCAACTGTATTGGTGACCGCAATACTGCGGGGGGTTTTCACATCGATCGATCGCAGTTTCCGGGCAAAAAGCTCCCGGTCTTCCGTTTCAATGATCGCCTCTACAGAAGTTCCGAGTACCCGGACCTGGTATTTTTCGAGGATGCCGTTTTGGAAGAGACGGATCCCGCAGTTCAATGCAGTTTGCCCTCCAAAAGCAAGGAATATGCTATCAGGCTGTTCTTTTTCAATGATCTGTTCAACAAAATGCGGAGTCACCGGGAGGTAGTAGATCTTGTCGGCAATCCCTTCGGAGGTCTGAACGGTTGCGATATTGGGATTGATCAGCACGGAGGTAATCCCCTCCTCCCGTAAGGCTTTGAGAGCTTGCGAACCACTGTAGTCAAACTCTCCGGCCTCCCCTATCTTCAGGGCGCCACTTCCTAACACCAGCACTTTTCGTATCGTCTCTCTTTCGTTCATCTGGTGTGGTCAATGAGGTTCAGGAATTCATCGAACAGGTATTCGGTATCGGTCGGGCCGCTGGAAGCTTCGGGGTGAAACTGGACCGAAAAGATCGGGCGGGTTTTATGCCTCATCCCTTCGTTGGTCTGGTCGTTGAGGTTCACAAAAAAGGTCTCCCACTCCTCTCCCAGGGTCCGGTCATCAATGGCATATCCATGATTCTGCGAGGTGATGAAAGCCTTGTTGGTGCCCTTCATCAATACCGGCTGGTTGTGGCTTCGGTGACCATATTTCAGCTTGTAGGTATCAGCGCCCGAGGCCAGGGCCAGGAGCTGATTTCCCAGACAGATCCCGAAAACCGGTTTATCCTGGTTGATCGCTGTTCTTAATTGGATGATAGTCTCAACGCACATTTTGGGATCCCCCGGTCCATTGGAGATGAATAACCCATCGTAGTTCTCTCCTGAAAAATCATAATTCCACGGAACCCGGATCACCTGTGTGTCCCGCTTCAGAAAGTGACGGATAATGTTGTATTTCACCCCGCAGTCTACCAGCAGGATCTTTCGCGATCCCTTACCGTAGACCTGTTTCTCATGGGTACTCACCTGTGCGACCAGGTTCTCTTTGTTGGGATCGGTAAAGTCGACCGGTTCTCCGTCAAATTCGATCTTCCCCGGCATAGCGCCCCGTTCCCTGATGATCTTGGTCAGAGCCCGTGTATCGATGCCGGTCAGCCCGGGAATGCCGCTCCGCTGAAGCCACTGCCCGAGACTCTCACTGGCATTCCAGTGGCTGTACTCCTCCGAATAATCGGCGATGATGAGTCCGGTGATCTGGAGGTGATCCGATTCATAGTATTTGAAAAGACCATGTTCGGTGATCTCTGCAGGTACGCCGTAATTCCCGATCAGGGGGTAGGTAAGCACGAGAATTTGTCCGCGGTAGGAAGGGTCGGTAAGACTTTCGGGATAGCCTGTCATGGAGGTATTGAAGACCACCTCCCCGGCAACCGAGCGTTCACACCCAAACGATTGGCCATAAAATACCGTTCCGTCTTCCAGAATTAACCTGGTTTTTCTCATGGTAAACAAGGAGGATTAGCGCGGCCAGAATTTCGGAGTAAAAGTACTGTGTAGCGCTTGGAATTTCGGAGTGCAGGGTCTCCTTTTTATTAACAAACTCCGGGACTTTTTCATTATGGAGATAAAAGAAATGTCTAGATTTGTACGTTGTTAGTTGAATCATGGATATTTACCTCCGAAAAAAGCGATGGAAATGGATCCTCTTTGGGGTGGCCATTCTGATCGTTTCTGCCTCCTTGTACTATACAAACATCCTGGTGGAGTATACACGCCAGGATGAACGGAAGAATGTGGAGATATGGGCTGATGCTATTCACCGGAAAGCCGATTTGGTGAACTTCACCAATGTACTTTTTGAGGAGATCAAAAACGAAGAGAGAAAGCGTGTTGCCATGCTGGCTGAAGCGCAGAAGAGACTCAATATTGCCACCTCCAATGAGGACCTCAATTTTTACCTTGATGTGATCTCGCAGAACACCACCATCCCGGTGATCCAGACCGATGAACGGAATACCATCGTCTCTGTCCGGAATGTCGACTTCAGCATGGATACGGTGACCCGCTTGCTGGGGAAACTGCGTGAAGAATTCACCTTCTATCCTCCCATCGTAGTAAATTATTGGGCCAACAAAAAGCACTATCTGTATTACAAAGATTCCAACATCTTCTCCGAGCTGAAAAATGCTCTCGATGACCTGATCAGCTCCTTCTTCTCGGAGGTGGTTCTCAACTCTGCTTCCGTTCCGGTGATCATCACTGACAGTACGAAGAGGTCGGTGATTGCTTACGGAAATCTGCCGGAAAACAGGATGACGGATCCGGCTTTTGTTTCCAGAACCCTGGAAGCAATGCAGTCGCAAAACCAGCCCATCGAAGTAAACCTGGCTGAAACCGGGATCCGGTATATTTTCTACAAGGATTCTTTCCTGCTCACCCAGTTGCAATATTATCCGTTTGTGATGTTTGGGGTCTTTGGTGTCTTCCTTTTCATCGCTTACCTCCTTTTCAGTACTGCACGGAAGTCGGAACAAAACCAGGTTTGGGTTGGAATGGCCAAGGAGACTGCACATCAGTTGGGAACCCCTCTCTCCTCTATGATAGGATGGGTTGAACTGCTGAAATTGAAAGGGCTGGATGACGATACGGTGCGGGAGATTGAAAAAGATGTCTACCGGCTGGAGACCATCACCGACCGGTTCTCCAAGATCGGAGCCGCTGCCCGAATGGAACCTCACAATGTTGTAAAAGTTATTTACGACACAGTGGATTATATCAAGTCCCGGGTATCTCCGAAGGTCCGCTTTATGATCACACCCGAACTGGCGACTCACATTGCCGTCCCGATCAACCTGCACCTCTTTGAATGGGTAATTGAGAACCTTTGCAAAAATGCCGTCGATGCACTGGAGGGGAATGGCTCCATCCATATAGAAGTAGTGGAAGAGAGCAGGCAGGTGGTGATTGACATCACCGATACCGGGAAGGGGATCCAGAAGTCGCGGTTCAAAACCATCTTCCATCCAGGATACACCTCGAAGAGCCGGGGCTGGGGCCTTGGCCTGACCCTCTCGAAACGGATCATCGATAACTATCATGCCGGAAAAGTCTTTGTCAAGTCCTCCGCCCTGGGGAAAGGGACCACCTTCCGGATTATCCTGAAAAAATAGTTCCGGTGGCCGGGATCTACATTCATATTCCTTTCTGCAGGCAGAAATGCAATTACTGCAACTTCTTCTCGCTTGCAACCACGAAATTCCGCGATGAATTTATGCACGCCCTGCTACGGGAAATCGATCTAACCCGGGATTACCTTGGTGAGGAAGCTGTTGAGACGATCTACTTCGGAGGGGGCACGCCGTCGTTGGTTTCGGTTGAGCAGCTGGAGGAGATATTAAAAAAGATACAAGATACGGGATGCGAGATGAATACCCCACCCCAGGCCCCTCCCCAAAAAGGGAGGGGAGCATCAGGCATCGGGCATCAGGTATCTAGAATTCTTAATCGCGAATCGCGAATCGCGAATCGCGGATCGATAGAGATCACCCTGGAGATGAATCCTGATGATGTTACCCCGGAGTACCTGGAGGTACTTTCGCACAGCGCAATAAATCGCATCAGCCTGGGGGTACAGTCTTTTTTTGATGAAGACCTGAAGTACCTGGGAAGAAGTCATGATGCGAAGCAGGCTGAAAGGGCTATTGAACTGATACGGGATACGGGATACGGGATGAGGGACGAAGGACGAAGGACGAAGGAAGAGGGACGAGAAGCGAAAAGCGAAAAGCGAGAAGCGAGAAACGGAACTATAAGCGTAGATTTAATATACGGCATTCCCACCCCGACCAACGAGCATTGGAAAGAGAATCTTCAACGTGTCATCGATCTTGGGATTCCCCATCTCTCGGCCTATGCCCTGACCGTGGAACCGAAAACACCCCTCTCCTGGCAGATCGCAAAAGAGATGCGGTATCATTGTCACAGCGATCCCGAGTACCCGGGAGAAGCTGCGGTATCTGATGATCCGGCATCGGAACAGTTCGAAATTCTTATGGATACGATGGAACAGCACGGGTACATCCAGTATGAGATCTCCAACTTCTGCCTGCCGGGTTTTGAGTCCCGTCACAACAGTAACTACTGGCAGGGAGTTCCTTACCTCGGACTGGGTCCTTCCGCCCACTCCTTCAACGGCACCTCCCGCCGCTGGAACATCCTACATCTTACATCTTACATCCAGGGCATCCAATCAGGAAGCCCGTTCTTTGAGGAGGAGTTCCTCACCCTCACACAGCAATACAACGAATACATCATGACCTCCCTGCGAACGGTATGGGGATGTGACCTCGATCAGATCAGGCAAAGGTTCGGAGAAACGTTTATGCCCTATTTCCGGCGTCAGGCCATCCGGCATCTGGAATCCGGACTTCTTGCCAAGCAATCCGGCATTTATACATTAACGCGAAAGGGGAAATTTCTGGCCGATGGGATTGCGGTGGATCTGTTTGTAGTTGAGGAATCATCTTGATGACAAGACCTTTCCGTAATAATTGTCCATAATCTTTATATATCTGTCCAAATTCTGGACATTTACCCC
>JBDROF010000106.1:0-2124 GCA_043810345.1 Bacteroidota bacterium | reverse complement strand
GGTGATGAAGGTGATGAAGGTGATGAAGGTGATGAAGTGATGGGGTGATGTGGTGATGGGGTGATGAGGTGATGATGTGATGTAGACTGAGGACTGTGGACTGCGGACTGTGGACTGGCGACTGCCAACTGCCGATTGATTAGATCAGCATAGGTCATACCAGTCATATCAATGGAATCGTATGAGAAAAGATTCAGCTGCTTCATATAGTCCAGGATCTCGCACCAGCCCTGGTTTCGGAAGGTTCCGCGATAGAGCGTTCTGGCTTCAGGGATTCCGTATAGATCCACATATGCAAGAGAATCTCTGTTCGGGTACACTTCAAGAATTCCGACATGGGGACAATCCACCAGGATCGGATTCTTAAAAAGGTTTGTGGTCGGTATCTTGACGACGTTTCCATGGCGCAGGTATATTCCATCATTATTGCATGCCATCAGGACCCCTTTCGGGCTCCAGGAAAACTTGTATTTAAATGGATTATCGGCGAATTCAGGTGCCGGAAGGGCACCACAGAAGGAGTAAAACTCCAGCACAGCACCCTCCCGGTTATGAATGTGATCGATGATCCGCATCGCCGACATGTGATCAATTCCAGGGTCCAAACCTATTTCGTTGAGAAACAGCACACCCGCTGCCCGTGCAGCCTGGTCTAGCTGCTTCATTTCCGGCTTCACGTAGGAGGTGGTCACCATACTTTTCCGGTGCTTCAGGCAAAGCTTGGCTACCTGCAAGTGGAAGGTCCACGGCAACAAACTTACCGTCAGATCGTGCTCAGCAACCAGTGAACTGAGAGTGAGTTCATCTCCGGCATCCCAGTCAATAGAGAACCCGTTTTTATGTCCCCGGATCATTTCAACTGCACGATCGGGTGTATTGGAGGCAACGGTGACCCGGAATCCTTTGCCGAGCAGGTAGCGGATGATAGGGCAAGCCACGAGGCCGGAACCGAGGATAAGCACCTTTTTCATCTAATTCGTAATTCGTAATTCGTAATTTTAAAGGTATTTCTCCAGATAGGTATACTCGGGTGTCAGTTCCCCGTTGTGCAGGATCAGCCCTTTCTTGATGGCTCTCGGCAGGTTCAGATCCTCAAAGTGTTCATCAAAATCGACATCAGCAATGGGCTTGATGAAATTGATCAACACATCACCGAAGCTTTCCGAAGCATCCCGCGGGAGTTCGGCTGGCAGAATATCCACAGCCATCACCAGCATTCCCTCCACGTCGTGGCCATCGCTGATTGTCTCTGTATCAGGATCATATATGTAGATCGGCATTTCAATGGTAGCCGGTTTGAGTGTACATTCAATAGCACCTTCCACATCTACACTGATATCACCGATGACCGTCAACTTCGGCCTCTCTCCGGCAAAGAGTTTTTTCAATGCCTGCTTTGTCACCAGCCTCGGGTACCT
Organism: Bacteroidota bacterium; assembly: GCA_043810345.1. Classification (GTDB taxonomy): domain Bacteria; phylum Bacteroidota; class Bacteroidia; order Bacteroidales; family FEN-979; genus QYOJ01. The sequence goes on along the minus strand of JBDROF010000106.1, from coordinate 706 downwards.
CACATCCCAGTAAACGCAGTTGATCAGCATGGAAATATAGGGGATATACCGCTCGAATTTACTCTGGTAGTTCTCCGGATGGCTATAATAATCCTGCAGATCAAACGGTTTTCCATCGATCCGTTCGACCATATCTTCTTCGGTAAAAACAACTTTGTATATCAGGTTATCAGGGAGTTTCTTCCGCAGGTGAAGGGTGAGCAGCTTTTCCGGCTGAATTTCCTTGACAGGCAGCAAGCCGAGGATCTCCTGGGCTCCCCTGGAGACATTGCCATAACCGGTAAAAGCCACAACGTATGGTTGCAACTCGTGTGGAATTCCTTCTTCAGCGATCTGTTGTCCCACCACCGAGATCGCTTCCTTCGCCTCTTTCAGAGAGTGGTAATCCTTTGCCTGTTTCAACTTCGCCAGCTTGCTGCCCAATCCGAAATCTTTGAGCCTCAGTCCCAGCGCCCACAGGGAGTTGATCATCCCGGCGAGTCCGGCATAATGGCCAAAAAAGATCAGTCGTTTTCCCTGCTCATCCACCACCTTCTCGTATTCAATCAGGTTGCATTTCAACTCCATCATACGTTTCAGCATGGGCATGTTATGCGGCTGTCCTTTGATCACATGGGCAAAGAAGACGTATGTTTTACCCTGTTCGAAGAAGTCCACCGGCATCTCCTTTACGCCAAAGATGATGGAACATTTTTTCAGATCCTTT
>JBDROF010000105.1:0-9327 GCA_043810345.1 Bacteroidota bacterium | reverse complement strand
AGAAGCCTCCCGTTGATACTCGAATCGATGGCAGCTTTTGAGCGCCAGAAATACCCCTGGCTTAATAATAAAAAAGTTATTTTTGAAGGAGCATCTTATATGTAATTCTACGGGTGATTGTTTACCGTGATAATCTATGTTTAATGTAAATGAACCCAATGGCTTTGGATCCGATGAGAGAGCGTTGGAAGTGAAGACCTTTAAGTTTGTTTCGCCACTGGTTAAAATCGTGGATTATACAGTAACCGGGGGGAAGGGAGGCAATTTGGTGAAAAAGTATCCGTTCGATCTGCAGGTTTTGGTCCAAAATACGCAATACGGCACGGCAGAAGATGTTAAGGTATCCCTATCGCTTCCCTTGAATGTTATGACACTTGCCGGTAACCTGACCACTTCAATACCAGTATTAAATCCTGGCGAAACACAAAGCATTGTCTATAGCCTGATCGTAAATGATCTTTATGTGGGTGAAAACATCCCTGTAACCCTGGAAGTAAGCGAAAAACATGGAAGATTCTCAGAAAACCAGTCCCTCTCCCTGACACTGAACCAGGCTGTGGCCGCAGGCAAGATTGTAGTTAAAGGGACACAACCACTTACAGAACCAGAAAAGATTGAGATCGCTTCACTCACCACACCGATAGATAAAAATATTCCTAATACAGGAATCACGCATTCCAACCGGTATGCCCTAATTATTGGAAACGAAGATTACAGTTCACACCAAACCGGCCTTTCCAGGGAGGTTAATGTCGATTTCGCTGCCAATGATGCCCGGATTTTTAAAGAGTATGCCGTGAATACTTTGGGAGTGCCAGAACGGCAAGTGAAAATACTGGTGGATGCTACTGCCGCTCAAATCAAGAGGGAACTGGCCTGGATCAGCAGTCTCGCAAAGCTTGAAAGCGGTAATGCAGAGCTGATTTTTTACTATTCCGGCCATGGACTTCCTGATGAAAATACACGGGAACCCTATCTAATCCCGGTCGATGTCAGCGGAACCAACATCGCCCAGGGCATCAAACTCAGCGAAGTCTACAAAAAACTCACAGAGTATCCAAATAAACGAGTAACTGTATTCCTGGACGCCTGTTTCAGCGGCGGCGCCCGGAACCAGGAATTACTCGCCATGAAATCGGTGAAGATTAAGCCCAATGAAGCTGCCGTTGAAGGGAACATGGTGGTTTTTGCATCCAGCTCGGGAGAAGAATCTTCCGGCGTTGACCGCGGAAAACAACATGGTTTTTTTACCTGGTTCTTGTTGAAGAAGCTTCAGGAAACGAAAGGGGAAATCAACTATAAAGAGATGCGGGATTATCTGGTCCATAGTGTCTCCTATGAAACCACCCTTATCAGTAAGCCCCAAACGCCTCAGGTGCTGATCAGCCCGGATGTTGAGACCAGTTGGGAAACCTGGAGTTTTAAATAACCGGAAACAAAACAAATCTATTCAATGATGAGAGCTATCTTTGTTTATTTGTTATTATTATCTGCTTCCGCGACGGTTTTCAGCCAGAGTATAACGAACGTCCGCGCCCGGCAGGAAGATAAAAAGATCATTGTTACCTACGATCTGACAGGGGGCGAATCAGGGCAAACTTACACCGTCAAGTTATTGTTGAGCGAGGATGGTGGGTATTCCTGGAAAGGACCGGTAACTGAAGTAAGCGGTGATGTTGGCACAGGTATCACCGCAGGATATACCAAACATCTTACCTGGGATGTCCTCTCCGAACCCGGCCGTGACCGCCTCCAGGGCGACCGGATTGCCTTTAAAATAAGAGCTGAGTTTACACCCCGGGCCGTCATAACCAGCGGTTCAACCGGTAAACCCTGCCCGGGAACCTCCACAATAACAGATCCCCGAGACAGACAGGTATATCCAACAGTTCAAATCGGAACACAATGCTGGTTGAAAAAGAATATGAATTACCAAACCGGGAATAGCTGGTGTTACGGTAATAAAGAATCAAATTGCAATACCTACGGCAGGTTATATGATTGGGAAACTGCCTTGAAAGTTTGCCCCTCGGGCTGGCATTTACCCAGCGATGAAGAATGGACAAAATTGACTGAGTTTCTTGGGGGTTCGTCGGTAGCAGGAGGGAAGATGAAGGTAGCCGGAACTTTACACTGGAGGACGCCAAATGAAGGAGCTATCAACAGCAGCGGATTCACTGCTCTTCCGGGCGGCTACCGGTACTACGATGGCGATTTCGACAGTCATACCTCCGTCGCCAACTTCTGGTCGTCGTCGCAGGTCAGTGCAGCTACCGCGTGGTACTGGGCACTCATCTGCAGTGGCGATTACGTGTACCGGTTTAACTACGGCAAGGAAGGCGGTTTTTCGGCCCGGTGCCTCCAGGATTGAGGATTTGATTATTTCACTGGGCAGGCCATGTGGGAGGGTTAAGAAATTTTCGATTGAGCGATTTTTGATTGACGATTGAAGAATTAACTATATTTCATTACTTGTTTGATGAAGCTTTAGCGAAGGCGTATTTCACCACCCTCACCACTTTCACCACCCTCACTACAAACTCAAACTTCTCAAAAAACTTCTTCTTCACAACATTTCCTGCAGATCCACTGCACCCCCAATCCTCAATTTTGTTGAAAAATAAGGCATAACATGGAAACCAGCAGAACAAAACCGGGGAAGCCCAATAAGATCCTGCTTTGCATTGAGCGGATCGCCACCTGGGCAAAAGAGTCAAATCTCAGCCCGGCATTCATGAAGAGATGTTCGCCTTCAGCCCGCACGCTTTCAAACTACCTCGACTGTAACGAGATACAGGCTATCCTCTTTTTAATCGTATGCAATCTCATCTTTAACAGGGTTCGGTCAAGTCCATTAAGTGCGCAGCTGGCAGTCCCTCGTCCCTCTAATTTCCAGTTCTGACTTCCGACCTCTGACTTAAAAAACCATTACCTTTATTGTTTCTAATTTCTCCTGATATGTTCACCCTGAATTCAAAAAATTTCTGGCTGCGGATCACCGGCACCATCTTCGGGATTGTTGCCCTGATCCATTTAGCACGCATCGCAACAGGCGTTCCTGTGTTGATCGGTTGCTGGTTACTGCCCGTATGGGTCAACTGGATGGGAATGGTGGCAACAGCATTCCTTTTCATCTGGCTCTGGAGGTTATCGTTCGGGGGAGAAAAACCGGAATAATTACAAAGTTGACAGTTCGCAGGTGGCAGTAGGCAGTTGTCAGTTGGCAGTTGTCAGTTGGCTTTGTCCTTCGTACCTCTAACTTCCAGTTCTGACTTCTGAACTATGACATCTGACTTTTTATTTCTACCCTCTGGATCTTCAGTAATAAGTTTACAGGGTAAAATTTTTCAAAAAGCTGAAAAGCTTGTACCTTTGCAACCCGAATTCTCTCCGTAGCTCAGCTGGCAGAGCAGCTGACTCTTAATCAGCGGGTCCAAGGTTCGAATCCTTGCGGGGAGACCAGGAATAACAAGGATTTCATATCAGAAGGTAAAATAGACCGACCTGCCTCCGATGGTCCCACTCACCGTTCCACCCGTACCGGTCGAGTTAATGATGATCGTGATGAATATCTCGAACAGGAGATCCATATAACCTTGCAAAGGTACGTAGAAATACCGCAAGAAAAAAGACGGATAGATCTCTTCCTTCTTCCTTTATCCCTGGTATTTGGATATTGCTATATCCGGATTTTTGAGTATTTTTACCTCGAAAGACTACAGTACTATTGAAGATATTGACTTATTGATACTGATTCGGTTAGCAGAATGAAGTACAAACTGGGAATTGATGTAGGTGGCACATTTACCGACTTTTTTCTGGTGGGTAATGATGGTTCTTCCCTTGTACATAAAACATTATCCACACCGGAGGATTCTTCCATCGGAGTTATTACAGGAATTCAGGAGATGGCAGAAAAACTGAATTTGGCCCCCTCCTCTTTCATCGAAAAAATAGACACTATTGTCCATGGCACCACAGTGGCCACCAACGCCCTGCTGACCATGAAGGGAGCCAAAACCGCGCTGGTCACCACGAAAGGATTCCGGGATGCACTGGAGATGCGCAGAGGGGTGCGGGAAGAACGGTACAACAACCATTACCGGAATGTCAAACCATTGGTGCCAAGATATCTGAGGTTCTGCCTGGATGAACGGATGGATGCCGGCGGCCAGCCTCTGGCAGCGGTTGACTTAAACGAACTGGACGCGATCATTGCCAGGATCAAAGCCGAAAAAGTGGAAGCTGTGGCGGTGTGCCTGATGAACTCCTACCTGAACAACGAACATGAAAAGCAGGTGAACCGCTACCTGAGGGATGCCCTGCCCGCTCTTTTTATCTGTGCCTCTTTTGAAGTGCTTCCCTCCATCCGTTTTTATGAACGGGTAAGTACTACCTGTATCAACGCTTACATCGGGGTTGTGATCGACCGGTACCTGGAATCCCTGCTGGAGAAGCTGAAAAAGATCCGTTTCAGGGGCAAGCTGATGATCATGCAGTCGAATGGAGGAGTGGTCACCCCTGAAGTGGCGCGTAAGATTGCAGCCGTGACTGTTCTCTCGGGGCCTGCCGCGGCGCCCATAGCAGGTTCCTATTATGCCCGCCTGCTGGGTTTTGACCATTGCATCACCATGGATATGGGAGGTACCAGCTTTGATGCTTCCCTGGTGGTTCATGGTAAGTGCATCACCAGTACGGAAGGGGAGATAGACCGGCACCGGATTGCCCTTCCCACGCTCGACATCGTCACCATTGGCGCCGGCGGAGGAAGCATCGGATGGATCAACCAGGGAGGCTTGCTGAAGATGGGCCCCCAGAGTGCAGGTTCCCTCCCGGGCCCGGTTTCCTACGATCGTGGAGGGGCAGAGCCTGCCTGTACGGATGCCGACCTGATCCTGGGCTACCTGGACCCTGATTATTTTGCCGGGGGTAAATACAAACTCAACAAAGAAAAGGCTACCGAAATAATTGCCTCCAGCCTGGGAAACCCCCTGGGACTGAATGCCCAGCAGGCCGCTGCCGGGATGTATCGTGTCATCAACATGAATATGGCCCAGGGAGTGAGGCATGTATCGGTGGAACGCGGCTACGATCCCAGGGAATTCCTGCTGATCTGCGCCGGCGGGGCAGGCGCCATTCATGCCGGCGAGATCTGCCGGGAGCTGGAGATCCCCATGTTTGTGGTCCCTTCCGTGGCCTCTATCTTTTGCGCTGCCGGAATGTTGCTGGGCGACCTGAAACACGATTATGTCCGCTCATATATTTCCAGGTATTCTGCCATCGACCGCAACCGGTTCCTTGAATTGTACCGGGAAATGCGGGAAGAGGCAGAAAACACCCTCAGCGAAGAGGGGATCGAACCTTCGCAAATTGACTATTATCCCTCGCTCGATTTGCGCTACACCGGCCAGTTTCATGAAGTGCCGCTGGAGGTCTCCATGCAGGAGATCCTCGACTTCAGGCTGGACGAGATCAGGGAAGCATTCCATGATGAACACAACCGTAAATATGGATACGAATTACGGACAGAAGGCACTGAACTGGAAATGATCAATGTCAGGCTCCGGGCAGTCGGGATCACGGAAAAGCCGGTCTCGCTTTCAGGAACCGACCAGAGCAACACAAGCGATGCCCGGCAGGCTTTCAAAGGGAGGAGAATGGCCTATGTTCCGGAAACGAATGAAATGCAGGAACTTCCTGTATATGACGGGGAGATCCTGGGAGAAGGGATCGTTATAAAAGGAGCTGCCATTATAGAACAGGTCAACACCACGCTGTTTTTAAGTTCAAGCTATCATTGTGAAACCATCACGGGAGGCAGTTTCATCGTTTACAACAGGAACCTGATGCCTGAAGGGTATGCAAAGAAAGCCGTCACCACAGAAATGAGCACAACAAAATGACCGGTATCCACATCGACACGATATTGCTTTCCATATTCCAGCGGGCCTTCAAGTCCATTACGGATGAAATGAGCATCTCCCTGACGAAGACCACCCGTTCACCCATTTTGTGCGAAGCAAAGGATTTTGTGACCGGCCTGTATGACGCTGAGGGCAATATGCTGGAACAGACGGAGAACCTCCCGATCCTTAGTTTTTCCTTAGGGCCTGTGTGCAAAGTCATTATCCGGCAGTATGGCAACCAGGTATTTCCCGGAGATGTCATCATTCACAATGACGTGTTCAGCATGGGGAACCAGAACAATGATGTGGCCATCTTCAAACCCATCTTCGTGGAGGGGCGACTGATGGGTTGGGCGGCAGCCAAAGGGCATCAGGCGGATATTGGCGGGGCGGTCCAGGGAGGATACAATCCCAATGCCACGGAAGTGTGGCAGGAAGCCCTGCGGATACCCGCTGTCAAAATTTATGAAAAAGGGGTGTTGCGGCAGGATGTCTGGAACCTGATCTTTGCCAATATCCGGCTCAGCATTGTCCAGGAAGATATCAAGGCACAGATCGGAGCCTGTAGCCTGGGGGAGCGAAGACTGATGAGTTTCATCAGCAAATACGGCCTGGAGTGTTTTGAGGCACACAAGCAGGAATTGTTCAACAGCACGGAGCGGATGATGAGGGCTGAGATCGCCTCCATTCCCAACGGGGTCTATGAAGGAAGCAGCAGGGTATATTATGACGGGAGGCATCCGGGTTCTGAATTTGAGGTGAAAAGCCACATTACTGTGAAGGATGAGGATATCGTATTTGATTTTTCCCAATCCTCTCCGCAGACAAACGGCTTTGTCAACGGCACTTTCACCTCCTCCTGTTCGGCTATCACCCTGACCTTCCTGCAGATGGTGGATCCCAATATCCCACACAACGAAGGGATGCTTAAACCGCTGACCTACCTGGTTCCGGAAGGAACGATCCTGAACGCCTCTTACCCCAAGGCAACCACCTTCGGGAATCATCTGTGTCCCCAAATCGCCGATTCCATCTTCAAAGCCCTGGGACCGGCCATCCCCGAACGGGTGACGGCAGGCTGGAACCACCTGCTGTGTTCACTCTTTACCGGCATCCATCCGGCCAAAGGGGAAAAGTATGTAGACATCTGTTTCATGGGACTGAAGGGAGGTTCGGGAGCCCTGAAGGGCGATGACGGGTATGACCATATCGGTATGATCGACGCTTCGGGCGGGCTGCTGGACCAGGACTATGAAATGTATGAACAACAGACCCCGCACCGGATCATCCGGCATGAATACCTGACGGATTCAGGCGGAGCCGGAACCTGGCGGGGCGGACTGGGGGTGGAGACCATCATCCTGCTTGGCGGTGAGAGCACCACCATGGTCGTCTTTGGCGACGGGGATGTGGAAGAAAATTATGGGTTGTTCGGGGGCAGGGGCAGCGTGCTCAACCGTATTGAACTGACCTATCCCGACGGGAAAACCTATAAAGCGCTGAGCAAAGACCTTATTGAAGGGATCCCCGCAGGCACAATTTACAGGCAGGTTGCCGGGGGCGGAGGCGGATATGGCCCCCCTACTGAAAGGGATCCGGATGCCGTGAGGGAGGATGTGTTAAACGAAGTGGTTTCCAAAGATCAGGCCATGAACAATTACAGAATACAACGCGTATGAATTTCGAATTAACGGATTTACAAAAACAAATACAACAGACATTCAGGGAGTTTGTCAACAGGAAGGTATTGCCAAAGGCCAAAGCCATTGATGAGAACAGGGAGTTTCCCATGGAACTATTCAGGGAGGTCGGGGCTCTGGGTTTTTTTGGGATGCGCTATCCCGAATCAGCCGGGGGCAGCCAACTAGACGTTGTATCCTATTGCCTGGCCGTGATAGAACTCAGCAGGGGTTCGCTATCCCTTGCCGCGGTCTGTACCATGCAATCCCTTATGGCCACCTGGTTTCTTTACCGCCTGGGAGATGAGGAGATCACGTCGTATTTCCATGAAGCGCTGGAGGGAAACAAGATCGGTGGCATTTGCATGACCGAACCGAATGCAGGAAGCGATCTTTTCGGGATCCAGTCCAAAGCTGAAGTACTGGAAGATGGCTTTATCCTCAGCGGGCAAAAAACCTGGGTCACCTCTGCCCCGGTAGCCGATTTTTTTACGGTCCTGGCCAAAACAGACCGGGCTGAAGGCCTGTCCATCTTTTTCGTTCCCACCCATCTGGAGGGGGTAAAGATCGGGAAACAAATTGAAAAACTCGGAGTCCGCGGGTCGGTGACCAGTGAAGTCTATTTCGACCAGGTGAGGCTGCCCTCCAACTACCTGCTCGGGAACCTGGGCGACGGAAGCAAATACCTGCTGGAGATCCTGGCAGAGATCCGGATACTGACAGCCGCTTTATCCATCGGAGTGGCGACGGCTGCTTTTGAGGATGCCTTGAAATATGCCCTGGAACGCAAGCAGTTCGGGCAGGTGATCTACAAATTTCAGGCAGTTAAGATGAAGTTTGCCGAGATGAAAGTACAATTGGAAACGGCCCGGCACTACACCCTGTATGCCGCCTCACTGGCTGACCAGAACCTCCCCCGCCACCAGGAATCCATGATTGCCAAGCTATATGCTTCCGAATGTGCCAATACCATCTGCGACCAGGCTTCCCGTATCCTGGCATCCTATGGTTTTGCAGATGATTACGCATTGCAACGCTACCTGAGAGATGCACGATTTACCCTCATAGGTGGAGGAACTTCAGAGATCCTTAAATTGAATATTGCTAAAGAGCTGGAAAAGTGAGCGAAATAATGAACATTGATTGACAGCATGAAGATTCTATTATCAAAACCAGGACTTGATGGCCATGACGTTGGCGTAAAAGTGTTAGCTCACGCATTGAAGGATGCAGGCTTTCAGGTGGTGTACACCGGTCTCAGAAAGACGGTGGAAGAGATCCTGGATATGGCTGAACAGCAGCAGGTTGATGTCATAGGTTTGTCCATCTTATCCGGCACCCACCTGGTCATTGCAGAACGTTTCAGGAACTGCATGAAGGAAAGAGGTATTCAATTTCGCTGGGTTGTCGGGGGTAATATTCCTGCCCGCGATGTGGAGGCGTTGATGAAACTGGGTCCCGGCAAGGTATTTCCAACGGGAAGCCAACTAGACGAAGTTATTGTCTATTTCAATAGTTACCAACAAGCCTAAAAAAATAGACTACGACAGAATGAAACACAACAGGTTAACATATAAACACAGAGAAGTAAGACAAAATGGAATGACTGTCGACTACACCAACCGACCTGATAAAGTTTTATTTTTTACCCACCCGCATTTTTTGTTTTTTAACTGCCAACCCACATTGCACACATTGGCAAGCCCCACGAGCCTACACTCAAACCAAAGCTTGCCAAAGAG
>JBDROF010000104.1:0-35748 GCA_043810345.1 Bacteroidota bacterium | reverse complement strand
AGGGAGAGGTGCAAACCTGGTATGTTGAAAACAATGTTAGTGACAGTTACAACCCAAAACTTGTAGTTGACAGCGAGGAGGTTTGGTTGTTCTACCTCAATAACCAGGATCAGTATTACCGGCTGTACGCCAGGTCATTTGTGGGCGGACGGTTTTCCGGTGAAATTCTTCTGACACCCAAAGAGCCATTTGACGTGGTAACTCCAGAGGCTGTTATTGGACCCGATGGAGAAATCACCATTGCATGGTGTGAATGGATGGCCAACCAGCGATTCCTGAAATACCGAAAGATGAAAAACGGAATACCGGGCAAAATTTACGAGATCCTGGCAGCGCCTCCGGTTTACATTGAGGGCTATACCAATGCCTGGTGGCCGTCCCTCGTTTACCTGAAGGGAAATGAGGTTTGGGGTGCATGGAACCAGCATTACCCATCTACGTGCGGGGTATACGGAGGCAATCTGAACGATACGGCATTGACAGTCACCCAGCCTTCTGAGGCAATGGACGACCGTGAACAAGGCGGTTACCCCGATATCTTCACCGATGGCCTCGATCTATTTGTCGTATGGGAATCTGATGGATGGAATGTATATAACAATAATGAACCACAGAAGATCAAGGTTGCCAGATATGATTCGGTGGCAAACCGGTGGACTCCGGGGAAAGTAATCACTCCGGAAAGCCTCACCATGCTGAACCAGACCCCTTCCGGTGCTTGCGATTCAAAGGGAAATAAGTATATCGTCTGGAGTGGCCGGAATCACCTGTCTGGTAGCCCCTGGGGTATTTATCTGGCACAGGAGATAAACGGCAAGTGGAGTGATCCGGTTCTGATTTCAGACAAGGATGAAACAGCCCGTCATCCGAAAATAGTTGTGGATTCCAATGGCAACATCTGGATCTCCTGGCACTCAGGGACTGGATCAAAGATGAGAGCTACATGTTTTTATATACGATTTTTATATCTTTACACTGCCATTCAGGCTACAATGTACAAAACAAACAATAAGCATGAGTTGCATTGCTGTGACTGCTCCATGAAGTCGCCATTGTTCCGCTACCTTCGACCTGAAGAGTTGGAACTGGTTGACCGGTCAAGGAGAAGGGTATATTTTAAATCTGGTGAGATCATCGCGAAACAGGGAGCCCCCATGGCGCACGTGATCAGTTTCACCTCTGGCGTGGCTAAAGTATATATCCAGGGAGCCGGTAGCCGGAACCTGATACTCCAGTTCATCAAACCTACCCAGTTTCTGGGTGGCCCCGGGATCTACCAGGATAGCATTCACTATTTTTCGGTATCGGCCGTAGTAGACTCTTCCGTCTGCTTTATTGAGATCAATGTATTTAAAAAGATCGTTCGGGAGAATGTTGATTTTGCTGAAGCATTTATGAAAGAGCTAAGCAGGGAGGGTGTCTTCAACTACGAACGGTTCATCAGCCTGACCCATAAAAATATGCCAGGTCGCATCGCTGATGGTTTGATCTATCTGCATCAGGAAATCTTCAATGAAAGGAGTCACAAGATCGAAATTCCGCGACAGGATCTGGCCGATTTTACCGGGATGTCAAAAGACAGCGTGATCCGGACACTGAAAGAACTTTCACAGGAACAAACCATCGAATTACAGGGCAATGCAATCATCATTACCGACATAAAGAAACTCGAGCGCATCAGCGCCCTCTCCTGATATCTTATTTTCCTAATTTCCTATTTTCCATACCGGCAGCCGATATTTATCGGAATATATTCGATATAGATCGATAAAATGACGTATTATACTACTATTTTATCCAGATAACCAGATATATAAAAGGATAATTTTGTTATCTCCAAATCTTAAACCATCTTTTATGATCAGAACATCACTGTTGACGGTTTGCCTCACTATTCTGCTGGCAGAAGGTATCGTGGCCCAACCGGGTGAAAGCATGCAGATTATCTTCCCCACTCTGGGTAATTGCTACCTCTGCAAACTTCGCATCGAAGCGAAATTGAACCTGACCGAAGGGGTGATATCAGACGAATGGGATTACATTACGAAAGTGACTACTGTCGAGTACGATGAAACCGTAACCGATGCCTTTCAGGTCATGCACGCTATTGCCGATACAGGTCACGATACGGAGTGGTACCCTGCTCCCGACAGCATGTATGCTCTTCTGATCGGTACATGCTGTGAATACGAGCGAACGATCAATTATGCGAACGTACAGATAGGCTACCTGAGCCTGATGGGCATCTGGGTATGGCCACTTGGGGTGCAGACGGTTCCCGCTTCATACCATGTTTCCGTATTTCCTTCTGTTGGACAGGGTATCATTACACTTGACTTTGGGGATCGTGTTCCCCTACAGGAGGCTGTGCTAACCCTTTATTCCATGAACGGACGCAAGGTTTATCAACGCAGACTTCCTCAGCAGTCACGCATCGTTCTCGATCTCACCACGCTGGGGGGAGGACAATACCTGGCCAGTGTCACGCTGCGGGATGAGATTCTTCTCAAGTCGAAACTGATAATAAATCATTAAGCCATGAAAATATCCCAGCTCTTTGTATTAATTATAGTCATGTTCGTTGTTTCTTCCGGATGTCAGAAGAAGAGCAACCCAAATCCGGACCCCACAACAACCTTCCCTCAGATCCTCAGCCTGACCGCTGATAACGACAGCATCAAAGTGGGAGGGACCGAACCTGCAATATTGACCTGTATTGCTTCCGGAGGCAACATCGCATTTACCTGGGAGGTTGATCTGGGCGATATCTTTCCACTGAACGAAGAGGGTTCTGTGGTCAGATTTACCGGCTCCGAATGTTGCCTGGGAAAAAAGTACATCAAATGCACGGTGTCCAACGACAAAGGGAGCATCATGGACACAGTTATTATCTATATCTATATTCCGTAAGTTCCTGCCCGTGTCTGTGTTCCGCATCCTTCTTCTGTGCCTGCTTGCCGGCTGCTTGTCTGTTCAGTCGAACGCGCAGTGCTGTGCAGCTGGTAATCCGGTTTCTGCTGACGGTTCCCCGGGGGGATCCGGAAAAAAGATGTTTGAGATCTCCCTGTTCTATCAACATAGTTATTCCAGCGTCTATTTCGAAGGCGATAACAGGACCGATTACAAATACATTGATTATTCCTATTTCGATTTTTCTTCCTTGCGCCTCTCTTATGGAATCACCAGCCGCCTGAAAGTCCGGACTGAAATCGGTTATTTTCTCAATAAATCTCAGTCGTTTAACTTCGGCTATGACCGGCGGGCATACGGATTCGGAGATCTCGTGCTGGGAGCACAGTACAATGTGTACCGGAATGAGTCCCTTGAACTGGACATTTTCCCATCGTTTGATGTTACTATTCCGGTAGGAAGGTTCGATCAGATGAACGGTCCGGTGGTACTACCGATCGACATCCAGCCTTCCTCAGGAAGTTTCAAGTACAATGCCGGGCTATTGGTCTCCAAGCGTTTCCTGGCCGGAAAGATTGCACTTTTTCTCAGCGGAAACGCCGAATTCTCCCAGCGGATCAACACGGACCGGACCAACTACAAATACGGTAATCTTTATAATGTCTCGCTCAACGGCTCCTACACCTTCTTCCGTAACTTCACCACGGCGCTCCAGGTTCGGACCCTGATCAGGGATCGTGCTTCCAGCAAGGATAAAGAGAAGATCAACGCAACCGGAGGCACCTATGTGTTTCTGACCCCGCAACTGCGATATACTTTCTTCCGGTACTGGAGTATCGGATTCCTGTTTGAATATCCCATCTATAAATATGTCAACGGGAAGCAGCTTACCAACGACTATGCCTTCTCCTTTCGTTTTACCCGGATCATCAGTTTTAACAAGAAGAAGCCGGCGCTGTTTGAGGAGTCGGGGAAGTAGTCCGCAGTCTTCAGTCCGCAGTCTCTCAACGATTCCACGATCCCCTGTTGTTGCCCATTTTCCAACATCACCATTTTGCAGGATAATTCATATATTTGTTTACATATAAGACTTTCTTCCATGAAAAAGTTAAAGAGTTTATTGCAGAACCTATTCCATGTAAAAACAGTTTTTACAGAGAGAGAGAGTTACCATTTCACTATAGGCAAAAAGATCGCTTTTGCGTTTCTTATTCTCCTTATACTGGAGGCGGTCATGATTGTCATCGTAATCAATTGTAACGACATTATCATTAGGAATTCTGAGGCTGCCCAGGAAGATTGCATCAAACAGGGTGCGGCAAGCAATCTGGGGTTCAGCATTGCAAAACTTATCATGTTTGCCAACGACTATATCATCACGGAAGACGAAAGCTATCAAGATTTATTCGAACAACAGCGTGTCCAGGTCGGGAACCGGAAAAAGAAATTACAAGAGCTTGTGCTTTCAAATGACGAATCTGCCATCATTGATTCGATCGGCACCAGTTTAGACTCCATCTATGTGTTTGCGGTCCGTATCTTCGCGATTCCACATCCCCGGTCTTCGCAGGAAGCTTTAGAGCTGATGGAAATACTGGATTACAGGTATGGAGAAGCAGTGACCCGGAAGGTAACAGAGATCTTTGACATCGTGTCCCGCAAAATGGAAGAGAGCCGAATTCAATCGACGCGTGTCAATGGACAGATGCTGAACATGATCTTTATAGTGTTAATTCTAACCTTGCTTGCAAGTTTGGTTGTCGTGCTTATGGCGGTGAGGCTGATTGCAAAGCCAATCGCAATGCTTTCAAACGTAGCAAACTCAATTGCGAAGGGCGATTATTCACAGCCTCTTAGGGTCTCAACACGGGATGAAGTTGGCCTGCTGGCACGCTCATTTTCCCGGATGGCCCAGACGATTGAAGAGGCACATCTGAATCTTGAGGCGCGCAACCGCTTCACAGAAAACGTTGTGGCTACGGTTCCATCAGGTTTGCTTGTCATCCGCAGGCTAGCCCGACAGAAGTCAGGCGGCGGGGAATCGGTAGTTCTCTCTGCCAACAGTAGTTTCTGTGAGCTGTTCAACGTGACACTTCAGCAAGTTAAGGGACAAACCGTTGCTGCAGCGCTACAGACAATCGGACTCTCGGATAAGGGACAGACCGCGATTGCCCTGGGCCGGCCGTTCCAAAATTTAGAGTGTACGTGCTTCACTGCCGGTCAGACAGAACTTACGCTTAATCTGACGCTTGTTGAAATACTTGTTGCAGCAGAAGACGAAGAAGAGACAACAATCGTGGGAGAAGAACTTTTAGTAATAGATAATATCACCGAACGTAAACGCGCGGAAGCAGATCTTATCCAGGCCAAAGAAAAAGCCGAAGCAGGCGACCGGCTGAAAACCGCCTTCATAAATAACATTTCTCATGAAGTACGAACCCCGCTGAACGGGATTCTGGGTTTTAGCTCCATGATAACGGAACCCGATCTCTCTGAGGATGAAAAAGCGCAATTTGCCACCTTCCTGAAGGTTTCCAGCAACCGCCTGCTCAATACCATCACCTCTTATATGGATATCTCCCTGATCGTTTCGGGCAATATGGAGAAAAAGAGCAAGACAATAAATGTGAATCAGATACTGAATGAATGTAAAACTAAATTTCAAAGTCTTTGTGATGACAGGAAGCTGGAATTAACCCTGCTGATGCCACATGATGAACGCGATTTCATGCTACACACGGATCCCGGATTGTTCCGGAAGATCCTGTCACATTTACTGGACAATGCCATCAAATTCACATCTAAGGGGAGCATTACCATGGGATATTCGGTCAAACCGGACCGTGTTGAATTTTTCGTAAAAGATACCGGTATAGGCATCAGCGAAGAGGCACAGGAGCGGATATTTGACAATTTTGTACAGGAGGAAATACCACTTTCAAGGGGTTACGAAGGCAGTGGACTTGGTTTGCCGATTGTCCAAGGGATGCTGAAACTTCTTGGGGGAGAAATTTGGCTGGAATCTGTAAAAGGAAAGGGCTCTTCATTTTTCTTTTCCCTGCAGTTTGAATCACTATCAACAGACAAAGATGAATTGTTAGAGGTTAAACATGAACATCCTGTGCAACAGAGACCGGTGATCCTGATTGCCGAAGACGATGAAGCAAACTATCACTACCTGGCAACAATTCTAAAGAAGACTGCTGTATCTGTATTATCTGCTAAAAATGGGAAAGAGGCAGTGGATTTATGCCGGAAACATCCCGAAATATCTCTGGTACTGATGGACATGAAAATGCCCGTGATGGATGGGCTGGAAGCTACCCGCGAAATCAAATCATTCAGGAAAGATCTTCCTGTCATTGCCGTCACCGCTTACGCCATGAGCGGTGATGAAAAGAGAGCGTTGGAGTCCGGTTGTGATGATTATCTGTCCAAACCTGTAGAGAAAGAGGTTTTTCTGGATAAACTTAAAAGATACGGATATTTTTAACCGCTTCTCCACTTACCGTGCTGCTCAAATACCAAAACGGCTCCGGCATTGTGCTTTGGAGTTAAAGGTTTCTGATTATTGATGTTGTCATAATTCAGCTTCGCGTCTACGAAAGCGTATTGCAGGAACAGTTTGAAATCCCCATAGGTTAGTCTAATGTTGGTTTCAAAGCCCCTGCTGTCAATTGTTCCATCTGCATTTTCAAAAGAATAGGTTCCATTTGCGATGTTTTGGGAAAGTACAAGGGCATTGTTGAGTCGGGTGTAAAACAACAGTTGATGTCAAAGTTTCCTCCAACGGAATTTTCGGCTTTGACGGTGTTAATGTCAATGGGTAAGATATTCTGAAAGGTGAGGGCTTCTGCTTCTTCGGAGAAGATGGTTGGCAACTTGTAGCCCATTCCCCCACCCAAACGCCCTGATAGTTTTCTGTTCGGTTCTGCAGCCGGCCGGCGGCTCCTATTTCAGGTTCCCCATCTGGAATCCTTCTCCATCTCTTACTTCCGTTTTTTCTCCCTGACAGCTCTCTTTTTCACCCTGTTTTCGCTTCAATCAGCTTTTCCACAGGGAATGACGTGGGAAAAAAAACGAGATTTCAGTGACTCAATCACCACCATCAAGGTGTGGACCTATATCCAGGATGATCCTGGTTTTCGCTACTTCAATGAGGTCATGGAAGAGGTGACTTATATGCTGAACTGTAAGGGGTATGCAGCGGTTCAGATTCATTATGATACTTCAAAACACATCTCAACAACATCCGCCTTTTCTCTATGCACCGAATACCCCTGCCAGTATTGATGATGCCATATCAAACATGCTCCAGTTGGGTTTTTCCGGTGGGATCATATTCCGTTTTTGACAAGTGTCGGTTTATATATGCTTTTAAAATTTTTTCTATATTTTAGCATCGTAAGTGCACAGGACATCGAAGGTTTTTTGTGAATAGATCGTCAAAGAAATAAATCCAGACACGGGTGACAGAGTCTGAACAAATTCGTTTGTTAAAACAAAAGGACGAAAGTGCCTTTATTACGCTTGTAAAAAGTCACCGGGATTCAATCGTGAACACATGCTTCGGATTTGTAAGATCAGAAGAGGATGCCCGCGATCTTGCTCAGGAAGTTTTTGTGGAGGTTTTCCTGTCGATCCGGAATTTCCGTGAAGACGCCAGCTTATCTACCTGGATTTACCGGATAGCTGTTAACAAATCCCTCGATTGGCTGCGCCGGAAAAAACGGAAAAAACGGTTTGCCTTTTGGCAGGGACTTGGAGGGCTAAACCCTAATGAAGTACATCATATTTCATCATCCATCGAAACTCCTTCCTCATTACTTGTGCAAAAAGAACGCCGGGAGCTCCTGGGAAAGGCTTTAGAAAAACTTCCTGAAAATCAACGGATTGCATGGACATTACATAAGATCGAGGAGATAAGCAGGTTCCTCCGCCTCCACCACCACCTCCAGAGTAAATGTTGAAAGCAGGACGTATATCAAATCTAACATCAAACATCTAACATCAAACATTCAGTCCAATGAAGACAAAAAACCCTTGTATCAGCCTGTTGCTGGGAGCAACATTTCTGATGATGACCGCTTTACCGGGTATCGCTCAAATCGACGATCCCCCTTTTCCACCGCCTCCACCGAATATGGAGAAACAGATTCCTCCACCTCCTCCACCTCCCGATAGAGAAAGGATGATGCATAAAGAACCCCGGGGCATCGATCTTCCTGATCTTACTCCTGAGCAACGGCTAGAGATGAGAAATACGGATCTGAAGAACCTGAAAGCTATGACCTCCCTGAAGAATCAGATCCGGGAGAAGCATGCCCGCCTGGTCACCTTGCTCTCTTCTGACGATCTGGATAGGAAAGAGGTGAATAAAACCATCGATGAACTTGGCGTATTGTTTACCCGTATGCTCCGGCTCCATGTTAATCACGACAGGGAACTTCGGGATATCCTCACACCCGACCAGAAAATCATCTTTGACACTAAACCAAAACCCTTTCTGACCGGCCATGGAAACCCTGGTAACCCGCTCTGATTAGTATTTTTTCATCCCTCTTCCTTATACTGAGACCCGTTCCACCAGATCAGCCATCCGGCAGGAGTATCCGAATTCATTGTCGTACCAGGAGATGATCTTAATGAAATTTCCACCAATCAATTTGGTCATCAATGAGTCGTAGATGGAGGAGTGTGGATTGCCTACGATGTCCACACTCACCAACGGATCAGTCAGGTATTCAAGAATGCCTTTCATCGGGCCCTCCGCAGCAGATTTCATAGCCGCATTAACCTCCTCGATAGTTACCCTCCTGCCAAGTTCACAGGTCAGGTCAACCATCGAGCCATCAGGGGTAGGGACCCGCACAGCAAATCCGTCTAGTTTGCCATCCAACTCCGGGATCACTAGTCCGATCGCTTTGGCTGCACCGGTTTTGGTAGGGATCATCGACAAGGCAGCAGCTCGTGCACGCCGCAGGTCTTTATGGGGAGCATCCAGGATGATCTGGTCGTTGGTGTAAGCGTGGATGGTGTTCATCAGCCCTCTTACGATTCCGAAATTGTCGTTCAGCACTTTGGCAACAGGTGCAAGGCAGTTGGTGGTACATGAAGCATTGGAGATAAGCTCCATCCCGGGATTGATCAAATTGTCGTTTACACCGAGCACAACAGTCAGGTCAACATCCTGTGGGTTATCTGCAGGAACAGATAAGAGTACTTTTTTTGCACCTGCCATAATGTGTTTTCCCATCTTTTCCCGGTTTCGGAAAATGCCGGTCGATTCAATCACCACCTCCACTCCAAGAGCTCCCCAGGGGAGGTTCGCCGGATCACGTTCGGCCATCACTTTCAGTTTCCTGCCATCCACGACCAGGAAATCCCCCTCCACTGCCACTTTTCCTGGGAATTTTCCATGCACCGAATCATACCTGAACAGATGCGCCAGCGTATTGGCATCGGTGAGGTCGTTGATGGCAACCACCTCCACATTTGGTTTGGTGAGCAGTGCTCTGTACGTCAGTCGTCCGATCCGCCCAAATCCGTTTATTCCAACTTTGATCTTACCCATTCGTATTGATTTTATTGTGTTTTACAGAAACCTTAAAAGAATAGCAAAATTACTGAATTATCTGTTCGAATGAAAAAATTCGGGTTTTTTTTGAAATTGGTTTTAAAAAGGTTAGCTTCGCATTAGCATCCCATGAAAACAATATTTATCCTCTCAGATGGCACAGGTCGAACCGCAGAGCAAACACTCATGGCCGCCCTTACGCAGTTTCCTAAATCGACGGTTGATATCGTCCTGAAACCTGAAGTTCGCTCTGTATCGCAGCTGGAACAACTGATTGCTGAGGTAAAAGAGGCCGGAGGAATGGTGGTGCATACCCTGGTCTCTCAAGCGTTGCGTGATAGTTTGGTCAGGATAACGCGGATCCATAACATTGATGCCATTGACCTGATGGGGCCCTTGCTGGGTCGCTTGTCTCTCTATTTTGCCAACAGCCCTACCCAGGAGCCTGGACTCTTCTTTAGTCTGAACAAGGAGTATTTCAAACGGATTGACTCCATGCAGTTTGCATTCAATCATGACGACGGCCAACGCTATTATGAATATGAAAAGGCAGAGATTGTGCTGGTCGGTGTCTCCCGGACCTTCAAGACCCCACTCTCTATCTACCTGGCATTCAAAGGGTGGTTTGTCGCAAACTATCCCGTGATCCTGGGTGTTGAGCCCCCGGATATCCTCTTTCACCTACCGCTGGACCGTGTTTTCGGGTTGACCACAGAAGCAGCCGATCTATCTTCGTTGCGTTCTGTTCGCCAGCAATACCTGGGAGGAGCCGGTGGGGAGTATGCCTCGATTGAATATGTGAAAAAGGAGCTGAACTATGCCAACAACATTTTTAACGAACACAATTGGCCTGTAATTCCTGTTACCTCCAAACCCATTGAAGAGATCGCCTCGGAGATCCTGGCAATCAAACGCCGGATCGCTCCTGTAAAGTAGCAGAAAAAACCTGCTCCTTTGAATTATCCCGGCAGCCGGAGCCAACTTTCCGAAAAAGGTTTAACTTTGCACGACCTCCAAAGCTGTTTTTTATCCATGTCGAAAACCAAGTTTATCTTTGTCACCGGTGGTGTCACATCCTCTTTGGGAAAAGGGATCATTTCAGCTTCCATAGCGCGACTCCTGGTGTCACGAGGCTTCACCGTTGCCATTCAGAAACTGGATCCTTACATTAACATCGATCCCGGAACATTGAATCCCTACGAACATGGAGAGTGTTATGTTACGGATGATGGAGCAGAGACTGACCTTGACCTGGGACATTACGAACGGTTTACCAATGTCCCAACTTCCCAGGCGAACAACGTGACCACCGGAGTGATCTATCAGTCGGTGATCTCAAAAGAGCGGAAGGGAGAGTTCCTTGGAGAGACTGTCCAGGTCATCCCTCATATCACCGATGAGATAAAATACCGCATAAAAATCCTGGCCAACCGTGGTAATTTCGACTTCCTCATCACTGAAATAGGGGGCACGGTGGGTGATATTGAGTCGCTCCCTTTCATTGAGGCGGTCCGGCAGATGCGCTGGGAGCTGGGTAAAAACAGTGTGGTGGTGCATCTGACCCTTGTCCCCTTTCTGGCCGCGGCTGGTGAGTTGAAAACAAAGCCCACGCAGCACTCGGTGAAGATGTTACAGGAGCAGGGAGTGCAGCCGGATATCATCGTGTGCAGGACAGAGAAAAATCTCAACGAAGGACTCCGGAATAAAATTGCCCTCTTTTGTAACGTAACTACCTCATCCGTCATTGAGTGTATCGATGCAGAGACGATTTATGATGTCCCCATTCTGATGAAAAAGGAGAACCTCGATCTGGAGATCCTTAAAAAGGCAGGCATCCCTGCTGAAGGGGAGCCTGACCTGGAAGAGTGGAAAAAGTTCCTGCACAAGCTGAAGAATCCGGTGAGGGATGTGCAGATCGGACTTGTCGGAAAATATGTCGAATTGAAAGATGCTTACAAAAGCATCAATGAAGCTTTCATCCATGCAGGAGCGGCCAACGAATGCCGGGTCGTGGTGAAATCGATCCATTCGGAGTATATGGATGAATCAAATGCCAATGAAAAGCTGAAGGGACTGGACGGGATCCTGGTGGCTCCGGGTTTCGGGGAACGTGGGATCGAAGGGAAGATCACAGCCATTAAATATGCACGGGAACGGGGAATCCCGTTTCTGGGTATTTGCCTCGGGATGCAATGTGCGGTCATTGAGTTTGGCCGGAATGTGCTTGGCTACAAAGGAGCTCATTCGACCGAATTCAACCGCTCTACGCCCTATCCTGTCATCGATATGATGGAGATGCAGAAAAAAATCTCAGGACTGGGTGGTACGATGAGATTAGGCGCTTATCCCTGTCGCTTGAAAAAAGAATCGTTAGTCTACGATATTTTCGGGATCGAACACATCTCTGAACGCCATCGCCATCGTTATGAATTTAATAATGAGTATAAAGAAGTATATACCAATGCTGGCATGACGCCAGTTGGTCTCAACGAAAAGGATAACCTGGTAGAGATCATGGAGTTGAAGGGCCATCCCTGGTTCGTTGGCGTACAGTTCCATCCGGAATTCCGGAGTACTGTTGCCAATCCTCATCCCCTCTTTGTCAGTTTTATCAAAGCGGCTATGGATCATGCCTCCGGGGCCAAATAAAAAAGAAACATGAACAGAAACACGATCATCGGGCTCGTCCTGATTTTTGGAATTTTTATTGCCTACTCATATTTCATGACGCCCTCCAAGGAGGAGCAGATTCTCAAGCAATACAAAGCAGACTCGTTAGCGCTGGTGATGAAAGAGCGCCGCGATTCAGCCATCCGTGCCAATGCCAGCCGGCAGGCTCTGACGGAACTGCAAAGAGCAAAGGAGAGGGAGGAGCTAAGGGAGGTAGTCGACAGTGCCGCCATGATCCGGACGGAGATGAAGGATCAGCTGGGGCGTTTTGCCAATTCCGCTATTGGCCAAACGAGGTACTATACTGTCGAAACAGATCTTCTGAAACTACGCGTCAATACAAAAGGGGGAAAGATCGAGCGGGTTGAGTTGAAAAAGTACAAAACCTGGGAGCAAAACCCTACCATCCTGATGAATCCCGACTCCCTCCACTTCGGTCTCTCCTTCTTTTCGGGGAACCGGCTGATTGACACCGAGCGACTCTTCTTTCAACCCTACTGGACAGATGAAACCCAACGTGAACAGGATTCCATCTATGTGACCGGTACGGACTCCATCCGCTTTGCTCTGCGCCTTTACCCGGATGCCGAACAAACAGGATTTGACAAGGCGAGGTATATTGAGTATCTCTTCACCTTCTATGGAGATAAATATATGATAGGCTACCAGCTCAATTTCCAGGGGATGGCAGATGTCATGGATCCCTCGACAAACTACCTGGTACTGAACTGGAAAGAGAACCTGACACGGCAGGAGAAAAGCCTCAAAATGGAGCGGATGAATACCACCATCTATTATAAATATCTGGAAGACAAGGTGGATTACCTGAGTGAAACAAAGGATGATGAGAAATCACTCAAGAACGAGAAGATCAGGTGGGTCTCTTTCAAGCAACAATTCTTTTTAACTACCCTTATTGCCGATACCTATTTTGCTGAACCCAGGATTAGTACAGTTACCCTTCCTCTGGAAGGCAATTACCTGAAGTCGATGTCTGCCGAAATTGGTATTCCGTTCTCACCACACGAAACAGAAGCAATCCCGATGCGGATCTACATCGGACCGAATAAATACTATACTCTGCGGAAGTACCACCTGGATATGGAGAAACAGATACCGCTTGGCTGGAGTTTCTTCCTGATGGCCTGGATCAACCAGTACGCGGTGATTCCAGTCTTCACATTTTTTGGTTCCCTGGGATGGAATTACGGGATCATCATCCTGATCCTTACTATCATGCTCAAGATCGTCCTCTTTCCGATTGCCTATAAAACCTACAAATCCTCTGCTAAGATGAGGGTATTGAAGCCTGATATCGATGAGATCAGCAAGAAGTTCCCGGATAAAAAGGATGCGATGAAGAAACAGCAGGCAACGATGGATCTCTACAAACGGGCGGGAGTGAATCCACTGGCAGGATGCGTTCCAATGCTGCTTCAGTTCCCGATCCTGATAGCCCTGTTTCGGTTCTTTCCCTCTTCGATAGAGCTCCGACAGCAATCCTTCCTGTGGGCAACCGACCTCTCGTCCTATGATTCCATATGGACCTTCCCGGGTGGGTTCTCCATTCCGTTTTATGGCGATCATGTCAGCCTCTTTACTCTGTTGATGACGCTTTCCAGTATCCTGTACACGAAAGTGAATGAACAGATGATGGTTAGTTCACAGCAACAAATGCCCGGAATGAAAACCATGATGTACCTGATGCCGATCATGTTCCTCTTCTGGTTTAACGATTACTCCTCAGGCCTGAGTTACTACTACTTCCTGGCCAATATAATCACCTTTGCACAGGTCTTCCTGATCCGTCGTACCATTGACGAAAAGAAACTGCATGCACAGATCGAAGCCAATAAAAAGAAGAGCCCGAAAAAAGGCGGCTTCCAGAAACGGCTCGAAAACATGGCAAAGAAACGCGGATACCCGGTGAAGAGGTAAGGTTCAACCTGAATTACATTTCTGCAATAAGTTCCAAAAAAAAATTCATTCCTTCCTTTTTCCTTTCATCAAACGGATACGAGATGTTATTTTCAAGATAGCTCATGATGTCGAGGCCGGGAGGAATCATGTCGGGGAAAAATTCGGGGATCTCCTGTTTCCGGGTGATGCCGTATTCCAGGGCTTTGTTGAATCTCCGGAGAAACCCTTCAGGTAGTGGTTTGTTGGCGAGCCATACGGCAAAAACAAACGGCAGGGAGGCATGCCGGATCCACTCTCCGGCAAGGTCATACACGTAAGGATATTCACGGGTCATTCTGAAGGTTTTGTCACCGATGGCGACCAGGCTCACCAAACCAGCTCCTTTCTCTGCCTCTCCCGGATCAAGGTTTCGCCAGGTGGGATAGATCTTCCAGAATTTCCTTGCCAACACTTTGACCAGTTGGACACTGGTTTTCGAATCGAAGTCGAGCGCGATCTCACGGATCTCATGTAGTGGCACATGGCTCAGCAGGAGCACGGACTTGACGTCCCGTTCAGCGCCGATGCAATAATCGGCTACCGGAATCGGATGATCCAGTTCGTGGATGGCACCTACCGGAACGAGAGCCAGGTCTACTTCATCATGTTTGAGTTTTTCTGCACACACAGAAGGGATATCAAGCTGAAGGTCGATATCGTCAAGCTCGCCGCTGGTCTTGATTCCGAAGACAAATGGCAAGGTGTTGAGGTAAGAGACAGCCGATATTTTGATCAGATCCATCAGAAGTGCCTGCAAAGGTAAAAAAAATCAGCATCTGCCATGCCGGTTTTGTCCATTTCAACTACTTTTGCACCTGAATTCACTGCTATCCCCATGATGAAGAAGATCTCCCTGCCCGTGCTCCTGTTTATTTCCGCATTATCCACAATTCATCTATCGGGCCAGCAGGTCACGGTGCTGGACAGATCCGACCTCCAGCCCATTGAGCAGGTCTCCATTACCAACAAAGACCACAGTTCCCTTGTGGTAACCAATTCGCAGGGGAGAGCCGACCTCTCGGTATTCAGCTCCTCCGATACTCTTTTTTTTACCCATATTGCATTTCAACCTTTCTCCGCCACCAAAAGAGAGTTATCTGGACCGGGTTCCAGGGTTTACCTGACTGAACACATCATCCGGCTGGATGAATTTGTCATCTCTGCGAACCGGACCCAGCAGAAAAAATCCGAACTCCCTTACAAGATCGAGACCATTTCGGCGAAGGAGATCCAGTTTGAGAATCCTCAGACATCTGCTCAGATGCTGGAGCTCACCGGGGAGGTTTTTGTGCAACAGAGCCAGATGGGAGGAGGGAGCCCCGTCCTGCGCGGGCTGGAGGCCAACCGGGTGTTACTGGTACTGGATGGTGTGAGGCTGAACAATGCGATTTACCGTGGCGGGCATCTCCAGAACGTGATTACGGTAGATCCCAGCCTGCTTCGTTCCACAGAGATACTTTTCGGACCCGGGTCGGCACTCTATGGCAGCGATGCACTTGGCGGGGTCATTACCCTTCAGACCTTTGATCCCGAATTATCGGACGAACGGAAAGCGATGATCAGAAGCCAGATCTATGGCCGGTTCGCTTCAGCTAACATCGAGAAGAGTGGTGGGTTCCGGTTCAATATCGGATTGAAAAAATGGGGCTTTCTGACCGCTTTTACTTACAGCAATTTCGGTGATCTGAGGCAGGGACGCATCCGAAATCCTTTCTATGGCACCTTCGGCGAGCGCCCGTTCTTTGCAGAACGGATCAATGGGAAAGACAGCATGGTGACCAATGACAAACCATGGATCCAGAAGCCTTCCGGATACAGTCAGTACAGCCTGCTTCAAAAGGTACTCTTCTCTCCTTCCTCCGGCCTGAAGTTTACCCTGAATGTGCAATACTCCAACTCGAGCGATATCCCTAGGTATGACCGGTTGACAGATACCGTGAACAGGCAGTTGAAGTATGCCGAATGGTATTATGGTCCCCAGGAGAGGTTGTTTGCTTCCATCAAAGGATTCCTGACCAATGCAAATAAAATGTATGATAACGCTACCATCATCCTGGCTTATCAGCGGATCAGGGAGGAGCGGATCAATCGCCGGTTTGGCAAGAAAGATAAAAAGTTCAACATGGAGACGGTGGATCTTTTTTCTATTTTCGGTGATTTCAGGAAAAGGCTGAGTCCGAAAGATGAGTTGCAATATGGCATTTCGGCTGATCTGAACCTGGTTGGATCGAAGGCCTACAGTGAGGATATCACTACAAGAGCCCGCTTCTATAACATCCCAACCCGTTATCCCGACAAGAAGGCATGGATGTTCAATGTGGCTGCATACCTGTCCAATGCCTGGAAGATCAACGGCGCATTTACCTTTTCCCAGGGAATCAGGTACACGTATGTATCTCTTTCGGCTGTTTGGTCAGACACGATGATGACTATCATGCAATTTCCATTCAGTTCATCAGTAGTGCAGGATAATCATGCCGTCAACGGCTACCTTGGATGGGTGGTTCATCCTGGATATGACTGGAAAATCTCACTCATCGGTTCATCCGGTTTCCGGGCACCCAACATCGACGACATAGGTAAAGTGAATGATTCAAACAGCCAGGATCAACAGCTGATCGTTCCCAATCCCGCACTTAAGCCGGAGAATGCGTACAACCTGGAGCTTTCTCTGGCAAAAACATTTGAAAAGAGCCTGCGCCTTGAGTTGACAGGATACTATACCTGGCTGACCGATGCTATCGTGTTGCAACCATTTCAGTACAACGGACAGGATTCGATCCTGTTCGAAGGTGTTTTGTGCCAGGTCCAGGCCAATACCAACGCCGGGAGAGCCTATATTTACGGTGTACAGGGAAGCTTACGCGCCCAGGTTACACGGACCTTTTCCATCACCAGTAATCTCACCTATACTTATGGTAGGGTGTTGGAGAACAACCTCCCTCTCGATCACATTCCCCCTGTTTTTGGGATGACTTCGTTCAAACTGGAGTTACGGAAGTTCAAAGGCAATTTCTACGTCATGTACAATGGATGGAAACGGATCAGCGATTACAGCCCGTCTGGTGAGGATAACCAGGCCTACGCGACGTCAGATGGGATGCCTGCCTGGTACACCCTGAACCTGAAGCTCAGCTACCAGATAAATAAGTATTTGAATATTGAGGGAGGAGTAGAAAACATCCTGGACCAGAATTACCGGAAATTTGCTTCGGGAATCAGCTCTCCCGGAAGGAACTTTATCATTGCTTTACGTGGATCGTTCTGACAGCTCTTTATGAATCTGAAGTACCTGAGGGATAACCAGCGTGTTTCCATCATTGAAGATGACAAAGTCGGATAAGGATGCCTTCTCACTGTCGGGAAGCTGGTATTGCATTCGTTGCAGGATCTTTTCCAGGGGAAGCTTGTCTCTCTTTTCAATCCGTTCAATGGCAATATCTTCAGGGCAGGAGACATGGATCACCAGATCATATTCATCTCGGAATCCACTTTCAAAAATAATTGCAGCTTCATGGATGAGATAAGGGAGTTGGCTGAATTGCCCGGCCCAGGTTCTGAAATCCTCACACACCAGGGGATGAATTAACTGTGTCAGGGATCTCAGGATCTCCGGGTCTGAAAAGGCCACTTCAGCCAGCTTCTGACGGTTGAGGTTGCCGTGATGGTCAAGGATCTGTGCTCCGGCCAGGAAGGCAGCTTCCTGCATCACATCTTCTCTAAGGTACATCTTTTTCGCCTCCTCATCCGCATGGTAAACGGGTACATCCAGGCAACGGAAGATGGAAGCAATGGTACTTTTGCCACTTCCCATGTTCCCGGTAAGTCCGACTTTCAGCATCTACTTTTTCCTGGGTTCAAATTCAAAGTAGAGGGTGTCGGGAGAAGTAGAGAGCAGGTAGTTCTGAAACCTGGATTGACTTGAAATCTCATAGCCGATCGGATCGGTAAGAAGGATTCCGCTATAGACTGATCCCTTGTGCTTCACCCTGAGGGAGGAGAGGTTCAGGTTGTAGGTATGGGTTCGTGTACGGAAGAATTTATCCATGAAGAAATCATATCCCTGCACTCTCAGGTTCAGTGTCAGGATGCTGTCAGAAACATGAACCAGCCTGTAGGCTGGTGGCATATGGGTGAAATGGAGCCGGAAGTCGACGGTATAATAGTACTCCCTCGAGAGTTTAACCAGAATCCATAAAAAAATGGAAACCAGCAGGCACATCAGAAAGATGTACAGTTGGTTTCTGAATTTCTGGCCGCGTTGTTTACGCACGTTGCCAATGAATTCTATGAATTCGGGTTTCATAGTACCGGGAATTCCCTGCCGATACTATTTACTCTCGATGGTGTCGGAGGTGCTGGAGGCGATGGCTGATTTCTCAACCCGGAAGCGAACTCCGTTCTCAACTTCCAGTGTTACAGTGGTCTCCTGCATTTCCACGATCCTTCCGTGGATCCCACCAACGGTGAGCACCTTCTGGCCCTTTTGGATGGATGCTCTGAATTTTTTCTGGTCTTTTGACTTTTTCATCTGAGGACGGATAAAAAAGAAATAGAAGACCACAATGATCAGGATCAGCGGAAGAAATGACATCCAGCCACTTCCTTCACCTCCCTCCTGCTGGGGGGCCATTAAGAGGATTGTTAACAGATTGGTCATACTTAATTAAATTACGAATTACGAATTACGAATTACGAATTATTCCGCTCCTGGAGCGATAACCTGTGCCTTGATCTTTAGCTGCGTCACATTCGGTTGGGTATTGGCAACAACAACGATGGTCTTTGTCTGATATCCTTTTCTATGCTGGCTGTTGAAGGCGATCTTTATGATCCCTGACTCCCCGGGCCGGATGGCTGTTTTCGGGTAGGAGGGTACCGTGCAACCGCAGCTTGTGGTGACTTCGGCAATCACCAGGTCTCTCTTACCTGTGTTTGTAAAAGCAAAATTAAATGAAACGGTCTCACCTTCAATGATCCTTCCAAAGTCATGTTCGTTCTCCTCAAAGGTGATGACGGGAAGAAGATCCAGGTTTTCCTTTCCGTTTGCAGAATTTGGATTAGTTACTACATCGGTGTCAAGTAGCTGATTCTGCTCCTGGCGGTCTGAATTGCAGGAATTCACAAGAATGAACAGAGATCCTATAAAAATCAGCTTCCGGTGGTCCATGCATCTGGATTTTTGGCGCCACAAAGGTAATAAATTTTGGAGAATCTGAACTTTCCCGATATTTGCGGAAGAAATCACTACCATGAGGATCTACCTGCTTGGATATATGACAAGTGGTAAGAGCTGGCTAGGAAAAGAGCTGGCTTTAGCCACCGGGCTGGAATTTAGCGATCTCGACGAGCAGTTTGAAGAGAGGTACCGGGTGTCGATCCTTGATTTTTTCGAAAAATACGGAGAACCCTTATTTCGCCAATTGGAGCAGGAGCTACTTCACGAAACGATAGCTTTAGATGAGGTGATCATCTCACCCGGTGGCGGGGTTCCCAGCTATGCTGATAACATGGCGTTTATCCTGAAGTCGGGAACCTCCATCTACCTCCGTATGGAAGTTCCTGAGCTAGTATCCCGGATCATTGGGATCAAGAAAAAGAGACCGCTCCTGAAAGATCTCGATTCAACCAGCCTGGAGACCTTTGTTCGGGATCAACTGGCTGAGCGGGAAACCTTTTACTTGCAAGCGAATTACATCTTCGATGGACCGGATTACCCGGTGGAAGAGATCATCCGGGTATTAGGCATTGGTCATTAGGTCATTGCACAGTTGGCAGTTGACAATTGGCACTTACCTATTACGTCTTACCTCCTTCGTCTCACGTTTTACGTCTCAGGAGGGCAACGTTCTCCACATGTTGTGTGTGCGGGAACATATCCACGGGCTGGCATTTGACCAGTTTGTAGTGATCTTTCATCATGGCCATATCTCGGGCCTGCGTAGCTGGATTACAGCTGATGTAAACAATGGTTTCCGGTGCCATTGCGAGCATGGATCTGATCCCTTTCTCGTGCATACCAGACCGGGGGGGATCGGTGATGATCAGAGTGGGTTTTCCAAAAGCTTCACAGAAAGCTGAATCCATCAGGTTTTCAACCTCTCCGGCAACAAACCGGACATTCCGGATCCTGTTGATCGCTGCATTCTGTTCAGCATCACTGATAGCCTGCTTCCCAGATTCGATCCCAACAACCTGGTTGACATACCGGGCCAGATAGGTAGTTATCGTTCCTGCCCCCGTGTATAGATCATAGACCCGTTCGCCTCCCTGAAGATTTGCAAATTCAGCGGCTGTCCGATAGAGTTTTGCAGCCTGATCAGAATTGGTTTGGAAGAAGGAGGAGGGACCAATCCTGAAAACCAGCTCAGGATCCTTTTCCCTGAACGAAGTCATCCGCTCCGTGATCACGGGCTCTCCTTTGAAGAAGATATACTCCTGATCGAAGAGCGAGTCGTTCTTATTCTGATTTACGACATAAAAAAGAGAGGTGATAACAGGAAAAAGCTGGCTCAGATGATCAAGTATCGCGAAGATCTCCTCGGGTTGGTCATCTCTTACCACCAGGACCACCATGACCTCACCGGCAGAAGATGTCCTGATGATCATATTTCGTAAAAAACCGGTCCACTTCCTGACATCGTAAAATGAGAGACCTTTTTCCATCGCATAGGTTTTCAGCGCCAGACGGATGGAGTTGGAGGGCTCACGCTGGAGGTAACACGTGTGGATGTCCAGTACTTTGTCAAACATTCCCGGAATATGAAACCCCAGTGCATTCCTCATTCCAAATTCCTCATTCCTCATTTCCTCATTGGTCAGCCATCTCCTGTTTGAAAAGGTATATTCCAGCTTGTTACGGTAAAAGATGGTTTGGGATGAGGGGAGGATAGGAAGGAGTTCAAAATCGCTGAATTTTCCAATCCGGTTCAGGTGATCTTTTACCTGTTTCTGTTTGAAAAAGAGTTGATCTTCATACCGCATGTTTTGCCAACGGCATCCCCCACAGATTCCGAAATGGGAACAGACCGGTTCGGTCCGCCTTTCCGACCTGTGGTGTATCTGGATGACCCTGCCCTCATAATAGTTTCTCCGCTTTCGGGTAACCTGGATGTCGACCACGTCACCGGGAACAGCAAAAGGGACAAATACCACCCGATCTCCGATCCGGGCCACCGCTTTTCCATCGGCGCCGGCATCAATGATAGTGCTCTTTTCAAAGATTGGAAGTTCTTTTTTTCTGATCATCCGGTCATATAGTCATGGAGTCCTTGAAGTCATTAAGTCATGTCACCTTAGCCTATAAGGGTGATGATATTCCTTTTCTGTAATTTCTTTTTTTGTAAAATCTTTTCAACAAGTGCGAACACTCTTGATTGTTTTTATTTATTTTAGCAAAAGAAAATGATCTTGAACACCTGCGCAAAAGTACAATTATTGATAGTCTTATGGAGGGAAAAATAAGAGCTGTATTAGTAGATGACGATCGCGTGAGCATGCTTACGCTGGAGTCGTTACTGAGAAAATATTTCCCGACTATTCACGTAGTTGGAAAGGGTGTGAACGTTGCTCAGGCTGTCAGTGAGATCCAAAAGACAACCCCTGAACTGGTGTTTCTGGATATCTCTCTTCCTGATGGCGAGGGTTTTGATGTGATTGAACAGACGCCAGACCAGAAATTTGAAGTGATCTTCATCACTGCATACGATCAATATGCGGTCAAAGCATTTGAATTCTCTGCTCTTCATTACTTGGTTAAGCCGGTTACGCCGGACGGATTGAAAGATGCGATAGGCCGGTTTAAGGAGGTCAAAGCAGACGAATATCTGGAAGACAAGATCACGATACTGAAAGAGAGTCTGAAGAGCAAGATCGAAAAGATCATTATTCCCTCTTCCGAAGGATTGAATGTGATACGTCTCAGTGATATCATGCGGCTGGAGGCCGATGATGTCTATACCTATTTTTTCCTGACGGACGGAAAACGCCTGATGGCTTCACGTCCCCTGAACAACTATGAAAGGATTCTGGACGATCTCCCCTTCTCCAGAATTCATGCCAAGCACCTGGTGAACCTGATATATATCAAACGATATGTTAAGGGGAAAGGTGGATCGGTTATCATGGAAGATAACACCGAGGTGGAAGTATCTGTTCGCAAGAAACCTGATTTCCTGGTAAAATTAAAAAATTACGCGCGGTTCGTTTAAACGTTAAACCGTATATGCAGCATATCGCCGTCCTGGACGATGTAATTTTTTCCTTCTACCATTAATTTTCCCGCTTCACGACAGGCATGTTCAGAGCCAAATTTGATAAAATCTTCATATTTGATCACTTCTGAACGGATAAAGCCCCGCTCCATATCACTGTGGATCACCCCGGCAGCCTGGAGGGCAGTCATCCCGCGGGTAAGGGCCCAGGCCCGCACCTCTTTGGGCCCCATTGTGAAAAAGGTTTGCAGGTAAAGCAGATGATAGGCGCTTCTGACCAACCGGTTGATCCCCGGTTCATCCAAGCCGGCATCTGCCAGAAATGCACGCTGGTCCGTTTCTACATCCAATTCGGCAATCTCTGATTCCAGCCGGGCTGCCAATGTCAGAATCTCTGGCTGTTCCTCCTGGAATGAATCACCGAACCGTTTTGAATGGGGATTTCCGTTAACAGCAGAAGCGTCATCCACATTGCAGACATACATGACCGGTTTATCGGAAAGGAGAAAAAGATCATCAAAGAATCTGCGATCCTCCTTCGACACAGTAGCCGTGCGAACCGGCTGAAACGACTCCAGATGATCCTGTATAGTTTTCAACACTTCGATCCCCCGTTTGGCCTCTTTGTCTCCTGATCTGACAACTTTCTCCAGCCGAATCATCTTCTTTTCAACCGACTCAAGGTCACGGATCTGTAACTCCAGGTCTACGGTCTGCCGGTCCCTTGCCGGGTTAACGGATCCTTCGATATGAGGATTCAGCGGATCGTCATAACAGCGGACCACATGGATCAGGGCATCCACGTTACGGATATCTGAAAGAAACTGGGTGCCCATGCCGGTTCCCCCCCGGGCCAGACCAGGGATATCCACCATCTCAACTGTAGCAGGAATGACTTTGGTGGCATCAACCAATTTGTTAATCTCATAGAGACGCTGGTCGGGAACCACCATCGTACCCATGTTGGCTTTCATGACCGATCCCGTTTCGGCCCGATGATTGGAAATGGAGTTAAACAGCGTGGTTTTTCCGCTTCCGGACAAACCTATTATTCCACACTTAAGAGGCATGTTGTACGATTAGGAGGCAAAAGTAGTAATTTGAACTCGGATTTTGAATTCTGGATTAACGGTCGTATTTTTGCACCCCAATTTGGTAAGGGGCAGATTGACTGAACGTTCTTTATATAAATCCCCTGATAATCAATTTAGTATGAACCCGGTTGGCGCCTTTTGTGCCACCACAATGAAATTTGAATGACCACTGACGAAACAAAAAACCCCGGCGAAGCTGAAGAAAATGCCGAGAAACTAGAGGAATCTGAACCGGTTGAGACCGGAACGAATGAAGTTGAAACTCTGGAAACCAAGACTGAAGAGACAAAGGAATTGAAAACAGAAACAGAAACAGAAACAGATGCTCCAGTAGCCGAAGAGACTTCACTTGAGGACCCTATGGCGGAAGAGATAAAAGCCGTAGAACCTGTTGCTGATGAATTTGACTGGGATGCCATTGGCAAAAAGCATGAACTCTATACGGAAACTGAGCGCAGGAAACTGGAAGAGGAATACGACCGTACCCTGAGTGCCATTTCCGAGCATGATGTCATTGAAGGAACTGTTGTATCGTTGACCAACCGTGAGGTAGTTGTAAACATTGGTTTCAAATCAGATGGCGTGATCCAGCTTTCAGAATTCCGGTATAATCCGGAACTGAAATCAGGAGACAAGGTTGAGGTCTATGTGGAAAACCAGGAAGACCCATACGGACAGCTGATTTTGTCACACAAAAAAGCCCGCATTCTGAAATCCTGGGAACGGATCAACGATGCATTTGACAAACAGGAGATCATCAAGGGATACGTTAAATCGCGCACAAAAGGCGGTCTGATCGTTGATATTTTTGGCATCGAAGCCTTTTTACCTGGATCACAGATCGATGTAAAACCGATTCGCGATTACGATGTGTTTGTTGACAAGGTGATGGAGTTTAAGGTGGTGAAGATCAACCATGAATACAAGAACGTAGTGGTTTCTCACAAGGCCCTGATCGAAGACGAGCTCGAAGCCCAGCGTGCCGAGATCATCAAGAGACTGGAGAAGGGTCAGATCCTGGAAGGAACCGTAAAGAATATCACCTCCTATGGTGTATTTATTGACCTGGGTGGTGTGGATGGTTTGATCCATATCACCGACCTGAGTTGGGGCCGTATTAACCATCCGGAAGAGATCGTTCAGTTGGATCAGAAGATAAAGGTTGTGATCCTTGATTTTGATGACAATAAGAAGCGTATCGCACTGGGACTAAAACAATTGACACCTCACCCGTGGGATTTCCTCAATCAAGAGATGAAAGTCGGCGATAAGATCAAAGGGAAGGTTGTCGTCATCGCTGATTACGGCGCCTTTGTAGAGATTGCTCCCGGTGTTGAGGGATTGATCCACGTCTCCGAGATGTCGTGGTCGCAGCACCTTCGGACCGCACACGATTTCCTGAAGGTTGGTCAGGAGGTGGAAGGGGTGATCTTAACCCTCGATCGCGAAGATCGCAAGATGTCGATGGGGATCAAACAGCTGATCCCGGATCCGTGGGCTGATATAAAAGAGAAATACCCGATCAAGTCGAAACACACGGCCATCGTGCGCAACTTTACCAATTTCGGCATCTTTGTGGAGATGGAAGAGGGGGTCGACGGATTGATCCACATTTCGGATCTCTCCTGGTCGAAGAAGATCAAGCACCCGGCGGAATTCACCAAGATCAGTGAGAACATTGATGTGGTAGTCCTCGATGTAGATGTGGAAAATCGCAGGTTGAGCCTGGGCCACAAGCAGCTGGAGGAGAATCCGTGGGATGTGTTTGAAACGGTGTTCACCATTGGATCGGTGCATCATGGTACCATCGTGAATCTCTCCGACAAAGGAGCAATTGTTACACTACCTTATGGCGTAGAAGGCTTTACCCCAATGCGTCACCTGAACAAAGAGGATGGAACGGCGGTGAAGGATGAAGAGAGCCTTGATTTCAAGGTGATCGAATTCTCCAAGGATAGCAAGAAGATCATTCTTTCTCATACGAAAACCTACCAGGATGCTGTTGCGGGTGACCGCGCCAAAGATCAGAGTGGAGATAAGAGCAAAGGCAAATCTACCAAGAAAGCGGTGAAAAAGATCAAGGATAACCTGGAGAAAACTACCCTGGGAGATATCGAGGAGCTGGCTGCCCTGAAATCAAAGATGACCAAACAGGAAGCGAAAGATAACGGCGCTAAACCGAAAAAGGAGGAGAGCTCTAAGGAGCCGCAAGAGGAGAAATCTGCCGACTGATGACTTTTTCTGTAACCATACTAGGTAGTAATTCAGCCATTCCTACCCTTCAACGAAACCCAAGCGCTCATTTACTCAATGTAAATGAGCGCCTTTTTTTGCTGGATTGTGCGGAAGGAACCCAGCTGCAACTTCGAAGGTACAGGATTCACTTTCAACGGATCCGTCACGTCATGATCAGCCATTTGCATGGCGACCACTACTATGGGTTGATCGGATTTCTAACTACCCTGCACCTGCTGGGGCGAAAGGATGAACTACACCTCTATGCGCCCGCCGGCCTGGAGGAGATCATTCAGATTCAACTGGATGTCTCAAAAACCACGCTGATCTATCCCGTGATCATTCATCCGTTGGTTTCCGGTGGAATGCAACCGGTGTTCGAGGACGAACGGGTACTGGCCCAGTCCTTTCCATTGCTCCACAGCGTCCAGACCTTCGGCTTCCTCTTCCGGGAGAAGATCAAGGTAAGAAAGATTCCGGCCCGGCGTGCATATGCCTACTGTACAGATACCGCCTACGACGAAAGGATCATCCCCTTTATCTCCGGGGTTGACCTGCTGTACCATGAAGCTACCTTCATGCAGGATATGGCCGGCGCTGCAGCGGAAAAGATGCACTCAACCGCCAGGGAAGCTGCCATGATAGCGAAAAAAAGTCGAGTAAAAAAATTACTCATTGGTCATTTTTCTGCCCGTTACGATGACCTCCTGCCGTTACTGGATGAGGCCAGGGAAGTATTTCCCGAGAGCTTTCTGGCCGAAGATGGCATTACGATAAATGTGTAAGCAAACCAACACTACCTCTCACATCTCACGTCTTACGTCTCACGTCTTACGTCTCACGTCTTACGTCTCACGTCTCACGTAACAATGCCTCCCAAAGCACCTCCACCGGGTGAAAGGCCTTTCGTCCGGTGCCATCCTGGATCTGGATCCGGCAGCTGGTTCCCGGGGCGGCAATGATCACCTCTTCCCCTGTTTTCCGGATCTCCGGGAACAGGACCAATTCTCCGACTTTCATCGACACTTCGTAGTGCTCTTTCTCATAACCGAATGCTCCGGCCATGCCGCAGCATCCTGAAGGGATCTCCTCCACACGGTAGTTCTCTGGAAGGGAAAGGGCTTTTACTGATGGTTGAACCGAAGCAAGGGCTTTCTGGTGACAATGTCCGTGGAGTTTGATGGTGGCTGGTTGTGAGGTGAACCGGGCAGAGGAGATACGTCCGGCCTCTATCTCTTTAGCCAGGAACTCATCGTACAGGAGAGTATGGGCCGACAGTTCACGGGCGGCAGTTTGAAGCCCGCTCCTGACCAGATCGGGGTATTCATCCCTGAATCCCAGGATGGCTGAAGGCTCCAGGCCTACCAGCGGAAGGCCGGATGAGACCAGGGGAGAAAAGAGACGGATATGCTGCTCGGCCAGCTTCCTGGCCTTTCTCAGAAGCCCTTTGGAAAGATAGGTGCGGGCACTCTCGTTATGCGAAACGGTTAGCACCTGGTAACCGAGCGCATGGAGCAACCTGACAAACCGGATCCCTGCCTCTACATCGTTATAGTTGGTGAACTCATCCACAAAGAGGTACAGACTGCCGGTTTTCTCTTTCAGCGAAGCATTTAACCCGGGAAGATGTTTTTCAAGCCATCCACACAGGGTTGTTGGATGCAGGATCGGAAGCGAACGCTTTTGCGAGAATCCCAGCAGGGCCTTCATCACGGGTGAAACCACCCGGTTTTTCAGGAAAAAATTATAGACGGCAGGTAGGATTGCCCCCAGGTGCTGAATGGTTACGATGTTGGCGATTAACCATGTACGAACCGGTACCCCCCGTGCATCGTACCAGTGCTGCAGGAATTCGGCCTTCAGGCGTGTCATGTCCACATTCGATGGACACTCCGATTTACAGGCTTTGCAGGCTAGGCAGAGATCCATCACCGCATGGATCTCCGGATGGTCAAACGGATTTTGTTTGCCCGAGGTGGTCAGAAACTCACGAAGGATGTTCGCCCGTGCACGCGTGGTGGCATGTTCCTCTTTCAAGGCCATATAAGAAGGGCACATCCCGGAGCCGGTCAGATGGGTATTCCGGCAGTCGCCCGACCCATTGCACTGCTCGGCTGCCCTAAGGATCCCCTGGCTGGCAGAAAAATCGAAAATAGTATCGATCTTCCGTTCCGGTTGCCCCGGCTGGTACCGTAAACTGGTATTCATCCGTGGGGTGTCCACGATTTTTCCCGGATTGAAGATGCTGGTGGGATCCCAGTTCTGTTTGATCTTTTGCAATAACCGGTAATTCTGCTCACCCACCATCAGGGGGATGAACTCACCCCGCAGGCGGCCGTCGCCATGTTCGCCACTCAGCGAGCCCCGGTACTTCTTGACAAGCTTCGCGGACTCCAGGGCAACAGTATAGAACAGCTCAACATCATCCGGATCTTTCAGGTTGAGGACCGGACGGAGATGAAGCTCTCCGGAACCCACGTGAGCGCCGTAGACACAGTTGAGACCAAACCGTTCCATCAATTGACCAAAGTCCTTAATGTAATCGGGGAGTACTTCAGGATTAACGGCAGTATCTTCAGTCATAGCCACCGGTTTCCTGTTGCCGGGATAGTTGGATAATACCCCCAGGCCGGCTTTGCGCAACGCCCACACCTTGTTCACATCCGGAGGAAAGATAACCGGAAACGCATACCCCAATTCCGCATCGCGCATCTCCTTTTCCATCTGTTTCGCCAGTTCCAGGATCACCTCCCGGGATTCCCTGGCGAATTCCACAATCAGAATAGCTCCCGGATCTCCCTGCAGGAAAAACCGGTTTTTTCGCTGGGTGATGTTCTCACGGGTACAGTCAAGGATCGCTTTGTCCATCAGTTCGACCGATCCCGGCTGAAACTTCAGGGCGATCAGGTTTGCCTGGAGTGCCTCCTGGATTGAATGACAATGTACGCAAATCAGGGCCTTTTCCTTTGGCGGTAAGGGAACCAGGTTGAGTTTGATCTCAGTGATGAACGCCAGCGTTCCCTCGGAGCCGGCAAGGAGCTTTGCCAGATTGAGTGGTGCAGTGGTGCCGTGGTGCCATGGTGATGTGGTGTTGTGGTGTTGTGGTGATGGTGAGTTTTGCCAACTGCCCACTGCCAACTGGGAACTTGTAAACGGTTCCGTTTTCAGCAGGAGGTCGATCGCGTAACCAGTATTTCTTCGGTGTATCGAGTGATCAGGATATTCTCTCCGGATGTTCTCCTGGTTGTGGGGATCGGAAAGCATATCTAACAGGCTCTTGTAGATCATGCCCTCCAGCGTAGGGAGTTTGCATTTCTCTTCCACCTCGGCGGTGGATAACGCTCTGAACACCACTTCGCTGCCATCACTTAGCAGGGCTTTGACAGATAGCAGGTGGTCGCGTGTACTCCCATAGAGGATCGAATGAGCGCCGCAACTGTTGTTCCCAACCATGCCGCCGATCATACAGCGGCTGGAGGTAGAGGTTTCTGGTCCGAAGAAGAGTCCGTGCGGGGCCACAAACTGATTCAGCTCATC
Organism: Bacteroidota bacterium; assembly: GCA_043810345.1. Classification (GTDB taxonomy): domain Bacteria; phylum Bacteroidota; class Bacteroidia; order Bacteroidales; family FEN-979; genus QYOJ01. The sequence goes on along the minus strand of JBDROF010000104.1, from coordinate 6,553 downwards.
GAGGATCACGCCCGGTTCCACCCTGATCCAATGCTCTTCAGCGTTGAGTTCCAGGATCCGGTTCATATACCGGCTGACATCCACCACGATGCCCGGACCAACTACTTGTCCGGCCAGGGAGGTGCCGGCAGTCCGGGGAATGAGGGAAAGATTGTGTTCCCGTGCGAAGAGGATCAACTTCCGGATATCTTCCTGGTTGCGTGGACGTGCAACGGCCAATGGAATTTCCCGGTAAGCTGAAGCATCGGTCGCGTAAAGAAGGCGGTTAACCTGATCACACTGGAGATCTCCTGCCATCTCTGCAGCGAGTCGGGAAAGGGCCTGTTCAGGGAATACGGGTTTCATCAGAAAAATCCAGGAAGTAGTTCTTCCGGACCCAAATTTGCAAAATATTTCGACAAATCAAACGAATTTAAAATCAGCCGGACTGTATCATCCCGATGGTCCACCCCTACAAGAGCCTGCTCGATCTCTTCGGAATCGAGTATACCAAAGTAGTCGCCATAGAATTTAACCTGCCGGATAACGCCTTCATGGACATCGAGGTTGATTTCAATGGAACCACTCCTGTCAGTTCGCATTACTTTCCTGAAGTTATACCTGGGAGAGTACCCGAAGTTCCATCCCCATGTCCCATATTTGCTGTCACGAAGTTCCCGGATATGACTCAGGTCGTCTTGTGTAAGTTCGTAAAAGGTTGCTTCAGGATTCTTTTCCGCAATAAACCGCTCGATCCGGTCGGCGAACTGCATGACATCAATCTCATCTTTCAGGTGTTCCCGTATGTTGGTCACCCTGCTGCGAACCGATTTTACAGCCTTATCCGTAAACTTGGAGGGATCGACGTTAAGGGCTTCAGAGAGATCCGGGATCTCGGCCGAAAAAAGGAGAGTGCCATGATGAAGCACCTTGTTTTTCCAGATATGCATAGCATTCCCGGAGAATTTCTTACCCTCGATGGTCAGGTCATTGCGCCCTTCAAACCGGGCATCCACCCCCATTAGCTGCAACACATCAAGGATGGGCTGGGTATATTTCCGGAAATTGATCAGGTTTTCCTCCTGTGATGATTGGGTGAAGGTGAAATTGAGGTTCCCCAGGTCGTGAAAAACAGCGCCACCTCCTGATAGCCGCCTGACCACCTTGATGTTGTATTCCCTGACGTAGTCCTGGTTGATCTCAGCCAGCGTATTCTGGTGTTTCCCGACTATGATGGATTTATCATTCCGCCAGAGGGCAAAGGTCTCCTCTTCAAAATTCTTTAAAATATACTCTTCTGCAGCGAGGTTAAAGAATGGATCCGTCGTGTTGCGGCGAATGATCAGCACAGAGGTGATTTTTTACAAAATTACGGTTTTTCTATAGTTTTCATACTTTTGCATTCCCACAGAGCAGGCTATGAAACGTTTTTACTATTACCTTTTCCTTTTTTTTCTGCTGCTCTTTAAAAATACCTCTTTCTGGTTCCTCTACCTGGTCTCCAATCTTTTATACCTGTTTCTGCTATATGTCCTGAAGTACAGAAAGAAGGTGGTGATCACCAACCTGCAGGAATCTTTTCCTGATAAATCTGAAGAAGAGGTCCAGCGGATCACCCGGGCATTTTACAAACATCTTTGCGACATCTCTGTCGAAGGGGTCAAGGCTTTCTCGTTGAGTAAGAAGGACATCCTCAAGCGTTATATCCTGCTTAATCCGGAGATACTGGAACCATTTTTCAGGAAGAAGCAGAGCGTCATTGCCGTACTTGGGCATTATAACAACTGGGAATGGGGGAGCCTGGCAGCCGGAATCTTTTTTCAGCACAAACCCGTTGGCTTCTATAAGCCGTTATCCAATCTGTATATTGATAATTATATTCAGAAGACCAGGGCCAAAGAGGGAATGGTGCTGGAATCGGTTTCCCGCACCAGTCAAACGTTTCGTCGGTTGAAAAAGACTCCGTCAGTGTACATTATGGTTGCTGATCAGAGCCCGATGAACCTGAAGCTGGCTTACTGGGTTCCATTTCTCAATCATGATACGGCTGTTCTTCATGGCACAGAGAAACATGCCGTACAGAATAACTACCCGGTTTTCTTTGGCGATGTCCAGAAGGTGAAACGTGGACATTATACTGCGACCATGGAACTGCTGGAGGTTAATCCTACTGAAACCCAGCCGGGTGAGATCACCCTCAAATTCATGCAACGTCTTGAACAACAGATCCGTGCCAAACCTGAAAACTGGTTATGGAGCCACCGGCGGTGGAAGCACAGCAGGACGGACGAAGGAGGAGAGACGAAGAACGAAGGACGAGGGACGTAGCTGCGTTGATGGCATTCCGCTCGTAGGCTGAATCCTGGATCCGTGATCCTGGTTTCTGGTTACTGGGTTCTGGTTTCTGGTTCCTTCATGAACATCGGATTTTGTATCTTTGCCGGGCATGATACCTCATCTGAATCATCCTGTTTTCGAAGTGATTTCCGCCGTTTCGGGAACCCTTGACCAGCCGGCGTATGTAATTGGCGGTTTCGTCAGGGATCTGCTATTGAAACGCGATCACAAGCAGGATATTGACATCGTGGTAATTGGAAGCGGTATCGACTTTGCGCATGCCGTGGCGACAAGACTGGGAGGGGATATTCCGGTTAAATTCTTCAAAAATTTCGGAACAGCGATGATCAGTTACCAAGGGTGGAAGGTGGAGTTCGTTGGTGCCCGAAAGGAGTCGTACCGCAGCAGCTCCAGGAAACCGGTGGTGGAAGATGGCACGCTGGAGGATGACCAGAACCGTCGGGATTTCACCATCAATACCATGGCTCTGGATCTACGCGTTGAATCCTTTGCCAGGCTGATTGATCCGTTTCATGGAAGGGATGACCTCGACCGTAAGTTGATCCGTACTCCTTTGGGTCCGCACATCACCTTCTCAGATGATCCGCTCAGGATGATGCGGGCTGTCCGGTTTGCCACCCAGCTCGATTTTACTATAGAGCCTGTCTGCTACCAGGCCATCTCCCGGAATGCTTCCCGGCTGGAAATCGTCTCTTCTGAACGGATCACGGATGAACTGAACATGATTGTTGCAGCGCCTGAACCTTCCCGTGGTTTCCTGATGCTGGAGGAGACCGGGATTCTCCCACAGATTTTTCCGGAGATGATGGAGCTGAAAGGGTCGGAGATCATCGATGGCCGGGGTCACAAAGATAATTTCCTGCACACACTGGCTGTCCTTGATAACGTGGCCACTGTATCGGATAATCTTTGGCTCCGTTGGACCGCTATCCTGCACGACATCGCCAAACCGCTCACCAAGAAGTTTGTACCGGGAACAGGGTGGACGTTCCACGCTCATGATTTCAAAGGGGCCCAGATGATTCCCCGGATTTTCAGGAATCTCCGTTTACCTCTGAATGAAAAGATGAAGTATGTGGAGAAAATGGTGTTGTTACACCTTCGGCCAATCGCACTGGCCGAGGACATTGTGACCGATTCCGCCGTCAGGCGGTTGTTGTTCGACGCGGGTAACGATATCGACGACCTTATGTGTCTGTGTGAAGCAGACATCACCTCAAAAAACCCACGAAAGGTGAAAAGGTATCTGGAGAATTTCGTGATTGTACGCCAGAAACTGAAAGAGATCGAAGAGAAAGACCGGTTACAGAACTGGCAACCTCCTGTGAGCGGGGATCTCATTATGGAGGCCTTTGGCATCCCACCCTCAAAACAGGTTGGGATCATCAAAGATGCCATCAGGGAGGCCATCCTGGATGGTGAAATACCCAATGAATTCGATGCCGCTTACGAATTCATGATCAGGAAGGGAGAAAAAATAGGTTTAAAACGTTTGTGGGAATAATTGTTATTTTTGAGGAATAAATGGAGGGATAAGGAATGTTAATTTATCGCTTTCAAATCACATCGGAAGAGCAAGAGGAGTTTACCCGGGAGATCTGCATTCAACCCGGACAGAGATTTATAGATTTTTACCATTGCCTGCTGGAATCAGCGGAGTTAATCCCATGTGACCAGGCCTCCTTTTTCATGACTGATAAGAGGAATAAAAGAGACAGGGAGATCAGCCTTCATGTTGTCGAAAAGAAGGTCAAAAGGTACGACCCTGAACGGGATGAGATGGTGACAATCAACATCGTTCCAAAGTTGATGAAAGATGCCAAGCTCAAAGACTACATCGAAGATCCCCATCAACGGATGATATTTGAGTACCATGGCCGGGAGTATTTTACCTTTCTGATAGAATTGCGGAAAATCATGCATTCTGATGAAAAGGGGTTCTATCCGAAGTGTGTGAAATGGGTAGGTGAACTACCCAAGAAACAGGAGACCCTGATCATTGAAACCGGTGAGAAAGAAAAGTCATCCCAGCCCGATTTACCGGAAGGTTCGGTTATTGAATTGGACATCCTTTCCAAACTGGAAGGCATTGAGGAGACAGAAGAGGAGCTGGCCGATATTGAAGATAACCTGGGTGAAATCCTGTTTGGGGGCAATGAAGCGGAAAATGATGCACAGTCTGCCCCTTCTAAGCTGAAGAAAAAGACGCCGGTGGTCCGCGATGAATCCAACCTGGTATTTGAAGATGAAGAGGCTGAGGATGAAGATGAGAAAGAGGACTTCAGTGATGGCATGGAACATCTGGAAGATTACGACAACATAGAAAATATCGAGATCAAATATTCCAAATTCAGTGACGGCAGTGACGATGACTGATGTTTTGCCCTCTCTGGTTGTCGTTACGGGACCTACAGCTATTGGAAAAACCCGACTGGCCATAGCTCTGGCCAAAACATTCTCAACAGAGATTATCTCCTGCGACTCACGCCAGTTTTATCAGGAACTGAACATTGGCGTGGCACGTCCTTCGGTGGCGGAACTGGGTGCTATCCCGCATCACATGATCGGATTTCTTTCTGTCAGAGATTCTTACAATGCTTATAGGTATGAGAACGATGTACTTGGATTATGCCGGACACTTTTTCAGTCAACCAACCGGATCGTCATGGCCGGTGGCTCAGGTCTCTATATTTATGCGGTTACACATGGGATTGATGAGCTGCCTGATCCCGATCCAACAGTACGGTTTGAATTGAAAGAGAAACTCCGAACCGAAGGAATTGAGGCGTTACAACTTCAACTTAAAAAGGTTGATCCGGCCTACTTCCAGGTAGTGGACAAAGATAATCCAAAGCGGTTGTTACGGGCTCTTGAAGTATGCCTTACAACAGATCGACCTTACTCATCCCTTCGCACCGGACAACCTGTTCAACGTTTTTTCCGGACCATCAGGATTGGGCTTATGACCGACAGGGAGAAGCTCTACGAACGGATTAACCGGCGTGTGGATCAGATGATTGAGAATGGACTGCTGGATGAAGTGCAGTCATTGCTTCCCTATAAAGATTTGAATGCCTTGAATACAGTGGGTTACAAAGAGTTGTTTGCCTATCTTGAGGGCCATTATTCGTTTGAAGATGCGGTGGAAAAAATCAAGATCCATACACGCAGATATGCTAAACGGCAACTGACATGGTTCAAAAAGGATCCTGATATCCGGTGGTTTGAGCCTGAAGACAGGGAGGGGATCATGGAGTATGTTGATAGCATACGGTAATACAGAAATTAGGAAAATAATTTTCTCTGTTCCTCGGCGTTTTTTTCTTACCGCAGAGAACCTCGTCTAACAGGAATGGTACTCAACGAGTCCCTCCACCGGGGTTTCCCGGATCTTTGATACCGTAATCGTTTCGGTAGCGGCGGCTTCGCGCAGGATATCCTGGTACTGAAACGCGATGGAGCCGATAAATCCGGTCGGGTAGTTGAAATAATTGTCATACCGGGTGATATGCGCTTCCATGAATTCAATGAAGGAGAAATAGATCAGGTCGTGGATGAACGGGTCAGCGGTATGTTCTTTTAGAAAGTGGCTGAACGAAGCCAGGAAACGATTGGGAAACGGTTTGTTGTAGAGGGAGTTCAGGATATCTTCCAGGGTTAAATGATACCGCTTATCAAAGGCTTCCCTGATCGTCTCAGGCAGATTGTTTTTCAGGTATTTCCCCAGTAGTTTTTTCCCTAAGTTGGAACCAGCTCCTTCGTCTCCATATAGATACCCGAGAGAAGGGATCTTTGAGATGGCCTGTTCGCCGTCATAAAAACAGGAGTTGCACCCGGTCCCAAGGATGCATGCAATGCCATGTTCTTTTCCGAAGAGCGCCCGGCCTGCCCCCAGGATATCATGATACACCTCGATCTGTGCTCTCCGGAAAAATCGTTGAAGCTGCCCGGAGATAAACTCCTGGTTCTTTACGGTCGAACAGCCGGCTCCGTAAAAATAGATCTGGTTCACAGAGTCGCAAACCAGGCTTTGGACCAGCTCGTCATGCAGGATAGCATGCATCAGCTCCGGAGAGGTAAAGTAGGGATTCAACCCCTGGGTCTGGGTCACTTTCTCCATTTTTCCACGCTGTACAATCGCCCATAAGGTCTTGGTGGAGCCGCTGTCAGCTATTAGTATCATATGGTGATGTGGTGATGGGGTGATGTGGTGATG
>JBDROF010000103.1:0-5699 GCA_043810345.1 Bacteroidota bacterium | reverse complement strand
ATAGTGATCCGGTGGTTCCGTATGGAAGGGCCATCGCTCAAAGGATAAAAGGTACTCCGGGGATAACAGGCTGATCGCCGCCAAGAGCTCATATCGACGCGGCGGTTTGGCACCTCGATGTCGGCTCGTCACATCCTGGGGCTGAAGAAGGTCCCAAGGGTTCGGCTGTTCGCCGATTAAAGTGGCACGCGAGCTGGGTTCAGAACGTCGCGAGACAGTTCGGTCCCTATCTGTTGTGGGCGTTGGAAGTTTGAGGTCACCTGACTCTAGTACGAGAGGACCGAGTTGGACGAACCTCTGGTGTATCTGTTGTGGTGCCAACTGCATCGCAGAGTAGCTACGTTCGGATGAGATAAGCGCTGAAAGCATCTAAGTGCGAAACTCAGACCAAGATGAGACTTCCTTTAAGGGTCGTTCAAGACTAGGACGTTGATAGGCTGCAGGTCTAAAGGCAGTAATGTCAAAGCCGAGCAGTACTAATTACCCGTATGCTTTCTGCTTGTGCAGACGCGATGAATCGCGTCTCTACGGTGTTGATTTGTGGATTTCTGGTTGTGTTTTCTTTCAACTATTGTCATTATCGCATGCCGAGCCGCGGTAAACCGCGGTACAGCCGCCATTCATGGCGGCTCATCAAGGCCTTACGGTGACTATAGCAGTGGTGTTCACCTCTTCCCATTCCGAACAGAGTCGTTAAGCCCACTAGCGCAGATGGTACTGCTATACCAAGCGGAAGAGTATGTCGTTGCCGATCTTCTATAAAGAGGCTGTCTCAAAACATCGAGGCAGCCTCTTTTTTTTACCAGGTAATTCGTATTTTTACAAGCGATATCCTGTCTCTTATGTCTATACGGTTGCTCCTCTTCTTCCTTTCCTCCGTTACACACTCCTTAAGCCTCTCCCAGGTGGTTCCTGCTGACTCCGCAGCACCGGCCAGGGATTCGACCCGGGTCTCATACTTCTATAACGACTTCGACCGCGAAGGGAAATTAAACCTGTCAGCACTGGATACGGTCCTCACAGGATTCCAGAACTATGACCTGCTAACCAACTATAGCAGCTTCTACGCCACCCTGGGAAATGTTGGATCGGCTTATAACAACCTCTTCCCCTACCCTCTTCAGCAAACTGGTGGGTTTGATTTCGGAGTTCATACGTTCGAAAACTACCTGTACGAGAATGACAGCGTAAGATACTACCGGGTGTTGAAGACCTATACCGAACTGGAATATGTTCAGGGAGCCAAAAAAGAGCTGAACTTCATCGCCCGGCTCAGCCGTAATATCTACCGTGGACTAAACCTGGGATTTTATTTTCATGTATCCAATTCACCCGGCGCTTACCTGAGACAAAAGACCAACCTGGTCAACTTCGTGCTGACTGCCCAGTTTTTCTCCAAAACAAAACGCTACGGAGTGATAGCCAATTTTGTGACAAACCGGATCAAGAACGAGGAGAATGGTGGGCTTAAATACGACAGTATCTTTGAACAAAACCTGGAAACCAACCGCCAGATCATCGCCGTCAACCTTCCCGGTGCACAGAACCGCATAAGGGAAATGGGGTTCTATGTAAAACAATATTTTGATCTTACAAGGCATGACCCCAACCAAACCGACTCGACCAAATGGAGGCAGAAGCGGTTTGAGCTGGGTAGAATCACCTATTCATTTCATTATAACCGTCAGATTTTTAATTACAATGACGGAGATCCTACGGCCGGGTTCTATTCCAAGATCTATTTTGACTCCATTCGAACAGCCGATTCGGTAACTATTCAACAAATAGAAAATGTAGTCACGTGGACCAATCCCAGCTTTCATCCAACCCGGAAATACAGACGTATCCAGGTTGAATTCAAACTAAAACACCAGTACCTGGAGGTGACCTATCCTGAGGTCCAGTATTATGAACTCTATTTTGATCGGGGCTGGGCTTCCATAGAACTGGTTCATCCCCATCAAAGAACCTTCTTCAACCAGATCATTCCCTCGGGCTGGATCGCTTTCCGTCCTTTTAACACCTTTACACTGGAAGCATATACCGATTATGTGCTGGGTAGCTACAACGAAGGGGATGTGAGTTTTAACGCAAAAGTTTCCCAGATCCTGGGATCAGTAAAAAGAAACCTGGGTGTCATCTCCCTGGCAGGATTCTACCGGTATCATGAGCCAGATTGGTTTTATCAGAAGTACCAGAGCAATAACTTCAGGTGGAACAATGAATGGAAAAAGGAGGGGCTTATCTCTGCTGTCGCCGTTTATACCAATAAATATTTCACACTTGGAGCCAGTATGAGCCGACTGACCAACCATGTCTACCTTGATACAGCCGCATTACCGCAACAGGTTAATGATGAAATAGGGTATATCCGCAGTTGGCTGAACACAGATATCGACCTCTGGCGATTCAAATTCAAAGGGAATTTTGCCTTTCAAACCGTTCAGGGCTCCAATGTGATCAGGGTGCCTGCATTTATGGGAAATCTGACTATCTACTTTACCCAACCCCTTTTCCGGGGCGCTGCAGTGATCCAGCCAGGATTGAACTTCTTCTACAATACCTCTTACTATGCCGACAGCTACATGCCTGCCACGCGGATGTTCTTCCTCCAGGACCGGAAAGAGATCGGGAACTACATCTACATGGATGTATTTTTGAATGTAAAGATCCAGCGTGCCCGTTTTTTCGCCACCTATACTCACTTCAACGCCAGCTTCATGGGCCGCACCTACTTCATGGTTCCTAACTACCCCATGCAGGATGGAGCGTTCAAATTCGGAGTAAGCTGGCGGTTTCACGATTAGCGGATACAGGAAACCAGAGAAAAATTACTTGTTTTTAAAAAGAAACTAAAATTTCAATTATATTTGTGAGCGAAACATGAAAATCCTCCCGTGATGGATCCAATAACGCCAGCTAAAAAACCCGAGTTGAAAGTCCTGCTAATTGATGACAATGAAGCCAATCTCACCACCATAAAGGGGCTTCTGAACTCCGAGGGATATACCATCCTGACAGCAACCAGCGGCTCCGTTGGATTGGAAATTGCCGAGTCAGTTCACCCCGATCTGATCCTCCTGGATATCAAAATGCCCGTGATGGATGGTTTTGAAGTGTGTTTGCGGTTGAAATCAAATAAGGAGACATTTCAGATCCCGATTATCTTCCTGACTGTTCTGAGTCAGACCAGCGATATTGTAAAGGGGCTCGAGATGGGAGCTGAGGATTATGTTTCCAAACCGTTCAAACCCGCTGAACTTCTTGCCAGAGTGAGGGTCCATCTTCAGCTGAAGGTAGCCAAGGATGCACTGAAACTAAACAACCAGATGTTAGCAGAGCAGAACGATGAGCTCCAGCTACTCAATGCGACAAAAGACAAGCTTCTCTCCATCATCAGTCATGATCTCCGTGCTCCTATGGGAACACTGAAAGAAATCCTCGATTTCATCATGATCAACTACGGCGATCTGGATCATCAGAAACTACATGAATCGATCGAGAGTATCCGGGATAGCATTGAGTCTTCTTACACCCTGGTAGAAAACCTGTTATTCTGGGCACGCAATCAACGCGGCGACATCCTCTATGAACCCGGGATGCATGATGTAAAAGAGATCGTGGAGGATTCTATCCGGCTGATGAAGGCCAGCGCAGAAGCTAAAAACATTCAGCTGACCAGTAAGATCCTGACCGACGGGCATGCCTATTTTGATGCCAACATGATGAGCGTTGTGATGCGTAACCTGACCAACAATGCGATTAAATTTACCAAGGAAGGGGGCCACGTCCTCATCAGCGTTGCAAAGTTCAAGGATGATCCTGAACACACCATACTGGTCGAAGTCAAAGACGACGGAGTGGGAATGACGCCTGACGATGCAAACATGATCTTTAAAAACGGAGCTTCTTTTCCTGCTACCGGAGGAAACCTGGGACAAGGCAGCGGATTAGGTCTGAAACTTTGCCGCGAGTTCGTAGATAGGAACGGAGGCAAGATCTGGGCTGAAAGCAAACCCGGAAAAGGAAGTGTTTTCCGATTCACCCTATCCAAGGAAATGGCTCAACCGGTGGTATAACCTCATCCCCCTAACCTGTTACATCTCAGGAAAAGTATTCAGGAAATGCTTCGCTGACGTTTGATCTCTTCATAGGCCGCACTGACCTTTTGAAATTTTTCAGTAGCGGCCTTTTTAATATCCTCCCCAAGGTGGGCTACCTTATCCGGATGGTGCTTTTTAGCCATTTCACGGTAGGCTTTTTTCATTTCCGCATCCGTGGCATTTTTGGTGATCTCCAACACATCGTATGCCCAGTGCGGATCTTTGACGAACATAGCATGGATAGACAGGTAATCGGCCCGGGAGATCCCCATGTATCCGCTGATCTGCTCGATGACGGCCACCTCTTCTAGATGGTACAGGTCATCGGCTGCCGCGATCCCAAAGAGAAAATGAAGGAGCTGAAGTTTCGACGAGTAGTCCATGTATTGTCCGACCTGCACGCTTACCTCCGGAATGTTTATGTTTTGCTTTAAGATCTCCTGAAGCATCTGAATCAACCGGGCTCCTTCCGTGTCGCCGAATTGACGATAGAAAAAAGCCTTCACATAATCCAGTTCCGACCGCCTCACCTTCTGGTCGGCCTTCATTACCGCCGCTGAGAGGACCAGCAGGCTCATGGCAAAATCGCCGCGGGAAGTTCCGCGGTACGCATATTTACCTGAACTCACTCCCTCAAACATCGATCCAAGAGCAAAGCCAAGGATGGCGCCAATAGGACCCCCGAATGCCCATCCCAGTCCGCCACCGATCCATTTTCCATAACCACCCCGTTTTTTAGTAAACCGGGGATCGGCGCCGGGAGGATGAGTTTTGGTCTGATTTGATTGCGGATCAGCCTCGTTATCCGTAACTTTTTTACGCATACTGAAAATCGCATAAGCAAAAATGACAAGCACGATGACTACGATGATGGTTACCATATCCATATTAGATCAAAATGTAAACGGTTTTTCTCAGGTTATATTTTCCGAAAGTGGAAGGCCATACTCCTCTTCCATCTTTATTCCCAATGATTCCAAGTGATTGAGGATAGGGGTATAGATCTCCGGGATTACCGGAATGTGAACACCCACTGCAGAAATTTCTCCCTTCAGGATCATCTCCACTGCAATTGCGGCAGGAAGAGCCACTGTGCGGGCTATGGCCGTGTCGTCTCCGGGGATGCCAAAATCCAGCATGCGGGACCGGATCACCTCTTCTCGGCCATCGGAATATCCGGCCAGGAACGTATGCTGTACCACGATCATATCACGTTCATGCTCACCCAGGGTCATCTTGCGGATCATCAGGTCTGAAACCACATCAAAAGGCGAGGCCATCCCTCTGTTAATGGGAGTGGAATCGAAAAGCCCAAGCCATTGGAGAGACTGGTGATGAGGTGATGAGGGTGATGAAGGTGATGAGGTGATGAGGTGATGAGGTGATGTAGGTGATGAGGTGATGGGGTGATGAGGGGATGAAGGTGATGAGGTGATGGGGTGATGAGGTGATGAAGGTGATGAAGGTGATGAAGGTGATGAAGGTGATGAAGTGATGGGGTGATGTGGTGATGGGGTGATGAGGTGATGATGTGATGTAGACTGAGGACTGTGGACTGCGGACTGTGGACTGGCGACTGCCAACTGCCGATTGATT
>JBDROF010000102.1:0-98423 GCA_043810345.1 Bacteroidota bacterium | reverse complement strand
ACATTTCGTAAGGGCTGAAACATAGGTTCCCGTGCTTGCTGAGTTCAAGTATTTCTTCTTTGAAGGTTCCCGACCATTCTTCGCTTTCATTCCATAAATCTTCAAACCAGGAGCGGTGAGTCGGTTGTTGATCAAGATGTTGCCGGATATAATTTACCGTTGCATTATTGGCTTCAAGCTGGTTTAATTCCAGGTTACCAAACATTCCCTGACTGGTAAAATTAGAGCTTCCCAATATTCCGACGGCATTATCCTCAGTACTCCCAAAGATGTAACATTTCGCATGCAGAAAATTTTTCCGGTAAACTTTGATCTGAAGTTTACCATTCTGCCTCGTGTAAGATAAAAGCAGATCCACTACTCTCTGGTATTCATCCTTTAACTCAAGTTCTTCCAGGTCCTTTTTCAGATATTTCTCGGGAAATTCAGGATCCTGTCTTTGTGGATTTTTCACCTGGTACGCCAGGACGTAAGGTTCTTCTCCCAGTAAAAGCCTGAATAATGTATTTTCCCGTTCAAGGAACGACTTTAATTCATCAAATATCCCAACCATTCCTGGTAAGTCCCAGTATCCTGTTGCAACAGAAACCTGGGAAAAGGAATGATCGATGATCAATTCCTTTAAAACAGTACCCAAATAATAATGTTCAGATGAATTGTCAATCAGTATGAGTCCGGGTTTCATCTTTTATATTTCTTTTAACGATTTCCAAAGCTTCTTCGGCGAGTGACATTTCCTCGCTGATGATATACTGTACTTTATCTGCAAGCCATAATGTCAACAGTTCATTTTTATCTGCTTTCAGGAACCGGGCAATCCGTTTAACCTGTTCACGGTTAGGTTTCCGTTCTCCCCGTTCGAATTTACTCATGATCGCAGAATCAATCTCAAGGGAAGCAGCCATCTGCCGTAACAGAATCCCCTTGTTTTCCCTGAGTTCCCTGATGCGTTGACCGAAATTACCCAATTGACTAAAAATTGACTTGACAGTATTTGTCAAATATAAAAAATATAAGGAATATTTTCAATGTTGTTGATAACTTTTTAGAAAGATCAAATCGTTACCTCAAATCCCAGCTGCCTCAGAAAATTGAGGAAGATTACCGGTTTCATGGCGATGGTAAAGATCAGCCCGATCAGGGCTCCCCAAAAATGCGCATCGTGCCCGATGTTGTCTTTTGCCCTCCGGCTCATCCAGTATTCATAGGCAAGGTAGAGTAACCCGAACAGGATGGCAGGGATGCCAACCGGTATAAAGAAGAGATAGATCTTTTGTGTGGGAGCGATGATGATGCTGGCAAATACGATCGCAGAGACAGCTCCTGAAGCTCCTACCGAACTATAAAAGACATCGTTCTTGTGCTTTCCGAAGGAAGGGATGACAGATAAAAGCAATGCCCCTATGTAGAGCAAGAGAAAATAGAGGATGTATTTGCTCTGGAAGTAGTAACGGTAAGCTTTTTCAACCATCTCCCCGAAAGAGAAGAAGACAAACATATTGATGAGCAGATGAACCCAGCCTGCGTGTAAAAAACCATAGGTAAAAAACCTGTACCATTGGCCGCTGTGCTTGATATCGTATGGATTGAACTTGCATTTATTAAAAAGATTATCATTGTTAAATCCCAGAATAGATACAAGTACGGTAACGGCAATAATACTGATCGTAATTTCCATAACAGATCCTAATAGTCAACTATTTATTCCTGAATTTCTGTCTGCTGACCCTCTTTGGTGTAGTCTATTTCCGATCCAAGGAGACTGTGAGGGATCATATAAACCACAAACAAAACCACTGCTGCAGCAACTGCCCAACCCTTCTTCTCCCTTCTCCAGATCTGGTAACCCAGTGCCACAAGCCAGAAAATAAACGCCAGCAGCGATTTATTGTCGGTCAGGTCATTGCCAAAGGGCCATCCGGTCCAGTAAGCGTCAAAGGCGTATTTCTGAATGACCGGTCCCAGGATCATCCCACCAACAGCCAGAAAGATCACTGTCAGCCAGGTGTAGAGGTAGGTGTATTTTAACTTGAACAACACCTCAAATGCCGTTCGTGTGCTGAACAGCATGGCCAGGAAAATAGTGATGATATGTGCCCAGAGTACTCCCAGGGGAACGAATCCTTTGAAACGGATGACGGCCGGCTCTTCATTGAGCAGGTAGCTTTTACCGTTTTTCATCAGTGTTACATGATACATCACTTTGCCGGCCATTTCCTGATGAGGAATGTAACTGATCAGCTTATCTCCCTGACGTACCATCGGGGTAGTGCTCCATTCGTCATAGCTTTTGTACCGACGTAATCTCAGTTCTCCTGATACCTCCGGGTCAGGAATAGTTAGCTCAATGGGTGCATCGTCACTTCCGTCATACGTACGGATCAGTTTGTATTTATAGCTCTCTCCATCAATGACTGCTTTCCCGCGGATTTCATAAGTAGGTCCCGTTGTACGCTGGTAATAGCCAGCTGCTACCGTGATGACAAAGGCCAGTACCCATAACAGAAAAGATTTCAGCCTCGGTTTCATAGTTCGGATTTAGATAGATATATACGTTTCAGGTTGCAAATGTAATCATTTCCCGATTTCTGGTTTGATGATCTCATACATCTTTTGATGGATACCGGTCCGGATATTCATTTGAGAGATTTTCGGATTTGCGGCATCAGGATAGATCCGGTTTGACAGAAATACATAGATCAGTCCGTTTGCCGGATCAGCCCACATATAGGTTCCTGTAAATCCTGAGTGGCCAAAGCTGGTGGGCGATGCCGCTTCACAGGTTGGCCCGTAGGGATCGTATTCGGGCGGTGGTTTGTCAAAGCCCATGCCTCTACGGCTCTCTTTACCCGGAAACTGCTTCCTGGTGAACTCCCGGATAGTAGAAGGGAGCAGGTATTGATCCCGTCCGTACTCTCCTTGATTCAGTAACATTTGCAGAATGACCGCTAGGTCGAACGCATCACTGAACAACCCGGCATGACCGGAGATGCCTCCAAGCATGGCAGCTCCCGGATCATGAACATCCCCACGGATGAGTTGTTTCCGGTAATGTGTGTCGTTTTCGGCAGGCATGATCCGGCTGATGGGAAACCGTTCCAGTGGAAGAAATCCCATGGTGGTGAGCCCCAATGGTCTGTAAAAAGTTTCATTCACATAATCCTGGAACGATCTCCCGGTTTTTCGCTCCACCAGTTTCACCAGCAGGTAGAAACCCAGGTCGCTGTATTTGTACTCCTTGTTTTTTCGGGGCTCAGCCCGGATAATCCACTGGAAGATGCTGTCAGTATAGGCCCGTTTCATATAGAAGTGATCGGCAACCCTGATCGGATAGACTGCCGAGTAAACGGTGTCGAAGATTTCCATCTCTGCCAGGCTATCGGCCAGGGTCAGTTCAAAGAACGGTATCCAGGGATGGAGTCCAGCCTGGTGCGCCATCACCTCCCGGATGGTGATCTTTTCTTTGTCGGTTCCCCGCAGTTCCGGAAGGTGTATGGAGAGCGGGTCATCCGGATGTATCTTTCCCTCTTCATAGAGTTTCATCATGGCCAGGGTGGTAGCTGCCACTTTGGTCAGGGAGGCAATGTCATACAGGTCGGTCGTGGTCACAGGCACCTTATCCTCGTAGGAGGGATTTCCGAAGGCTTTGTAATAGAAGATATGCCCATCTTTGGCGAAGAGAACCTGGCATCCCGGGTAGGCAGCCGAATCGATGCCATTGATCACCAGGCTGTCGATGGATGCAAGCTTTTCGGATGGTATCCCAACCTCTTCCGGAAGAGCGAATTCCAGCCGGGTTTGATCAAACATAACCCCGGTTCCTGACGGGAACCCGGCTGTGGTGACCGGCAATTTCCCCCTGGCTGGAATGCCTCCGAAAATGATCCCTGCCGCTACCTCTTCTGCCACGGGTTGATCCTGGTATGTGACCAGGATTGCCTCCAGGTCTGAGGTGTTTTTCAGGGATTGGACAAGATAGGGATTTCCGAATAGGGCAAGGATGGTCCGTTTTTTCTGGCTGATATCAGCCACAAAATCGAAGATCTTCTCCGGATTCCCAAAGTGGTTGGCCGGGTAGAGATTGTTTCGATGAATCCCTACGATCACCAGGTTAAATGGCTTCAGGTTTTTCTCCAACTCCTGAAGTTCGTCGGGTGAGGCATCCTTTGAAACTTGAAAATGGGTAACCGGCGCATACCACCTGAGCGACTGCTGAAAAGGGGTTGTACTGTTGGCGCCAATGGAAACAGAAGCAATCCGTTGTTGTTGCAGCATGGTTAACGGGAGGAGGTTGTTCTCATTTTTAACCACTGTGACGGCCGATTTATAGATACGGTTGGTAATTTCCATGGAGGTGCAGGGATTCAGGTCGGCAGTCAGATTTTCGAGGTTCACCGGTTGGTAAAAATCAAGACCCAGGTCAAATTTTAGTTGGAGCATTTTGAGGCATCGTGATTCGATGGTCTCACGCGGGATGATCCCATTTTCGACGGCCTGCCTGATCGATTGCACGGCTACCGGCACATTCTGTGGAAGTAACAGGATATCATTCCCGGCCAGGAGGGCTTTCACTTCGATCTCTCCGGGAGGAAAGAACCGGGTCACCCCTTTCATATCGAGGGCATCGGTGATCACCATACCCTGAAAGCCCATTTGTTGTTTCAAGAGGCCGGTCACAATTACATGGGAGAGGGTTGAAGCAAGATCAGGTGTGTTGTCGTAAGTGGGGATATAAAGATGAGCGATCATGATTCCTTGGATCCGGTTGTTGATCACCTCCCGAAAGGGAAAGAGCTCCACCGACTCCATGCGCTCTTCCGGGTGGTTGATCACAGGCAGATCCAGATGGGAGTCGGTGTCGGTATCGCCGTGACCCGGAAAGTGCTTGGCTGTGGCCACGATCCCGTTTTCCTGCAGCCCTTTCATATAGAGTACTCCTTTCCGGGCTACGGCGGAGGGATTTTCACCGAACGACCTGAAATTGATGACCGGATTCTTCGGATTGTTGTTCACATCCACCACCGGTGCCAGGTTCATGTGGATCCCCATCCGCCTACAGTCCCGGGCGATCGCGGCAGCCATCTCATAGGCCAGTGAGTCGTCCGGTGATGCTCCCAGCGTCATCTGGAAGGGGAAATCGTGGACGCTATCCAGCCTCATTCCTAATCCCCACTCTGCATCGATGGCAATCAGAAGCGGGGTCTTAGCTGCCTCTTGCCAGCTGTTGGTAAGGGTTGCCTGGGCAACGGGACTTCCCTGAAAAAAACAGACCCCGCCAATGTCATACTGCCGGATAAGTTCACTCAGGTTATGGATGTAAGCGTTGTCGCGGTTGGAATAAGCTCTGATGACCATCAGCTGGGCGATCTGTTCGTCAAGCGTAAGGGAACGAAAAACGGAATCCACCCACTCTTCTTTCATGATCTCGTAAGGGTCAAAAGAATGTTGTGGTTGGGCGAAGCTGATGTATTGATGAAAGAAGAGCAGGAGGACAACAACCAGGCTGACGATTTTCATGAGTGGCAGAAGTTACTGTGTAGTGTTGCAAAAATAGCTTTTTAAATCTTATCCATTTTTATTAACACCCGGCCAATCGAAAAATGTAAAAAGGCTATCTTTGACTCGACAGGCAGATGTTATTTAAATATGTCATTCTTAATGTTATCATCCACGGATTTAACAAAAATCGCATCCCAGGTCAGAAGGGATATCATCCGAATGGTAAATGGTGCCTCCTCAGGCCATCCTGGAGGATCTCTTGGGGCGACCGATTTTCTGGTTGCCCTCTACTTTGCCATCATGAAACCCGATCCAAATAAATTTTCCATAGACGGGACGGATGAAGATATCTTTTTCCTTTCGAACGGCCATATTTCTCCTGCATGGTATAGTGTTTTGGCACGTTACGGTTATTTTCAACTAGCTGAGCTTGAAACTTTCAGGAAACTGGATTCCCGGCTGCAAGGGCATCCTTCCGTGATGGATGAGACGCCAGGCGTACGCATGGCATCCGGATCCCTGGGGCAGGGATTATCCGTAGCGCTGGGTGCGGCTATTGCCAAGAAGCTGAACGGAGATACCCGCACAGTTTATTGCCTGGTAGGGGATGGAGAGTTACAAGAGGGGCAGAACTGGGAAGCGCTGATGTATGGTGCCGCCAAAGGAGTGGATAACATCATTACCATCGTTGATTTCAACCAGAAACAAATTGATGGACCATTGGAGGAGGTTCTCTCCCTTGGAGATCTCAGGGCGAAGCTGGAGTCATTCGGCTGGCTGGTGCTGGAAATGAACGGGCATGATATGACAGGGATTCTGGATCAGCTGATCGTTGCAAAGCAACAATTAAACCAGGGGAAACCCGTTGTTATTATCATGCATTCCATCATGGGATTTGGTGTAGACTTCATGCATAACAACCATGAATGGCATGGGGTGGCTCCAAACGATGAAGAGACGGAACGAGCGCTGGCACAGCTGGAAGAGACGATGGGAGACTATTAGAAATTACGAATTACGAATTACGAATTACGAATGACGAATTACGAATGACGAAAAGGCCTGGCAAAGTTCTGATCCTTCTTTTTTTTGCTGCCATGGTTGGCGCAGCACAATCCCAGGTTGTCGTGGAGCTGGATCTGTCCAAGCCGGTAACCCGTATTCTTTTTGTATTTGATGCCTCTCATAGCATGGCCGAACACTGGCAGAGCGATACGAAGTACCGGATTGCTGTCAAAGTGTTATCGGGAATTCTCGACAGCCTTCAGGGACAGGAGAACCTGGAGATCGGTTTACGGGTTTACGGACCGAAACGGGCACCGGGGCCTGATTGCGAGGATTCCTATATCATGGTACCGTTCGGAAAAGATAATTTTTCTTCGATCAGGTCTGTACTGCACGGATTGAGTCCCCGGGGAACTACGCCAATCGCGTATTCACTGGAACAGACGGTTTCGGATTTTCCTCCATGCAGCCATTGCAGGAACATTGTGATCCTGATCACCGATGGCCTGGAAGCATGCGGAGGGGATCCTTGTCAGGTTTCAAAAAATTTACAACGCAAGGGCATCTTCCTGAGGCCCTTTATCGTTGGGATCGGTGAAAACATGCAAAACCAGTTCAATTGCATGGGGAACTATTATAACGCTACCAATGAGAAAGACTACCGGCGCGCCCTTCAAACCATCGTTGCTACTTCACTTAAAGCCGCTTCGGCTCAAATAAACCTGCTTGACAGGGTTGGGAATCCTACACAAACGGATGTACACGTGACACTTTATAATACTGTTACCGGGACTGCGAAATATAGTTTCATCCATACATTGAACCACAAGGGATTGCCCGATACCCTGGAACTGGATCCAATGGTGACCTATGATGTGGTTGTTCAAACCATACCCCCTTTAAGGAAAGAGGCGGTTTGGATCGAACCGGGCAAGCATACTCCGATCTCCCTGGATGCCCGCCAGGGTTACCTCAAATTCATCAGTGAGGATGAGAAGGTGGTTGCATGCATCATTCGCAGGAGTGGTACCGGAGAGGCTATCCATGTCCAACCCAGCGAAAGGATGGAGAAATACCTGGCAGGAAATTACGACATTACGGTATTGACCATGCCGAGGATGAACTTTTCCAATGTGGAGATCGCGGCTGATCAAATCACCCAACTCAGTATCCCGGCCACCGGATCTGCGACACTGGAGTACAGCGCCCCGGTAGTGGGTTCAATCTACATGGAGGTAGCCGGAGAGTTGCTGCTGGTAGAACATCTTCGTTCCGATGAAACAACGAAAACCCTGCAGCTTCAACCGGGAAGCTATATCACGGTTTACCGGCTGAAGTCATCAACCTTGCAGAAGGATACACGGCAGAAGAGGTTTAAGGTGGAGGCGGGAGAAACGGTAGAGGTAGAGCTATAAGTAGAATTACGAATTACGAATTACGAATTACGAATTACGAATTAAATAACATCAAAGGGCACAGGAATGAATGATTTTACGAATCTTGGTTCCAAAGATACCCGCTCGGGATTTGGAGAGGCGCTGCTGGAGCTTGGCAGAAATGATGAAAATATCGTTGCCCTGTGTGCAGACCTCACAGGTTCGTTGAAGATGAACGCTTTTGCCAAAGAGTTTCCGGAGCGGTTTTTTGAAGTGGGGATTGCAGAGGCCAACATGATTGGTCTTGCAGCCGGTCTCACCATCGGAGGAAAGATTCCATTCACCGGTACGTTTGCCAATTTTTCGACCGCACGGGTCTACGATCAGATCCGGCAATCGGTGGCCTATTCGAACAAGAACGTGAAGATTTGTGCATCGCATGCCGGCATTACCCTGGGGGAAGACGGGGCCACCCATCAGAGTCTGGAAGATATTGGCATGATGAAGATGCTTCCAAACATGACCGTGATCAGTCCCTGTGACTTCAATCAAACGAAAGCAGCTACCCTGGCTATTGCCAGGCACATTGGCCCTGTCTACCTGCGATTCGGCCGGCCTAAGGTCCCCAACTTCACCCCGCCCGACCAGGAATTTGTGATCGGGAAGGCCGTGTTGCTGGAGGAGGGGAATGATGTGACGATCATTGCCACCGGGCATTTGGTATGGAAAGCGCTGGAGGCTACCCGGATCCTGGCCGGTAAGGGAATCCGGGCCGAGGTGATCAACATCCATACGATCAAACCCCTTGATGACGAAGCGATCCTGGCTTCCGTGAAGAAAACGGGTTGTGTTGTTTCAGCGGAGGAGCACATGCGAAATGGCGGACTTGGCGACAGCATTGCGCAATTACTGGTCCGGCAGTTTCCGGCACCGATGGAGATGGTGGCGGTGGATGATACATTCGGGGAGAGTGGAAAACCGGAAGAGCTGTTACAGAAATATGGGCTGGATACGCCGGATATTGTGGCAGCTGCATTAAAGGTCATTCAGCGGAAGGGAGGTTAAGGTTCAATCCCGTATACATCGTACCGAAAAAGCATTTGACCGATAACTCGGGTAATACGAAACCGAAATGGTTGCACTCATTCATTTCACAAAATAAAGTTAAAATAATTCTCAGGATTGATCACTTCAAAACCTGACCCGGGATATTCAGATAACCATTGTCGGGGAGGTTTAACACGTTTGTTTCCCCATTTAAATTCGTAGCCAAATAACCCGCCTCCCCACTCCTCGATGAGGTCAATCTCCTTCTGATCATAAGTACGCCAGAAAAAAATGTTCGCATTTTGATTTTTGTAAGATCGCATTTTCAGACGCTCCATAAACAGAAAGTTCTCCCATAAAGCGCCAACATCATTTCGCATAGACAAAGGATTGAAGTTTGCAATCAAGGCATTACGGATACCGTTATCATAAAAATAGTATTTGCATTTACGGGTTACCTCGCTTCTGAGATTCCCGCTGTAACCACCCAAACTGAACAGGACAAAGGACTTCTCAAAAAGATCGATATATCGGGCAACCGTTTTATAATCAATGTGAAGGTTATTGGCAAGTTCCGACAACGAGACCTGATTGCCTACCTGGAAAGCCAGTAAACGAAGAAGATCCAGCAGGAGTTTTGAACTTTTCACGCGGTCGAGTTCAAGGATATCTTTTAATAAATAGGATCCCAGGATCTCATTGAGCACATTGATTTTCTCCGTGTTATTTTCCGAGATTATTACTTCGGGATAACTTCCGAAAATCAGATATTGTTCCAGGTTTTCCCGAAGATCATACCTGTTTTTTTGTGTAAGAAGTTCCAATTGAGCAATGGTGAAGAGGGTAAGCGTAATCTTGCGGCCGGTCAATGGCTCACCTATCTGACCCAGCAATTCAAATGATGAAGAGCCGGTGATGAGCAAGCGAAGGTTTTCCAGGTAATCGGTCAGGATTTTTAAACCGTGACCAATGTTTTTGATTTTCTGCGCCTCATCAATCACAACCAGATCAAATCCCGAAGTAAACTCTTTGATCTGGTCAAAATCACCGGATTCGAATAGTTCCACAATTCGGAGGTTATCTCCCGTTTCGAACCGGTATTTAACCTTTGTGTCATGCAGATAATGGTTCACAAGCGTGGTTTTGCCAGTGCGCCTGGGTCCCAGAATTACAACTGCCTTTCCCGGTTTAAGTACCTTATCTAAGTTTTCAATGTATCTGTGAATGTAATTCTTCATATTTCAAGGATCATAAATCCTCAAATTTAATAAAAAATAAGGAATTAGGTGTGATTGATGAGACATTTTTCATCAATTACGTCATGGATTAGCTAATCACGCAAACACCGCACCGAAAACGCATTCGCCTGGTAACTTGGATAATACGACACCGAATAATCATACTCATTCATCCCATGCGCCCAGGCTTTCTGCGGCCCGTGTGATGTCGATGACCAGAAGAAGGCGGCAAAATCCCCGAACCACCACCCTTTGTTGAAAAATCCCGCCCCGTTCAGAAACGCATTGAATCCGGAATATCCTGAGTATTTCAAAGGCGCCCCGGCAAAAGCGTTGTTGGTCCAGTTGGCGAAAATGGTGTTCCACTCGGCTTCTGACGGGACATGCCAGCCGGGAGGACAGAGTCCCTGGTTCTCTTCCGCATCTTCATAGCACATCAATTCGTCCCACTGATACAGCGCCCCCCGCTGCACACAGTTGGCTGGAAGATTGTTGTAGCAATACTTCTCCACAAGGCAATTGTCACGTTGCGCTGATGAACCACTAATCTGCTGGCCATGATTCAAATTTACCGCTAACCAGCACTGACTACCTATTTGAACGGTTGGATATACTATATAATCCCGAATGTCTGTAATCGACTCTCCACAGGTGAATGAGGCTGGGTTTACAACAATGATGCTCCTTATTGAATTATTGCTGCAGTTATACATATTGGTGTAGGAGTATGTGATAGGTTTTGTTCCTAAACTTGCCATGGCAGGATTGAAATAACCGGTGATCTGATCCACTCCCGGACCGGAGTAAGTGCCTCCCAACGGTATGCCCCCTTTGAGTTTAAATGGTTTAGCGTTTAGTGTTGTAACCGTGTCAAAACAAATTGAAAATGATACAACAGGCTGTTCACCAACTGACATGGTGATAGGATTGGATGTGGCCGGATTCCCGGTAACACAATCTTCATTTGAAG
Organism: Bacteroidota bacterium; assembly: GCA_043810345.1. Lineage (GTDB taxonomy): Bacteria > Bacteroidota > Bacteroidia > Bacteroidales > FEN-979 > QYOJ01. The sequence continues at coordinate 87,288 of JBDROF010000102.1, read as the reverse complement.
TCAATATACATGTCACAACATCACCAGCAACTGGAGTATATGTAAGGATTACATTGTTCGTACCTGCATTGATTGCATTGACCTGCCATTGATAACCTGGGGAACTGCCACCGTTTGTTGGTGTTGCCGTGAAGGTAACCGGGATGCCTCCACAAACGGGATTAGCTGAGGGTGTTATGGAAATACTGACAGGTAAATTAGGATATACTGTCATGGTGATTGTATTCGAGGTAGCTGGATTATTTGTCGTACAAATAGAATTCGATGACGTAAGAACACAGGTTATAGTGTCCCCATTACCTGTACTATATGAGAAAACAGAATCATTTGTCCCTGTATCCATTCCGTTGACTTTCCATTGATAACTTGGAGCGAATCCTCCATTGGTTGGTGTAGCTAAAAAAGTTACCTGTGTTCCTTCACAAACAGAATCAGATGAAGAAGAAATGGTTACTTTAACAGAATCACCCGGGGTGACCGTTACAACATATTGAACCGAATCGCCTACACAACCTCCAATAGCCGGAGTAATGGTATAGGTTACGGTTTCCGAAACAGATCCGGAGTTTATCAGATTCTGGTTAATCGTATCACCGGTGCCTGGAGAGTAACCCGTAACAAGGGGTGAAGAACCAATGGCAGTCCAGGAAAAATCTGTACCAGGCATATTCGAAGTTAACGGAATGCTCGTAGATTCTCCTGAACAAATTGATTTTGCAAGAGGACTATTTGTAACTACTGGAGCCAATGTCGTCTGAAGTTGAATGGTATCAGAAACAATACAATATACATCAGGAACCTTAACCCAATACATTCCTGCATCTTTTGCCCAGATACTTTGAGTAGTATCTCCGGTACTCCATAAGTAAGAATCACGACCAAATCCAGCATCAAGTAAAATGCTGTCACCGGGACAAATCTTTTTGTCTGGACCAAGATTCAACGCACTGAAATCAGAGAAAAATGAATACTTAGTGAAATTGGCATTTGTTGCTCCATAATCCCATGAAATTGCGGATAATAGAAACTCTTGTGAATTTTTAACAATGACCGTTAAATATAGAGGAAAATTGCCATAGCCACCGCTTTCTCCAGATACCCATTCGCCATTGGTGCCTGGTACGGGAACGAAAAAAGAAGGAGGAATTGCAATCCAGCTGGGAATCCAGGTGAAGTTTCCTTGATTTCCATTTTTTGTAAATTAATTCTTCTATTTGAGCTAATTCTTAAACCGTAATTAAGCACGGTATCTGCAGGTTTGTTTTCAATAATATCAAGAAAAGGCGTCAGATTAACCTCTCTGGCAGAATCATTAGAAACAGATGATATAATCGGAATAAAGGATGGATTCGCAGGTTGTTCAACTTTAACCGTTGCAGGTCCTTCAGCCGTTGTAATATATAATCTTACTGGCTGGTTTAACTGAGTAAGAATTATTGGACTCGGAGGAATAGTCCGATATGTGACAGCCGGTGCCACAAACCAAAATTCGTAATCGCTTTGACAATAACTCACGCAAGAAAATAAAAAGAGAAAAGGGATGATGGCAATTGCAAATGAATTGCTTTTACGATGTAGTCGTTCTCGGTTAAACCTCGATATTATCCAATGCTGGAGCACCTCGCAATTTAGTCATTTTCAATAATATATTACACTACATTATTATTGAAGTTGCTTTACTTTATATAATTTTCATGATGCTATTGATGCTTCTTCTGGTCATGTGGCGTCAGGAGTACCGGAATCTCCTTGTCGACGTAAAGGGGTACTGTTTCAATGGTCACGTTACTGGTATCCAGCCCCAAGGCCCTCACTTCACTGATGCCGAATTTCTTGAAAACATCATACATGTCCATGATAAACTGCTCTTTGGGCGGAAAATCAAAGTCGTAGTTCTGGATCCGGTCGATGACAATGAACCGGAAGTCACTCATGACATGGAACTTCCTAAGGGACTCGTATTTACTCACCAGGTCTATTTCGTTGTTCCGGCTCATCTCTTCTATCACCTGGTGGAAGAAGAGGTTCACCCGGGGCTGAACCTTGAATCCGATTTTGAAATCCACCTTGATCAGGATATCGGGGATCAACTGAGTGATCTTGTATTCCAGCACATGAGGGTCATCGAGAATATCGACGTGTAACAACCAGTAAACATCAGCACGTTTTGGTTGTTTGTTGAGCATGGAATAGATGATCTTGGTCTCCACATCGGTGGCCTTATTTGCTTTTGTAAGAAATACAAGGTGAGTGGCGTATTTGGGGATCGATTCGTCGATGTGAAGCTCTTTGATGATCTCGAAGTAGTTTTCGATTTTAACAAATTCGATGAAGGAGTTCTTGATCTTCCGGCCGTTAAACCAGACATACATCACCACAAACAACAAACTACCAAGCAGGAAGGTGAACCATCCACCGTAGATAAACTTATTGAGATTGGCTACCAGAAAAGACCCTTCAATGAACAGGTAAATCGCCAGAAAGAGCCCGATCAGGTAAACCGGTACTTTCTTTTTGAACAGGTAGACGCTCAACAGCAGTGTAGTCATCAGCATGGTGATGTTGATCGTCAGTCCGTATGCAGCCTCCATGTTTGCTGATTTCTGGAAGAAGAGCACGACAAAGCCACAGCAGAAGTAGAGGATCCAATTGATGCTGGAGATGTACATCTGCCCTTTGATGTTGGTCGGGTAATTGATCTTGATCTTGGGCCAGAAGTTCAGGGATATCGCTTCACTGATCAACGTGTAAGATCCGGTGATCATAGCCTGGCTGGCAATGATTGCCGCTACCGTAGCAATGCCGATCCCGAAGATCAGGAACCAGGAGGGCATGATGGCAAAGAAGGGGTTGGTCCATTCGTTCACATAATCGGCATTGATCAGGATCCAGGCTCCCTGGCCGAAGTAGTTCAGTAACAGGGTGGTTTTTACGTAGCTCCAGGAGATCCGGATATTTTTCAGTCCGCAATGGCCCAGGTCTGAATAGAGTGCGTCGGCGCCTGTGGTACAGAGGAACACAGCTCCCAGCAACAGGAAACCTTGCGGAAAGTGGGTCAGGAAATAGTATCCGTAATAGGGATTGAGCGCTTTGAGAATGACAGGATACTGGATAATTTGCAGTAATCCCAGTGTCCCCAGCATCGTGAACCAGACCAGCATGATGGGACCGAACGATCGGCCCACCACCTTGGTGCCGTATTTCTGAATGAAAAAAATCACCGTGATGATGACCAGGGCAATGGGAACAACCGGAACACGGGGATTGACGATGATGAGCCCTTCCACGGCCGAAACGATGGTGATGGCAGGGGTGATCACCCCATCCGAAAGCAGGGTGCATCCCCCGATCATGGCAAACAGGTATGCCCATTTGGCCCGTTTCCGGATCAGGGCAAAGAGGGCAAAAATCCCTCCTTCCCCTTTGTTGTCAGCCCGCAGGGTGATGGTGATGTACTTGATAGTGGTTTGCAGGGTCAGCGTCCAGAAAACCAGGGAGAGGCCACCCAGGATGAACATCTCGGAGATGGTATCAGCTCCATGGATGATGGCGCGCATAACGTAGAGAGGGGAGGTCCCGATATCGCCGAAGATAATACCGAGGGTGACCAGCACACCGGCAGTAGAGGCCCCGGTGATCTGGCTTTTATGACCCGAGCGACTCATACACTGTTTCTACGTTTCCGGTTTTCCAGGTATTTTCTGACACCGGCGATGATCATGGGAAGTATGGATACAAAGATAATCCCAACAATAGCGATAGTAAAATTATTTTTAATAATCGGAATGTTTCCAAAGAAATATCCTGTCAGGGTGAAGAAGGTCACCCATAAAATATTTCCCAGGATACTGAAGGAGACAAAGCGGATGTAGTGCATGGTACCTACTCCTGCCACAAAGGGGGCGAATGTCCGGATGATCGGTATGAACCTGGCGATGATGATGGTGATCCTGCCGTGCTTCTCGTAAAACTGGTGAGTCTGATCCAGGTATTCCCGTTTGATGAGTTTATAATTTTTCTCGTAGACCTTATGTCCCAGAAACTTCCCGATGAAGTAATTGGTGTTGTCGCCCAGGAATGCAGCGATAATCAGGAGCGGAATGATCACCCAAACGTTGAGTGGATTGCCTGTCATGGCAGCAATCGTCCCGGCAGCAAATAACAAAGAGTCACCAGGGAGAAACGGCGTGATAACGAATCCTGTCTCCATAAAGATGATGGCAAAGAGGATCAGGTAGGTCCAGGTCTGGTAGTCAGAGACAATTCGTAGCAGGTGCTGGTCGATGTGGAAAATAAAATCGACCAGAAACTTCAACAGATCTATCATGCTTTCAGCGTTTCACGACGGGCGTAAAGATAAACTTTTTTACAAGGATACGGACCTCCCGGTTCTTCTAAAAGAGAGCTTCAATAGTAATGGAGTGATCAGGGTAGTGATCAGTGCCAGTAACACCAGGATCGAAAAGAGGTTCAGATCGATCAGGTTTTTATTCAGAGCAATGTTGGTAATAACCAGGGCCATAACTCCCCCGGCATTGATCCCGATACCCAGGGTCAGGGCATCGCGTGAATTCATTCCGGAGAGTCGCCCACCCAGATATCCACCGAGGATCTTACTGGTAAAAATGGTACCGGCCAGGATCAGAAAGAGGGTGTAATCCTGCAGGGCTGACAAACTGAAGGAGGCCCCCATGGCGGCAAAAAATATCGGCACCAGAAAACCGGAAGAGATCCCGGAAGCGGCCTCTTTTACTCTTCGGAAGTCATTTCTGGAAACGATAACCCGGGGGATCAGGATGGTTCCGAAGAAGGCTCCCACAATGAAATAGATCCCCAGTAGTTCAGATATGCTGGCAAACATCAGGACGAAGAGCATTACCAAGGCAAACATCGATTCCTTCCCTTTCAGAACGAGCAGAAACCTGTCCAGTTGCAGACTGATGAAGTCCAGCTTCTGCGAGGCATATCTGATCAGCCGGAAGGTTACATAGAGCAGGGAAATAAACAGGATCAGCTTCAGCACAGTAATCCCGACGGAGATGATGAATTGCCGGATAGATCCGGACTCCCCGGGAAAATCAAGAAGTATTCCCAGGATCAGCAGGGACAGAACGTCATTGAAGATCGCTGCGGTGATGATCATTTGTCCGGTATCACTCTGAAGCATGCCCAGGTCCATCAGGATCCGCACGGTGACCGGCAATGCTGTGATGGAGATACAGAGGCCCAGAAACAAGGAAAATATAGGGGTATATCCAAGAAGCATTCCCGCAGAGATACCGCTCAGGAAGGGGACACAAAAACCGAACACGGCAATCCAGATGGTGCCGGGTTTCAGGGCCTTCCGGATCTCCTCCGGCGAGATCTCCAGGGCTGCCATGATGATTAGCAGGAAGACAGCGAGATCGGAGATCACCTTGAGTTCCGGGGAGGGAACCACCAGGTTGATGAGGGAGGGGCCAAGAATGACCCCGGCCAATACCTCCCCAACCATGGCGGGTGCACCGATCCGTTCAAATAGTTCGCCGAGTACCCTGGCCGACAATAGTAGGAGAAGCAGTGTTACAATCAACGGCAACTGAAAGTGAGCCACAGGTGGCATAGAAGGAAGGATTTGAAGAATCGCGCAAAATTATATCATTTCCTCCATGCTCCGTCATTTTAAAATATCTTTGCCCCATGATGTTAATAACTTTCGTTTCGTGCTGACCGATCCGTTTGTTATCCTGGGAACCCAGACAACCATTCTGGAGATATTCGCTGTGTTGTGCGGACTTGCCAGTGTGTGGTTTATGAAAAAGGAGAAGATCCTCGTTTACCCCTTCGGAATCATCAATGTACTGATTTACGTCTACATCTGTTTCTCTTCCAGGTTGTATGCCTATGCCGGAATCAATGTGTTCTATGCGGTCATGAGCGCTTATGGCTGGTACAACTGGTTGAGGAAAAACGAACAGGATGAGCGGATCAGGATAACCCGTCTGTCGATACGGGGCCTACTGATCTATGCCCTGATCATCCCGGGTTTCTTCTTTAGCCTCAGATTTCTTCTGGTTCAGTTTACAGATAGTGAGATACCAGCCTGGGATGCAGTGACCACAGCCATTTATATCGTTGCTATGTGGTTGCTGGCCCAGAAAAAGATCGAGCACTGGATTCTCTGGATCATCGGCGATGTGATCTCTATCGGGATGTTTGCCTGGCTGAACCTCTACCTTAGTTCTTTCCAGTTCCTGGTGTTCACGGTAATTGCTATTTTTGGATTTGTGGAATGGAGGAGGAAGATCGTAAATGCCCCCCGGCCCCCTAAAGGGGGAGTAAGTCCCCTTCAGAAGGGGATTTAGGGGTACTATTGACAATATGATTAGAAGAATCGCTATTACCGGACCGGAATCAACGGGCAAGTCGATGCTGGCGGAGCAACTGGCAAACCACTATCACACGCTCTGGGTGGCGGAGTTTGCCCGGGAGTACATCGATCAGCTGGGCCGGCCTTATGAAGAACATGACATCCTGACGATCGCCGGGGGTCAGCTGAACCTGGAGAAAGAAGCAGAGGAAGCATTAGCGAAAGAGAAATGGATTCATGGTCATGCAGGCCGTAAGCAATACCTGTTCTGTGATACCGAACTGCTGGTCACCAAGATCTGGAGTGAGGTGAAATTCAGCCGGTGTGATGCCTGGATCCTGAAGCAGTTGGAAGTCTATTCCTACGATCTGTACCTCCTTTGCTATATCGACACACCCTGGGAGGAGGATCCGCAACGGGAGCATCCGCACATGCGGGAACAGCTCTTTAACCTCTATTACGACGAGATGCTGGAACGTGGCTGGAACTTCCGTGTTGTTTCCGGCCTGGGGGAAGAGCGGTTGAGGAATGCAATAAAATTCGTTGACGCATGTTTTACATAGTGATTTGATGCCGGATGCCGGATAATTCGTCATTCGTAATTCGTCATTCGTAATTCGTAATTTCGCTTCATGTCCTCTGCATCTGACCAAAAGCTGAATATCCTGTTTCTTCCCCGCTGGTACCCGAACCGGTATGATCCGATGCCGGGATTGTTTATCCAGCGGCAAGCGGAAGCGCTTGCAACCCAACATCATGTGGTGGTTCTTTATGCACATCCTGATCCCGGTTGCCCGAGTGAATTTGAGATCGATTATGCAGAGGAAAACGGTGTAACGGCTGTCCGGGTCTATTACAAGATTCCGGAGACAGTCCTTCCCGGGATCTACCAGGCGTTGAACCTTTCAAGCTTCTACCGGGCCCATCAGAGAGGATTAGAGGTGGCAGGTGATTTTATTCCTGATGTCATACACTCGCATGTTCTCACACGCACAGCATTGATGGGCCATTACCTGAGTCGCCGGTACCGTGTTCCTCATGTGATTTCGGAACACTGGTCAAGATACTTTCCGGAGAATGGCACATACCGGGGGTGGTTCCGGAAACTGATCACCCGGCATGTGGTTGGGAAGGCGGCGGCGGTGATTGCCGTTTCAGAGGTGCTGAAGCAGGCATTGCTCTCCTGCCGGCTATTCAATCATCACTATTTTGTGGTCCCCAATGTGGTTAAAACTTCCCTCCAGGTTGACAGGCATCAGGAGAGACCTGGTTCCCAGAAACAGTTTTTACATGTCTCCTGTTTTGATGACCGGGCTAAGAATATCAGTGGATTACTTGAAGCGGTTACTGAGCTGTCCAGGCGAAGGTCAGATTTCCGGTGTCTGCTGGCAGGCGAAGGGCCCGACCTGGAGCGGATGCAGCAGGCGGCTATGGATCTCGGTCTACTTGGAAAAACAGTTTTCTTTGCAGGACTGAAAGCACAGAAAGATCTGACAGATCTCTATGAACAGGCTGATTTTACAGTACTTTCGAGTCGGTATGAGACCTTTGGCACCGTACTGATCGAGAGCCTGGCCTGCGGCACTCCGGTGGTCTCTACCGCGGTTGGAATTGCTCCTGAAGTAATCAATCCCAGCAACGGCATATTGATTCCGGCGAATGACAAACAATCACTGGTAGAGGCAATAGACCATATGCTTGATCAGGGTAACTTCTTCGACCGGGAGGCTATCCGGGCCAGTGTCCAGGACTATTACTCTCCTCAATCAGTAGGGGATAAACTCTCAGCAATTTATACCCAAGTCATGGACGATGTTTAAAAAAATAATGGGCACGATCTTCACCCGGTTCCTGGCGGCCATATTTACGCTTGTCATCGTGGTGATGAATGCCCGGTATCTCGGTGCCGAGAAGGTGGGGGTGATCAGCCTGATCATCCTGGCTGTCACCATAGTCCAAATGGTGAATAACTTTATCGGGGGTGCGGCACTGGTATATCTTGTCCCCAGGACCCCTCTGTTAAAACTTTTTATCCCCTCCTACATTTGGGGAGTGATTGCCTCCATTGCCTGTGCAGGGTTGCTATATTTCACTGATTCCATTCCGGAAGGTTATTTCGTGCATGTGATGATCCTTTCCACACTCCATTCCCTGTTTACCGTGAATATCATGATCCTTCTTGGCCAGGAACGTATCAAGGCCATCAATGTTCTTACCGTGGCCCAGATCACCTCCCTGATCGCCACCCTTCTGGCATTCTACCTGTTTACTTCCAACAGAGAGGTAATGGTCTATGTTTATGCCATGTATATTTCTTACATCGTCATGTTTCTGGCAAGTGTTGCCTTGATCACGACGCGGTTGAAGAAGGGCGAGCTGAGTGGCATGAAACGGGTTATCCGTGAAATCCTTGCCTTTGGTGCCTGGGCACAAACAGCCAATATCTTCCAGCTCTTCAATTACCGGTTGAGTTATTACTTTATCGAACATATGATCAATAAAGCCGCACTGGGCGTCTATTCTACCGGTGTTCAGCTTTCGGAAGCAGTCTGGATCATCCCGCGCAGCATTTCAATGGTACAGCTTTCAAGGATCAGCAATGAAAAGAGATGGGACTATGCAGTGAAGGTAACCCTCGTTTTCAGCAAGGTAGGAGTGCTGGTTTCCACCCTGATCGTAGGATTGATCCTGATGTTGCCGGCCAGTTTCTTTGTGTTCGTTTTCGGGCCTGAATTCAGTGGAATCAAACCGGTAATCATCAGCCTGACGGTCGGGATCATCTCACTCTCTTTTTCCATTCTCCTCAGCGCCTTTTTTTCCGGGATGGGAAAACCGATGCACAGCGCCATTGCTTCCGGAATCGGTCTGATCTTCACCATCGCCCTCAGCCTCTGGCTGATCCCTGTTTACGGAATCATCGGCGCCGGGATTGCCGCATCCTGTTCATACACATCCGCCACTGTGTATCAGTTGATTGCTTTTGTTGTCTTATCCGGTGTCAAGGCCAAAGACTTTCTTATACGGAAGGAGGAAATCCGGATGTTGGTGACGGAGGTGAGGAGGTCATTGGGGAATTAAGATAATGCCTCAATGCAGGAATGCAGGAATGAATAGTCTTCGTCCCTTGTCCGCCTGTTCATTTCTTTTTGAAAACTCTTTCACCAGCTATACTTCATCACAGGCCGTATCCGTTACCTTTGCACCGCGTAGAAAGAGAAGCAGGATGTTTCAGCCCGATAACTATACGGAAGATACGATACGGTCGCTTGACTGGAAGCAGCATATCCGTATGCGTCCCGGGATGTATATCGGGAAGCTCGGAGATGGAGCTTCTCCCGATGATGGGATCTATGTGCTGATCAAGGAGATCCTCGACAACTCCATCGATGAGTATGTAATGGGATTCGGGAAGACGATCGAGGTGACCATTCATGACCAGCAGGTTTGTGTACGTGACTACGGACGTGGCATGCCGCTGGGGAAGGTGGTGGAGTGTGTGTCTAAGATCAATACCGGCGCTAAATACGATTCCAAGGTCTTTAAGAAAGCAGTGGGGCTCAACGGGGTAGGAGCTAAAGCAGTCAATGCCCTCACGAACTATTTCAAGGTTCAGTCGATCCGTGAAGGCAGGACCAAGATCGTGGAGTTTCAGAAAGGGGTTTTGCTGAAGGAGGAGGAGGAGAACGAATGCGAACTCAGGAACGGCACCATCGTTACGTTCACACCTGATGATGAGCTGTTTGGAAATTTCCACTTCATCCCTGAGTACATCACCAAGATGTTGTGGAATTATGCCTACCTCAATAACGGGCTGACCATCATCTTCAATGGTGAGAAATTTCACTCTTCCAATGGATTACTCGACCTGCTGAAGAGTTATATCGATTCCCCGGTAATGTATCCCATTGTGCATGTAAAGGAAGGGGATTTTGAGTTTGCCTTTACGCACTGTGAGATGTACGGAGAAGAGTATTACTCTTTTGTAAATGGGCAGCATACCACGCAGGGAGGGACTCACCTGGCCGCCTTCCGGGAAGCCCTGGTGAAGACCATCCGCGAGTTTTACAAAAAGGATTTTGATACCAGTGATATCAAAGCTTCCCTGCTGGCATCGATCAGCATCAAGGTGCAGGATCCCGTGTTTGAATCTCAGACCAAAACCAAACTGGGCTCTCAGCTGATTGAACCCGATGGACAGACCATCCGGAACTACATCATGGATATTGTGAAGCGGCATCTCGATAACTACCTTCACATCAACTCCGAAACGGCCGAGTCGTTGCTGAAGAAGATCCTGCAGAGCGAGAGGGAGCGCAAAGAACTGGCAAATATCAAAAAGATCGCCAAAGACAGTGTGAAGAAGGTTAGCCTCCATAATAAGAAACTCCGCGATTGCCGCATACATTATAACAATCACGAAGACCGGAAGTTTGAGACAACCATCTTCATCACCGAGGGGGACTCTGCCAGCGGTTCGATCACCAAAGCAAGGGATGTCAATACCCAGGCGGTATTTTCGTTGAAAGGCAAACCTCTCAATGTATATGGACTCAGTAAGCGGGTGGTCTATGAGAACGATGAGTTCAACCTGTTACAGGCTGCCCTGAATATCGAAGAGGGGCTGGAGAACCTGCGATACAATCATGTGGTGGTTGCAACCGATGCCGATGTGGATGGAATGCATATCCGGCTGTTGCTGCTGACCTTCTTCCTGCAGTTCTATCCCGATCTGGTGCGCAACGGCCACCTGTACATCCTGCAAACCCCGCTGTTTCGTGTCCGGAATAAGCAAAAGACCTTTTACTGTTACTCAGAGGAAGAAAAACAGCAGGCTGTTGAAACGTTGGGAGGAAATCCGGAGATCACCAGGTTTAAGGGGTTAGGAGAGATCTCACCGGATGAGTTCAGCCATTTCATCGGAAACAACATTCGTCTCGATCCGGTTCTCCTTTCAAAAGATTCTTCTATCCAGGAGGTTCTCGCCTTTTACATGGGGAAAAATACGCCTCAGCGTCAGGGCTTCATCATCGATAATCTCCGGATGGAGAATGACCTCCTTCTAAACCCGCAATTGAATTAATCCTCTTTCCTGTGCAACGGCCAGATATGGGTTGAGAACCTTAGGCTCGATTCCCGTTTTTTGATAAGATCCTTCAGTTCGTACAGCATATGCTGGTTGACCTCCTTTGCCATAGGGAGCACAAATTCCTTTGTTTCTTCGATGTATTTTTTGATAAACTCTTTGTCGAAGGTATCCGAATGCAGGTCAGTGAGGTTGCTGATACGGTCAGCACACTTGAGCACCTTGGCGCTGGTGGATCCCTCTTTCAGAACTGGATACGTATTTTACATCCTCAAACACGTCATGAATCATTGAGGCTTTCAGCAACACCGGGTCGATGTAATGATAATCCAGGAGGATAGCGAAGGTACCAAAGGCATGGCGGAACTGATTTCCTCCGACATACCTGAACTTTCCGCGAAGCGCCGTGCTTTTTTGTATATAAGGTGCCAGAACAAGTTGTTCCAGCGCTTCTTCTTCATAATTCTCCATACAGCGAAAGAAATGCGTTTCCAAGGTGGTGGATGATCTTTCCGGCAGTCAATGCCTCGTGGCCGGTAATTTCCGCAGCCAGGTCACCGGCTAGTCCATGGAGGTATACTCCCAGCAAACAGGCATCCAGTGGAAGGTAGTGCTGGGCAACCAATCCCGTAATGATCCCGGTCAGCACATCGCCACTTCCACCGGTAGCCATTCCGGGATTCCCGGTGGTGTTGAAGAAGCATCTGCCGTCGGGTGTGGTGATGGCGGTATAAGCTCCTTTCAATACGATGTAACAGGAGTATTTGAAAGAGAGTTCCCGTTGCACCTGGTTCCGTTCGAAATCGTTGGATGTTTTGCCTGCTAACCTTTCGAACTCTTTGGGGTGAGGTGTAAGGATGCTGCCTGGCGGAAGAAAACAGAGCCAGGTTTTATTTTCACCCAGGATCGTAATGGCATCGGCATCGATGACCATCGGGATACCTTCCTGAATCAGATGCTTTAAAGCATTTCCTGTGGACTTCTCCAGACCGATTCCAGGGCCGATCCCAACGGCCGTGTATCCATCCAGTTTGGGAAGCTCGGAGTAGTATTCTTCATCCGGATCGATCGCCAGCATGGCTTCCGGAACGGCCGTTTGCATGATCTCCACTCCCGAACGGGGAACCCTCACAGTAACCAGTCCGGGCCCCGATTGCAGGCAGGCTCTTGCCGCCAGCACGGCTGCTCCCATCTTCCCTTTTCCGCCACAGATCAGCAGGGCGTGGCCAAAATTTCCTTTGTGAGCAAATTTATTACGTTTACGTAAAAGCGGTTTGACGTTGGCCACGGTAACCATGAAATTTTTCACCTCCGTCTGTTTCAGGTACTCTTCTGAAAGTCCGATATCGAGCAGCACCCACTCCCCGATATAGGGGTCATTTTCAGGAAAAAAGAAGGCCAGTTTTGGCGGGGCAAAGGTAAGCGTGAAGTCCGCTTGGATGATAGCCGGATCGCTCTCCGCTTTTACCGTTTGATCGATGAAGAGTCCGGAAGGGACATCAATGGAGACTACGAGTGCTTTCAACTGGTTGACAGCCCGGATCAGATCTGCATGGAATCCTGTGATGGGACGCGTCAGGCCACTGCCGAACAGGGCGTCGATGATTACGACCCCTCCCCCGACCCCTCCCCATAAAGGGAGGGGAGATGCCTCTTTAGTTGAATTTCCCCGAGCTGAATGGACGGTAAATCTGCTTTTCCCACCCTTGATCCCAAGAAACCGGTCGTAATTTAGTTTACAACTGGGTGAAAGGGTATCCGGATCACCGGCAAGAACTACTTCTACAAGGTATCCTTTTTCAGCCAACATTCTGGCGATGGCTAATCCGTCACCCCCATTATTTCCTGTTCCGGCGAATACCTTAACGGAGCGGGTGGCGGGTATATGCTGGTACAGCCAGTCAAAACATTTACCGGCAGCCCGCTCCATCAGGTCGATGTCGGTAATCGGCTCGTGTTCGATGGTGTACGCGTCTGCTTCCCGGATCTTTTCAACAGGGAGTATTTTCATGGCTAACCGATCCTTCCCCAGAAGGGATTGGTGGATTGATTTGTAAAACCCAAAGGTAAAGGTAGATTTTTTTTGATGGCCTCAGAAATAGAGGGCATGAAATTTAATCTCTCCTTTTGTATTGTATTCAAGTGCCGGAAAGGGGATCTTTACCAGATTCAGGATGGTGAAGATTCCCTTTAATGCTTTTGACCGTGTTGGGATCCTGGTGAGATCCACATCCAGGGACAGGAAGAATTTCCGGTACCGGTCAAACTCCTGGTTGTTCACACCCAGGCCTTCTGCCCCATAGCCCACCGCTACATTCAACCATTTAGGGAAGTTGGAGTGTCTGGGCAGGAAAGAATGAATATTCCCTGAGAGCCAGAACGACATTCCATTGTAATCTTTCACCAGGTTCTGGATCAGGTTCTTTCCAAGCAGTTCTGGATTGTACTGCGGATATTTACTCGGGTGATAGGAATATTTGATTAGGAAGCGCTGTTCATCCCAACCAAACTGCTGCCCCACAAAAAGAAGACAACCGGCTGTATTGGTAGCGAGATCCCCCCAGGAGAATCCCCAACCTGCTGAGAAACCGTCCAGGATTTCAATGTTAAGCATGAAGGCATAGGTGAGCAGACTTCCGAACAGGATGGCTTTTTTCCGTTCCACACCGGCCCATCGGTAGGAGGCGTACATCACCCGGCTGAGATAGTAGGAGGAGAAAAAATGGCCCATTTTGTCCATCTGGAGCCACTCACTGTTGTCGTTGAAGAAGTGGAAGTTGCTTTGTGTGTAATCCCTGTACCACAAAAAGTAGAGACCGGTCATGGATCCGATATAGATGGCCCCCTGGGCTGTGAGGACTCCGATCAGCCGTCCCTTATGCAGCGTATCCGGAAAAAGGGGATTCTGCTCGACAGGCCGCCGTTGAACCTGGCCGGGTATTACTGAAAACAGGGAATTGGCATCTGTTGTGTCAGAAACCCGTTGACCAACACTGCTCAGTTGGAATAGCGACAAAATACCCACCATCAGCCATCCCCGCATCTTCATATATTTGTAATTCTGAATTCTGAATTCTTAATTCTATTAAACGCCTCCTGATACCGCCTTGCATTTCTGTTATGCTCACTCATGGTGGAGGAGAAAACGTGGTATCCTGAGAAATCCTCCTTCGCACAAAAGTACATATTCTTATGATCCCGGTAGTTCAACACCGCATCGATCGAGGTGATTGAGGGGAGACAGATGGGTCCAGGAGGAAGGCCTCTGTTTTTATAGGTGTTATAGGGAGAATTTATCTTTTTATGTCGGTTCAGGACCCGGTTGATTGTGAAATCATCCCATGCATAGATCAGGGTAGGATCGGCCTGAAGGGGCCATTTTTTTTGAAGGCGGTTGATATAGACACCGGCAATCAAAGGCTTTTCATCATTCTTCGTGGTCTCCTTCTCAATGATGGAGGCCAGGGTAACCACTTCAGGAATGGTCAAACCGATGGAATCGGCCTTCCGTGTCCGGGCCCCTTTCCAGAACTTCCTGGATTCTGTTGCCATTCGTGCCATAAAGTCTTCTGCTGTGGAATTCCACCACATCTCATAGGTGTTGGGGATGGTCAAGGTGAACACCGTCAGAGGAGTTACGTCGTATTGAGAAAGGATGGTGTTGTCAGAAAGAACCGTCAGCAGGCTCAGGCTATCGGCCTCGATCTGACGGGCGATCCTGCCCGCAAGCTCCTCTTTTTTCCGGATGTTGTGGAATGAAACATTCACCGGGGTCTGGAATCCCATGATCAGCATATCAACCAGTTCCCGGGCATTCATCCGGTTCCGGAGCCTGTACCTGCCAGGCTTGAAATAATGGTCGTACTTCCCCAGTTCAACGTAGTTTTCAAAGAATTTCTTTTTGCTGACGTAATCATGATGGTACAGACTGTCTTTCACCTGGTTGAACCCTGCCCCGGTAGGAATAGTTAACCATGCATGATCGGCATCTCCCAGGTCGATTACAGCCGTGTGGATCCGGAAGTAGAGCCGCTCTGTACCCACAAGCAGAGCTGCCAGGAGAAGGAATGGAAGGATACGCAGGATGGTGATTCGAAAAAAGAGGTGCATGGATGTTATAGAATCAGTTGGTATATGTATTCATCCAACCACCCTTCGCCGGAATTAAGCCACTCTTTTTTCTCCCCGCAGCGGATGAAACCAAGTTTTTCAAAAACTTTGATACTGATGTGGTTGTCTGATGAGATATGGCAGAACAGTTGATGCAGGAGAAGACTTTCCACCGCATATCGGATCAACATCTTCAGGGCTTCTTTGGCATGACCCTGTTCCCGGAACTCTTCGGCGATCATGATGCCAACCCCTGCCCTGAGATGCACCGGGTCGAAATCGTACAGGTCAATGGTCCCGATGGTTACCGGAGGATCCACGCCATCAATACGGTCAATCATCAGCCTCAGTTGCCGGGCAGAAAAGATATCCCGTTTGGCATTCAGGACATACTCCTCCAACTCAAACCTTGAATAGGGTGTGACGGTATTACTCACTTTCCAGACGGAGGTGTCGTTCTCCCACTTCAGCAGGAGATCCACATCAACGGGTTCAACAGCCCTGAGGGCTAGTGAGGGGCCGGTGAGGAGGTTATGGATCATTGGTCATTGGTCATTCGTCAATAGTTATAGGGTCATGAGGTCATGAGGTCATGAGGTCATGAAGGGAGTCCTCAGTCCTCAGTCCGAAGTTGGCAATACTTATAATTTGTACTATTCACGATTCACCTCTTACCTCTTAAGTTCTTCGTCCCTCGTCCCTCGTCTCTCGTCCCTCGTTTCACGAACCTCGATCTCCCCGCTGAAAACATGCTCCGCCGGTCCCTTCAGCCAGATATCCGTAAATGTTCCATCCTCAAACCGGAAGGAAACGGTCAGTTTGCCGCCAAGTGTTTCTATTTCGATGCTGGATCCTGGATGCTGGGTCCTGGATATTTTTGGACTGCGGACTGCGGACTGCGGACTGTGGACTGCGGACTGCGGACTGAGGACTGCGGACTGTGGACTGCGGACTGCGGACTGCCAACTGGCATAGGCCATTGCTGCCGCCGTTACCCCCGTACCACAGGAGAGTGTCTCATTCTCCACCCCTCGTTCATAGGTCCTGACGAAGAGATTGGATTCCATGATCTCCACGAAATCGACATTGGTTCCATCCGGGGCGAATTGGGGATCGTCCCGGAGTTTACGGCCCTCTGATACAGCATCTATTTCACTCACGTTCTCAACGAAGATAACCAGATGGGGAGAGCCGGTGTTGATTAAGAAAGACGAAGGACGAAGGACGAAGGACGATTTATCTGTTTCGATATCCGATACTCCCCTCCCTTGTTGGGGAGGGGCCAGGGGAGGGGTAGTTACATCCGCCATTTTCAACCGGACCCATTTCACATTCCCTTCGTCTTTCAGGATTTTGGCAGTATGTTCGCCGTCGCTGGCCAGAAACCGGGCGGATTGACCGATGATACCCAGCATATGTGCGAAGGCTGTTATGCACCTGCCTCCGTTCCCGCATAGGGTGCTTTCGTTCCCATCGGCATTGAAGTAGACCATGCCGAAATCATACCCCTTTTCGGAAGTAAGTAACATCAGCCCGTCGGCACCGACGCCAAAATGACGATCACACAAACGTTCGATCTGCTTTTTCGATAGTGCGATTGTTCCTTCCCTGTTATCGACCAGAATGAAATCATTGCCTGTTCCGTGATATTTGTAAAATGAAAGCTTCATCCCTGCAAAGCTAAGGATTTATTGGAACACAGATTATCCGGATTTATATGGATTTTCACGGATTAATCTGTATTTTTTCGTGATTTCCGTGTCTTCATTGTTATTAACAGGCACGAACAAAAATACAAATTCCGGGTTTCACCGGGAAAAATCGGGCACCCACCGAAAGCCTGTTCTCAGAGCGATTCGCACAAATTAATTTTGCTTCAGCAAAAAATGTATAACTTTAAAATCTAAAAAATGAATTCATCCATTGATCAACATTCCGGCTACAAAACGGATAATTACTCAAACGGCAGGCGTATGAAGAAATATGCACTTGGATCGGTTGCGATTCTGGCCGGCCTGATCCTGCTCGGTTTAAATGTTGGATTTATTCCAATAACATGGAAATCTATTATTTTTTCCTGGCAGATGTTACTCATCGTCATTGGAGTGGTCAGCCTTTTCGGCAGAGAAAGTTATGTACCCGGGATCATCCTGATCCTGGTTGGCGGGATATTCATCATTCCTAAATTCGGTGTGTTGCCCTTTAGTATCCATAGCCTGTTCTGGCCGGCCATTCTGATCGCGATCGGGTTGATTATCCTGTTCAAGGGATTCAGGAGGTCTGGACTGCGCCGGAGCAAGGGGGAGCTGATGCTGAAAGACGGGTATATCAACTTAGAGACAATCTTCGGAGGGACCAACCAAAAAGTTACCCACCAGTCGTTCAAAGGGGGGAAGATCTCCTGTATCTTCGGGGGAGCGGAGGTGGACCTGACCCATGCTGCCCTGGCTCCCGGTGAGCATACGCTCGAAGTCAGTGCCATCTTCGGAGGAGCCACCGTGATTGTTCCTGCTGACTGGAAAATCGTGGTAAGAAACTCTTCCATCCTCGGTGGATTTGAAGACAAAAGGAGTGTGATCAAAGAGAGTCCGGATCCCTCACGCATTCTGATCATCAAAGCTGAAGCCATTTTTGGTGGCGGTGAGATTAAAAGTTATTAATCAGGCCATAAATGCAGCATCCTGTATTTCAAAACATAAAAACAACTATTCTCTATTTTGGGGTCTGGATCCTTCTGGCCGGGATCCAGTTTTCCATTCTCACTTTTCAATATCATTTTCCGCTTGAGATAGCCCTGGCCGACAGCCTGATCTTCAACCTTCTTTTTGCGCTGATCGGACTGCCAATGTGGTTTATCGTGCGCTACAGTTCACCAACCAGGAAGTCCAGCTTCAACATCATATTCAACCATATGACCTCATTGGTGCTGATCATCGTGATCTGGTTCGGTGTAGGATATTCTGTGCTCTCTACGTTGTTCCAGGGCCAGACGGCTTACAACGACTTTCTATATGTATCCATCCCGGTCAGGCTTTTCAGTGGAGTGTTCCTCTATATTCTCGTGGGACTTACATTCTACCTGTTGATATACAATTTCAACCTGGAGGAGAAACTGAAGATGGAGGCCCGGTTAAACACCCTGTTGAAAGAGACCGAATTGAATATGTTGAAATCTCAAATCAATCCACATTTCCTGTTCAATAGCCTGAATTCCATCAGTTCCCTGACGGTGAGTAACCCGGAGAAGGCACGGGAGATGGTGATCAAACTTTCGGATTTCCTGAGGTATTCAGTCTCATCCGGAGCCGACAGCCTGACACCTCTCTCCAGAGAGCTTGAAAATATCCAACGATACCTCGAGATCGAAAAAATCCGGTTTGGGGAGAAGCTTGTCTATGAACTAGATATCCGTCAAGATTGCTATGACCAGCAAATCCCTGTGATGTTATTGCAGCCGCTTTATGAAAATGCGATCAAACATGGTGTTTACGAAAGTACCGACCAGGTCCGGATTGAGACGGAGTGCAGGGTAGAATCTGATTTCACTGAGATTACCATTGTCAACGATTTTGACCCGGAAGCCGTTCCCCGCAAAGGGGCCGGGGTAGGATTGAACAACATCAGAGAGCGACTCAGGCTTACTTATCACCGGAATGATTTATTAAAAACATGGAAAAAGGGGAACAGGTACTTTGTCAGGTTGAGGATACCGGTTAATTAATTCAGAATTCAGAATTCAAAATAATTTCCCTTAATGCCTTTAATGACTAATGGCCAATGACAAATGACCGAAAATACAAAGTCCTGATCATTGATGATGAACCTCCTGCCCGTCAGATCATCAGGGATTACCTCATGGAATACCCAACGCTGGAAGTGGCAGGGGAGTATCCGGATGGATTCTCCGGACTGAAAGCGATCCAGGAGCTGAAACCCGATCTCATTTTCCTTGATATCCAGATGCCAAAACTGACCGGTTTCGAGATGCTGGAGTTGCTGGATGATCCACCGGTAATCATCTTCAGTACGGCGTTTGATCAATTTGCCATCAAAGCATTTGAGATGAATGCGGTCGACTACCTGCTGAAACCCTATGCCAGAGAACGGTTCGACCAGGCTATGGTAAAAGCCCTGGGCGTTCTTTCCACTGGCTCAGGAAGTGTTAAACCAGTGAAAAACATTCTTCGGGTAGTGAATGAGCAACCGGATCTTCTCACCCGGATTGCCGTGAAGGTCAGACATAAGGTTTACGTGATCCCGGTCCATGATATCAGGTACTTTGAAGCGGATGGTGACTATGTTACCATTCACACGGAAAAGGAGCGGTTTCTGAAGGAAAAGACCATGAAATACTTTGAAACGCATCTTGATCCCACCATGTTTGTGAGGATTCACCGCTCTACTATCATCAACGTTGATTTCATGGACAAACTCGAATATTACGACAAAGAGAGCTACGCTGTACTGATGCAGGATGGGACCAGTCTGAAAGCAAGTACATCGGGATATAAGGTATTGAAGGAAACACTTAAATTATAATTACGAACCGGAGCGAAGCGGAGCTCGGCGGAGCCAATTACGAATTACGAATTTTTTCGTGGGCTTTTTGGGTTAGATGGTATGAATTTTAATGAAGTTGGTCCCTCCGGGAATACCTGCAGGCACACCTCCGACAACAATAATTTTATTCCCCGGAGCAGCCAGTCCTCTTTTCAGGAGTGTTTGTTCTGCCAAGTTGACAAGGTCGTCGAATGTACTGGATATCATCGACACCAGGATCGGGTTGATCCCCCATAACAGGTTGAGTCCATGGTAGACATTCAGGTCGGTGGTGATGGCATAAATGGGCGTTTTCGGGCGCTCTGCAGCAACAAAACGGGCGCTTCTGCCACTGGTGGTGAGCACGACCACACAATGGGGTTCAGCAATCTTTTCAATCATGTTGGTTGCTTCACTGAGTGCCATGATATCCAGGTTTCCTTCCGGGGGATAGGTTTTAAATTCAATTTGTGATTCCACCTCTGTGGCAATTTTACTCATGATCTCCACAGACTTAACAGGGAAACTTCCTGCGGCTGTCTCCCCCGAAAGCATGATGCAGTCGGTCCCATCGATGATCGCATTAGCCACATCCGAAGCTTCGGCGCGGGTAGGACGTGCTGTATGCATCATGCTCTCAAGCATCTGGGTAGCAGTGATCACCGGCTTACCCATGCGGTTACAATGTTCGATGATCTGTTTCTGCAGCAGAGGAACCTTCTCCGGACTCAGCTCCACACCCAGGTCGCCGCGGGCAACCATGATCCCTTGAGCCTCCTCGACAATCTCTTTCAGGTGTTCAATAGCCTGAGGTTTTTCGATCTTGGCAATCACCGGTTTCAGGTTTCCCAAACTCTCAAGGATCGATTTCAATTCCCGTACGTCTGCAACGCTTCGTACAAAACTCAACGAGACCCAATCCACATCATGGGCGATTCCAAAATCCAGGTCACGCTTGTCTTTTTCTGTCAGGGAGGGCAGTTTCAGGTTCAGGGTTGGAAAATTCACCCCTTTGCGTTGCCTCAGGGTTCCTCCTTCCACGACCTGACAGATCACCACATCTCCATCAACCCGGTTGACCTTCATTTCAAGCAAGCCATCATCAAGCAACACCTGTGTACCTGGCTTTGTTTCCGCTGCGGTATAAGGATAATCGATCGGGATCTCATCTTGTGATCCTGAAAAGAGTGTCTCCGGAACCAGCTTCATCACGGCCCCTTTTTCCAGATTCATCTCTCCTTCGGGAAGCATACCCACCCTGATCTTCGGCCCTTGCAGATCCTGAAGAATCGTGACAGGTTTATCCAGTTCGGCACTGATCCTCCGGAGGTTACCGATCGCCCTGGCATGATCCTGGTAAGTCCCGTGGGAAAAATTCAGCCGGGCCACATCCATACCTGCAAGGATCAGTTGCCTGATCACCTCTGGTGACTGGCTGGCTGGTCCAAGCGTGGCGATGATTTTTGTGCGGCGCATTTTGGGTTTATTTGTATTTTTTTAGAGTTTAGGCAAAGATGAGGACTTTTTTATATTTTTGTTTATCTTTTCACAGATTCAATGATTAAATCCTCAACCAGATGGAATACGAGATTCTGAAACTTGACGTGGATCATGGCATTGCGACCATTACCATCAACCGTCCGCAGGTACTCAACGCCCTGAATGCACGTTTTTTCGTTGAGATGAACCATGTACTGGACCGGTTGGATGCAGATGAATCGATAACAGCTGTGATTCTAACCGGTGTTGACAAGGCTTTTGTTGCCGGTGCCGACATTGCTGAGATGTCGGAGATGACCTATGACCAGGCCCTTAGTTTTTCCCTTACCGGACAAGATACTTTTTACCGTATCGCGCACTTTCGTGCCCCGGTGATCGCAGCTGTTAACGGATTTGCTCTGGGCGGTGGGTGCGAACTGGCCATGGCATGTGATTTCCGGGTTGCCAGCAACAAAGCCAAATTCAGTCAGCCGGAGGTGAGCCTCGGCCTGATCCCCGGGTATGCCGGCACACAGCGCCTTTCACGGATTGCAGGGATTTCAAATGCGTTGTACATGATCCTTTCCGGAGATATGATCACGGCGGATGATGCACTGCGGATGGGATTGGTGCAAAAAGTGACGGAACCGGAAGAGCTTCTCGCCGAAGCCAAAGCACTGGCAGGCCGTATTGCTACCAAAGGTCCCCTCGCTGTAATGAAGGCCAAAGAGGTGACCCGGCAGGGTTTCCATATGGACTTTAAGGAGGCCTGCCGCCTGGAAGCTGAGGAATTTGCATCCCTGTTCGGAAACGGTGAATCCGGAGAGGGGATGAAAGCGTTCCTGGAGAAACGCAAACCGAACTGGTAAGAGGTAACTTCATCACCTCATCACCTCATCACTCCATGACCTTATGACCGTCAAAATAATAGATTATAATATATCGAAAAATCAATCCAAACTTATGAACTACACTGAAAGATTATCCAATGTCACTGTCCTGGGAGCCGCCGGGAAGATGGGTAGCGGTATCCTGCTCCTGACGGCACAGGAGATGGCTGATCTGAGCCTGAAGCCCGAGAACAAGGGGAAGGCTTTCGTGATCAACGCCATTGATGTGTCAAACGAAGCCCTGATTGGCCTGATGAAGTACATACGGGCTCAGGCGCTGAAGGCCGCAGAGAAGAAAACTGTTCAGCTCAGGGCAGCGTATGCCGACAGGGCTGATCTGATCGATAACGAAGAGATCATCCTGCAGTATGTCGAAGATGTCATGGTGACCATCCGCCCCTCTTTACATCTGGAGGTCTCCTACAACTCCACGTTGATCTTTGAAGCGATCAAAGAGGATCCGGAGCTGAAGGTGAAGATCCTCACCCAGGTAGACCGGAACAATCCCCACAAACCCTGGTACTTTACAAACACTTCCTCCATCCCTATCACACAGCTTGACGAAAAGGCCAACCTGGGTGGACGGATCATCGGGTTCCATTTTTATAACCCTCCGGCAGTTCAAAAATTGGTTGAAGTGATCAAGAGCAATCATACCCTACCTGAAGTGGAGGAGTTAGCTCTTCAGTATGCCAAGAGCTTACGGAAGGTAGTGGTTCCCTCCAGCGACTTTGCCGGATTTGTAGGGAATGGACATTTCATGCGGGATGCGCTTCACGGAATCCACGTGGCGGAAAAACTTGCGAAGGAGTGTTCCCTGCCCGAAGCCATGTATATGGTAAACAAAGTCAGCCAGGAATACCTCGTCCGGCCCATGGGTATTTTTCAGTTGATCGATTATGTCGGAGTGGATGTCTGCCAGTATATCATGAGTGTGATGAACCCGTTCCTGAAGGGTGAAGACCTCCACAGCGACCTGCTCGACCGGTTGATTGAACAGGGAATTCTTGGAGGCCAGTATTCTGACGGTTCCCAGAAAGATGGGATCCTGAAGTATGAGAAGGGGAGGCCTGTTGGTGTATTCAACCCTGACACAAGGGAGTACGTGATGATCTCCGGCTTTCAGGGTGCCTGTGACGCAAAGCTTGGCCCCATGCCTGCCTCCATGCAGCCATGGAAAAGCGTTGCATTTTCACTGCAGAAAGAGGATCTTCTGAAAGCGATCTTTGATGAAATTAAGGGGATGAATACGCTCGGTGCCAAGCTGGCTACAAATTATGCCAGACGATCCAAAGAGATCGGGCTCAAACTGGTAGCTGACAAAGTGGCTTTCAACGAGAACGATGTCAACACGGTGCTGTTGACCGGCTTCTTTCATGCTTACGGACCTATTAATAATTACCTGGATTAAACGAAGGAGGACAAACTATGAAATTACGCAAGAAAGTATATATGGTCGCCGGCTACAACACCATCTCACTGGGAACAGGCCGGAAAGAATTTAACCCGAAAAAGCCGCGTCCGGGTATAGATGAGTATATTAAAGAAGCGGGTCAGGGTGTGTTGAAACAGATTGGCGGAGCTAAAAATGTGGATGAAGCGGTGATCGGCAACTTCATTGCTGCCCGTTTCAACCGGCAGGGTAATTTAGCAGCCTTTATGCCTTACATTGATCCTGGATTACGGTACAAACCTGCTGTGCGGGTTGAAGGTGCCTGCGCATCAGGTGCTCTGGCTCTGGTGACCGGGATCCGTTCCGTGCTGGCAGAAACGGCTGAAGTGGTACTGGTGCTGGGCGTGGAAGTTCAGAATACGGTGAAAGCCATCTATGGCGCCGATATCCTGGCTGCTGCTAGTTGGGCTAAATCACGAAAAAACGGACATGCTTATTATTTTCCTGGCTTATTCAGTGACCGTGCGAAAGCCTACCTTGAGAAGTTCGGAGATGAAGAGCCCCGGAAAGCCATGGCACAGTGGTTTGTCAACGCCATTGAAAATGCACGCCTTTGTCCTACTGCCCAGGAGTATCACAATACGACAGAAGACCTCTGGTCGCTGGGGATGATGAAACCCAATCCCCGGGGTTTTGTTGACAGCCTGAATGTCTTTGACTGCTCCAAAGTTTCCGATGGCGCCTCTGCCATTGCGGTTGTTTCTGAAGATGGCTTGAAGCGGGTGGGAATTCCAAAGAGTGAAGCGATTGAGATCATTGGTATCGGCCAGGCAGAAGAGGACATCACCAAACCGCCCGATGATCCAACAGTTCTCTCTACCACCAGGGAAGCCGTCAGAAAAGCGCTCGAATCAGCAGGGATTACCAAGGATCAGATCGGAACCGTAGAGTGCCACGACTGCTTTACCATTGCCGGCATCCTGGCGACGGAAGCCATCGGATTCGCCCCGCATGGAGGTGGTGCCGAATTTATCCTGCAGGGGAATACCAAGCGTACCGGAAAGGTACCTTTCAATACTACCGGCGGCCTTGTTGGATGGGGACATCCAACGGGAGCCACTGGCGTCCACCAGGCGATCACCATTTTGGAACAGCTCACCGGCAAAGCCGGAGATGCCCAGATCCCGATCACATCTGAAAGGCCATACGGACTAACGATCAACATGGGAGGAGACGACAAATCCCTCGTCTCCATCGTTTACCGGAAGGCTGGATGAACCGGATCACCCATCTCCTTGGCATTCGGTACCCGATAATTCAGGCCGGGATGATCTGGTGCAGCGGATGGAAACTGGCCCAAGCCGTAAGTAATTCTGGAGGCCTGGGCCTAATTGGTTCCGGGTCGATGCACCCCGATCTGCTTCGTGACCAGGTAAGGAAATGTAAACAGGCCACGCGCAACCCTTTTGGTGTAAATGTTCCTCTTCTTTACGAGAGGAATGAAGATAAGTTTAACATCCTCGAGGAAGAGGGGGTGAAGATTGTTTTCACCTCTGCAGGTAATCCTGAGAAATGGACACAATATCTGAAGGGGAGAGGTTTCACCGTGGTACATGTTATTGCAAATGTTAAATTTGCTGTAAAATGCCAACATGCGGGAGTGGATGCGGTGGTGGCTGAAGGCTTTGAAGCCGGCGGTCACAATGGCAAAGAGGAGACCACAACGATGGTCCTGATACCCCAAGTCCGGGAAGTTGTGGATTTTCCTTTGATAGCAGCGGGTGGTATAGCTACAGGGAAAGCCATGCTGGCTGTCTTTGCTCTGGGCGCTGAAGGAGTTCAGATTGGTAGCCGGTTTGTGGCTACCCCCGAATCTTCGGCACACCCTGCTTTCAAACAGAAGATACTGGAAGCGACTGATGGGGATACGATGCTGGCATTGAAACGGCTGGGGCCTGTCCGATTGCTGAAGAATAAATTCTTCCAGAAGGTCAGTCAAATGGAAGATGCAGGGGCTTCTGCAGAGGAGCTGGCCCGCTTGTTAGGGAAAGGGCGCGCACAAAAAGGGATGTTGGAAGGTGACCTGGACGAAGGGGAGCTGGAGATCGGACAGGTATCCGGATTGATCCGGGAGATGAAACCGGCAGGCCAGATTGTTTCAGAGATCATGGAGGAATTCCGAACAGCAAAAGAGCAACTTACAGCACTCCGTTTTTAACAAAATTATCATTTCAAGATTCTTGATCCATGGGAAACATTCGTTTGCGGGGAGAACTCAACTGGCAGGGCAGGAACATCCTGATTGTCGAAGATGATCAGGTTTGCTTCAGTTACCTGGATGTATTATTAAAGCCTACCCGTGCCACCATCTTCCATGCTCTGGAAGGGCAACAGGCGGTCAACCTCTGCCATGCTCACCCGGAGATGGATGTGATACTGATGGATATCAGGTTACCCGGGATGAACGGATTGGATGCCACCCGGGAGATCACCTCCTTCCGGAAAGAGTTGCCGGTCATTGCTCAAACGGCCTATGCTTCCGAGCAGGACAGGAAAGCAGCCTTATCTGCCGGGTGCTGGGATTTCATCACCAAACCGATACGGGCGAATGAGATGCTGGAACTCATCAGGAAATATCTGGAAGGGGAGACGGAAGACGTAGGACGTGAGACGTGAGACGTAGGACGTGAGACGTGAATGCCAACTGCCAACTACTGTACCGGAATCACCATTTGCTTCTCGTGTGGCAGAGGGATGTTGGAGGTGAGTAGTGGGATGTACTAGATTACTCGGACTTCGTCCTCGTGAGCTTCGGTTCGAACTAGCGACCCCATGCCTGTCAAGCATATTGATATATTTTTCATGTATGTCTTCGATGATCTCCAATAAAACTGCCCGATTTTGATTATCAAGTGGTTGTATGCCAAAATCATCAAGGATCAGCAAAGTAAAACAGGAGGTCAATTTGGTCGGCTTTTCCGGCACGGTAACCGGTCAACGATTATTACATCTCAATTACCCGGCGTACAATGGTATGAAGTAATCGGTGAGCAGACAGTGGCAGATGCCATCCTTGATCGTATTGTTCATGATGCGCATCGATTGGAACTCTTAGGGGAATCGCTACGGAAGAGACAAAAAACCAAAATTAATGAGGATGTTGAACAAAATGAAAAATATGTAAATTTGTATCATGTCATTCAGACACAGGAAAAGGATCGTTCTTAAGTCATTGCAGGGAGGATGGTCAGCCACTTCGGCGTGAGTATGAGAATGCCTTCACTTTTTTACCGAAAAGTTATCACCATGTTATTAACATATATCTATAAATATTTACGTTCAATTTTTAACCCCGAAACTTGAGTTAACAATTGCTTGTTGAGAAAAAATCTAAATATCAAGTGGAGAATGATTATTTACAGTTTTTCTTTGCTATGCGATGGAAGCATTTTTATTACTGCTGAAATTCTTTTGCTTGATGACACTACAATCAGAAGGTGGCAGACAAGGTATATTACTCCGGAGGCAAAGACAGTTTGCTTCAATACAACTATGTTGGCGGGGTTGGAAAGCTGAACCGGAAACAAATGGATGAACTTGTTGCAAATTTTGATCTATGGAATTTTATGTAACAAGAAAAGATGGTAAATTTTATCCCGATCCTACCAGGATAATTGCCCGCTTTCATTATCCTAATAACGAAAGAAGCGCAAATATAATCCGTCAGGTATTGGCTATGTCAGAAGGAGATGTAAATATAGCAATAAGCCAGGTGCTGAGAGGGTATTCCAAGCGTCACAGAAATATTTCAAAAATATTTGAAAATCATTTCAATAAATTAACTCACTTATTTAAAGAAATGAATATTAACCCTAATAACCTTAATCTATCCAGGAAAGTGCTTATTGGTTCCTATTTCACAATGGAATATTCTATTGAATCGGCAGCTTTTTTTAATCCATCCATTGTTGAACATCCTGATCAAACCGAATTAGGGCCTAAAGAAAAAAGGGTGATTTTAAGTTTCAGAGCAACAGGAGAAGGACATATTTCCTCAATCGTTTTCCGTTCCGGGGTTCTTGACAAGGATAATAACCTGAGTATTGAACCTGTCGGCAAAATGTTAGATGAGGCAGATCGTATCAAAAGACATGTCTATAATAAAGAATCCTTTACAAAGAAGCTGGATGAAATGCAAAAACGTAATAATATAATTCCATCCGAACTTGTTTTTGACAAATTAGGTGAAAATTTTACTTATGGGGAATTGAAAAGGTGTGTAGAAGAAACAAGAAAGACTCTTAACCTTGCGGCAAATAAAGAATTGTTATTTTATCAAATAATGTGGCTGGCTTCATCTCATTATGAACTTGAATTCTCCATTGATTCGGCTATATCTGAAAGAGTTATTTTCCCTATCTCTGAAACCGAAAAAAATGGTATTGAAGACGCACGTTTTGTTAAATTCACAGACGATAACGGTGATGTAACCTACTTTGCCACTTACACTGCTTATGATGGCACAACCATATTACCGAAGTTACTTAAAACCAAAAATTTTTATAGTTTTAAAGTATTACCTCTTCACGGTGAAATTTCGAAAGATAAAGGGATGGCATTATTTCCGAGGAAGATTAATGGAAAATATGCCATGCTCTGCAGAATAGATGAAGTAAATAATTACGTTGCATTTTCAGATGACATCAATATTTGGCGGGATGCCAAACTCATTCAGGAACCCAAATATCATTGGGAATTCGTTCAAATCGGAAATTGCGGATCACCCATCGAGACGGAAGAAGGATGGCTGGTTATAACGCATGCCGTTGGACAAATGAGGGAGTATGTTCTAGGCGCTTGTTTGTATGAACTTGATAATCCTGAAAAAGAAATAGGAAGATTAAAGGCTCCTTTAATGATTCCAAATGAAGTGGAAAGAGAAGGATATGTGCCCAATGTAATTTATTCATGTGGTTCGATTATTCATAATGGTGATCTGATAATTCCATACGCCATGTCAGACTATGCTTCTTCTTATGCATGTATTGATTTAGGGCAGCTTTTACATGAACTTAAGAATTCAAAATAGTGACGGTAGCAGTTGCTTCTTCCCTATTATGCATTTATAAAATCTTCTCATAAACCTCCAGATAACCTTCTATCATTTTTTGCCTGCTGAATTTTGAAATTGCCCATTCCCTGCAATATTTCCTGTTAATCATTTTAATATTATTTACCGCTTCCAGCGCTTCTTCAATCGTGTTTACCAAGAAACCGGTCTTCCCATCAAGAATTAATTCAGGCATAGCGCCCCTGTTAAATGCAATAACGGGTGTGCCGCAAAACATGGCTTCAACCACACTCAGGCCAAAAGGTTCTTCAAAACTAATCGGATGTAAAAGAGCAAACGCGCCACCTAAAAGCTTATTCCGTTCATCAGGCCCTGAGTTGCCGACATAAACTATATCATGATCATCAATAAATGGCTTAACCTTAAGATCAAAGTATTCCTGATCCTGAATTAAACCGGAAATGATGAGCTTTCTTTTTGATTTTTTACCAATTTGGATGGACTCATAAACCCCCTTTTCCGGATGAATCCTGCCGAAAAAAAGCAGATAATCTTGTGATCCGGGACTGAATTTAAATTCATTGGCGTTCACGCCATTGTAAACGGTTGCAGTGTAATCAAGTTCAGGACTGCGGTCGGAATTACTGATAGAAACATAATAACCGGTGCTGTTGTATTTTTTGTAGACCGGAAGAATTTTTGGAGAAGAAAAACCATGAATAGTGGTTACCATGGGTGTTTTGATCAAACGGGAATAACTTAGAGGTAGAAAATCAAAATTATTATGAATCAAATCAAACGTATCTGCTTGTTCCATCAGATAGCTGATATGAAGGCACTCTGCTACTTTGGGGTCGATTTTAGAATCTTCGGCATACGGTTGTTCGCAAACTGACGCTAATTTGCCTTTTGTAATAGAATCGCCTGAGGCAAATAATGTTACATCAATGCCCCGTTCAACCATTCCCTCAGCGATATTAGATGCTACTTGTTCCCAGGGGCCATATTTCCGGGGAGGTGTACGCCAGGCAATAGATGAGAGTATTGCGATTTTCATTGTTCCCGCGGGTTGTTTAAACAATGGTGAACAAGGGCTTCCAATTTCGCTGTGCCTACACACATCACTTTGTCAGCGCCACCCCAATAGATTTTAACGCTTCCATCGTCTTCCGGAACAGCGCCACAGGTAAACACCACATTATGGACATAGCCTGTAATTTCATAAACTTCTTCGGGTTGTAGAATCCATTCATCGCCAACGGCAATAATTTTTGAAGGATCTTCCAAATCGTGCAATGCCACCCCTAATCTATAAACACTCCCATCCATAGTTGGAAACACGCCGTGATAGATGCTTAACCAACCACGGGATGTTTTAATAGGGGGCGCTCCGGGACCTATCTTCATCTCATCCCAATGGTATTGTAATGGTTTCATAATTAGTTTCGATTCGCCCCAATACTTTAGATCGGGAGAATAGGATATCCAGATGGACCAAGGCGATATTTCAGAATGAGGGCGGTCGAGCCTGGCATATAAACCCCCAATTTTTTCAGGGAAGATTACAACATTCCGGCAGTCGGATTCGGTAATAAGTGAAAATCTTTCAACAGATTTGAAATCTTTTGTTCTTGCCAGTCCAATACGCACACCATGCCTGGAATAAGCACTATATGTAATGAGGTATTCGCCGTCCATAAAAATAATCCTTGGATCTTCCACTCCATAGGTCTCGTATTCTTTAAAAATCCCCTCAGTAGCCGGAATCATAAAAGGTTTGTCATTCACTTTAAAATTGTATCCATCTTCACTCTCTGCCATCCCAAGTATACTTCTTCCGTTCAGTTTATGTGAGCGAAATATCATTATATACTTCCCCTCGTGCTTTACAACAGCGGCATTATGCACCGTAGCAACCGGATAGGGCACGTCATCCTTTGTGAGGATAGGGTTATTTTGATATCTGTTTATCAACATCGCTGTTTCCATGTTACTTCTTTAATCTGACTTGTGAAATTCTTCATAAGCCTGCAATACGGTTAAATGAGAAATTAGATACGACAATGAACTTTCTGCACCCTGATTGCGGTTTACACCATAACGTTCAAATCCATCGCAGCATCCCTGTGTCTCAAAATCATACAGGCTCATTCTCAGGTCATTTTCACCAAGGAACCACAAAAATGAAGTGTATAGCTTATTGAGGTAATCTTTATCCTTTGTTACATGAAAGGCTTGGTGGTACATTAAAACCATGGCCATGGCATCTATTGGTTGTTGGGCAAAAACAGAACGTTCCCCTTCTTTCTTGTACCATTTCTCATTTCCAATGATCGATATGTAATTATCCTTCAGTGTATGCTTTGTCAGAAAGTTCATAGATTCGAGCGCCGTATTTGTTATTTTATCATCGTTAAGTATTTCTGCTGAATGTAAAAGAGCTAAAGGTAAAATGCCATTATCGTATGCAAGTAAGGATTCAAACCATTTCCAATCGGGGGATTCGTTTTCTTCATAATGTTTACTTAAGTTTTGAGCCAGGTTTCGTAATCTTTCAGTCATTGAATCGTCCGATGGGTTGCTTTTCAGATAATAGCTTATTCCGATCATGGTATTGGCGATACTTCTGATGGACTTTAATTTTTCAAAATTGGGAGATGCATTAAAAAACACTAATTTACCTGTTTGATAATAGGCATCGTTGGGGGCATTACTCAGCAGGTATCCCAATGCCCATATAGTCCGGCCAAAAGAATCTTCGGAACCAATCTCATCCAGGAAGTTTCTGCTAAAACTCAGGAAATTCCTGAAGGTACCATCCGCATTTTGCATATAATGAATATAGCTTAAATAGATAGGCGATAATTCAAGAGCCCGGATATCTTTTATTTGCCTGTATGCCATTAACACCATAAGCAAAGCCCTGGCATTATCATCAATGCAATAGCCTTCTTTTAAGTTTGGAATGCCAAATTTTGCATGTTGGATGATGCCTGTATCGTCTGTTAATCGATTGATATGAGCAAGAGAAAAAGGGGGCAGAATGAGGAAATCCAAAACTGTGTCTTTCTTTACAATTAACTTATACCCTTCCTTCAGAATAGTTACAGCAAGCGCAACATACTTTTCTCCTGTTTTCGGCCAGGTAATTTTCCGGCCATAATCATATGCTTTTCTTTTAAGCTCATTTAACTCCTCAGGTTTATCTAAGAGTTCTGTTAAAGTGGAAGTAAGGCTGTTGGAATCATTAAAGTCAAAAAGCCTTCCCCTTCCTTCTGCCAATAACTCTGCAGCATGCCAATAGGGTGTTGAAATCACGGCTGAACCTACTCCAACGGCATAGGATAGAGTTCCGCTGGTCATTTGGGCTTCGTTCAAATAGGGTGTTATGTATATATCAGAAGCGGATAGGTATTTGAACAAATCTTGTACGTTAATAAACTCATTAAGAAACACAACATGCTTCTCCAGTTGTAGGTTTTTGACCAAACGCATTAAGAAAATACGATATTCTTCGCCTGAATGTCGCAGCACATGAGGGTGGGTTTTGCCTAAAACGATATACAGAACATCGGGGTGTTTTTCAACAACTTTAGGCAATGCTTTTATTACCGTTTCAATTCCTTTGTTGCGTCCAATAAAACCGAAGGTAAGTAACACTTTGTTATTTTCGAGCTTAAACTCCTTTTTCGATTTTTCCTGGCTGAAATGAATGTCTGGTACGCCATGTTCTATAAAAACAATTTTTTTTTCCGGCACATTGTAAATACTCGCCAGGAATTCAATTGCTTTATGGCTCATCACCACTATTTTATGTGCCATTTTACATATTTCCTGCAAAACAGCTTTTTCGTTATACGATGGGGTTTTAAGTATAGTATGTAGCGTTACAATAATAGGAACTTCCAATCTATGTAACAAAGGAAGGATATATACCCCGTTTTGACCGCCGAAAATGCCAAATTCATGTTCAAGGATACAAAGGTCAGCGCCGCTTAGATTAATGAATTTAACGGCCTTTAAATAATCTTCCTGGTGTTCCTGCCTGATGGTCAGTTTTACCTCTTCAGGGTAATTATAAGTAAGGTCGATGTCGTTTAATGCAACAACAAAACCCTCATACCCAACTTCAATACTTTCATTGTTAACTAACATTGAGTTAAACAGGTTATTCGTAAAGGTGCCAATGCCGCATTCCCTGGGTGGGTATGTGCCAATAAAAGCTAATTTCATTCTTTTCTGGTGTTTATTTTAGTGAATTGGATATGCCGACTAAATTGACCACCCCACGCCGATTTATATTGACTGTACGTCTTCAAAACAATGTTCACTAGTATGACGTAATTCCATGTGCGTGATTTAGTCAAAGTTACAACATTTTAAAATGTGATTGCTTCTATTTTAACAACATTTTTCATCGTTCGGTGATACCGTTCGATTTTGCCCTGGGTTGGGGATGGAGACTATCCCTTTGATTGTGTGGCGTCTGTAGACACGTCAGACCTTCGTAAACACTTTTTGTTAATTTTAAATATGTTTAAAGAAGGTTTTAAATATAAAAAGTCAAAAGGTTCCAAAGAAGCACAAAGGGATCAATGGCTTTATCGTTGAAAAGAATACGCCGGGCATTATATTGGGTCCTCATGAAAACAAAATGGGGCTCAGAAGTTCCGATACCCATTCGGTGATGTTCACCGACGTGAAAATCCCGAAAGAAAACCGGATCGGGGAAGAAGGCTTTGGATTTTCGCTGGCGATGAAACAGCTCGATTTCGGCCGCATAGGAATTTCCGCCCAGGCGTTAGGAATCGCGATGGGAGCTTACGAACGCGCTCTCCACTATTCAAAAGAGCGGAAAGCTTTTGGGACAGAAATCTGCAATCACCAAGCCATCGCATTTAAGCTGGCTGATATGGCGGTGAAGATTGAAACCGGTCAGTTGCTTGTCCTGAAAGCTGCCTGGCTGAAAGATCAGCACCGGCCCTATACTACGGCCAGTGCGATGGCCAAACAATATTGTGCCGATATCGCGATGGAAGTAACTACCCAGGCGGTTCAGATCCTGGGCGGGTACGGATATGTAAAGGAGTATCATGTGGAGCGGTTGATGCGGGAAGCAAAAGCTACCCAGATTTACGAAGGCACTTCTGAAATTCTGAAAATAGTCATCTCACGTTCCATCCTTAAACAGTAATATGAGGGGGGAGATCAATTGGCAGGGGAAATCCATTCTGGTAGTGGAAGACGATCAAATAAGTTTCAGTTACCTGGATGTCGTTTTGAAACCGACCAGGGCCACTATTTTTCATGCACTTGAGGGAGAACATGCCATCAATCTTTGCATACAGCATCCCGAAATTGATGTGGTGCTGATGGATATCCGGCTGCCCGGGATGGATGGACTGGAAGCTACAGAAAAAATCACGTCATTCAGGCAAACCCTTCCCGTTATTGCGCAAACCGCTTACGCCACCGAACATGATCAGGCAGCGGCCTTCGCAGCCGGATGCTGGGATTTTATAGCTAAACCTATCCGGGCTAATGAAATGATCGAGCTGATTAAGAAGTACATGGATCGGGGAGAAGGATGAGGGAAGAGATCGGTTGATTGCCATTTATTGCCATGGATTGCCATTTATTGCCATGGACGAAAGCCGGCTCATGAATTGTGGGCCGGTTTTTTTATTGCACTCCTGGTATTTTTCCTTTTTACACTGTCCAATTTATTTACACCAGTTTCAAATATTTTGACACCTTTTTCTTTTCATTCCGACAATCTGATTTTTAATGTATTGAATGTTAGGTAATTATATTTTTGGCATACTTATTGCTTTAAAATAATCATTACAGAATAGAAGGGGAAGGAGAAAAATAACCTTTTTCGGTATCGTAAGCAAACGATTTTTTTACAATAAAACGAATTACTAACGAAAGAAGGTGGCCGGGGCAAAGATATTAGAAGAAGGGTTACACCTGAAAATCAACCAACTATTTTATGTAGCTTTATCTGTTTTCAAGGGAAGTTATTTTGCAAAAATTCTCATATGAAAAAAATTCTTCTAATTAGCATCTTTTCACTGGGCTACATGTTTTCACAGGCACAGATTGATTCGGTAATTTATGGTATCAGTGTAGTTTCTTCGGGTACTGGTCTTTATCTGGCAAAGATATCTGCCCAATCAGGAGTCGTTACAAACATTTCACAGAATGCGGTGAGTTTCACTTCCGGATATAATGGAAGGGCAATAGATCCTGTAAATCATATTTTCTATCAATGCCTGGATTCCGTATTGCTTAAATTTAATTTACAGACAGGCGACCTTCTGGAAGCCGTTCAATTGATACAGTATCAGACTTCCATGTTCTATGGCTTAGAATATAATTGTGTCGATTCAACACTCTATGGCCTGGCATGGGACAATACCGGTCAGGCGGTTTGGTTGGCATCACTGGATCCAAATACAGGTGTTGTGGATATAATATCCGGAAATCCGATTGCACCAAGTTACCGAATCCTTACGTATACGACCTTGGATCCATATCATAACATATTTTATTTCGAGACGACAAATAATATGCTGATCGGCGTTGATTTCCAATCCGGAGGGATCATCTCGGAATCTGTTATTGATCTCCCATCTGGTCAATATTTTGGTCCTATTATATTCAACTGTTATGATTCCATTGTGTACGGTCTTGCCGGAAATATGACCCTGGGAAGAAAACTCGCTATGATCAATCCAAACACAGGGGAGGTTACCTTGATTTCACAAAATATTATTGCAAATTCTATTCAAAACAATCCTGCCACGCTGGATCCCTTTCAGGAATATTATTACTTTATCGGCGGGGACACTACCTTTAATGCCGCTGATCTGCAAACAGGGGAATTGGTTGTAAGCTCACCTATTATACCTTTCCCTGGCACCTATTTTGCAAACTTCTTTTACAATCATCCGTGTCTTGAAATTCAGGTGATCGTTCACGATTTCGGGAAGAAATCTATCTCAATCTTTCCGAATCCGGCAGATGACCAAATCACAATTAAGATTTTTTCGGGAACAATTAACTCGATTCAGCTAGTGGATATATTTGGAAAAGTTCTCTATTCAGGGAATAAGGTTATCGATTTAAGAATCACTATTAACAGTGAAGTGATACCTGAAGGATTTTATTATTTGATCGTTCATACGTCTGAAGGTTTTTTTGTTGAAAAAATAATTGTCAAACATAATACTTTATAAATTTATGAATCGACATGTTTCTTTATTTAAATATGGTATAATCAGGAACTTGTTTCTTGTCATTCTTACGATGCCTCTCATAATGGGATACGCTCAGGAAAATATTTCTGATTATTGTCACATAGGATGTGCGGAAATACAGGCATATGTTAACCCATGTCCTAATAATCCATCTCAGAAACCAGGATATTATCTATTGTTAAATGAACATTTCTATCCCTCAACCGTAAACCAACATTGGAATATAAGTATAAACGGCGATGATGGTTCGGAATGCACCTGGAGCTTTCGTAAGAATCCGGATAATGTTACTTATGAACTGTATGAACCCTTACCATTGAATGATGGCCTTCCGCCTCAGCCCCCTCAGGCTGCAATTTACCACGCAAAAATTTGGAATACCAATGTTCCGGTTCCCCCGGATTGCCCTTATTCATGTGGGGAAATAAAAACCCTTAGTGTTCTCAACGATTATTTCAAGAGCTATTATTTCTATGGTTCTGGATATGTTGAAGCAAAAGTTAAAATATATGCAGAAGATGGCCAGGGAGCCGCCATGTGGTTATGGTGTGTGCAGGATCCTGATGAATTCCTTACCCCTTATCACAACATATTCCTTGATAGTAACGAGATTGATATTTTTGAAACGCATGATAATTCAACAATATTTGATGTAACTTACCATTGGAAAACCTATCCTGAGAATAACCTTGTAGAAGAAAGTCATTGCGTTGATTTACATAATCATGCATTCACTTATTGGACCGTATTTGCCCTTGAATGGAGTGATAACTACATTAAGTGGTTTGTAAACAATACCCTGATTCATCAGATAGATATCCCGGGAACACCTGCGCCAAGCTGTGGGATGCCGGG
The DNA here is from genome assembly GCA_043810345.1 of Bacteroidota bacterium. Classification (GTDB taxonomy): domain Bacteria; phylum Bacteroidota; class Bacteroidia; order Bacteroidales; family FEN-979; genus QYOJ01. The sequence goes on along the minus strand of JBDROF010000102.1, from coordinate 50,254 downwards.
TATTGAATATATTTCTCCCAGCGGACCTTTTTGTTTACGGTTTGGTTCCGGCCCAAATGCAGTTGGAGATCATAATACACCTGTCGATCCTGGAACTTTGCCCAAGTATATGGAGATTGAGTATATTCGTGTGTATAAAAAAGAAGGAGAATTGGCCTCACCAATCAAGATTTTCGACAGGAGTCCGCGAATTTGCATTACTTCAAACTCCTCTTCAAATTCCGATAAAATTATCAGTGCAAATTATTATCCTAATGCAGTTTACCAATGGTCATCCCCGGCTTTTGAATTTGAATCATTCCAGTTCCCCAATAGCAATCCCCATCGACATCATAATAAAATGAAGATTTGGGTCAAAAGCGGTGTCGAACCCAATCAAACATACCCCATTTATTTAACCGTGTCATTTCCCTGGGGCCATGTTGAATATGATACATGCTATATTACGGTGATTGGAGATGTGCCTTCGCAGCCACCCGATCTTTTTTTTGCAGAACAATCGGGAAACGGTTGTTTTTTTCATGTTCTGAATCCCATCCTGGATGAAACAACCACCTCCTGCCAGTTTTTTGATTTTATCACGCAAACATGGCGACCGGGTTCAATAGAACAGATTGCAAGTACAAGATATGCAGCCGATTATTGGCAATATGAACCCGGAGAGACATATCAAATCCGGCTTCGTGAAAGAAATGTTTGTGGTTACTCAGAAAACAGAAATTCACAATTAACGATGCCGCCACCACCACCAAACTGTCTATGGTAGATTATTTTAGAAAAACATTATGTAAATTTGATGACAAAATAAGGAATCTTTTCCCAATGAAATCCCTGATAGTTTCCGTATTGATTCTGGTATTACTTCTTGATCCCGTGAATTTATTTTGTCAGACAAACCGGTTAGACATTGGTATAGAAGGTGGCCCCAGTGTGATTTTTATAAATGGCAGCTGTGATCATTTAAATCCGGGGATCGGGTTTTCAGCCGGACCGTTTATCCAATACAATTTCCGCAAGTTTTTTTCCATCAGGGCTGATTTTTCATTTGAACGAAAAGGGGAGCGAGATATTAACAGTCATGGTGAGATAAGCCGTATAAATTATAACTATCTCATCTCGCAGATATTCGGCAGAATGACATTTGGGAAAAAGATTAACTTCTTTTTTCAGACAGGCCTTTTTTCAGGATATCTTTTAAGAGGTTACACTGTAAATAATGCATGGCCAAAAGAGCTTGGAAGAACCTATGAAACAACTCAATTTTTTAACAGGTTTGATTGGGGCTTGAGTACAGGTATTGGAATGAATATTCCACTGTGGCAACGGTTCCTGGTATCTGTTGAGGTCCGGTATAATCTTGGCTTATATCAGATTGTAAAGGACGATATCAGCCAGGAAAGTCACTGGTATGAGAAAACAAACTCGGTTAATTTTCTGGTAGGGGTCGCGTATCGGTTTAGTCAAAGGAAAAATAAGGAATAACCTGTTTCGCACTTCCAGCCTCCCTTTCGTACTTCTAACCTCCGGCTTCTAACTTCGAACCGTGGGATGTAGCGGATTCGAACCGATGACCCCCGCCCTGTCAAGGCGATGCTCTAAACCAACTGAGCTAACATCCCGGAAACGGGTGCAAATTTAAGGAAAGTTTTAAAAAAACAGAAGATTAGATGTAGGATGATAGGATGTTAGGATATAGGATATAAGATATAAGATATAGGGTATATGCAGTTAAGAATTTGAAACTTGAACCGGAGCCCCGTATTACCGTGATAAACTCCGCGAAGCTCGGCGTAGCCAAATTCGAAATTCGAAATTCACGTCTTACGTCTCACGTCCCTCATCCTTCGCCCTTCGTCCCTCGTCCTTCATTCCTCATTCCTCATTCCTCATTTCTCATTCCTCATTCCTAAAGACTCCCACGATCTCCCCATAGTAAACCATGTGAAAATCGCGTAAGGGATAGTAGCGTTCAATAATGGCCGGATCCAGGGTGGCCGCATCAAGAAGGTGTTTGTGGATGATACGGCATTCGTAGTGGATGGTTGATTGCTGGATGTAAAATGCCGTAGTGGTTTCGCCCTTGACCATGGTGAAGCCGCAGGAGGCTGCTTTATCCAGATCCTGCCCCGACCGGGTTCCACAAAGCAATAACTCATTTTGATAGTCATCGGAGAGCACGTTGACCGTGAAAGCCTGGCTATCCTCCATGAGTCCGAATGTATATCGGGTTGGTCTGACCAGTACCTGGAAAACAGGACGGCTCCAAACAGTTCCCAACGAACCCCAGCCGATGGTCATGGGATTGGGAGGATAGCCGGCAACGAGCAGGATGCCATCGCCCCGCATCCTCTCCATCGTCTTTTCAAATGCTTCGAATGTTCCGATCTCTCTCCGCATATTTTTCTACTTTTGCAGTTAAAATTTACTAAATGACATGGGTATGCAAACAAAGGTAGAGAAAATAATATTGGTTTTCCTGCTCGCTTGCTTTTCAGTTGCAGGATATTCCCAGGAGGAACATAAACAAATTACCCTCGAAGATGTGATCAGGAAAAGGACATTCTCCTCGAAGGGTGTTTATAACATTCACCCGCTTAAGGATGTTCAATATTTTTGCCAGGTTAAGAACGATAGTCTTAACGTGTATGACTACCTCACAGGAGATTATGTGAGAACCATTGTCACTTCTGCTGATCTGATCCCGAAAGGAGATACCGTTCCCGTTCCGATCTCCAGTTATCAGTTCAGTCAGGATGAATCAAGGATCCTGTTTGCTGCTGAAAGGGAATCGATCTACCGCCACTCTTCCAAAGCATTCTATTATATCTTTGACATTGAGACCAAGATGCTGGTTCCATTATCAGAAGGCGAGAAGCAGCAGCTGGCCACATTTTCTCCGGATGGGAACAAAGTGGCCTTTGTCAGGGATAATAACCTCTTTATCCGGGATCTGGCATCCGGTATCTGGGATCCTGGTAAGAGCGGCGGGCAGGGTGATGATACCAACCACGATCCGGTCTTCACTAGCGAGATGCAAATCACAACCGACGGCCAGTTCAACACGATCATCAATGGGGCTACCGATTGGGTTTACGAGGAGGAGTTTGGCTTCACCAAGGCGTTTTTCTGGTCGCCCAACAGCAAAAAGATTGCTTTTTACCGTTTTGATGAATCGAAGGTTAAAGAGTATACCTTGGAGTATTTTGGCGACATCTATCCCGAAATCTATACCTTTAAGTATCCTAAGGCAGGTGAGGATAACTCGTTGATAGCGATTAAGATTTATGACCTGGAGCAGGGTGAAACCGTTCCGGTTGATACAGGAACAGAAACGGATATCTATATTCCACGGATCAAATGGACAACCGATCCCAATACCCTGGCGATGTACCGGATGAACCGTCACCAGAATAAACTGGAGCTCCTGCTGGCGGATGCGAACAACGGTTCATCACGTGTGATCCTGACAGAGAATAATCCCTGGTACATTGATATCACCGACGACTGGACATTTTTAAAGGATAGGGAATCGGTATTGCTTTCCAGTGAAAAAGATGGATATAACCATCTGTATCTTTACGATCTGAATGGAAGGTTGATCAGACAGCTGACCTCCGGTCCCTGGGACGCGACATCGTTATACGGTGTGGATGAAGAGCATGGGCTGGTCTATTTTCAGTCGGCCGAATCTTCTCCCCTTAACCGGGAGGTGAATGTAATTGCCCTTGATGGATCAGGCAAACGGACGCTCTCTGGAAAGGAGGGGACCAACCGCGCACAGTTCAACACCGATTATACCATTTACATCAATAACTGGTCGGATATCAATACCCCGCCGGTCATTACCTTGAACAACTCCGACGGGGAGGAAATCAGGGTTATGGAGACCAATGAGAAGTTGATGGAGCTTATGAAGAGGTATGATTTCCAGCAGGCCGATCTCTTCTCCTTCAACACCGATGATGAAATGGAACTAAATGGATGGATGCTGAAGCCACCCGGTTTTGATCCGGAGAAAAAATACCCGGTGTTGTTCACGATTTATGGAGGTCCCGGTTCCCAGACCGTGGCCAATCGTTGGGGAACGGTGAGTGCCTGGAACCAGTTATTGGCCCAGCATGACATCCTAGTGGTCTCGGTGGATAACCGGGGAACCGGCGCCCGTGGACAGGAGTTCAAAAAATGCACCTATCTTCAGCTTGGTAAATATGAGACACTGGATCAGATTGAAGCAGCCAAATACCTGGGAACGTTGCCCTACGTGGATCCACATCGGATCGGCATGTGGGGATGGAGTTTTGGCGGATACCTCACGTTGTCTTGTCTGACTAAAGGGGCTGATTATTTCAGCATGGGTGTCGCCGTAGCTCCGGTGACCAACTGGAAATACTATGACAATATTTATACCGAAAGGTTTATGCGCACCCCTCGGGAAAATGAGGAGGGTTATGAAGATAACTCACCTGTTAACCATGCTGATAAGCTGAAAGGGAACCTCCTGATCATCCATGGCATGGCTGACGACAACGTGCATGCCCAGAATACCTACGACATGGTTTCGGCACTGGTAGCGGCAAACAAGCAGTTTGAACTGCAGGTATACCCCAACAGCAACCATGGTATCTATTCCGGGAAGAACACTACCTGGCACAACTACACACGGATGACGGAGTTCATTCTCGAGAACCTTACCAACCCCCAAACCCCCTAAAGGGGGCTTTCTCCCTCCCCTCTAAGGGGAGGGATGGGGAGTGGTCATCCTTTACGCGTGAACAAGTCCCCTTCAGGGGATTTAGGGGTTATTTTGAATTCAGCATTTTGAATTCAGAATTAAACTTGGTAACTTTGCAGCTCTTTTTAAGAGAATAATTTGTCAATTCAAACAAGAAAGAGAGCGTAAACGAATGATTATCGTACCTGTAAAAGAAGGCGAAAACATCGACCGGGCGCTGAAGAAACTGAAACGTAAATTTGAAAAAACGGGCGTCGTTAGAGAGGTGAGGGACCGTCAGAAGTTCACAAAGCCATCTATTAAGCGTAGGGAAACAGTTCAGAAAGCTGTTTTTATCCAGAAGCTTCAGCAGGAACAAAGTTAAAAAGCGATTTTGTAAGAAGAAATTTTGACCCGGGTAAATTAATTTGTATATTTATCCGGTGAATGGGAGAACCCATCAACGTTTCTTCTTATTTTTTTTTGGCTGAGGTGAAGGAGAAGTTTATTGAATATATCAAGTTTGAGAAGCGATACTCGCCTCATACGGTTGCAGCCTATCATAACGATCTATCCCAGTTTTTCGATTTTTTGGACTACCACTATGATCTCCGGGATATGGATGGGGTAGATCATACGATGATTCGTTCGTGGCTGGTCTACCTGATGGAGCAGGGAGTCAGTGAGCGGAGTGTGAACCGTAAGATGACCACTCTTAAATCCTTTTTCAGGTATTTGATCAAAACAGGTGATGTAGAGATCAATCCAATGAACAGGATCACCTCTCTTAAAACCAGCAAACGACTCCCCGTCTATTTAGAACAGGATCGGATAGATCTCCTGTTTGATCAGCTCGACTATGGTAAGGGGTATCCGGCCATTCGAAACCGGTTGATCCTGGAGATGTTCTATGCTACTGGCATACGACTGACAGAACTGATCAATCTGAAGGAACAGGATCTGGAGCTTCAGCAAGCCAGTTTGAAAGTTCTCGGCAAACGAAATAAAGAGCGGATTATCCCGTTTGGTTCAACTATGGGAGGGTTGTTGAAGCAATATCTGGATACGAAGCGGTCCCTGTTTCCCAGCCAAACCTGGCTTTTTCTGACTGACGGAGGGAAGCAAATCTATCCAAAGATGGTGTACCGGATCGTTAACCAGGCCCTTGCTCAGGTTTCAACCCTTACCAGAAGAAGTCCTCACGTGCTCCGGCACACCTTTGCCACCCATTTGCTAAATAATGGCGCGGAATTGAATGCTGTAAAAGAGTTGCTCGGACACAGCAGTCTGGCAGCCACGCAGGTTTATACACACAATGAGATAGAGAAGTTAAAGCGGATATATCAACAAGCTCATCCAAAAGCATGAAAAAAAGGAGGTGATATGAATTTGATCATTAACTCTGTACATTTTAAAGCCGACAAAAAACTGGAAGATTTCATCAAAGAAAGACTGGTTAAATTGCCAGCAGTCTACGATGGTGTTATTGGTGCAGAGGTAAAACTGAAGCTGGATAACAATGATTCTCCTAAAAATAAGATTGCAGAGATCAGATTGATGGTCAAAGGGAATGACCTGTTTGCTGTGAAGGAGGCTAAGACTTTTGAAGAGGCAGCCTCCAGGGCGACGGATGTCTTGCGCCGACAGTTAAGGAAGCACAAAGAGAAACAAAGGGGCAAATAATAATGGCTAAATTTCAGAAAACTCTTTGATAATTTTCTAATTCTTTATACTTTTGCAGTCCTTTTTAATGAAGGACTGTTTTATATATATGGAGAGCGGGCATCAAACGCCGATGTAGCTCAGCTGGTAGAGCAGCTGATTTGTAATCAGCTGGTCGGCGGTTCGAGTCCGTCCATCGGCTCGCCGGGGAGATACCAGAGCGGTCAAATGGGGCAGACTGTAAATCTGTTGGCTAAGCCTTCGGAGGTTCGAATCCTCCTCTCCCCACGACTAAAGTAGCGAAATAGCGAAATAGTGAAATAGCGAAATTTCGCTACCTCACATTTTCACTACCTCGCTACCTAGATTGCGGAAGTAGCTCATTTGGTAGAGCGGAAGCCTTCCAAGCTTCAGGTGGCGGGTTCGAGCCCCGTCTTCCGCTCTAACCTGGGCCATAAACGGGGCTCTCACTCAACCCTGGATGTTTTTTATCCGGGAGTAAAGAAAAGCCTTTGTAGCTCAGGGGTAGAGCACTTCCTTGGTAAGGAAGGGGTCACGAGTTCAATTCTCGTCAAAGGCTCAGTTATTATGCAATTAATCTTAAATTACGTAATTAAACTTTAATTCAAAATGGCAAAAGAAAAATTCGAACGCTCAAAACCGCACGTTAATGTCGGAACCATCGGGCACATTGACCATGGCAAAACTACTTTGACAGCTGCTATTACACTGATTCTGGCAGACAAAGGGTTATCTACTTTCCGGTCGTTTGATTCTATCGACAATGCTCCGGAAGAGAAGGAAAGAGGAATCACGATCAATACGGCGCACATTGAGTACCAGACGGAGAATCGTCACTATGCGCACGTCGACTGTCCCGGACACGCCGACTATATCAAGAACATGGTTACCGGTGCTGCACAGATGGACGGCGCCATCCTGGTGGTGGCAGCTACCGATGGTCCCATGCCGCAAACACGCGAGCACATCCTCCTGGCTCGTCAGGTTGGTGTTCCCCGGATGGTGGTATTCATGAACAAATGCGATATGGTTGACGACCCCGAGCTGCTTGACCTCGTTGAGCTGGAGATTCGTGAACTATTGACGTTCTACGGTTTTGATGGCGATACGACGCCGATCATCCGTGGATCTGCACTGGGGGGACTAAATAAAGAGGCACAGTGGATAGAGAGAATAATAGAGCTGATGTCGGCTGTCGATGAGTACATTCAACTTCCGACCCGCGATGTGGATAAACCTTTTTTGATGCCTGTTGAGGATGTCTTTTCCATCACCGGCCGTGGTACTGTTGCTACCGGAAGAATTGAAACAGGAGTGATCCTTACAGGAGATCCGGTTGATATCATCGGGATGGGTGCGGAAAAGCTGAAATCAGTTGTAACCGGTGTGGAAATGTTCCGCAAGATCCTCGACAGAGGAGAAGCCGGGGATAATGCAGGTTTGCTTCTTCGTGGGATCGATAAAGATGAGATCCGTCGAGGTATGGTGATCGCAAAACCTGGATCTATCACCCCGCACAAAAAATTCAACGCTGAGGTCTATATCCTGAAAAAAGAAGAGGGGGGACGTCATACGCCATTCCATAACAAATACCGTCCTCAGTTCTATTTCAGAACCACCGACGTAACGGGTGAGATTATCCTTCCCGAAGGGGTTGAGATGGTGATGCCTGGTGATAACCTGAGTATTGAAGTACATCTGATCTCCGAGATCGCCATGAGCAAAGGTCTGCGCTTCGCCATCCGTGAAGGTGGGCGTACCGTTGGTGCCGGTCAGGTTACAGAGATCCTTGACTGATCAATTCGTTGAATTAAAGATTAATTGTACACGGGTGTAGCTCAATTGGTAGAGTGGCGGTCTCCAAAACCGTAGGCTGTGGGTTCGACTCCTACCACCCGTGCAAATATTTAGATAAATGGCTAAGTTTAAATTAGTTACCTACGTCAAAGAGTGCTACGATGAGCTGGTTCATAAAGCTTCCTGGCCTAGCTGGAAGGAGTTGCAAAGCAGCGCCATCGTGGTATCTGTGGCATCGCTCATCATTGCCCTGGTCGTATTTGCAATGGACGAAGTCTTCCGCAATGTCCTGATGCAGTTCTACAAACTTTTCTAGCCATATTCTACACGTCGATACAATTGCACCGAAGGCATGAGTGAACAGGATAAAAAATGGTACGTTGTCAGAGCCATCAGTGGGAATGAAAAAAAGGTGAAGCAATACCTCGAAAGCGAGATTGCCAATCTCAACCTTCAGGATTACATCGTACAGGTACTGATACCTACTGAAAAGGTTTACATGATTCGTAAAGGGAAAAAGGTGAGCAAAGAGCGGAATTATTTTCCCGGATACGTGCTCATCGAAGCCACCCTGGTCGGTGAAATTCCCCATATCATCCGAAACGTTCCCGGAGTTCTCGGGTTCCTTGGAGCAAAAGGGGAAGCCCACCCGCTGAGGCCTTCTGAAGTGAAACGCCTGCTGGGAAAATTTGACGAGCTGTCGGAGCAGGGTGAAGAGGTCAACATCCCTTATATCGTGGGCGAGACAGTCACGGTGGTAGACGGCCCTTTCAACAGCTTCAGCGGCGTGATCGAAGAGATCAACGAGGAGAAGAAAAAGCTGAAAGTGATGGTCAAAATCTTCGGACGGAAAACCCCGCTCGAACTTGGCTTCATGCAGGTTCAGAAAGAGTAGAGCCGCAAATTATTGCGGCTCAGGAATAGTAAAGACGAGGCTTGCCGCGTCTCACCAATAAAAAATGACATATGGCAAAAGAAGTAGCTGGATTAATTAAATTACAGATCAAGGGTGGCGCTGCTAATCCATCTCCACCAGTAGGCCCTGCTTTAGGTGCCAAGGGTGTGAATATCATGGAGTTCTGTAAACAGTTTAACGCCCGCACCCAGGATAAAGGAGGAAAAATCATTCCTGTTATCATCACCGTTTACCGGGATAAGTCGTTCGATTTCATCATCAAGACGCCACCGGTTGCGGTACAACTTATGGAAGCCGTGAAGTTGCAGAAAGGTTCACCAGAGCCAAACCGAGCTAAAGTGGGATCGGTCTCCTGGGACCAGGTAAAACGGATCGCTGAAGATAAGATGCCCGATCTCAATGCTTTCACCGTAGAGTCAGCCATGAAGATGGTAGCCGGAACAGCGCGCAGCATGGGCATCAACGTATCAGGCACGGCCCCTTTTAATTGTACAGACGCGATTAATCGCGTCTGTACTCTGCATGAATCACAATATTAATATTATAATATATGACGAAAGTGACCAAGAAGAGGAAAGCGGCTTTTGAGAAATATAACCGGGAAGCTGTTTACGCACTGACTGATGCAATAGGGATTGTGAAAGACATTACCGATACGAAATTTGATTCCTCAGTTGATATAGACATCCGCCTGGGTGTAGATCCCCGTAAGGCAAACCAAATGGTTCGTGGTACCGTGACGCTTCCGCACGGAACCGGGAAAACTATCCGGGTACTGGTGTTGTGTACCCCCGACAAGGAAGAAGAGGCCCAGGCGGCCGGTGCTGACTATGTCGGGCTGGATGAATACATTACGAAGATCAAAGGTGGCTGGACAGATATTGACGTAGTCATTACCATGCCCAGTGTCATGGCCAAAGTGGGTGCCCTCGGAAAGATCCTGGGACCCCGCGGACTGATGCCCAACCCGAAAACCGGAACTGTGACCATGGAGGTGGGAAAAGCTGTCCAGGATGTGAAAGCCGGAAAGATCGATTTCAAAGTAGATAAATTTGGTATCATCCACGCTTCGATTGCGAAGGTTTCGTTTGAACCCGACAAAATTGAAGAGAACGCCAGGGAGCTTATCCAGACAGTCGTCAAATTGAAACCTGCCTCCGCCAAAGGGTCTTATGTTAAAAGTATTTACCTCTCAAGTACGATGAGCCCGGGAGTACAGGTGGAACCCAAATCTGTTACGGTTTAATTTTTCAGTAATCTGAACGATAAATCATGAAAAAAGAAGAAAAAAATCAGATCATCGATTCTATGGTTGAGAAGCTGAAAGAGGCCAATATCTTCTACCTTACTGATATCTCTGATCTGAATGTGGAGACATCCGGCCATCTGCGACGGCTTTGTTTCAAACGCAATGTCGAGCTGCAGATGATCAAGAATACCCTTCTCAGAATAGCCATGGAGAAAAGCGGAAAGAAGTTGGAACCTTTTTACAGTATCCTTACCGGCTCTACTTCGATCATGTTTTCAGAGGTCCCTAACGACCCTGCTAAACTGATCAAGGAGTTCCGGAAGAGGTCTCCTAAACCCATTCTCAAAGGAGCCTGGGTGGAAGAGACTGCGTACCTTGGAGACGATCAGCTGAACGCACTGATAAACATCAAATCGAAAAATGAACTGGTGGCAGATCTGATTGCCCTCTTGCAATCCCCTGCTAAAAACGTTATCTCGGCATTGCAATCAGGCGGAACAAATCTCTCGGGCATCGTCAGGACTCTATCTGAACGACCCGAATAATCATTAAGCAACCAACAAGAATTATAAACCGTCCGGATAGACCGGAAACCAAAACAACAAATGAAATGGCAGACTTAAAAGCTTTTGCTGAACAGTTAGTTAACCTGACCGTAAAAGAGGTCAATGAATTGGCAGCAATCCTGAAAGATGAATATGGTATTGAACCCGCAGCTGCTGCTGTAGCCGTTGCTGCTCCTGCGGCTGTTGCTGAAGGAGGTACTGAGGTAGAGGAAAAAAGCTCATTCGACGTGGTACTGAAGCACCCGGGACAAGCTAAACTGGCTGTGGTCAAACTGGTGAAGGAACTGACCAGTCTCGGCCTCAAAGAAGCCAAAGAACTCGTAGATTCGGCACCAAAGGCGATCAAGGAAGGCGTTACCAAAGATGAAGCTCAGGCATTGATGAACCAATTAAAGGAAGCAGGTGCAGAGGTTGAAATTAAGTAGACTATACTTTCTCATTCCTAATTAGTTATAGACTTTCCCTTTAACTAGGGGAGGTCTATAACTTGTTTATATTGAAAGTTAAATTGTTTCTTAAACTGTCCCGCCCGAACGGGACGCAAATCCCCAAAGACCTTGACTACAAATAGAACCCAAAAAATCAGTTTCGCATCTGCCCAGATTCAGGCTGAATACCCCGATTTTCTTGATGTTCAGATACAATCCTTCAAGGATTTCTTCCAGCTCGAAACCAATCCTGAAAACCGGATCAATGAAGGTCTTTTCAAAGTATTTGCGGAAAATTTTCCGATCTCTGATGCCCGGAATAACTTCGTCCTGGAGTTCCTCGACTATTTTATCGATCCCCCCAGATACTCCATTAAGGAGTGCATTGAGCGGGGGCTGACCTATAGCGTACCGCTGAAGGCCAAACTTAAGCTTTACTGTACAGACCCTGAACATGAAGATTTTGAAACCATTATCCAGGATGTTTACCTGGGAATGATTCCCTATATGACCCCGAGAGGCACCTTTGTCATCAACGGAGCCGAACGGGTGATCGTTTCCCAGCTGCACCGCTCCCCCGGAGTCTTTTTCAGTACCAGTTACCATGCCAATGGTGTACAGCTTTATTCAGCCCGGATCATCCCGTTCAAGGGCTCCTGGATTGAATTCACCACCGATATCAACAATGTGATGTACGCCTACATCGACCGGAAAAAGAAATTGCCGGTTACTACGTTGTTGCGTGCCATTGGATATGAAACGGATAAAGACATCCTGGAGATCTTCAATCTGGCGCATGAAGTGAAGGTGAGTAAACCCACCCTTAACAAAGCTGTGGGCTCCAAGCTGGCCGCCAGAGTAGTGAGAACCTGGATCGAAGACTTTGTAGATGAAGATACCGGTGAAGTGGTTTCAATTGAACGGACGGAAGTGATCATTGAACGTGAAACCATCCTGGCAGACGAACATGTGGACACGATTGTGGATGCAGGGATCAAAACCATCCTGATCCACACCAAAGACTCCCTTACAACCGACTACTCCATTATCTTCAATACTCTCCAGAAAGACCCGGCCAACTCGGAGAAAGAAGCTGTTGAATTCATTTACCGGCAGCTGCGTAATGCAGAACCTCCTGACGAAGAGACTGCGAGGGGGATCATTGAGAAACTCTTTTTCTCTGATAAACGATATGATCTGGGAGATGTGGGGCGGTACCGGATCAACCGTAAACTGAATCTGAATACCCCGATGGAGACAAAGGTGCTGACAAAAGAAGATATTATTTCCATCATCAAATACCTGATCGAACTGGTGAACTCCAAAGCGGAGATCGACGATATTGACCACCTCAGCAACCGCCGTGTACGGACCGTAGGTGAACAGCTTTACAACCAATTCGGAGTAGGACTGTCGAGGATGGCCAGAACCATCCGCGAGCGGATGAACGTACGGGATAACGAGGTGTTTACTCCAACCGACCTGATCAATGCCAAGACCTTATCGTCGGTGATCAATACCTTCTTTGGAACCAACCAGCTGTCGCAGTTCATGGACCAGACTAATCCGTTGGCGGAGCTTACCCACAAGCGCCGTATCTCGGCACTAGGACCGGGAGGTCTCTCCCGTGAGCGTGCAGGATTTGAAGTTCGTGATGTCCATTATACCCACTACGGACGTCTTTGTACGATCGAAACACCGGAAGGTCCGAACATCGGCCTGATCTCTTCCCTCTGTGTCTATGCTAAAATAGATCGCCTCGGTTTCATTGAAACCCCCTATAGAAAGGTCTTTAACGGGAAGGTCGCTCTTGAGGAAGCCCCTATCTATCTTACCGCAGAAGAGGAGGAGAACAAAATCATTGCCCAGGCAAGTACCCCTTTTGATGAGCAGGGAAATCTGCATGAAGAGCGGGTAAAAGTCCGCTACTTAGCTGATTATCCCATCATTGATAAGACCAAGGTTGACCTGATCGACATAGCACCTAACCAGATCGCTTCCATCGCTGCTTCGTTGATCCCGTTTCTGGAGCACGATGATGCCAACCGTGCCCTGATGGGATCCAACATGATGCGGCAGGCTGTTCCGCTGCTCAATCCGGAAGTAGCCATCGTAGGTACAGGAATCGAAGGGATGGTGGCCACCGATTCCCGCGTACTGATCAATGCTGAAGGTGAGGGTGTGGTGGAGAGTGTGGATGCCAACGAGATAGTCATCCGCTATAACCGTGGAGAAAAAGAACGGATGGTCAGTTTTGATGACGATTTAAAAAGCTACCGGCTGACCAAGTTTGCCAGAACCAACCAGAATACCTGCATCAATCTCCGGCCTATCGTCAGGCAGGGAGATAAGGTTACCCGGGGAATGGTGCTTTGCGAAGGGTATGCTACGCAGGATGGAGAGCTGGCCCTCGGACGCAACCTGATGGTTGCCTTCATGCCCTGGAAAGGATACAATTTTGAGGATGCGATCGTGATCTCTGAAAAGGTGGTGAAAGAGGACATCTTTACCTCTATCCATATAGAGGAGTTCACCCTGGAGGTACGTGATACGAAGCGAGGGGTGGAAGAGCTGACCAACGACATTCCGAATGTCAGTGCCGAAGCTACCAAAGACCTGGATGAAAACGGACTGATCAGGATAGGCGCCGAAGTGAATGAAGGAGACATCCTGATAGGGAAGATCACGCCAAAAGGGGAGAGCGATCCCACCCCGGAAGAGAAATTATTACGGGCTATTTTCGGTGATAAGGCCGGTGATGTGAAGGATGCCTCGCTGAAAGCACCCCCATCCATGAAGGGTGTGGTGATCGAGAAAAAGCTTTTTTCCAGGATCATCAAGGACAGGAAGGCCAAGGTGAAAGAGAAGGAGGACCTGAAGAAGATTGATGAAGAATTTCTGAAGGAGGAGTCCAAACTGAAAGCCAAGCTGGTTGAAAAACTCGGAGTACTGGTCAATGGGAAGATCTCTCAGGGGGTTTTCAATAATTTCAAAACCGAGATCATTCCGAAAGGAACGAAGTTCTCCGCCAAGGTGTTGATGGAGGTAGATTACTCCACCATCAATCCGAATAAATGGACCACGGATAAGGATAAAAACGCAATGATCAAGGTGTTGATCAACAACTTCATCATCAAACATAAAGAGCTGCTCGGGCAGTACAACCGGATCAAGTTTACCTCCATGGTAGGCGATGACCTTCCTGCGGGTATCGTGCAGATGGCTAAGGTATATATTGCCAAGAAGAGAAAACTGAAGGTTGGGGATAAGATGGCAGGTCGTCATGGGAACAAAGGGATCGTAGCTAAGATCGTCAGGGAAGAGGATATGCCCTTCCTGATAGATGGGACACCGGTCGACATTGTTCTCAATCCGTTGGGCGTGCCCTCCCGGATGAATCTGGGGCAGATCTATGAAACCATCCTTGGATGGGCCGGCAAGAAACTCGACATGCGGTTCGCCTCACCGATCTTCAACGGTGCCACGCAGGATCAGATCAATGCGTACCTGAAGCAGGCAGGTTTACCCGAGAACGGAAAAGTGTACCTATATGACGGGCTTACCGGTGTGCGTTTCGATCAGCCAACTACCGTTGGTTACATTTACATTATGAAGTTGCACCACATGGTGGATGACAAGATGCACGCCCGCTCGATCGGACCTTACTCGCTCATCACCCAGCAGCCTCTTGGCGGAAAAGCCCAATTCGGTGGTCAGCGGTTCGGGTAGATGGAGGTTTGGGCCCTGGAGGCTTTTGGCGCTGCCAATATCCTCCTGGAGATCCAGACGGTGAAATCAGATGATGTTATCGGACGTGCCAAAACGTATGAAGCCATCGTGAAGGGCGACAATATGCCTACCACGGGAATTCCCGAATCCTTTAATGTGCTGATTCACGAACTACGAGGACTTGGACTTAACGTCAGCTTCGACTAAGAAATCAGGTAAGTTCACAAACAGTTTAGAAATCGACAATCAACAATTATATGGCTTTTAGAAAAGACGGACCAATCACCAGCGGTTTTTCAAGTATCACGATCAGCCTTGCATCCCCGGAGAAGATCCTGGAACTGTCGAGCGGTGAGGTGCTGAAACCCGAGACCATCAACTACCGGACCTACAAACCCGAGCGTGATGGTTTATTCTGCGAGCGGATCTTCGGACCGGTAAAAGATTGGGAATGTCATTGCGGTAAGTATAAGAGGATCAGGTATAAAGGAATTGTTTGCGACCGGTGCGGGGTAGAGGTCACAGAGAAGAAGGTCCGGCGTGAACGGATGGGACATATCCAGTTGGTGGTGCCCGTTGCCCACATTTGGTTTTTCCGCTCTCTGCCAAATAAAATAGGCTCGATGCTGGGATTGCCAACGAAGAAACTGGAGTCAATCATCTATTACGAAAAATATGTAGTCATCAATCCGGGCATTCTCCGGGAGGAGGGGATCAACTACCTCGATTTTCTCTCTGAGGAGGAATATTTTGACATCCTCGACAAGATCCCTCAGGAGAATCAGTACCTGGATGACGCTGATCCCAATAAGTTCATTGCCAGGATGGGAGCCGAAGCACTTTGTGATTTGCTGGCAAGGCTTAACCTCGATAAAGAGTCGTTTGATTTGCGACACAAAGCCAATACCGAAACTTCCCAACAGCGAAAAAGTGAAGCCCTTAAACGGCTGCAGGTATTTGAAGCCTTCCGTGATGCGCAGAAAAGGCTGGAGAACCGTCCGGAATGGATGATCGTAAAAGTGGTTCCTGTGATCCCGCCCGAGTTACGGCCCCTGGTACCACTGGATGGAGGACGATTCGCCACCTCTGACCTGAACGATCTCTACCGCCGGGTGATCATCCGGAATAATCGTCTGAAGCGGTTGATCGAGATCAAAGCTCCTGATGTGATCCTCCGTAACGAAAAACGGATGCTGCAGGAAGCCGTGGATTCATTGCTGGATAACTCCCGTAAAGCCAGCGCTGTGAAAACCGAATCGAACCGCGCTCTCAAATCCCTCAGCGACAGTTTGAAAGGAAAACAGGGACGGTTCCGTCAGAACCTGCTTGGGAAACGGGTAGACTACTCAGGCCGTTCGGTCATCGTGGTTGGTCCCGAATTGAAGCTGAACGAATGTGGCTTGCCCAAAGAGATGGCTTCCGAGCTTTTCAAGCCATTCATCATCCGGAAGATGCTGGAAAGAGGTATCGTCAAAACGGTAAAATCGGCCAAGAAGATCGTCGACCGGAAAGACCCGGTTGTTTGGGATATCCTTGAGAACATCCTGAAAGGACATCCTGTGTTACTGAACCGTGCTCCTACGTTGCACCGTCTGGGGATCCAGTCGTTCCAGCCCAAACTGATCGAGGGGAAAGCAATCCAGCTTCACCCGCTCGTGTGTACCGCTTTTAACGCTGACTTCGACGGTGACCAGATGGCGGTTCATATACCTCTGGGTAACGCAGCCATCCTGGAAGCACAGTTGCTGATGTTGGCTTCGCACAACATCCTCAATCCGGCCAACGGAGCCCCGATTTCGGTACCCTCCCAGGATATGGTTCTGGGTCTCTATTATATGACCAAGGCCCGCACCAGCGCTGGAAATGATAAAGTGCCGGGAGAGGGAATGACATTTTACTCCCCCGAAGAGGTGATCATTGCTTACAATGAGAAGCGTGCTGATCTCCATGCCGTGATCAATGTACGCATCACCACCCGCGAAAACGAACAGCCGGTGACTAAAATCATAGAGACGACGGTTGGGAGAGTCCTCTTAAACCAGGTAGTACCTGAAGCGTATGGTTATATCAACCAGTTGCTGACAAAGAAGGCACTGCGTGACATCATTGGCTCCATTCTGAAAAAGACAGGAACAGCCAAAACAGCCAAGTTCCTTGACGACATCAAAGACCTTGGATTTACCATGGCATTCCAGGGTGGTCTCTCGTTCAACCTCGATGATGTGATTATCCCCGAGATCAAAGAGCGTTTGATCGAAGATGCCATAACCGAAGTGGATGAAGTAGTAGGAAACTACAATATGGGTTTCATCACCAACAACGAACGTTACAACCAGATCATCGACATCTGGACACATACCAATTCCAAGCTGACTATCACCCTGATGAACCAGCTTTCGAACGACAAACAGGGGCTGAATCCGGTTTACATGATGCTCGATTCCGGTGCACGTGGTTCCAAGGAGCAGATCCGTCAGTTGTGCGGAATGCGAGGTCTGATGGCCAAACCACAGAAATCAGGCGCTGGCGGAGGTGAGATCATCGAGAACCCCATCCTCTCCAATTTCAAGGAAGGACTCTCCGTACTGGAGTACTTTATCTCTACCCACGGTGCACGTAAAGGTCTGGCTGACACGGCATTGAAAACGGCTGACGCTGGATATCTGACCCGTCGCCTGGTGGATGTTGCCCAGGATGTGATAATCTCTGAGGAAGACTGCGGTACCCTGAGAGGTTTGACCATCACGGTGCTCAAGAAGCAGGAAGAGGTGGTAGAATCGCTCTATGACCGGATCCTTGGCCGCGTTACCCTTCATGATATATTTCATCCGCAGACAGGCGAAAATATTATTGGTACCGGGATGGAGATCACGGAAGAGGTAGCTCAGGTCATTGAAGACTCACCGATTGAAAGTGTGGAGATCCGTTCGGTACTGACCTGTGAATCGAAAAAGGGGGTTTGTACCAGATGTTACGGACGGAACCTGGCCACCGGGCGCCTGGTTGAGAAAGGAGAAGCTGTAGGGGTCATTGCTGCCCAGTCGATCGGAGAACCGGGGACACAGCTCACCCTGCGTACATTTCACGTGGGTGGAGTGGCTGGAGTGAACATCACCAGCGCTTCCCGGATCCAGGCTAAATACGATGGTATCCTGGAGATTGATGAGCTCCGGGCACTACCCTTTAATCCCGCGACCGGAGAATCCTATAACATTGTGATCGGCCGGTCTGCTGAGATGCGGATCATAGATAAAACGACCCGCATCGCCCTTACCTCTTCTCACATTCCGTATGGAGCCCGGCTCTTTTACGAGAATGGCGCAGAGGTTAAGAGGGATGACCTGATCAGCGACTGGGATCCCTACAACGCCCTGATCCTTTCAGAAGTTCCGGGAAAAATCAGCTTTGAGAATATCCTTGAAGGAGTGACCTACCGGGTTGAATCTGACGATCAGACCGGATACAACGAAAAGGTGATCATCGAATCACGTCAGAAGGCGAGAAATCCGGTGATAAACATCCTGGATGCCAAAGGAGAGATCATCAAGACGTATGACCTTCCCGTGGGGGCACATATCATGATGGAAAACAATGCCAGGATCAAAGCCGGTATCGTGCTGGTGAAGATTCCGAGAGCCGTTGGAAAGGCTGGTGATATCACCGGTGGTCTGCCACGTGTGACCGAGCTCTTCGAAGCCAGAAACCCTTCGGATCCCGCGATCGTTTCCGAGATTGACGGGGTAGTATCCTTTGCCAAGAAACTGAAGAGAGGTAACCGTGAGGTGATCATTACTTCGAAAACCGGGGAACAGAAACGCTACCTGGTTCCAACTACCAAACAAATCCTCGCACAGGAGAACGATTACGTGAAGGCAGGAACCCCGCTTTCCGATGGCGCCCTGACTCCCAGTGATATCCTGGCCATCAAAGGCCCGATGAAGGTACAGGAGTACATCGTGAACGAGATCCAGGAGGTTTATCGTTTACAGGGAGTTAAGATCAACGACAAGCATTTTGAGACCATCGTCCGTCAGATGATGCGGAAAGTGGATGTGGAAGATCCCGGCGACAGCCGGTTCCTTGAAGGGGAGCTGGTCAATAAGATCGACTTCCAGGATGAGAATGACTGGATTTATGGAAAGAAGGTGGTGGAAGACCCAGGCGATTCACAAACATTCAAGTCGGGACAAATCATCAGTGCCAGAAAACTGAGAGATGACAATTCGTACCTGAAGCGAAAAGATATGAAACTGGTGGAAGCCCGGGATGCCAAACCGGCTACTGCGCGCCAGGTACTGCAGGGAATCACCCGCGCATCGCTTCAGACCAAGAGCTGGATCTCAGCGGCCTCCTTCCAGGAGACCACCAAGGTGCTGACGCAGGCCGCTATCAATGCCCGCCAGGACGATCTGGCCGGCCTGAAGGAGAATGTGATCGTTGGTCACCTGATCCCTGCCGGTACCGGACTGCGTGAATATGAAGATTTGATCGTAGGCAGCAAGGAGGAGTATGAGACCCTCCTGGCTTCCAAAGAAGAGGATTAAAAATCAATAAGATGCAAGAAAAAACAAACCCACAACAACAGCTCAACATTGAGCTTTCAGATGATGTTGGTGAAGGAATCTATTCGAACCTTGCCATCATCACACACTCACCATCGGAATTTATCGTGGATTTCGTGAAAATGATGCCCGGAGTTCCGAAAGCTAAAGTGAAATCAAGGATTATCCTGACACCGCAGCATGCAAAACGGCTGTATAAAGCACTCAAAGAAAACATCAGTAAGTACGAGGCGATGCATGGAGAGATCAAAGATACAGGGGGAGATATGCCATTCAATATAGGGACTCCGACGGCACAAGCATAACGCAGTAGGGGCAATTCATGAATTGCCCCCTACCTACTCGATTGGTGCGCTCGATTCTCATCACTTTTTTTTTTACTTTCGTTCGGTTGATTTACATGGACCAGATCAAACATATCGTTTTGTTCGGAGCAGGAAATGTGGCCACTCACCTGTCGAATGCATTTATTGGGAAAGGGTTTTCGGTTGTTCAGCTTTTCAACCGGACGGAGAAAACCGGGAAGCGGCTCGCCCGCCTGATAGGTGCCAGCTATACCGGGTCGCTGCAGAAGGTTGAACAGGATGCCGATCTTTATATCCTGGCAATCAGTGATTCAGCTATCCCGGAAATCGCTTCCCGACTGAAGGTCCGAAGAGGAATTGTGGTCCATACTTCCGGATCTGTCGGAATGGAGGTCCTGAAAAAGACCGCCGATCAAACCGGGGTCCTGTACCCATTGCAAACATTTCGAAAAGGAAGGCGGATCTCATTTGACCGCATCCCGGTTTGCGTGGAAGCGAATCTTCCGGGTGTTGAGAAGGCACTGGTTGGACTGGCTGAACAGCTGAGTTCCAATGTCCATGTCATCAACTCTGCCCAACGGCAGATCCTCCATCTGACTGCAGTGTTTGCAGGGAACTTTACCAATTACCTCTATGCCATCGCAGAGGATCTGCTGCTCCAGTACAACATTCCGTTCGAACTACTGAATCCGTTGATCAGACAAACGGCGTCCAACGTCCGGCATGCCGGACTCTTCTCCCTTCAAACCGGACCTGCTATCAGAGAGGATACCGCAATCATTGATAAGCACCTGGAGTTGCTTAAGGATCATCAAGCCTATCAGGAGATCTATGACCTGATCAGCAAACGAATCATTCAACATAAACACCAACATGGCAAACTATAAAGTACAACTCAAAAAGATCACCACTTTTGTCTTTGATTACGATGGTGTGCTTACGGAGGGGACGATTATCATGACAGAACACGGGGAGGCGCTCCGGATCTCCAACATCAAAGACGGTTATGCACTCCAGCTCGCCATTAAAAAAGGGTACCGGGTAGCTATCATCTCCGGCGCCAAGTCAAAGTCCATGGCTCACCGACTGAAAGCTTTGCAGATCACGGATGTATTTCTGGGAACAGGAAACAAACTTGAAACCTTTCATGCCTATCTGAAAGATCATGCAATCGCACCATCAGAGGTCCTCTTTATGGGGGATGACATTCCCGATTATCAGATCATGAAGGAGGCGGGAATGCCTGCCTGTCCGTCCGACGCAGCCGAGGAGATCAAAGAGCTGGCTGGCTATATCAGCCATCTGCCGGGAGGAAAAGGTTGCGTCCGCGATGTCATTGAGCAGGTGATGAAGGTTCAGGGTAAATGGATGAACGATGACGCCTTCACCTGGTAAAAAACGGACAGCATGGGATTGGGTGACGGGCGTAGCCCGGTTCATCAGGCTTCCAAACCTGATGATCGTCGTGCTGATCGAGTTTCTGCTCCGGTACGGAGTGCTTAAGCCGATTCTCTTCCATGATCAAACGGAATTCATGACAGGATTGCCTGATTTCATCATCTTCGTCGTAGTCACCCTGTTGCTGGCTATCGGAGGTTACGTCATCAATGACTACTTCGATCTGAAGATTGATCGTGTTAACCGTCCGGAACAGTTAGTGGTCTCCAGGTTGGTTGCCCCCCGGATGGCCATGAAGGTCCACATCCTGGTCAATGCCGTTGCCATCATTCTTGGGTTTTACCTGGCGTACCGGGTTCAATCGCTCTGGTTCGGACTGCTATTCCCATGCGGTGCTCTCTTCTTCTGGTTCTATTCGGCCCGCTGGAAACAACTTTTAGTCTGGAAAAATCTGATCGTGGCCTTTATCTCAGCCACGTTGATCATGCTGGTACTCCTGTTTGAGTTTTTTCATCTGCGCCTGAATCCGGAATATTTTTCCACTGTGATCGGAACCTTTAAGGGTATTTTCCGGATCTTTTTAGCTTATGCCGGTTTTGCATTCCTGGTAAGCCTGTTCCGTGAGATCGTTAAAGATATGGAGGATCTGAAAGGAGATGAGCAGTTTGGCACCCGGTCACTTCCTTCTGTGACCGGGATCGGCTGGGCAAAGATTGTGGTGGTGATCCTGGTACTGATCACCATGGTGTTGCTTGCTTATGGCCAGCTGGTTATTTACCGGTTCGGACTAGAGATGTTGTTCTGGTATTTCCTGGTCACGGTACAGATGCCTGCCCTTTACATGATCGTTGCGGTAATCCGGGCAAAAAGGAGAGAAGATTTTCGTTTTGCCAGCGGCCTGGCAAAGCTGATCATGTTTACCGGAATCCTGTCATTGCTGGTTTTATCTTTAAGTTATTGACGTGATAAACAAGAGATTACAGGATTTTAAGATCGTTCTGGCTTCTCAGTCCTCCCGCAGGCAATACCTGTTAAAGGAGCTGGGATTGAATTTCGAGATCATTCCGACGGATGTTCAGGAGGAGTATCCCGACACATTGGCTCCGGAGGAGATTGCCATCTTCCTGGCAGAGAAAAAGGCGGAGAGCTTCGACATCTCCCGGATGGAAGAGAAGATGATCATCGTGGCTGCCGATACGATTGTTTCCCTCGATGGAGAGATCCTGGGAAAACCAGGGAATTATGAACAGGCTCTGGCCATGCTGAAGAAACTATCAGGCAGACGGCATGAGGTGATCACCGGTGTATGTATCAGGTCAAAGGACAAGAAGAGCGTATTCCAGGTCACTTCACGGGTATACTTCAAGGAGCTTAGTGACGAGGAAATTGACTACTACATCAACAACTTCCTGCCTTATGACAAAGCCGGAGGGTATGGTATTCAGGAGTGGATCGGGTACATCGGGATATCGAAGCTTGAAGGGTCTTTTTTCAATGTGATGGGCCTCCCTGTGAAGGAGGTTTATGAAGAGCTGCTCAAAAATTATTCCTACCTTTGCTGAGTAAGATCAGCTTGAAAATGCAGGACAAACCCCTGATTTTTGTTACCAATGACGATGGGATTACTGCTCCGGGTTTACGTGCCCTTACCGATGTGGTCAGGCCGATGGGGAAGGTGGTAGTGGTTGCCCCTGACAAGCCTCAGTCAGGCACATCTCATGCTGTTACCATGCACCAACCGTTGCGTCTCAACCGGATCCATCAGGAGCCCGGTTTTGAGAAGTACAGCTGCAACGGGACTCCTGTCGATTGTGTCAAACTCGCTTACAAAGTAGTTCTTGGCCGGCATCCCGACTTGCTTGTATCCGGTGTCAACCATGGTTCGAATTCCTCCATCAATATCATCTATTCCGGAACCATGGCGGCGGTGTTTGAAGGGGCGATGGCGGGTGTTCCATCCATTGGCTTTTCGCTGCTCCACTATAAGACTGATTCCGATTTTTCTGCTGCCAGGGTTTACGCCAACCGGATTATCCGGACGGTCATGACGCACAAATTACCGGACGGGGTTTGCCTGAATGTAAACATTCCTCACCAGCCTGTCAGTAAAATCAAGGGGATCCGGATCTGCAGGCAGGCTGGAGGAACCTGGCTGGAGGACTTCGATATCCGGAAAGATCCGAAAGGAAGGGATTACTTTTGGCTCAAAGGGGTCTTTGCCCGGGTTGGCGATGGGGAAGATACCGATGAGTATGCGCTGGAGCATCAGTATGTATCCATCGTTCCGGTTAATTTTGATTTTACCGATTATCCTGCAATAGAAGAGTTGAAGAGATGGGATTTTGCCTCCTGATCAGCCAATGACCTATTACATTATCGCCGGGGAAGCTTCAGGCGACCTGCATGGGTCGAATTTGATGCGTGCATTAAACGAGCGCGACCCCGCTGCCTCCTTTCGCTGCTGGGGCGGCGACCTCATGCAGCAAGCCGGAGGGGAGCTGGTGAAGCATTACCGCGACCTGGCATATATGGGCTTTTGGGAAGTACTGGTTCACCTGGGGAAGATTCTCAGGAATTTACGCTTCTGTAAAAAAGAGATCCTGGATTACCGGCCCGATGTGTTGATCCTGATCGACTACCCGGGTTTCAACCTGCGGATGGCCAGATTTGCCAGCCGACACGGAATCAGGGTCTTTTACTACATCTCCCCGCAACTGTGGGCCTGGAAGAGTTCCCGGGTCAGGATCATTCAGCAGTGTGTTTCACGGATGTTTGTGATTCTTCCGTTTGAACAGGATTTTTACAAAAAGTATAATTATCCGGTCGATTTTGTGGGTCATCCGTTGCTGGATGTCATCCAGGAAGACAGGAAACCGGTTGACAGGAATGCATTCCTGAAGCAGAACAAGTTGCCGGGAAAGCCCATCATTGCCTTTCTTCCTGGAAGCCGGAGACAGGAGATACGCACCATGATGAAACACATGCAGGAGGTGATCCCCGCTTTTAAAGGATACCAGTTTGTGGTCGCAGGAGCTCCCTCTATCGATCCAAACCTGTATGCATCTGTGATCGGGGATGCTCCGGTATCCGTGATTTTCAAACAAACCTACGACCTGCTGGAGCATGCCGAGGCAGCCCTCGTGACCTCGGGAACCGCTACGCTGGAAACCGCCCTCCTGGGAACTCCTGAAGTGGTGTGTTACCGGGGTAGTGCACTCTCTTTCTGGATAGCCAACAGGATTGTGCATGTACCCTTTATCTCCCTGGTGAACCTGATCATGGAGAAAGAGGTAGTGAAAGAACTGATCCAGCACCAGCTTACCCGGGAGAACCTCATTTATGAATTGAAACGGTTGTTTGATCCTGCGTACCGGGATCAGATGAATCACGAATTTACCAGACTTACACAGAAGCTGGGAGGCAGCGGTGCTTCGATCCGGACTGCCGAGCTGGTAATACAATATTTAAACGATAAATAAGTTAAACTATACAAAAAGAAAAAACCAATGAAGATTACATCTATATTCAGGATTTGGCTTCCCCTCCTTTTTATTGGAATTATTTTTACATCATCCCTTTTTGCCCAGGAGACGGGAACAGGTGAGAAACCGAAAAAAGAGGTGACAGGGCGGTGGATCAGTCTGATGGGTACCGATACCATGCCAACGACTATTTTCCCCCCAAGGAAGGAGCTGACGGAGGATGAAAAACAGGCCCAGCAGCTCTTTACAGAAGGATCAAAGAAAGGAAAATTAGGAGATTACGAAGGAAGCATTAAAGATTTTACGGCTTCCATTGCCTTGGCAGAGAACGCTAATTCATATATGAAACGGGGTTTTGCATACCTGTGGTCAGGGAAATACCCTCTTGCTCTACAGGATTTTACCGAGACACTTCGGCTTGCTCCGGCTAGCATAGAAGCCGTCTTCGGGCTTGGAGTTGCCCGCTTTGAGATGCAAGACTACACCGGCGCAGAAGCTGATTTAAAACAATACCTTGATATGATCCAGGTCAACGCAATGGCCTTTAATTATATGGCAGCTCTCTGTTTCATGCGGCAGGATTTCCAGTGTGCACTGGAGAATTATTCCCAGGTGATCCGGTGCGATTCCCTTTTTCCTGATGCATTAATCAACAGAGCCATGATGCGGCATTACCTACGCGATTTCAAAGGGGCGCTCGAGGATTACGACGTAGCTGTTAAACGGAATCCAGACAACAAGAAGATTTACAACAACCGGGCTGCGGCCAGGATGATGTTGAAGGATTACAACGGGGCCCTGAAGGATTTTAATCGTGCGATTGAACTGGACCCGCAATATGCTGATGCATACAACAACAGGGGACGGGTTCGTTTTTATCTGGAGGATACCGAAGGGGCCTGCTCCGACTGGCACAAAGCGCTCTTATTCGGCATTGAGGCGTCGCGTGATCTCATCATCAAGAACTGTAAATAGATCTTCCACGGGAATAGTCGAAAATTTTATGATCACTGAGGTATTACCTTTTCTATCTTTTCCGGATTAATGGGATAAGAGAAAAGTCAGGACCCTGTGAATCCCTGGAGACCCTTTCCGTTAATCCGACTCCTGATCCCGTTTCTGGGCGGGGTGATCTATGCCCTGATGAAGCCGGAGTGGCAGGCTGATAATCCCGTACTCATTGGGATTGGCGGATTTCTTTCCGGACTTTTACTCCTGTTTACACTGATCGGAAAACTTCCATTCAGACTGCGATGGGTCCCGGGCTTTACCGTTTGCCTGTTGATGTTGTGTTTGGGAGTATTCACTGTACAAAGCCACCGAGAGAGATCAGTTGGCAGGGGGCAGTGGGCAGTGGGCAATTCCCAGTTTCCGGCTGAGATTCTTGAACCACCGCGTGTTACATCCAAAACCGTAAAGTTGATCGTATGCAGGTATGAACCGGACTCCAATACAAATGCACTTATCAGAGAAGGAAAGGCATTGTTATTCCTGGAGAAGGATTCCAACGCTCTGGCTCTCCAGTTTGGTGATTGGATCCTTGTGTCAACTTCGTTGAAACCTGTTCAGGACGAATCCAATCCATATGGCTTCGATCCCGCTGGATATTATGGAAGGAAAGGGGTGTTCAGTCAGGGCTGGGTACGGTCAACCGACTGGAAACGTGGCGAAATTCCTGAATCCAATTCAGTCAGGCGTCTGGCTTTTACACTTCGTGACCGGTTATTAAAGATATTACGGGATCATTCCCTGCAAAGGGAGGAGTTTGCGGTAGCCTCTGCCATCCTGCTTGGATATACCGGAGAAATTGGCAAAGATCTGAGAAAAGGGTTCGCTGCCAGCGGCGCCATGCACATCCTGGCCGTATCGGGGATGCATGTAGGGATCATTTTTCTTTTTCTGGAAACCGTACTTGCATTTCTCAACCGGTGTACTCACGGACCAAAAATCAAGGCGTTATTGATGATCCTGATGATCTGGAGCTATGCCATGGTCACGGGATTATCGCCACCTGTATTTCGGGCAGCCCTGATGCTCAGCCTGGTGATCCTGGGGAGAACAGCCAAACGGAAGCCTGACTCGCTGAACGTGGTTGGTGGAGCCATGTTTATCATGCTCGTGATTGACCCTTCCCTGATCCTCCACATTGGATTTCAGTTCTCCTACCTGGCTGTGGCAGGGATCCTCTTCCTTTACAGGCCTTTATTTAACCTGATCCCGGTCACCGGATGGATCGAGGCCCGTTTATGGGGATTGATTGCGGTCTCGGTTTCGGCGCAAATCGCTACCTTCCCGCTGGCACTGTATGCTTTCCATCAGTTCCCGAACTATTTCATCCTGACCAACGTAGTGGTGCTTCCGCTGACCAGCCTGGTGATCTATAGCGGGATCGGGGTGCTTGTGCTCAGTCCGTTTCCAGCGCTCTCTGTGCTTCTCGCAAAAGGACTCTCTTTCACCGTCGGATTCATGAACTCCACCATCCGGTTCATCGAAGCCCTGCCCGGTTCTGTCTCCACAGGTATCTACCCATCGTTGCCGGACACCTTTCTTATTTATATGGTGCTGCTGTCGATTGGTTGTTTTCTCTTCTCCCGGAAGATTGCCTGGCTCTATACTCTTTTCATGCTCCTTATCATCCTGTCGGTTCACGGCCTGTACAGCGATTCCCTGCGTATCAAACGCAGCATGATCGTAGTGTTCCAGGTGAAGGGGGCTTCTCAGTATGCGTTTGTGACAGGCCGGAACATGGTATGCATGAAGGACTTCAGGGCAACCTGCCAGGAACCCTATGCCAGGGAGGTATTAGCTACCTTCAACGCAGCAGAAGGGATACGCAGATCATATACTACTTACCTGGCAGACAATCACGGTCTGTCCCCAGTCCATCTTCGTGAATTCGGTTTCCTGAGCAGGAAAGGGAACTTTCTTCAGTTCACTGACCTCAGAATGGCGATTGTTTCAACCAGCTTACCATCATCACTGACTGACTCGCTGAAGGTGGACCTGGTCATTATCAGGAAGAATCCGGAAGTAAGCGTGGAAAAGATTGTTCGTCATTTCCATCCTGCTCAGATTGTCATCGATCCCACAAACTCGTGGTACAACGCACGGAGGTGGAAGGAGCAAGCGAAGGAACTGGGAGTCCCTTGTTATAGCGTGTTGGAGGAGGGGGCCTATACCCTCATCAACTCGGCACTCAGGTTTTGATGGGAGGAGAGGTTCATTCTTACTTTTCGCGGCAATCGAGACTCGAACTCGTCCCGAGGACTTGGGACCCCGTGACAGGGGAATAAAAACAGGGGAATAAAAACAGTAGGGGCAATTCATGAATTGCCCCTACTGTTGCGGTCTGGACGAGACTCGAACTCGCGACCTCCGCCGTGACAGGGCGGCATTCTAACCAACTGAACTACCAGACCGGAAATTCGAGGTGCAAATTTAATTCTTTTTTTTTACTTTGCAATAAACTTTTGTCATGGATCCCCTCCTCATCACCATCGGCATTGTTCTTCTGATTCTCGGGATTGCTGGGAGTTTTATTCCGGTATTGCCGGGACCTCCGCTATCGTATCTATCATTGTTGTTGCTGCAGTTTTCCTCCTATCATCCGTTCACCGTCCGTTTTTTGGTAATATGGGCGATTGTCACGGCTGCTATCGTGATTCTCGATTATGTGGTTCCTGCTTACGGAACCAAAGTTTTCGGTGGCACCAGGAAGGGGCAGTGGGGAGCTGTTTTCGGGGTCTTCATAGGCATTTTTTTCCTGCCTCCTATAGGGATCATCGTTGGACCGTTTCTGGGTGCCTTGGTTGGAGAAATGTTAGCTGGAAAACAGTCGGGAGAAGCCTTCAAAGCGGCGTTGGGCTCCTTCCTGGGATTTCTGGCCGGAACCTTTATGAAACTGGCACTTTCCCTGATCTTTGTCTATTACTTTATCAGTGCCCTGGTCTAAACTCAAGTGCTTATTTTGGCTGGTAGTAGCAATTTTTCGGGGAGGTGAGCTTATCTTCTTTTTTCAGCTTTTTAACCTGTACCAGCGTTTTCAGAACGTTTTCAGTAATGTCCATGATTATTCGATGTTTGATTAAATTTTCTTTTCGGATGTATCCATAAAATGATGCTACTTCGCGTAGCTGATAGCCCTGGTTTCCCGTATCACGGTGATTTTGATCTGGCCGGGATAGGTCATCTCGGTCTGGATTTTTTTCGACAGGTCAAAGGCCAGCTGGTCTGCATCGGCATCTGATACTTTGTCGGCACCTACGATGACACGAAGTTCGCGGCCTGCCTGAATAGCGTATGTTTTTACGACGCCTGGGTAACTGAGCGCCAGCTCTTCCAGGTGTTTCAGCCGTTCGATGTAAGCATCCACAACTTCCCTGCGGGCTCCCGGACGGGCTCCCGAAATCGCATCACAAACCTGAATGATGGGGGAGATCAGGTTGTCCATCTCAATCTCATCGTGGTGGGCTCCGATCGCGTTGATGATCTCGGGTTTCTCTTTGAACTTCTCCGCCAGGTTCATCCCCAGGATCGCATGGGGGAGCTCTGGCTCGTTATCGGGCACCTTGCCGATATCGTGGAGCAATCCTGCACGTTTCGCCATTTTGGGGTTCAACCCGAGCTCGGCCGACATGGTAGCGCTGAGTTTAGCTACTTCGATAGAGTGCTGAAGCAGGTTCTGGCCATAGGAAGAGCGGTATTTCATCCGGCCAATCATCCGGATCAGCTCATGATGGAGGTTGTGGATCCCCAGGTCGATGCAAACCCGTTTTCCGTTCTCAATGATCTCCTGTTCAATCTGTTTTTTGGTTTTAGCCACCACCTCTTCAATACGGGCGGGGTGGATCCGTCCGTCGGTCACCAGCTTATGGAGCGATTGACGGGCAATTTCCCTGCGAATAGGATCGAATCCGGAGAGAATGATGGCATCCGGGGAATCGTCGATGATGATCTCAATCCCGGTCAGGGATTCCAGGGTCCGGATATTTCGTCCTTCGCGTCCGATGATCCGCCCCTTGATCTCTTCATTATCGATGTTGAACACCGCCACCGTATTTTCAATTGCATGTTCACTGGCTGTTCGCTGGATGGTTTCTATGATGATCTTCTTGGCTTCAGTGTTGGCTGTCAGTCGCGCTTCATCCACAATGTCTTTAACATGCATCAATGCTTCTGATTTGGCCTCCTCTTTGAGGGTTTCAATCAACTGTTCTTTTGCCTCTGCAGCAGAGAGATTGGCAATGGATTCAAGTTTATCAATCTGTTGAGTGATGGTTTTATCGAGATCGGTCTGTTTCTTATTGACGATCTCCACTTGGGTCATAAGGTTCTGTTTGATGGTAGCTGCCTCTTTCTGTTTTCTGGAGAACTCCTCAATCCGTTGGTTCAGGGCCGACTCCTTCTGCTTGAAACGGTTTTCACTTTTACCCAACTCCTCATTTTTCTCGCTGATGTATTTTTCGTGCTCCGATTTCAACTGCAGGAACTTTTCCCTGGCCTGAAGGATCTTCTCTTTTTTGATGACTTCGGCTTTGTCCATAGCCTCTTTGAGGAGGGCATCACGTTTCCGTTCCAGTGCTTTGCTCAGGATGGTTCCTGTAATCAGCCCGCCAACAATGACGCCAGCCACACCCACAATAATATATATCATTATTTCCATAGCTGTTCAGTTTTTAGGTTTATAATTGTGGAGGGAGGTTGAAAAAAAACCCGCACTATCCCATGAGGTAATGATAAACCTCGGATAAACATGAATAGGGCTGCCAGTCATTTCGAACTTCCACCGTCCCGGTGTACCGGAATCCTCGCTGTAAGGGATGATCCCGGCGTGCCGGAATCTTCCCTTACAGCGAGTAAAAGAGGCCTGTCCTACGTGCCATTGAGCGTCGCCCTAATATTTGTAATGTTAGGTTTACAAACTGCTGGGATTAATGCGGGTAAATCGTTGTTTTTCAAAGAACGAAAAGGCTTATCCTGCCAGGTATTCTGTTAAAAGTTTATCAATCTTCGCTAGCTTCAGTTCCTGATCTTGTCCATGCTCCGAAAGCATATGTTCATCTTGCAGATAGTTGGTTGCATATTCAAGAGCCACCATGGCCAGCAAATCCTGTTTGTCTTTGTATGCATAGCTGCCCGAGTAATCTGTCATTCGCTTCTCAATCAATTCTGCTGCCTGTCTGAACAACCCTTCGTGGTTCTCTGCGATGACTAGTTTATAGGGTCTGTCTGCAATTTTTACTGAAATCGTCAACTCGTTCATTAGCTATACAGTACTATATTCACCTGTTCAAGAGTCCTATACATTTATCGATCTCCCGCAAAAGCTCATTGATTGTTGCTTTCGCTTCAACCGTCCCTTCTTTTAGTTCTAAGTTTCTTGTTGTTTTAATAAGGTTTATCTTTTTCTCTGATTCTTCGATGGTTTGGTTTTGTCTTTGGGTTATCTGGTTTAATTCATGAATCTCTTTTCTATACTGTTCATTCTCCTTCTGCAGGCTCTGTAACCGGTCAATCAGCTTATGCACTTTGTAGTCAATGCCTGAAACAAGCGTTTCCACATCTGCCATGGCGAAACTTCCCCTGCGTTGGTATTGCAAATATACTTGTTTGAATCACCGGATGCAAGTCCATTTATCCGATTTTTTTTTCTTAGGACATATAACCTTTTATGGGGAAACCCGATTAATGGTTTTAAAATAGGATGAGTCATGGTGATGACCGAAGAGCTTTTGCACTACCTGTGGCGTTTCCGGCTGCTGCAGGCCCCACTTTTTTGTGTGGCAGGGGAACCTGTGGTGATCATTCAGCCAGGAGAATATAACCGTGACGGAGGTCCCGATTTCCTTAATGCACGGATTCAGGTTGGAAAGACGCTGTGGGCCGGAAATGTGGAGATTCATTTACGGGCTTCCGATTGGTTTCGTCATCGGCATCAGGAGGATCCTGCCTATCACAACGTGATTCTCCATGTGGTGGATACCTGCGACAGGGAGGTCATAGGTGCCGGTGATCAGCCCATTCCCGTGTTGGAGGTCAGGAACAACTATCCGGTTGCCCTGACCACCACCTATGAAACACTTCGTTCGACTCATCGATGGATCCCCTGTCAACACCTTATTGCCGAAGTTGACTCCACCATTTTCAGGCTATGGGCACCTGCCCTGGTAGTTGAACGTTTGCAAGCCAGGATTAAGACGATCACCACGTGGCTGGCCTTCTCAGAAAACCACTGGGATGAAGTGGGATACCAGGTTCTTGCCGGGGCTTTAGGATCTAAGGTCAATGCTCATCCATTCGAACTCCTGGCCAGATCCGCCCCGCTCCGGTTACTGTTGCGTCACCGGGACCAGCTTTCCATCCTCGAAGCCATGTTGTTCGGACAGGCCGGAATACTGGACCCCTCGTTTACAGAGGCTTACCCAAGAGAACTTCTCCGGACCTACCTTTTTTACCGGGATAAATACTCCCTGAGGCCTTTGGAAAAGGGAACCTGGAAATTCCTTCGGTTACGCCCCATCAATTTTCCTACCATCCGGATCAGTCAGCTCGCTTCTATCATTCATCGAAAAGCAGGATTTCCGGAAAGTTTACTGGAGAACCTCCCGGTTTCATTCTGGATGGAATCCCTGCAGGCAACGGCCAGCTCCTACTGGGATACCCATTTTACATTTGACCGGATATCCACCTTCCAGGTGAAAAACCTGGGGACGAAAGCCATCCACCTGTTACTTATTAACGGCATTGTACCATTGCTTTTTTTGTACGGAACAGAAAAAAACCTGGTCTTCTTCCGTGAAAGGGCTCTCGCACTTCTGGAAGAGATCTCAGGGGAAAGAAACTCCATGATCTCTTCCTGGGAACAACTCGGTATGCCAGTCAACCATGCGCTTTTTACACAGGCGCTGAAACAGCTGAAAAGTTCGTATTGCGACCAAAAACGATGTTTAGAGTGCAGAATAGGAGCCAGGCTGTTGAGATGAAAGAACGTGAGACGTGAGACGTGAATTGAGACTGAGGACTGAGGACTGAGGACTGAAGACTGAAGACTGAAGACTGAAGACTGAAGACTGAAGACTGAAGACTGAAGACTGCTAACTGCCAACTGTAAACTGACCAAATGACCAGAGTATCCCAAATCATCAAACATTACCTCTCCCTCAGCCGGGGCGAGCAGAGGGGAATTGTCATTTTTGTTCTCATCATTCTGTTGATCAATGTGCTAAGAATTTATTTGCCCGATGACCGACAGTTTGAGCCTGTCGAATTCTCCGCTTTCGGAAAGGAGATTGAGCGGTTTGAAGCGACGCTGGCAGAAGCCTGGAAAGAGGAACGTCAAAAACCGGGTAAGCAGGGATCAGGAACTATCATCCAGAACGATGGCAAGCCTGACACAACTCCTCAGGGAGAGAGGATTCAACCCCCTTCCTTTATCATCGAACTGAACCGGGCAGACACCCTGGACCTGCAGCGGCTTTATGGGATCGGTCCCTCATTTGCCCGCCGGATTACCGGCTACAGGGCAAAACTGGGAGGTTTTATGGCGGTTGAACAGCTGCTGGAGGTGTATGGGATGGATTCAGGACGGTACATGGGAATCAGAAAACACCTGACACTGGATACGTCCGTGATCGTCCGGATGAATCTGAACACCGTTACGTTCAAGGAGATGATTTATCATCCCTATATGCCGTATGAGCTGGCGAAAGAGATTGCACTTTACAGGAAGAAACATAAAGGCATCAAGGTACTGGAGGAGGTGAGGGGGATGAAAAATCTTGATAGTATCACTTTCAGCAAGTTAAGGTACTACATAAGCCTTGAATAACCAATCATCAAATGCCAAATAACAAATAAATTCCAATGACAGAAAACTCAATTACCAAACATGTTTTTGATTTGGAAGAAAGAACGTTAAAGTTTGCAATGCGGGTGCGACTCTTCATAAAGAAATTTCCCAACACACTTGCTAATGTTGAAGATTGCAAACAGCTGATCCGTGCTTCCGGTTCTATCGGTGCAAATTACATTGAAGCGAACGAGGCATTAAGTAAAAAAGAGTTTCAATATAGAATCAAGGTCTGTTTGAAGGAATCTAAAGAAAGTGTCTATTTCCTTAGATTAATCAGCGAACTATGTCCTGAGCCGCTTATACCAGAAGTAGTTAGTCTACGCAAAGAGGCGATTGAGTTAAAAAAGATCTTTGCATCAATTTTATTAAAATCAAGATAAAAGAATACCGTCAAACGTCTACTGAATTTTGGGTATTGAGTATTGGAATTTATTTGTTATTTGGCATTTGATTATTGGTTTTTGGACCTCTGTTCCCTGTAATGGTATCGTATATCGGGCGGCTTCGGCGCCTTGGGATCATCAGGGTGGTAACCGGAATAGGGGTCATCATCATCTTCATCGGAATCTTCCTCTTCCCAGTCGTACCGTGGGCGTTGCGGGCCTACTTTGCGGAAGTAGATGGCGAGGATGGTGCCGGCCAGTAACCCCATCAGGTGCCCTTCCCAGGAGATTCGTTCCCTGGGAAAAAATTGCGGAAAGATTCCCCAGATCAGTCCGCCATATAGGAAAGCGACCAGCAGCGTGATAGCCATGAGCTTCGTATCTCTGCGGATGATACCACTGGTGAATAAAAAGGCGGCCAGGCCGTATACTACCCCACTCGCTCCAATATGCACCGATCCGGGTACCCCGAGGAACCAGACCCACAATCCGGATACCACGTAGATCAGGATCAGCACTTTCCAGGCGATTTCCCGGTAGGAATAGAAGAGGAAGGCCGCCAGGATGAAGAGGGGAACCGAGTTGGCAAACAGATGGTTCCACCCTGAATGAACCAACGGCATGGTCAGGATCCCAGGGATCCCTTTCCATTGCATGGGATGGAGTCCGTAAACGGCAAAGGAGGTATTGAAGATCACCTCTACGGACTTGACCAACCAGATCAGAACAACGAAGATTGCCGGGAAAAAGAGGCTTCGTATCAATTTGTTTCGTTCTGAATCCATGCTGGCAATATTTCAAGGTTTTGACAGTTAAAATTAGTGAAAAAGGTGTACACCACGGACGGGTTCCTTAAAAAATCCTACCTTTGAACACCTTAATAAAGGGATTATCAAATTAAATATACAGATCATGAAAACCCTGTCGATCCTACACTCGAAAGGCACTATACAATTGATGTTGTGGCTGTTACTCCCGCTGTTCCTCGTGGCACAGCAAACCGATCCCAATGAAGGGCTGAGAAAGTTGCAGATTGCTTTGCAGATCATCAATTATGCATACCTGGATACCGTTCATGAGGATGATTTGGTGGAGTCGGCCATTGTGGAGATGCTCAAAGAACTCGACCCTCATTCAATTTATATTCCCAAAGAGGATCTGCAACGGGCTAACGAACCGTTACAGGGTAATTTTGAAGGCATTGGGATCCAGTTTGAGATCCTGAAGGATACCATTATCGTGGTACATCCCATTCCCGGCGGTCCCTCTGAGAAGCTCGGAATCATCTCCGGTGATAAGATCGTAAAGATTGACGGAGAGGATGTGGTAGGGAAGCATATTAACAATCAGTTCGTGCTTGATCATCTTCGGGGGAAAAGAGGGACGAAAGTCAATGTGTCCATTTATCGCAGAGGGAAAAAGGGGTTGCTCGACTATACCGTTGTCCGGGATAAAATTCCTATTAACAGCATTGATGCGGCATATATGATCGCTCCCGGGATCGGGTACATCAACTGCAACCGATTTTCCCTCACTACCACGGAAGAGTTTCAGGAGGCTGTCAGGAAGCTGAAGGGCGAAGGGATGAAGAACCTTATTCTGGATCTCCGTAATAACGCGGGCGGGTACATGGCACCAGCTATTGAACTTTCCGACGAATTCCTCGGATTGGGAAAGATCATCGTTTATACAGAAGGGATGAGGAGCCCGAGAGAGAATTTCTATTCTACATTCCGGGGTAATTTTGAACATGGGAAGGTGGTGATCATGATCAACGAAAACAGTGCCTCCTCCAGCGAGATTGTTGCCGGTGCCATCCAGGATTGGGACCGGGGATTGATCGTAGGGCGGCGTTCGTTCGGGAAGGGTTTGGTTCAGCGACCCTACAACCTGCCCGACAGCTCACAGATCAGACTTACCACGGCCAGGTATCATACCCCATCCGGCCGGTATATCCAGAAGCCTTATCAGAATGGTATCGAAGAGTATTTCAAGGATTTTGCCAACAGATACCACAGGGGCGAGCTGGTACATGCTGATAGTATCAGGTTCCCCGATTCACTGAAATACCAGACAGCAAATGGCCGGATCGTCTATGGCGGTGGGGGGATCATGCCGGATGTCTTCATCTCCTGGGATTCCACCTTCCTGACCGATTATTACCTCGATGTCCGTCGGAATAACATCATCAATCCCCTGGTAGGTGAGTACGTTGACAAGCACCGGCAGGAACTGCTGAAAAGATATCCTGATTTTCCCTCGTTCAAAATGAATTTTGAGGTCGGCAAGCCTCTGATGGAACTCTTCTTCAAGGCGGTTGAAGAGGCTGATATGAAGATGAACGAAGAGGAGTTTACGACCTCGGAACCATTGATCAAAGCACAGATCAAAGGGTTGATTGCGCAAAAACTTTGGGACATCACCTCTTTCTATATCATTGCCAACGAAATGGATCCGGAAGTGATGCGGGCTTTGGAGATCATCCAGGATGATACCCTGTTTCTGGAGTTAGGAAAATAGCCGGTTAACGTAAGATATGGGTCACTAGGTTGGCGGCTTCCTGGAGGGTAATGGCCGAGTGGACACGCAATCCGGATTCATCAATCAGTTTCTTGCCCTCCGCCGCATTGGTTCCCTGAAGCCTCACAATGATAGGAACCGGGATATCTCCAATGTTATGATAGGCGTCCACTACTCCTTGAGCTACCCGGTCGCAGCGGACGATTCCCCCGAAAATATTCAGCAGGATCGCTTTGACATTAGGATCTTTCAGGATGATACGGAATCCTTCTTCCACCCGTTTGGCATTGGCACTTCCTCCTACATCCAGGAAGTTGGCCGGATCTCCGCCTGAGAGTTTGATGATGTCCATGGTAGCCATGGCCAGGCCGGCACCATTCACCATACAGCCCACATTCCCGTCGAGTTTCACATAGTTGAGATCGAAGGTCGTAGCTTCCACCTCGGTCGGGTCCTCTTCGTCAAGATCACGCATGGAAGCGATGTCGGGCTGCCGGAAGAGGGCATTGTTGTCGATGGTCAACTTGGCATCGGCTGCCAGGATCTTGTTGTCTGACGTTTTGAAAACCGGATTGATCTCCACCAGTGAAGCATCGGAGTTGATGTAGGTGTTGTAGACTCCCTTCACAAATTTGATCATGTTCTTGTGTGCCTCCCCGGATAGTCCCAGGTTGAAGGCCACCTTCCGGGCCTGAAACGGCTGCAGTCCGATGACCGGGTCGATCTCCTCAGTAAAGATCAACTCAGGTGTCTCCTCCGCCACCTTTTCGATGTCCATCCCTCCCCGTGGGGAATACATCAGAATGATATGGCCTTTCTGGCGATTAAGCAGGACACTGAAGTAAATCTCGGCTGGTTCAGATGGTCCCGGGTAAAAGATGTTTTGTTCCACGTATACCTTTTTGACCCTCTTTCCTTTGGCACCTGTTTGTGGCGTAACCAGCGTCATTCCCAGGATCTGGTCGGCGTGAAACCGGACCTCTTCCAGCGTTTTGGCTACTTTGACACCCCCGCCCTTTCCACGCCCTCCGGCATGAACCTGGGCCTTGATCACCCATTTGTCATAACCCGTTGAGTTCTGGATGACCTCCGCCGCTTTAATTGCTTCCTTTGGCGTGTTGGCAACGATCCCCTCAGGAACAAGTACCCCGTTTTTCCGGAGAAGCATCTTGCTCTGGTATTCGTGTAGATTCATATGTTTGTGGGTATTTTACGAGGGTTCAAAAGTACGAACTAGCATCCGGATTTCAAAATAACATTAGTAACTTTGCCGTTTATCAGGAGAGAATGATCGTTGTAAGGGATATCCATAAATCGTTTGGTACGCTGAGGGTACTGAAAGGAATCAGCCTGGAGGTTCAGAAGGGAGAGATCATCTCCATTGTTGGCGCCTCGGGAGCCGGCAAATCTACCCTTTTGCATATTCTGGGAACCCTTGATAAATCTGATTCCGGAGAGATTGAAGTAGGAGGCGTCCCCTTGCAGAAGATGAATGAAAAGAGACGCTCTGAGTTCCGGAATCAGCAGATTGGATTTGTCTTTCAATTTCATCACCTGTTGCCGGAATTTACAGCCCTGGAGAACATCAGTATTCCGGCTTTCATTGCGAAACGCTCCCAGCGGGAGGTAAAAAAACAGGCCCGGGAACTCCTTGCATTCATGAAACTGGAAGAGCGGGCTGATCATAAACCTTCGGAGTTATCGGGTGGCGAGCTGCAACGCGTAGCGGTGGCCAGGGCATTGATCAACAACCCCGGTGTCGTTCTGGCTGATGAACCGTCAGGTAATCTGGATTCAGCTTCAGCAATAGATCTCCATAAGCTCTTCTTTGATTTAAGAGATCATTTCGATCAAACCTATGTGATCGTTACCCATAATCAGGAGCTGGCCAACATGGCTGACCGGAAACTGACCATCATGGATGGAGTCATCGTTTAATGAGCTTCTGTAAAATTAAATCCCGGAACCAGCGTTGATAACTTATGCATAGAATTATACTTTTTATCGCTTCCCTGACTGTTGCATATGCGTTCGTTCAGCCGGTCTCCACACCTTATCCGGAGCATCCTATGCCCCCTGATACGACCTACTCCTCTCAAACACCATCATCGGACAGTGCCTACCAGAAACTGCTTATATTGATCGCCGGGTTGTTCGATCAACAACGTTACGAAGAGTGTCTGGTTGAACTGAAGAAGGCCAACGCCCTGAAGCCGGGGGTACCCTCTATCCAGGAACGGATCATCCGCGTAGAGGGATTGATTGCTCAACAAAAGAAGATCCAGGCTGAATACACCCGGTTAATCACCATGGCAGATGAGTATTTTGGAAAGGCGGACTACCTGAACGCCAAGGCCTCCTACCAGATGGCTATTGATATCAAACCTGATGATGCCCATGCAAGAGAGTCGTTGAACCGGACCATGGAACGGCTTCGTTCGCAAAAAGCACAGAACATTCTGTATGACGTAACAGTAGCCAGCGCCGATAAGTTGTTCCATGCGGGGGAGTACGAAAAGGCGAAACGTGAGTATGAGAATGCCGGCAGGATTCTTCCGCGGGAGGCTTATCCTAAAGAGAAGATCAATGCCATCATCAAGATCCAGGTGGATCAGCAGGTGAGGGAAGAACTATACCAGGGTGCCATTTCCGCTGCTGACAGGTACTATAATTCACGGAGCTATCAGCGGGCGTTACTTGAGTATCAGAAAGCGTTACAGCAGAAGCCCGCAGAGCCATATCCGCAGGAACGGATCAATGAGCTAGCGACGATCCTGGCAGAGCTGGCCGCCCTCGAAAAGGCTTACAACGAGGCTGTTTCCCGGGCCGACCAACTGTTTTCAGAGATCCGGTATGCAGATGCACGGAATGGGTATGAAGAGGCCCTGGCACTGAAACCCAACGAGAGCTACCCTGCAGAGAAGATCCGGCAGATTGACAGGATCCTGGAAGGGATTGCTAAAACCAACGCTGACTTCGACAGGTTCATCAACCTGGCCGACAGCTTTTACATCGCCAAAAATTTCATCCGCGCGCGGCAAAACTACCAGCTGGCATTGCAGGTAAAGCCCAACGAATCTTATCCCAAGGCGATGATGGCCAAAACCACAGCAGGGGTAAGCGAACAACAGGCGAATGAGTTGGTTATGGAAGAAGCATACCATGCGGCTATTACCAATGCCGATAAGCTGTTTTCGGAGAAGGCCCTGGTTGAATCGAAGGTGGAATACATGAATGCCATGACCTTCAAGCCTGAGGAGAAGTACCCGCAACAACGGATCAGTGAAATAGACGAACTTCTGGCAGCAGCCTTAGCCCGTCAACAACAAATTGATACTCAGTACAGCCGGGTTTTGGCGAATGCCGACCGGTTATTTTCCGACAATCTCTATGCCCAGTCCAGGGAACAGTATGAAGCGGCTTTGAAGCTGAAACAAGCGGAAGCATACCCTGTGCAGAAAATTGAGGAGATTGACAGGATCCTCGCTGATCTGGAGCAGCAATTGGAGATCGATACCCGATATAAGGCTGTATTGAAGGAAGCAACTACACTTTTTACCGCCGGGTCATATGACCCAGCCAAAGCAGAGTACCGGAAAGCCCTTGTGATCAAACCTGCTGAAGCTTTGCCCCGGGAGCGTATCCGTCAAATAGACAGCATCCTTATTGCCCTGGCCAGCAAACAACTGTTGGAATCACGCTTCGATAGTTTAATTGCCAGTGGCGACCGGTTGTTTAAGGTGAGTGATTATACTTCTGCCAGAGATGATTACAAAGAGGCTTCGGCTCTCAAACCACAGGAGAGTTATCCTGCAACGAAGCTCAACGAGATTGATGGCATCCTTGCTGAGATTGCCCGGATTACTGCCTTAGAAGCGCAATATGCCCAGGCAGTGGCTCGTGGTGACAGCCTGCTTTCAGCTGAATTACTCCCTGCTGCCAAACGTGAGTTTGAGAATGCTGCAGGGTTGAAACCGACTGAGGAATACCCGAAAACGAAGCTGGCCGAGATTGATGTGGAGTTGCAGGAGGCTGCACGATTGCTGGCATTGGATAAGCGTTACCAGGAAGAGGTGGCAACAGGCGACAGGCTCTTTGCCGACAAATCATGGGATCCTGCAATTGCTGCTTATCAGCGCGCACAGGAATTAAAGACATCTGAAAAATATCCGACACAAAAAATCCAGCAGATTGACTCGATCAGGCAGGAGATTGACCGTCAGCTGCAGATTGACAGGGAGTATCGGACCATCATTACTCACGCTGATCAGCTTTTTAGTGTTCGTTCGCTGGACTCGGCACGGGTGAAGTTCGCCAGGGCAGGTGAGTTACGGCCTGCGAAGAGCTACTGGCAGGAACAAATCATGGAGATCGACCGCATCCAGGCTGAGATCAGGAGACGGAATGAGGAGTATCAGGCGGCCATCTCCATGGCTGACGGGTTACTGACCGGGCAGCAGTATGAACCAGCCCGTGAAGCATATCAGCATGCCTCACTGATCAAAACAGGTGAAGCATACCCAAGGGAGAAGATCAAGGAGATCAACCAGATCCTGGCCGAGATCCAGGGACGCCGGCAGACGTTCGATAAACTGGTGGCAAACGGAGACCAGTTTCTGGCATTCAGGGAGTATGTCAAAGCCAGGGAGAATTTTCAACAGGCACTTGAGCTCTTTCCTGGTGAAGTTTACCCGAAAGAGCAATTGCGTTTGACCAATGTCAGGATCGACAGCATCTACAGGGCTAACAAGGCCGATTACGACAAAGCGGTAGGAGAGGGGGATGGATTTTTCAACACCTATGAATACGACAAGGCGATTGATGCGTATACACGCGCCATCGTATTTCTATCGATGGAAGATTATCCCCGGAAGAGGATCGCAATGATACGGAAAACAATCTCTGAGAACGCCATTGCTGATGTTCTCAGCATGCCGGTGACCATCAAGGCAGGGGAGGAGCAGAAGTTTCCCTTTAAACCGGTGAACATTGCTTCACGGCGTAACAACTTTATCTACCTGAAAGTGAAAAATCTGTCCGATAACAACTTCAATGTCCTGATGCGTTACGGAAAGGAGGATCAGATCAGCGGTGGTCTGGCCATCCGGAATGTCTCTGCAGACGGAGAGGTCAACGAGCGGCTTATCAGTGTGAAGGATCAGGATCCATGGTACAGGGAGGACAATAACTGGATCAGTCTCTATCCCCAGGGTGGGGATATTGAAGTGTCATTTATCCAGGTTTCCAGGGCCATCAAGTAGCGGTTTCACTTTCACCACTCACCCTTTTCACCACCTTCTCTACCTTCCCCATCTTCACTATTTCCATTACTCCCACCACTCCTTAATACGATCAACGTTATCTCAGCCCAAATACCAACTCTTCCAGCGTAACCGATGGTTCCCGCTCCCCTGTTTACATAGAGGTATTGAGGGTGTTCCTTACCTTTGTTTCGTTCATATAGTCCGGCCCATTCGGGGTAGAGATATTGCACGAAACTCCACTGCCAATCCCCTGCCTCGATCCCCAACTGCCCACCGTGTGTATGTCCGGAGAAGGTCAGGTCGATCTCGGGATAGGTTTTACTCACGATGCTGTCCCAGTGAGTAGGATCGTGTGAAAGCAGGAGTTTCGTGGAGATGGTCTCCGTGCCGGCAAGAGCTTTGGGAAGGTCGGCCAGTCGTTGAAACCGGCTGACAGATCCCCAGTTTTCCACCCCTATAATAGCCATGCTATCCCCATTCAGGACAAGTGTTTCATGTTCATTTCTAAGCAGTTTCCACCCTATCTCATCATAAAACCTGTAGAGGTCGAGCAGGTTTTTCTTTTTTGCCTCCCCGGAGCTCCAGCTCATGTAGTCGCCATAATCATGGTTCCCCATGATTGCATAGATGCCATATTTTGTGCTGATTTGCTTCAGGATATCCTGAAAAGGCCAGGCCTCCGTGGTAGAGTAGTTACAGAGATCCCCTGTAAAAAACACCAGGTCGGGATGCAATCCGTTGATCAACCCGACCAACTCCTCCAGTTTGGATTTCCGGTTCCAGCTTCCCAGGTGGAGATCGGAAATCTGTACGATTCGTAGCCCGTCAAACGACCGGGGCAGCTCTTCGAGCCCAATCCGGATCTTTCTCACTTTGAAATGATGCTCCCATAGCACCATGCCAGCGAACATCAGCAGAAACATACTAATGCCCAGCAACCATCCTGTCAGAAAAATGAACCGGGGGGGTCTGATCCAGGGTTCACACCGGTTAGCCCGTCTGGAAAAAAGCATGATCGCTCCCTGAAAGAGGAGGGTGACAAAGAGAAAGAGGATGGGTACGGTGCGCGAAGCATACGCTATGAAGACGAAGCTGGCCAGGTAGGTCTTTACAAAGCGGGGCCAGAAATAGAAGGTACTGAAAAATCCATAGGTTACGCCTGCTATTACCAGTGCCAGCGGGAGCCAGAAGAGGATGGCCAGGAAGTATTTCCCGACGGGCTTCAGGGAGCTGATCTCACGCCAGGTGATCACCCACAGGAAGGCATCCAGGAACAGAAAAACGAGAAACAGGTTCAGGACTCCTGTATTCTTCGGGAAGGCCTGTTTCAATATCCAGACCAGCAGGATGGAGACCGTGATAAAGAGTAAGGCCTGGAGCAGTCGCCTCATGATGATGGTTATTGGCGAATAAATAGGTTGAACAAAAGTAAAACATATCTATTTGCAAATGTCAAAGAACCTGTCGGGCAACAGTCGTGCCTCTACAGTCTGTCCGGAATGGTAACAGGAAAGATCCAGGGTTTCTTCCATTACATCGTCAAACCATGAGATCACCTTGAATTCGGTTCTCCGGTTTAGCTGGTGTTGCTCTTCAGTGCAAAAGACACCATCCCTGCACTCATTCACGGGTTGCGTTTCCCCATACCCCCTGGCAGTGATCCGGAGAGGGTTAATCCCCTGCAGGACCATATATCGGACGACGGATTCGGCCCGCTTTTGCGATAGTTCATTGTTATAAGTTTCAGTTGCTCTGGAGTCGGTATGTGATCCGAGTTCGATATTGACCGGATTCTCTTTCATAAGCAATACGAGTTTGTCAAGGGAAGGTTGGGCATCAGGGCGGATGTACCACTTGTCGAGGTCATAATAGATATTTTCCAGGACAAACGTCCGGTCATGGCTCAGCCTGTCAAGAAGGAGATCGCGTGGTGCGGTAAGGTTGGCCATCTGACTTATGGTATCGGTAGCAAAAAGGAAGCAGTCGGCTATATAACCGGTTTGCATCGCTTTAACGGCATGGGATTTTCCAGGTGTTACCTGCGTTCTGTAATACCCGTTTGAGTCCGTTTTCAGAACAAGGGACTGGTTTGTTTCCTGATCAAGGAAGAAAACAGTTGCGTTATGAATAGGTTTGAGTGTAGTTTTATCTTTGACATACCCTGACAAACAGGTCATCACTTCAAGTTTCATCGAACCCGGCACCATCTCCTCCGGTCGCCTGAACACATAAAGATCATCACTGCCGAGCCCTCCTGGACGGTTCGAGCTGAACAGGCCATGTTTATTATTCCCGGCGATGCAAAGGGAAAAGTCATCATAGGATGAATTGATGGGCTGAAACA
Source organism: Bacteroidota bacterium (assembly GCA_043810345.1). Taxonomy (GTDB): domain Bacteria; phylum Bacteroidota; class Bacteroidia; order Bacteroidales; family FEN-979; genus QYOJ01. The sequence continues at coordinate 6,066 of JBDROF010000102.1, read as the reverse complement.
GGTTGCAGGGCTGGAGCCAGGTGCTATCAGCTAGTTGGCGGGTGATCAGGATATCGAGTCCGCCAAAACCGGGATGTCCGTCAGAGGCAAAATAGAGATCTCCGTTCTCAGCCTGGAACGGGAACATCTCATTCCCAAAGGTATTGATAACCGGACCCATATTTACCGGTTGACTCCAGGTACTATTTTCACGACGGCACATGTAAAGATCTGTTCCTCCATATCCGCCCTCCATATCCGAAACAAAAATGAGTACGTTGCCATCCTTTGAAAGCGCCGGGTGGCCAACGGAGAAGGTGTCGTTATTCAGGAAAAATGCGACGGGGTTCGCCCATTTTGATTCCTTCTGTTCCGAGCTATAGATTTTCAGCAGGTAAGTCCTGATACGATCCTGATCCTTTTTCCCTTTATCCCTGTATCCCCTTGTGCGGTTGAAAAACACCTCTGTAAAATTGCGGGAAAAGGATGCTGGTCCGTCATGATAGGCCTTATTAAACAAATCGGGCGCAAGGCGTATCTCTTTGAAGTCGTTATAAAAATCATCCAAAGATACCGGGTCGGCATAGAACAGATGGAGGTAGGCATTACCGGTCCAGCCATAGTTGGAAAAACCTTGTTTTGAGACCATGCGGTCTGAGGTAAAACACAATCTTTCATCATAAAATACCGCTCCGAATTCCGATTGTTCTGAATTCAGGGTTCCTGCATTCTTCACTTCATACGCCGGTGGAATGTCTTTCCAGGCAAGGGCGCTGTCGCAGTAACCTGCCAGGATCTTTGCACGCTTGTCGCCGGGAACGAGCTCATCATAGTTTAAAAAGTATTCTTTCGCCTTCTGGTAATCTCCGGATGATCTCAGGATTTGTGCGTAATTGAATAAGGTGGAAGGTTCGGCACCTCCGTATTCGAGGACTTTTGCATACCATCTTTTTGCATTCCGGATATCATTTTGTTTCCGGTAACATGCTGCCATAAGGAGGGTAGCCTCCCGCTTATCGGTGTTCTCTTTTGTCAGCGATTTGGTCAGAATTGACAGCGCCTCTGAATAATTATACAAGGTCATCTGTTTTTTTGCGTTCCTGATCTGACCAAAAGCCAAAGAGCCTATTCCTGCCGTGATGATAAGGGTGATGAAAAGAAAACGCTTGTTCATATATGTAAAGTTAGGATAACAAACCTACATAAAAACGTTGAAACAAGGAGAGGCGGGTCGATCGTATGTGGTTTTGGGTAAAATTATCTTGGTAGTTCTCTCCGTATTTTCTAAATTTGCACCCCGTTTTTAGTCGACCCGGAGAGGTGGGTGAGTGGCTTAAACCAACAGTTTGCTAAACTGTCGTACGGGGAACCGTACCGGGGGTTCGAATCCCCCCTTCTCCGCTTCGGGGTATAGCGCAGTCCGGTTAGCGCACCTGCTTTGGGAGCAGGGGGTCGTAGGTTCGAATCCTACTACCCCGACCAACAATGACAAGGGTTTCAGAAAATTAAAATCTGAAACCCTTTTTTAATGTAACCCTAAATGTAACCACAGAATTTGTCTTTTTACCTCTTTTGTAAAGTCCAATTTAATTTTACATTTGACCCATGTTACCTTATTCCCAGTTTGATGAATGTATTGATTTACTAACCTCACCTGTAGATCATCTTTCTTCCTATAATCCGGTACACTCTCCGTTACTGGGGGCTGCCGAAAGGATTGCAGAATTTTATATTGAACCCTTCTCCCTTGAGCTTGAAAACGAAATACTGAATAAAAGCAGCAAGGAACAAAAGGCAGATTTGATTAAACGCTATGTCTCCAGGTTGATGAAATCTAAAAATCATGAGCCTGTCAGTGATATTCAACAGGATACAGAAGCGAAGATGACTGCCGTGGACAATGAAGAAATTACACCGGAAATTACCAGGATAAAGGACCTGTTCATCATGGATATTCCAAATGACCAAAGTCATGAACTTAGATTTCAGCGTGGCTGCAGCATTTTGTATCATATGCTTTTCGATGAGCTGCAAAAATGCTGTTCAATCTATAATATTCCATTTGCAGATATTTGCATCAGTCTTGGCTTCCCCTTAAACACCATCCATGTTCATTTTCCTTCTCAGGAAAAGAGTATTCTCTCTGAACAGGCAATTGACCCACATAAGGGGGCTTGTGAAAAACTGAAACTTGCTCTTCATCAAAATGGGTTCTTTAATTTACCTAAGGTCAGGAATCTCACCGAGCAATCCCATGGCGAACTTATAAAACTGATCTGTGCAAACGATGTTCCTTATAGAATAGCTATGTTTGATTTCCTTTCCTTCGTCGATTATTTTCTGTCGGAGTATGCTTCGACAAGAACCGAGATGTATAAAAAATTTGCAGAAATTTTTTGTGCCGGAAACAGACCTGTTTCCGTTAGAACAATCCAGGGAAATATCAATGATCTCAGAAAGAATCCTTCTAATCGGGATCCCAGATATACTGCATCCCTTCACACAGAAGAAGTAAAAAACCACTACGAAACTTTAAAATAAGGAGTACTCATGTACTGATGCCGCGAAATGCCGCGCATATTCTTGCAGGATAAACCTAAAACTTATCCTGTATGACAATTACATTTGAACAACTCCCGCAAGCCGTCAGCCAGTTGCAAGACAAACTGGACAACATCGAACGACTTTTACTTTCACAAAACAACACCCCCCAACCTGAAGAGGATAGACTGTTGCCCATCCGGGAAGCAGCCGAGATCCTTCACCTTACTGTCCCTACAGTTTATGGACTGGTCCAGCGTTCTGAAGTTCCTGTTAGCAAGAGAGGAAAACGTCTCTATTTCTCAAAACAGGAACTCACTGCCTGGATCATGTCAGGCCGTAAGAGGACTATCTCAGAGATCAATGCCGAAACAGATTCTTATTTGTCCACCAGGCGCAGACCCTGAACCTTGCCCTCAATAGAATCAAACGATAAAAGCCCGCAGGCACGGGCTTTTATCTTAATCTGTTAAATAGCTGGAAATCGATCTAAACAATTCTCAAGTACAAAGATATGCATAATGAACAAAGATTGCTTCGAAAGAATAATAAACCCTATCCGGAACCTGGAACCGGTAAAATTTCTCTTCTTGATTCCGAAAAGGAACAACCTGATGATATGTCGTCAATCCTCATGCGTGAGGGAGAAAAATACATCAGGGTTGCAACAGACTATTACCGCCTGAGCCATATTCTCAATGCCCGCAAACAAAGTACACCAATTCAGCAGCTTTGGAGAAAAGGTGCAATTATTGGGGACTTCGGGAAAGAGATATTCAGGTACATCAATAAATATGTCGCTTTTGTAAACATCCCGGACAATGCCGAAACCTACTTGAAAGAGCACATTCATAACGGTGATGCATATTATAATCTCTATGAGCAGATGAAATATACACCGACGCCGGGTGATGTTACCATTACCTTTAAATTCCTTTCCCGTATCTTCCAGGACAAACTTGATATCGTTCTGGACTACCTGAAGATCCTTTACGAAAACCCTACCCAGAATCTTCCGGTCATCTGTCTTGTCTCGAAAATACAGGAGACCGGCAAATCCACTTTTATGAAGTGGCTTTGTTCCATTTTCGGACGAAATGCCATCATCCTGGGAAATGAGGAATTCAGCACCAACTTCAATTCTCTCTATGCAAGCAAGCTGATTGTTTGCATTGACGAGTCTTTTATCGATAAGACCATCATAAAGGAAAAGATCAAGCGGCTTACAACAACCGATTCAATTAACATGGAAGCAAAAGGCAGGGATACGATCCGGATGGATTTCTTCGGAAAATTAATCCTGTCAAGCAACACGGAGGATAATTTCATTAAGATGGACGAGGATGACAACCGGTTTTTTGTGGTGAAGGTACCGGAACTTACTCCCGGTGATTTCATTCCGGAACTTATGACCCACCTGGAAAATGAAATCCCGGCATTCCTTTATATGTTAAAGAATCGTCAAATGGTTTATCCCAAGAAAAGCAGGTTATGGTTTGATCCTAAGGTTTACGAGACTGAAGCGCTTACCAGGATCAGAATCCACACCCGTAGCATTATTCAAAAGGAACTGTTAAGATGGTGCGAAGACATTTTTGCTTTTGAAGCATCAGGGGATGAAATTCATGTAACACCGGTCAGACTGGCCCATGAGCTTGAGAAATCCCTGAGACAAATTACAGGCCTCGCATCGCAGCTCGGTTATATCCTTAAAGAGGAATGGAAACTCCCCCAATCAAAAAATAACAAGTTCAAATTCCCTTCCATTGCTGACAATTATGATGATGGGGATCAAATGATGGTTTCCAAGATTTCATTTACCACGACTACCGGAAAATATTATACAGTGACCCGTGAGTTTGTCGAATCGAAAATTTAAATTTTCCGGAAAATCGTTTACCTGTTTACTAATACGCTAAAACACTGATGTATCTAAGTAAATCGAAGGTAAATCAATAGTAAATAGAAGGTAAATTTACCACATTTACCAGCCTTTACAGACATATATAATTATAAATCAAGACATTAACAGAATAGTAAATCAGTAAATCAAAAACTCTTAAAATAATTTTTTTATGAAAAAAGATGATGATTCAGAATCAACCACTTATTGTACAGAAACAAAGAAAACTCATATTCTCGATTATCTTGAGCAGAATGGTCACCGACCTATGAAGGTAAAATATGGCAGCGCATGGTTTCACAGTCCTACTCGTAGTGAGAAAACACCCAGTTTTAAAGTTGACCTGAACAAGAACCTCTGGTACGATTTCGGTGCCGGTGAAGGCGGCAATCTCATTGACCTTGTAATAAAGCTAAACAATTATACGGTGTCGGAAGCTTTAACACATATTGGCGGCAGTTCCTATCCTGCAGGGGAGCATTGCTTTGAACCTTTGGATGATTCATGCCGTATTAAAATTGATCGCATTCAGGCCTTGTCAAACCCGGCCCTGATTCAATATCTCAGATCCCGGAAGGTTTCAATGGCATTCGCCCGCCGGTTTCTTAAGGAAGCATATTATACCGTTCATGGTAAACAGTATTTCGCTCTGGCATTTGCAAATGACAAGGGTGGATATGAATTACGGAGCGCTTATTTTAAGACAGGTTCAAGTCCAAAATATTTTACAACGCTCCGTGGAAAGGATAATTCAAAACTCAATGTATTTGAAGGATTCATGGATTTCTTATCATGTTGCACCTATTACAAACAAGTCCCAAGTTTCAGAACGATTATCTTAAACTCCTTATCTCTTCTTCCAAAGATCGAAGCTGAACTGGTAGGCACATATGAAGTTAACCTTCTCCTTGACAATGATCAGGCCGGAAGGACCGCTACACAAAACTTAATGACCACTTATAATCATATTAGGGATTGGGCTCCAGTACTCTATCCGGATCACAAAGACTTCAATGAATTTTTAATGAAATGAAGTATCCGCTAAAATAAGCATAGCCAGTCACAGGGGGATCATTCTGATCCCGGGTTAATGATCAAAGGCCTCCCCAGTTTTCAATGGAATGCCTCAATACCTAGAAGGGGGAGCAGCCCACTGGCTGAGATCCCGGCGCAAAAATTCCAAGATGTATTTATATATACCCATTTCATATATCCTTAGAAATGGAATAAGTGCAATTGCATTTCTCGACAGGGCGTGGCGGGGACTTCGTCGAGTCTGCTGGAATATTTTTAGGCTTAACAAACCTTAAAATATTCATGCAGAACGGGATACCCTCTTTTTCGCTTTAATATCGAAAATTTCGTTTCTTTTTTTGGAGCGCAAAAAAAATAAAAAAAAAAAGCGCCAGGGTTCTTAACTGACTGAACTTCTGTTTCTTTAGGCAAAGAAAACGAAGCAAAAATAAAGCAATTGCAGGTACAATCCTTATTCCAGCGGAGTACTTTTTTCTTTGGGGCCATGGTCAAATCAAAAAGGACCAAAAAAGAAACCCCTTGGCCCACGCACGGTTTAGCTCGAAATTTTCTTTCAAAATTACCTTACGAATAATTCGCTTTTAACAGAAGGGGCTTAAAACTGTAAA
>JBDROF010000101.1:0-3698 GCA_043810345.1 Bacteroidota bacterium | reverse complement strand
GTGAGAGATTTCAACCTGAAAGCGGACACGATCAATGGAACCTGATTGAAATACAAGCATCCCGCTGATGTTGTAAATCTCGAACCGGCTGATGTTGTATTTTCCTTCACAGATAATATATTGTACAGCCGGGTTCGGGTAGAGGCGTAGTTGGTTTTGCGCATACTCCTGAATCCCGACCGCTCCGATCGGGCTGGTGGTATAAACCCGGGCCGGCACGCCCACCGCACTGTCTCCGTAAGCTGCCACCGGGGTTACCTCAAAAACGATGTATTTCCCCAGATCGGCAATACTGTCGGTGGTGTAATTGATGGTCCAGGCGCTGTCGATCTCCACCAGTGTCGCCCCGATAGTGTCGGCCCGGTACCATTTGTAAAGCGAGTTCCCCTCAGGAATGCCACTCAGATCATGATAAAGATATGATCCTGTGAGAACCTGTTTTACCTCCAGTAATCCCTGGATATAAAGGTCGGTGACCCACGGGGGAGAGGGAACCACCGGCCCTACATTGTTATACCAGCAGGTATAGGTGTTGGGATTGCCGTTGGTATCAAGCGGTTGTAATACGTAGGAACGGGGATCGAGGCTGTCCAACTCAGCGGTAGCCCACGATCCGTTGATCCGGAATTTGAATTCCACAGGAGGCCCTCCGATCAGCGACCTGTCCAGCATCCTGGATACCTTATACAGCCCTGTATGGTAGGGATCAAAGAGGAGATCCCATGCGCCCCACTCGTTGAAATTTCCGGCCACATCCAGGTAATCGGTTTCCGGGTCAAAATTCCCTAACTCCTGCTGGATGTTCATGTGGCACTCGAGGGTCAGCAGGATCCTGGTCGTGTCCTGGTTGTTAAAATACTGCACTACCGTGATGGTGGTATCCGGGGGGATGAACATGCGGTTCAATCCCCCGAAATTTTCGTAGGTGATGAGAGTATCCCGGATGATCCTGAAAATATATTCGTAGAGAAGGGAGGGATCGAGATGGCAGGTAATATCATAGTAATAAGAGGATCCTACGCGGTTGATCCCAACGGGTTCCCATCCGGTCATATCCCCCAGGATCTGCAAGGTGTCTGATCCGATATTGAATACATAGAAAGGAGTGCCGGAAAAGTCGACCCGGAAGGTAGTGGTGTTGAGGTACTCCTCATTCCACCAGGCATGGATCCCGGTGACTCCAGGAACCGCTGTAGCCTCCCGCTCAATAAACTCATAAACGGTATCGTTGATCCGGAACCGGAAGTGATAGGTGGTTCCTGAATCGAGACCCTGCTGGATCAGGCCGCTGAATACACGGTCAGCGCCCTCCAGGAGCTGAAGGGTTGGAATGCTCTCTTCGAAATCGACATAAACCTGGTCGGAGTCGGGATCAAACAAACCATCCTGGATGGCTTTGGTCATGTTGAGATGAAAAAGGAAGTGATAGGTTGTATCAGTGACATCGCCAGAGGCTTGCAAGGGATGAAAAGGAGTCAGCAGTAACAGCAGTAGCGCTAGCCTGATCGCAGATTTGTTCATGATTCCGGATTTTATGGTTGGTACAAAAGTAAATGTTTTCTTGCAGATTCCTGCAGAGTTCCGGGTTAAACCCGTTTGAAGATCTGGGCCGTGCGGTTGGTGTTGTAGATGGTGAGCCGGTGGGTGTTTGTTTTCGGATCGTAGGTGGTGATGTGTTTCTGTGACGTGTCAATCCGTCCCAAACCTCCGAATTCAACGCTGTCAGTATTCAACAGAGAGATATAATCCCCCGGCTCCGGTAGCTGAAAGGAGTAGCCGGGGAGTGAGCGGTCGGGGTGAAAATTAAAAACAAAGATCAGTCCCTGTTTCTCAAACACCATGGTCTTGTTCTCCTCATCCATATTGAGTTGCTTGCCGTAACAGGGCGAAAGGATATCATGCACTTTTACCAGTCTGATCATGGCCCGGTCAAATTCCGCAAGAAACCGGTATTTCAGGTCGGGATTCCCGATAAGCGACCATTGCCGGCGGGCATACCAGAAGCTCCAGTTATTGCCCTCCCGTGGAAAGTCGATCCAGTCGGGATGGCCGAACTCATTGCCCATGAAGTTCAGGTAGGCCTGCCCACCCAGGGAGATGGTGATGAGCCGGATCATTTTGTGGAGGGCGATGCCGCGGTCGATAATCACGCTCTCGTCACGGGTCGACATCTTGAAATAGATCTCCGCCTGCATCAGGCGGAAGGCAATGGTTTGATCTCCTACCAGCGCCTGATCATGGGACTCGCAGTAGGCTACCGTTTGTACGTTCGGCAGGCGGTCGTTCAGAAGGTGCCATAGCTCATGGAGGTTCCACTCTTCATCCCGCTTCTCTTTCAGGGTCCGGATCCAGTAATCGGGGATGGCCATCCCCAGCCGGTAGTCGAACCCGATGCCTCCCTCCAGGATGGGCCGGCACATCCCCGGCATGCCACTGACATCTTCAGCGATCGTAACTGCTTTCGGTTTGATCCTGTGCACCAGGGTGTTGGCCAGTTGAAGGTAGGTGATGGCATCCCACTCCACCCCTGTTTTGAAATATCCCTCCAGGTCCCAACCCTCCCGGAAGCCGTGATCGAAATAGATCATGCTGGTGACGCCATCGAAACGGAAACCGTCAAAATGAAACTCCTTCAACCAGAACTTCACGTTGGAGAGCAAAAAGCGAAGCACCTCCCGTTTGCCGTAGTCAAAGATCTTGGAGTCCCAGTGCGGGTGGTCACCACGCTCCCCGGCGTGAAAATACTGATGGCCCGACCCGTCGAACCCGTTCAGCCCCTCCAGGGTGTTCTTGGCAGCATGGGCGTGAACCAGATCCATGATCACGGCCAGTTCCTGTTCATGAGCCTTTTTAATGAGGTACTTCAACTCTTCCGGGGTGCCAAAGCGGCTCGAGACCGCAAAAAAATTGGTGACATGATATCCGAAGGAGCCATAGTAGGGGTGTTCGGCCACCGCCATCAATTGAATGGTGTTATACCCGGCGTTTTTAATATAAGGTATAAGGTAATCGGCGAACTCCACAAAGGTGCCAATACCTTCCCGCTCCTGGGCCATCCCTGTATGCGCTTCGTAGATCACCAGCTCTTTCAGCCGGCCAATCGAGAAGGTATCCCCTTCCCAGTTGAACGGGGTGGGAGGAAACCATACCTGGCCCGTGTAATCAAGGGTTTCTGGATCCTGTACCACCCGCCGGATGTATGCAGGGATCCGCTCCTGCCAGCCCGTGTCGGAATGAACCAGCACCTTGATCTTACTTTGGTGGGTGAACCGCTCTTTGTACTCCTCTTCCGGCAGGAAGATCTCCCAAACGCCATAGTCCAGGCGGTTCATCCGGTGGGAATAACGCTGCCAGCCGTTGAAATCGCCGAACAGGTAGAGGTCTTCCGCATGAGGCGCCCACTCCCGGTAAACCCAGCCTTTGCGTTTCCGGTCGAAGGTAATTCCGAAATAATGATAGCCATCGGCAAAACGGGTGAGCGTCCCCTCATCGGCTTCAATGGAATTCAGCCGGTCACGGTACCGTTGGTACCTGTCATTGAGTTCCGTTTCAGCGGCTTCGAGCCACGGATCCTCTTTGACCATACGGAGTTTGCGTTCCTGCATAAGTGCATGGAGATCAGAGTTATCCGAATATAATAACGGCCGCAATGATGGCCAGTACGACCGGCACGATCACGTAAACCTTTTTGGCGTCGC
>JBDROF010000100.1:0-12800 GCA_043810345.1 Bacteroidota bacterium | reverse complement strand
AACTTTAATGGCTTACGACCTTTGGAATGAACCTGCATCTGTTTGGCCTGAAGATACAATTGGGCACTCAAAGCAGGATGTATGTGAAAAAGTTAAAATGTGGTACGACACGGTTAAGGCAGGTGATCCTCACCACCTTGTCACATTGGGTGGTAAAGGATTCAAAGATATTTGGGAATACGATCTTTCAATCCTTAAACTCGACTTTTATTCCCCACATATATACCCCAGCGCTCATGTAGAATATGAAGATTCGACATATTTTGAAGCTATGGTTAACCGGATATATGGGAATCTTTACTGGCTTCAAAACAACTCCGCAATGCCCTGGATCATTGGGGAGATGGGATTTAAAGCAGTTGATGATTCCAGTTTCGGTCTTAAGTATGATGGATCCTTGTTAGAACAAGAATCGTTTGCAGATTCGGTCACAATGCAGACATGGGAATGTGCAGGCAGTGGATTTAGCTGGTGGTTTTATCAAGATGTAGGTGGTGGTTCGGGAGACGGTTTTGGAATCCTCAAGAAAAATAAAACATGTGGAGATAATTGGCCCTGCGATACGATTCTAAAGCCGGTTTGGGAGGTGTTTGATGACTTTAGTCCACCTCCATCAGGCACCTGCTCCGAACCCCCGTATTATAATGATCCATACTACCATGCCTTTTATGGAAAAGATACAAATATCGTCACCGGGCATGTCATTGATCAGGATAATGTACCGATTAAAGATGCATGGATATTCGCGCAAACAAGATTATATGACGAGATTGTACCGGGTATACCGGATGACGATACTTTACATTATTATGATAATCATTATACGTTTACCAATGATACGGGTTATTTCCAACTTCTACCATATGATTATATCGTAGAAGCCCCAAATTGGCATACAGTTGAGAGAATCGTTATTTCTGCCCCTGGTTGTTCAAGGTTAGATAGCGCACGTTGGGGAGATTCTTTAGGTGTACCATCCGGACAAACTTATGTCTTAGACAGATTTGATTTCAATTTTGAAGACTCGTTTGATTCTCTTACTATTATTGCAAACGATTCTATTGTGTTACAGGCATGGGACATGGTTTCTCTGACAAATATTGAAGTTCAGCAATATGCTTATTTTGAGACAAAAGCCCGGACTGAAATCTCAGTGAACCAGGAATTTAATGCTGCCAACGGAAGTGAAACCTGGATTCATACTGGAAATACTTTTTACCCCTGTGAAAACCTTTATTCATTTTCTAAAAGTGCAAATGGAATCTTTTCGAATGACGAGATAGTTGATATCAAAATAAATAAAGAGATTAAATTAAACTTCATGCCTATCGAAAAAGCTTTTGATGTTCGTATATATCCAAATCCGGGAACCGGCATTTTTTTAATAGAGATACTGAGTAATGAACCGGTCACAGAACTTCATATGTTTATTTATGACCAATATGGTAAAGAAGTGTTTTTGAGAAATATCAATGAAAAGAGTCTTTCCCTTGATTTGACGCATATTTCAAAGGGTGTATATTTTGTTCAGTTGAGAAATATGGAACATCAAATAATCAGGAAACTTATTGTCATTTAATACACATAACCGATGAAAACATTTATAAATATTTTGTCTTTATTAATTTATTTTAATCTTCTTTCATTTATTACTATTGGCCAGGATTGCCTTTGGTCCTCCCAGGCTGGAGGAACATATTCTGATCAGGCCGGTTATATTGTTCTTGACCAAAATGGGAATAGTTATATAGGAGGCGGATTTAATAGTGAACCGATAATTTTTAATACCGGCTCTGCCAATAGCCTGGGACAAAATGATATGGCAATCATCAAATACGATCCATCAGGGAATGAAGTCTGGGCATGGGCATTCGGCGGGTATAATCCAACAGGAACGGACTATGAACAAATCGGATGTATTGTCATAGATACTTTGAACTCCCGGTTGCTTGTTACGGGATCATTTTATAACTCACTTACCCTGCCTGATACTGTCCTTTCAGGACAAGGGTTGACTATTTATTTGCTTGTTATGGATTTCGATAGAAATATACTCTGGGCCAGGGCTGCAGGAGGTGCCGGACCTGACAAGGGATATGGTATAACGTATGATCTGCAAGGAAATATTTATATATCCGGAACGAACCAAAGTGGAGTCGCTTTTCAGGGTATTACCATACCAAAAGGAGGATTCTTAGCAAAATATGATAAGTATGGAAACCTAATCTGGGCAAAGAATAAATTCAGATACCATCAAGCAAGTATTACTTATTGCGAAGCAACACCGTTGAACCTCTGTTTTTTAAACCAAAATCTAATAGTTAATGGGAATGCTCTTAATAAAACGATAGTGATCGATACAATCTCAATCACCATACCTTTGGGGACTAATGCAGCATACCTTGCTTCGTTTTCACCGGAGGGAAATGTTCAATGGCTTAGAATTGCGGGAGCACCTTATGGTGCCACTGGCCGAAAGATCTCCTCAGACGGGAATGGTAATGTCTTTATTACGGGTGAAATGGGAAAAATTGGTTTTTTTGGTCAGGATACTTTACATAGCGTAACACCGATGGGCGATTGCTTTGTAGCAAAATTTTCACCTGATGGAACCTTCCACTGGGCTCGAAATATAAATGCTTCAAATCGGTCAAAAGGATATGGCGTCATTGCGGATAAAGAAAATAATGTATATTTTACCGGTACCCTGCACGGCACAGCCCACTTTGGTCCATTCATTGTCATTTCGGAGTCAACCTCTGATATGTTTCTTGCACGATATACCGGTGAGGGAACCTGTATTGGGGTCAATCATTATTCAAGAGGAGTTTTTCCTGGTATTGCTGTCGACAATTCTGGAAACATTCACTTTGGGGGAACTTTTTACGACACCCTTGCTGTTGGTCCACAACTATTAGTTTCAAGAGGTTCTTCTGATATGTTTGCCACCAAATGTTCACCCATCACCGGCATCATTCAGCCGCAGCAATCTCCTTCAAACACCTTGCTGATTTACGCAAATCCAAACACCGGCGAGTGTAAGATAACGATCCCGGATGAGTTTCAGCATGAAAAAGAATTAAATCTTGAGGTTTACGATCAGACAGGCCGTTTGATCCAACAGGCCAGGATGAAAATAGCAGGAAATTCCGTGGAACTCGATATCAGTGCCCAAGCAAAAGGTCTCTATCACGCCATTCTGAGTAACGGAAAGAAGAGCTATTCGGGGAAGATTATCTTCGAGTAAAAAAGTACCCGGACACCTGAAAACCGAAACCTTAGCCGATTGCTTCACTTCGTTCGCAATGACACGGAAAGCCGGTAGGAACAGAGGGGTCAATAATCCACCTCATCCCCCGTCCCCTTCTCCTCAAAGAGAAGGGGAGAATTTCCCTCTCCTTGAGGAGAGGGTTAGGGTGAGGTGGATTCGTCATTCTCGTTCATTGAAATCCTTGCTCATTAAATAGCGAATACATTTTTGCTTCTGCAAAATAAATAATTATCTTTGGTCGATGTAAATATAAACCGGGTTCTCAGGTTACTAATAATGAAAACGTGGTTAAATACGATTCTCATTTTTCTTGGCTTGCTGCTTTATGCTTCCTTCCCGGCTTTCAGCCAGGACTGCAATTGGTCTTCCCAGGCCGGAGGAACCCAGGATGAATACGCAATTTCATTAGTAACTGATTTGAATGGGAATAGCTATTTAGGAGGAGATTACTATAGCTATACTTTCATAACCAATACTATGACTTTTTCTCGTTATGGAGAAAATGATCTGTTTCTCATTAAATATGATCCACTGGGAAACGAAATCTGGTCCATGAGATTTGGAGGTCCGAATAAAACGGTTAATGAATCTTTTGGATCAATGATCCTGGACACCTTGAATTCCCGGTTACTTATAACGGGTTCATTTGATCACAAACTTATCTTACCTGATACGATTCTAACAGGGAATGGTTTGACGATTTTTTTGATTGTCATGGATTTGGATAAAAATGTACTTTGGGCAAGGGCTGCAGGCGGAAATGGTATGGATTCTGGATTTGGGATTGCTTATGACGATCTGGGAAACATATATATTTCCGGATCCAACAACACGGATGCCATATTTCAACAGGATACGATACCCCGGGGAGGGTTTTTAGCGAAATATACTGAAGACGGCAATTTACTCTGGGCAAAAAAGAAGTTTAATTATATTTCACCATCATCCAGCAACACCGAAGTTGTCCCCTCTAACCTTTGTTTTGCAAACCAAAAATTATATATAAGTGGTAATGTACTAAAAGAAACGATTGTTATTGATACAATTTCAGTAACCTTGCCCATTGGACACAATGCAGTATTCCTTGCTTCTTTTTCTCTGGACGGATATGTTGAATGGCTCAGGGTTGCAGGATATCCAGAGGGAGGTGAAGGTTCAAATATTTCCTGTGATCGTATCGGGAATATTTATCTAACCGGTACGATGTGGGGCTCATCTGGAATATTTGGTGACGATACATTACACAGTAACTATGGAGATTGTTTTTTAGCAAAATACAGTTCAAACGGGATTTACCAATGGGCCCGGGGTATTCAGCCATCCGGGTTTGCTAGAGGACATGCGGTTTCCGTGGATAGAGAGAATAATGTGTATTTTACCGGAACGTTTATGGGGGAAGCTCATTTTGGCCCTTTTCTGCTTGTTTCAGATGCGACGAGTATAGATATGATGGATATGTTCCTTGCAAAATATAATATAGATGGAGAATGCATAGGAGTAAGACAATATTCAGAAGGATCTTCAATAGTGACTGTCGGTTATTCTGGAAATATTTTGCAAGGTGGCGCCTTTTACAATACACTCGACATCGGCCCTCAACCTTTAATTTCAAGAGGTGAGTCCGATGTATTTATAGCTGCCTGTTCACCTATAACCGGGATCATTCAACCGAAACCAGAATCCTCTAACACCCTGTTGATCTATGCTAATCCTAATACAGGTCAATGCAGGATCACCATTCCGGATGAGTTCCAGCATGAAAAAGAGTTATCACTTGAAATTTACGATCAAACCGGGCGGCTGATTCAAAAAGTACGAATAAAAATTATTGGAGATTCCATAGAACTCGATATCCGTGCACAGGCTAAAGGCATGTACAATGCAATCCTTAGCAATGGGAAGAAGTATTATTCGGGGAAGATTATCTTTGAATAAGGAAGTATATCTATCCTAAGAAACTACGTCTTCAGCGACACAAGCTTCCATACTGAATGACTCATGAAAATGGTAGATCCCCCATTTCCCTCCTTTTTTCTGCCATAGAAAGGAAACCTCTTTTCATCAGGCAGAGAAGTTTGCGGTGAGAAAAGTTGTATCTTTGCACAAATTTTCAACACATGGAATACAACACCGCACGCGGTCCGATGGCCATTGCAGAGTATGGAAGGAACATTCAGAGGATGATTGAGTACATCACTACCATCGAAGACCGTGAGAAACGAACCAAAGCAGCCAAATTCATTGTGAATGTGATGTCCCAGATGCATCCCCAGGTGAAAGAGTCGGGAGACTACAAGCACAAACTCTGGGATCATCTCTACATCATTTCCGGCTTTAAACTGGATGTGGACTCCCCCTATCCTCCTCCCGAACCGCAAGTGTTAAGTGCTAAACCAGAACCCATCTCCTACCATGACAGCGAGATCGAATTCAGGCATTACGGGAAGAACATCACCCTGATGATCGAAAAGGCAACCATCTATGAAGAGGGTCCGGAGAAAGATGCGCTGGCAAAAGCGATTGCCAACCACATGAAAAAATCATACCTCAACTGGAATCGCGATTCGGTGACGGATGAGCTGATTGAAGAACAGCTTAGCATCCTCTCCAAAGGAGCGCTGAAACTGAAACAGGACATGAAGCTGGCCACCACCAGCGATATTCTTGCCCGCAATAAAAAGCGCAGACCTTTCCGTCAAAAAGACAACACCGGTCAGAATTACCGGGGTCGCAGAAAGCTGCAGTGAGCTCATTTGAGATCACCGGAGGAAAGAGACTATCCGGCGAGATTGTCCCCCAGGGAGCTAAAAATGAAGCCCTGCAGATTATATGCGCCACCCTGTTGACCAGTGAAAAGGTGACCATCGGGAACATCCCTGCTATCCACGATGTGGTTCGGCTGATTGAACTGATGAAAGCCCTTGGTGTGGAGGTCGTGCAGGAGAGCGCCTCCACCTTTACCTTCCAGGCCGACAAGGTCCGGTTTGACTACCTCCATACCGAAGATTTCAGGAAGAAAGTAAGCTCAATGCGTGGCTCGATCCTGATCCTTGGCCCGCTTCTCGGAAGGTTCGGCAAAGGATTTGCATACCTCCCCGGCGGAGATAAAATCGGCCGTCGAAGGCTGGATACGCACTTTACCGGACTGCAAAAACTTGGCGCCACGTTCACCTACGACCCTGATCATCAATATTATGCTGTTTCAGCTACGAAACTCCAGGGTTGTTATATGCTTCTGGATGAAGCCTCTGTTACCGGAACCGCCAACATCCTGATGGCAGCCGTGCTGGCGAGCGGGACCACAACCATCTTCAACGCGGCCTGTGAACCTTACCTGGTACAGTTGTGTGACATGCTCAACCGGATGGGGGCCCGCATCACCGGTGTGGGATCCAACCTGCTTGCTGTGGAGGGGGTGGATACACTCCACGGAGGTGCCCACACACTGTTGCCGGACATAATAGAAGTGGGAAGTTTCATCGGTCTGGCTGCCATGACGGGTTCGGAGATCACGATCCGGAATGTCAATCACCAGCACCTGGGCATCATTCCCGAGGTTTTCAAAAGACTTGGGATCCGACTGGTTCAACACGGTGACGACATCCTGATCCCGGCACAGGATCATTACGCCATAGAGAGCTTCATGGATGGTTCGATCATGACCATTGCCGATGCCCCCTGGCCCGGGTTCACTCCCGACCTGATCAGCATCGTGCTGGTCGTAGCCACACAGGGCAAAGGGAGTGTTCTGATCCATCAGAAGATGTTCGAAAGCAGGCTCTTTTTCGTAGATAAACTGATCGATATGGGAGCAAAGATCATCCTGTGCGACCCGCATCGTGCCACCGTTATTGGTCTGGATCACCAGTACTCCCTGCGCGGCATCCGGATGTCATCGCCCGATATCCGTGCCGGTGTTGCGCTCCTGATCGCCGCCCTTTCGGCCGAAGGGACCAGTGTGATCGACAACATAGAACAGATTGACCGGGGGTATGAACGTATCGATGTCAGGCTGAACGATCTGGGAGCCGACATCCGGCGCATCAATGGCTGACATTTTGGCGGAGATTCCTGAACGGCAGATTTTTTGTATCTGGGCTGGAACGAAACGATAAGACCTATTTAGCGAGTATTCTATGCAGAAGAGTCCGAAGAAAAAATACGAAAAGACAACCCTGGATGAGGAGCTGGTTCGCAATGAAGATGCTCCTGCCACGGAGTCGCAGGAAGAGCCAGGAGAGACTGAATCTACGATTGAGAAGGAAGAGACAGAATCTCCCGAAGAGAAGATCGCTGAGCTGAATGATCGGTTTCTGCGATTGTACTCTGAATTTGACAACTACCGGAAACGAACCCTGAAAGAGAAGATAGAGCTGAGTAGGAACGCTTCAGCAGAAGTCATCACCGACCTGCTTCCCGCCCTGGATGACTTTGAACGTGCGATCAAGGCATTTTCGGAAACCGGCGATTCCAATGCTGCCCTGAAAGAGGGAATCATCCTGATTTACAATAAATTTCTGAATGTTCTAACCCAGAAGGGGCTGGAACAGATGAAGACCATCGGGGAACCGTTTGATACCGATTTCCATGAAGCGATCACCAACATCCCCGCTCCATCCCCTGATCTGAAAGGGAAGGTGGTGGATGAAATCGAGAAGGGGTACCTGTTGAACGGGAAGGTCATTCGATACGCAAAGGTGGTGGTGGGAAGTTAGGGAAGAGGGAAGAAGAAAATGAGGAATTAGGAATGAGGAATTAGGAATGACAACGAAAAGAGACTATTACGAAATACTGGAGATCAGTAAAAACGCTTCGGTTGAGGAGCTCAAGAAGGCTTACCGGAAGCAGGCACTGAGGTACCATCCTGATAAGAATCCGGGCGACAAAGAGTCGGAGGAGAAGTTCAAGGAGGCTGCAGAAGCTTATGAAGTACTCAGTGATTCATCCAAGCGACAGCGGTATGATCAGTTCGGGCATTCAGGGTTGAAGGGATCCCAAGGATTTGGCGGATTCAGCGGCGGAATGAGCATGGATGAGATCTTCCGCCATTTTGGCGACATCTTTGGCGGGGCAGGGTTTGAGGACCCGTTCAGCTCCTTCTTCGGGGGGGGACGCCGTCGTTCAGGCCGGACCGTTCATAAAGGATCTAACCTGCGGGTAAAGGTCAAGCTCACCCTGGAAGAGATCGCCCACGGAGTGGAGAAAAAGATCAAGGTGAACAAATTTATCCAATGTTCATCCTGCAGCGGTACCGGGGCAAAAGACGGGAGTGCATACCAGAGCTGCTCCACCTGCAATGGAAGTGGTCATGTTACACGGGTTACCTCCACCTTCCTGGGACAGATGCAGTCGACCTCTACCTGTCCGCAATGCGGAGGCGAAGGACAGGTGATCACCGATAAATGTCATAACTGCGCCGGCAACGGCGTGGTGAAAGGGGAAGAGGTGATCCCCATCAAGATCCCGGCCGGGGTAGCTGAAGGGATGCAGCTGTCGATGAGCGGAAAAGGCAATGTGGCTGCACGTGGGGGCGTTCCGGGAGACCTCTATATCCAGATAGATGAGATCAGGCACGAACACTTCGAGCGGGAAGGAAACCATCTCCTGTACAACCATTTTCTCACCTTTTCCGACGCCGTGCTGGGTACCTTTATTGAGATCCCCACCATAGAAGGGAAAGTGAAAGTAAAAGTAGAGGCCGGAACACAAAGCGGGAAGATCCTGAGACTGCGCAACAAGGGATTGCCCAGTGTAAATGGATATGAAGGGAATGGAGACCTCCTGGTCACACTGCAAATCTGGACCCCAAAAAACCTGACCAAAGAAGAGAAGAGCCTCCTGGAAAAGCTCGGGAAATCTCCTAATTTTCAACCGGATCCCGACTCAAAAGACCGTAGTTTCTTTTCGCGCGTAAAGGATTACTTTGAATAACGGATGGAACTCTTTTCAGCCTCCCATATCACCAAACAATTCGATGCCCATAAAGCCCTGGACGAGGTCTCTATAGCCGTTCCTGAAGGCAGTATTTTCGGACTGCTCGGACCGAACGGGGCCGGCAAAACCACGTTGATCAGGATCATCAACCAGATCATTGCACCTGATTCCGGGGAGCTCTTTTTTCAGGGGAGGAAACTCCTTCCCAAGGATGTGGAAAAGATTGGTTACCTGCCTGAAGAGCGTGGGTTGTATAAGAAGATGAAGGTGGGTGAACAGGCGCTCTACCTGGCTCAGTTAAAAGGACTCTCCCGCCAGGAAGCCGAGAAGCGGTTAACCTACTGGTTTTCCAATTTTGACATCATGGGCTGGTGGAACAGGAGGGTGGAAGAGCTTTCCAAGGGGATGCAACAAAAGGTCCAGTTTATTGTGACGGTGATCCACCAACCCAGACTGTTGATCTTCGACGAGCCTTTCAGCGGATTTGATCCCATCAATGTGAACCTGTTGAAGGAGGAGATCCTGAGCTTCAAAAAGGCCGGCTCAACCATCATCTTTTCTACTCACAACATGGCTTCTGTGGAAGAGTTGTGCGATCATATTGCCCTGATCAACAACGCCAGGAAAATCCTCGACGGTAACGTGAAAGCGATCAAGAAACAGTATGCCACCAACACCTTCGAAGTACGGTTCAACACCTTTGACCAGGATCTCCGGGCTCTTCTTCCCGGATCCTTCGAGATCATGGAAACAGGCATGGATGAAGCGTTGCGGATAGCCCGGATCAGGCTACCTCAGGATGCCGGACCGAACGATCTACTGGCCCTGCTGATGCCCCATGCCATCATCCATTCGCTCAACGAGATCATTCCCAGTATGAATGACATCTTTATACGGGTAGTGACGGACAAAGAGACTCCTGTATGAAAAAGATCCTTCTCATCCTCAGGCGGGAGTACTTCACCCGTGTGAAAAAACGGTCGTTCATCCTCATGACCATTCTGGGGCCGTTGCTGATGGCCGGAATTGTGATTGTTCCCATTTATATCGCCACTACAACCAACGAAATAAAACAGGTGGGGGTGATCGACGAAACCGGGCTTTTCTATCAGAAGTTCAAAGACTCTGATAACATCCGGTTTCATTACCTCGAAACAGATATCTCGAGTGCCAAGGAGACATTCGGGAACAGTGATGACTATGCCCTGCTCTACATTCCCAAAACAGAGGTCGCTCTACCTACCAATGCCATCCTCTATGCAGGAAACCAGATCAACATCAACGTGAAAAGCTATATCCGGAATATCATGTCCAAACGGATTGAGGACCTGAAGTTAGAGGCACAACTGCGCGATCTGACCAGGGAGGATGTCACTCCGGTAGATTTAGAAGATCTCCTCCGGTCGATAAAAACCTCGGTGGATCTCAGCACCATCAAGATCGGGCCCGAAGGCAAGGAAGAGAAGAGTTACACGGAGGTAAGTATGGTGCTTGCCTTTTTCGGGGCTATCCTGATCTATTTTTTCATCTTCATGTTCGGTTCACAGGTGATGCGTGGTGTGATCGAAGAGAAGACCAGCCGGATTGTAGAGGTAATCATCTCCTCCGTAAAACCTTTCCAGCTGATGATGGGAAAAATCGTTGGCGTCGCCCTGGTTGGATTGACCCAATTTGCGTTGTGGGTGGTGTTGACATTTATCATCATCACCGCTGTAACTTCTACGTTTACCGGAACAATCCTTTCTGAAACCACTCCCCGGCAGATGATGGAACAGCCTGCCGGTTCGTTTGATCCGGGTCAGGTGATCAGGATGGCTCCCGAAACTCAACAGGAAGAGGGAGTGAATGAGGTGATGGCTGCCATCAACAGCATCGACTTTCCTGTCATGATCGGTTCTTTCCTTTTCTTCTTTCTGTTCGGTTACCTGATGTACGCCGCGCTCTTTGCTGCGATTGGTGGGGCAGTTGACAGTGAAGCCGATACCCAGCAGTTTATATTACCCCTCACCGCTCCCCTGATCCTGGCGATCGTGGTGGCCCAGTTCATTGTACAGGAACCGAATGGCCCCATGGCCTTCTGGCTCTCCCTGGTTCCTTTCACCTCCCCGGTGGTGATGATGATCCGGATTCCGTTTGGCGTCCCCTATTACGAAGTTGCTCTCTCTATGGCATTGTTGTTACTGGGATTTCTGGCTACGACCTGGATGGCGGCAAAGATCTACCGGACCGGAATATTGATGTATGGGAAGAAGATCAGCTATAAGGAGCTGTGGAAGTGGATGAGGTACTGATCATTGCACATCATTGCACATCATTGCCATCATTGCACATCATTGCCATCATTGCCATCATTGCCATGGATTTTGAAGGAATTTCTTGTAATTTTGAATGAAACTTATAGTTATACATATGAAAAAGAGTGACAAGAAAGCATTTTTAAAAGAGGAAATCAAACACATTGACATAAAAGCAATTGATTCGACAACGATCATAGATGCGATGCGGGACATGTCCTTTACCTCCCGCGACACTGCCACAGCTGCCGATATTTTGAACCGGATGATCAGGGACAAGGATTGTACCATATTCCTGACTCTTGCTGGAAGTACCAGTGCCGGAGGGTGCATGCAGGTCTATGTGGATATGGTCAAACACAATATGGTTGATGCGATCGTGGCAACCGGAGCCTCTATTGTGGATATGGACTTTTTTGAGGCATTGGGATTCAAACACTACAAAGGAACTCCGGTTGCAAATGACAAAGAATTACGGAATAATTATATCGACCGGATTTATGATACCTATATTGATGAAGAGGAACTTCAGGTATGTGATATGACAATTGGGAAGATTGCTGATTCACTGGAGCCGAGACCTTATTCTTCCAGGGAATTCATCTGGGAGATGGGAAGATATCTGACAAAATATGCTAAGAAAAAAGACTCTTTGGTGCAAACCTGTTTTGAGCATCTTGTCCCAATTTTCTGTCCTGCCTTCAGCGATAGCAGCGCTGGTTTTGGATTGGTTAAGCATCAATGGGACCATCCCATCAAGCATCTGTCTATCGACTCTGTGGCTGATTTTCTGGAATTGACGAAGATCAAAATGGCCGCAAAGAGTTCCGGGCTCTTTATGATTGGGGGTGGTGTGCCAAAGAACTTTGCCCAGGATACAGTCATCTGTGCCGAAGTATTGGGGAAGCATGTTCCCATGCATAAATATGCCGTGCAGATCACGGTAGCCGATGCACGGGATGGCGCCTGCTCCAGTTCAACTTTGAAAGAGGCCTCTTCCTGGGGAAAGGTTGACACAGTCTATGAACAGATGGTCTATGCAGAAGCCACCACCGTTGTTCCTCTGATCGTCAGCTATGTCTACCATAAAAAAGATTGGGAAAAACGGAAACGCTACGATTGGTCAAAACTCTTTAACATTGAATTGCAATGATGGCAATGATGGCAATGATGTGCAATGATGTGCAATGATGTGCAATGATGGCAATGATGTGCAATGATGGCAATGATGGCAATGATGGCAATGATGGCAATGATGGCAATGATGGCAATGATGGCAATGATGGCAATGATGGCAATGA